>JBMTBW010000007.1:0-37652 GCA_049430265.1 Candidatus Nanopelagicaceae bacterium | reverse complement strand
ACACAATTCTTCATGAGATGGCCCACATGTGGTTTGGAGATATGGTCACAATGAAATGGTGGGATGATCTATGGCTTAATGAATCATTTGCCGAATGGTCTTCATATTTAGCCCTAGTTGAAGCAACTAAATTCAAAAATTCTTGGGCCGGCTTTAACGCTGAAAGAAAAAATTGGGCCTATCGCCAAGATCAACTCTCATCAACTCATCCAATTGCCACCGATATGGTCGATATCGACACGGTAAAAGCAAATTTTGATGGCATTACCTACGCCAAGGGAGCATCAGTTCTTCATCAATTGGTAGCTCACGTTGGGCGAGATAACTTCATTAAGGGCCTGCAGAAGTACTTTGCTAAGCATGCTTTTAAAAATACCGTCTTATCAGATTTGTTAGTGGAGCTTGAGGCAACTAGCGGGCGAGATTTAAGTAGTTGGGTATCAACCTGGCTTCAGACTTCAGGGGTAAATACTCTGCGACCAGTAATTGAAAGCGATAGCGAGAGCTATAAATCAATCGCTATCAAACAAGAGGCTCCAAAGATTCCTGCCGGATCAAGTGAGCTTCGTCCGCATCGCGCAGCTGTTGGACTATATGACTTAAAAGATGGGCAACTACTTCGCAGAAAATCAGTGGAGTTAGATATCTCAGGTGATTTAACACAAGTTAAAGAGTTAAGCGGTGAGAAGTTGGCAGATCTTATTTTGATAAATGATCACGACCTTACCTATGCAAAGATTCGCTTTGATAATAAATCCATTGCAACTCTCAAAGCTCATCTTGGTAAATTAAATGATGGTCTCTCTCGCGCTCTTTGTTGGTCTGCAGCTTGGGATATGTTTAGAGATGCTGAGCTATCTGCAACTGACTTTATAGAAATAGCTTTAACAGGACTTGCTGGCGAGGATGACATCACAACTGTCACAGCCTTGATGACGCAGCTAAATACTGCAGTTGAAATCTATGCCGCAGATAGAAATCGAGATACCTTAAGAGAAAAGGTTGCAGGTGCGCTTCTATCTCTTCTTAAGTCGGCAAAGGCTGGAAGTGATCACCAGCTCCAGTTTGCTAGAAGTTTTGCAGCCCTGGCACATAGCAAAGAGCAGGGCGCTGAAATTAGAAATATTCTCGATGGCAAATTCCAGGATCTAAAAATTGATGCTGACTTGAGATGGCATTTAATTCTCTGCCTAGTGGAGCGAGGATTAAGCTCAAGAGCTGAGATAGATGCAGAGCTAAAACGGGATAACACCCTTACTGGCGCCCTTAGCCATGAGAGATGTATTGCAGCCTTTCCAACTCTTGAGGCAAAAGAGGCAGCATTTAAAAAGGCCACCGAGGATGAGAGCATCACAAATTGGTCAAGGCTCTCAGCTATTCAAGGCTATAACCGCCCGATTCAGCGCCACCTGCATGAAGGATTTGTTGATCGATACTTTGATTTAATTCTTGAAACCTACAACACCAAGAGTTATGAAGTCTCAACTAGCATTATTGATCTGCTCTATCCCAGCTATTTGATTTCAAGTCAGACACTTGCAAAAACAGATGCCTGGCTAAATGGCCCTGGAAAAGATAGCCATCCAACTCTTCGCCGCCATATCTTGGAGGCTAAGGATTCTTTAGAGCGAGCGCTAAGAGTCAGAGGAATAGATAACTAATTACTCGCCAATGCGAGTAATCACATCACTTGGAGCTCGATTAGCTTTATTTTTCTTAACATTCTCAAGTGCAACCACTGCTACCCAGATAAATAGCGTTATCGAAACTGGAGTAACAAAGAACCAGAGAAAGCCCTCGAGAAAAGCGAGCGGCTCACCAGGCATGGAGCCATCTTCATTTAAAGCTAATTGAATTGACATAGATTCAAGTTTAGGCAGAAGCGCCAACAACTCCAAATGGAGCCAAATATCTCACCCAACGCTCCTCAGCTCTTGCTGTTCCTAAAATCCTCCAAGCAGCTCCTACTGGCTCACGAGGAATTGAGCGAAGTCTCCAACCTAGCTCCTTCAAAGTTCTATCAGCTTTTACATGATTGCAGCGATGACAGGCGCTGACAACATTTTCCCAAGAATGATCGCCTCCCCTACTTCGAGGAAGTACATGATCTATTGATGTTGCAGCGCTCTCGCAGTAAACACAGCGACCACCATCGCGAGCAAATATTGCTCTGCGTGAGAGTGGAACAGTGTGGCGATATGGAATCTTTACAAATTTATGAAGTCTAATTACTGCTGGAAGTTCCATTGATCCAGATGAGTAGTGAAGTGTTACGCCAGATTCTTCAATCATGGTGGCGCGGTTATTTAAAATTAAAATGAGCGCGCGTCTATCAGAAACGACACCTAGTGGCTCGTAGGTAGCGTTTAGAACTAAAGTCCTTCTCGATGAGCTATTCACCGTTCTAATTCCCCCGTCTATCCGACGCGTGGCTCGCGTCGTGGGGGAAATCCTGCCCGAAGTTGGTGGGTTTTGTGCGGATATTTGGTTAAGTTCTTATAAAGTCTTGCCCAATGGAGCTAGATCTAAGCCTGAAGCAGGTGCTGGAGTGGTTTCTCGGCTCCCCCTTGCGAATAACGATCATCCTGGTCCTGGCGATTTTCATTCAGAAAATATCCTCAAGGGCCATCACTAAAACCTTAAGCAAAGTAGCAGAAGCTGACTTCATTCCTGGCGAGAAGAGATCGATAACAAGACAGCGAGAGCGAGCAAAGACTGCAGCCTCTGTTCTAAATAGTTCATCAAAGGCGGTTATTGGGCTAATTGCAGGAGCCATGATCCTTGGTGAATTAGGAGTAGATCTTGGTCCTCTTGTCGCATCTGCTGGCGTGATTGGTTTTGCAGTTGGTCTTGGCGCCCAGAGCATTGTCCGTGATGTCTTCTCTGGAATCATCATGCTTCTTGAAGATCAATACGGTGTAGGCGATAGCGTTGAGGTTTTAGAGGTAAAAGGAAAAGTAGAGAGCGTTGGTCTTAGAGTAACAACTGTTAGAGATCGAAGGGGAACGCTCTGGTATTTAAGAAATGGCGAGATATTAAAAGTTGGAAATAGTTCTCAAAAATCTCGTTCTTGATTGACCATTGAATTAGCAGCCATTACTAAATAACTCCAGAGCTGCTCTCGCATCTCATTATCCATCTCAAGTGAGTCAACTGCTGATTTCATATGAGAGAGCCAGACATCCCTCTCTTTATCACCAATTTTAAATTGCGCATGTCGCATGCGAAGTCTGGGATGTCCTCTTAACTGGCTATAGGTATTTGGCCCTCCCCAATACTGCTCAAGAAACATTAACAATCGCTCCGCTGCTCCTTTAAAATCATCATCAGGATACATCGGACGAAGTACTGGATCTGATGCAACGAGAGCATAAAAGTGTGAGACTAAATTCTCAAAGGTTTTTCTTCCGCCCATCTGCTCATAGAGACTCATAAAAAGTGCTATCTGGCTTTAATTTTTAGCGACCAAAGACCAAGAAGAGCTACCGGAATTGCTGATAATAGACAGAGCCAGCCATAAGAAAGAGTTGCGATAACAACTCCAGCAATTGCTCCGCCGCTTGCTCCAGAGAGATTCATGACAAGATCGCTAGCGCCTTGCGATGCACTTTTAAACTCTGGTGATACAGATTCGGTTAATAGCGCAGAGCCGGCAATTAGCGTGCAGGACCAACCAAGACCGAGAAGGAATAATCCAATTCCTAGAGTTATTGCATCATCTGCTCTAGCAAACCCTGATATAAGAGCTGAAGATAGAAGTATTGCTACACCTATTTGGATAACTCTTAATCTTCCAAGACGATCAGTTAGGGCTCCCACAAGTGGCGAGAAGGCGTACATACCAAGAACATGAACGCTAATTACCAAACCAATTATGGTTAAAGTTACATCAACATGGGCCATATGAACGGGCGTCATCACCATTACTGCAACCATTGCAATGTGGCCAATAGCAATTGAGGCAATAGCAAATAAGGCTCTGGCATTGGAGCGAATATGCTTGAGGGCAACCTTTGTCTTGACTCTCGGAAGAGTTGCTGCTCCTGAATCCTTTGCTGCAGTTAGATAGGGATCTGGCCTTAGAAATAACTGGATGACAAGAACAGCAAGAGCTAAAGTCACAGCGGAAATCAAATACGGACCCGTAAGTCTTGGAAGCCCGAATGATTCTGCTAAATTCCCGGAAGGCTCCATTAAATTTGGTCCAGTAACAGCGCCAATAGTTGATCCCCAGACCACAAATGAGAGTTGCTTGGCTCGTTTTTCATTTGTAGCAAGATCAATTGCGGCAAATCTTGCTTGATAACCAGCAGCAGAGGCTGCTCCAACTAGAAATGTTCCAGTAAGCATTAAATATATGTTCTCTCTTGAGCCGCCAAAGATTGCAAGAAGTGAGCCAAATACGCCAGAAATTAGGCCAACTGAGAGAGCAAGGCGCCTACCTCCCCGACTTGTTAGGCGGGCAAGTGGCAGGGCAAGAGCTGCCGCTCCTAGCACTGAAGAAGTCTGAGCAAGGCCGGCCAGAGTCTCAGAGTTAGTTATTGATGCAACAAGAAGTGATCCTGCTGCAACAGTTCCGGCAACTCCTACTCCATTTAATACCTGCGCAGTTGCTAGAACCTTTACAGTTTTTTCTTGCAGGGCAGTATTGCTACTCACTTGCTTACTCTTAGCCAGACTGCAGTATCAGTTGGTAGTCGATTTCCACTAAGCGGGGCGCTTGAATGAAGGACTTGTGCATTCTTTGGTAGCTCTATCTCACTTCCAAAATTAATATAGCAAGCAAAGTCTTCACCCCTTCTAAATGCAACGACTTGTTTTGGCGCATCAATCCACTCCATAGCCCCGTCACCAAGTCCTGGTTCATTTTTTCTAATAGCGAGCGCTTTGCGATAAACATTTAGAGTCGAGTTTGGATCACTTTCTTGAGATTCGGCAGAGTATTTTCCCCACCAGGAACTGGGTGGTAACCAGGCCTGCTCTGGAGTTAAATTCTCATTTGATGAAAAACCAAATGCGCCACTCGAATCACTCTTCCAAGGAATTGGGACTCTGCAACCGTCTCTTCCTCGATCTTTGTAGTTGCTCATCTTCCATCTTGGATCAGTTAATCGATCCTCTGGAATATCTCTAACCTCAGGAAGTCCTAGCTCTTCACCTTGATAGAGATAAGTTCCTCCTGGAAGAGCAAGAGCCATAAGCGTTGCACTCTTTGCTCGAAGGGTTCCTCTTGCAATATCTAGTTTGTTGACATCGCCATGGCGAGAAAAAGTGGTATCACCATGATTTGTTAAACCTAAATCAAGGCGATCAACGGAGCGAACCACATCATGGTTATTAAATACCCAGGAAGTTGGCGCTCCGACTTCAGCTAAGGCGCCGATGGAATTATTGATTTTTTCCTTTATTTGATCGGCTTTCCATAGGGTGGTGAGCATCTCAAAGTTAAAGGAGTTTTGTAGCTCATCGCTTCTTACATACTTTGCAATTCTTGAAGCAGGGCTCACCCAAGCCTCCGCAACCGCCATTCGATCACCATCATATGAGTCAAGAATCTTTCTCCAGCTGCGATAGATATCGTGGACTCCCTCTTGATCCCAGAATGGCTTATGTTCGGGGCTTAACATTCGAGTGAGATTATTCTTGCCAAATATCTTTTCTATCCAACTGCTTCGAACATCGGGAAGGCCACTTTCTTTAAACATTCCATGAGCCACATCAATTCGAAATCCATCCACGCCCTTATCGAGCCAGAATTTTAAAACATCTTCAAAGTGTTTCACTACTTCATTATTTTCCCAATTCAAATCTGGTTGCTCAACAGCAAAGAGATGTAGATACCACTGTCCTTGCTTGCCATCAGATTCAGTAACTCTCTTCCAGGCAGGGCCACCAAAGACTGCCTGCCAATTATTAGGAGGCAGCTCCCCGTTTTTACCTTTACCTTCTCTAAAAATATATCTATCTCTTGCAGCTGATCCTGGATTGGCAGCAAGTGCCTCTTTAAACCACTTATGTTGATCAGAGGTGTGATTTGGAACGATATCGATAATTACTTTAATGCCTAGATCATGAGCTTCTTTTATTAATAACTCGCCCTCTTTTAAAGTTCCATAATCAGGTTCAATATCTAAATAATCAGCAACGTCATAGCCATGATCTTTTTGTGGTGATGGATACCAAGGGGTGATCCAGATGGCATCAACTCCAAGCTTCTTTAGATATCCCAGCTTTGATCTAATCCCGCCAACATCTCCAATTCCATCACCATTTGAATCAGCAAAGGAGCGGATATAGATCTGATAGGTAACAGCATCTCTCCACCAAGGCCGCTGCCCTCTGGGAGCAAGTTTTGAACTCAACTCTTCACCTCTAAATATTTCTCAAGAAAAGCTCGCTCGCTTGCCTCAAGTGGGCGCGATTTTCCGCTCTCCTTATCAATTCCTACTTGAACCGACTTAATCCGAGCATAAATTGTGTCACCACTTTTTATCTCATAGCCCATTACAAATGATGAGTTGCCGATTGATTCCACCCAGAGCTCAACATCGACAAAGAATCCACCTTGCAAGATTGGAGCAATAAAATCTATCTCAGCTCTTGCCACCACCATCTCTAAAATTCCAGGAATTTCGCCTTTACTCACATGAGAATAAAAAGACCATTCAAATCTAGCCTCTTGAGCCAAGGTTAGATACTTAGCATTGTTTACATGGCTCATCGCATCAAGATCATCCCAGCGAACAAGAGCTTTATGAAGCGATCTCATCTAGTTAACTTCCTATAGGTGACTCTATGAGGACGAGCAGCTTCAGCGCCAAGACGTTCAATTTTATTTTTCTCATAAGATTCAAAGTTTCCTTCAAACCAGAACCACTGCGACTCTCCTTCATAGGCCAAGATATGAGTTGCCACACGATCTAAAAACCAACGATCATGTGAGATTACTACCGCACATCCTGGAAACTCTAGAAGAGCATTTTCTAGTGATCCAAGTGTTTCAACATCTAGATCATTAGTTGGCTCATCTAGAAGTAGAAGATTTCCACCCATCTTTAGGGTGAGTGCAAGATTTAATCTATTGCGCTCTCCCCCTGATAAAACTCCAGCAGCTTTCTGTTGATCTGGTCCTTTAAAACCAAAGGCAGAGACATAAGCTCTACTTGGCATTTCAACTGCGCCAACCTTCATAAAATCAAGGCCATCTGAGACAACTTCCCATAGTGATTTCTTTGGATCAATTCCTGATCTTGATTGATCGACGTAGGAAACCTTTACCGTCTCGCCGACTTTAATACTTCCTGAATCTGGTGTTTCAAGTCCTAGGATCATCTTAAATAAAGTGGTTTTTCCAGCGCCATTTGGCCCAATAACTCCGACAATTCCATTTCGTGGTAGTGAGAATGAGAGATCATCAATTAGGAGGCGATCACCAAAACCTTTTGAAAGGTTTTCGACATCAACAACAATATTTCCAAGCCTTGGTCCCATAGGGATTTGAATCTCTTCAAAATCAAGCTTTCTAGCCTTCTCAGCCTCTGCTGCCATCTCCTCATATCTTGCAAGACGCGACTTTGACTTAACTTGGCGCCCTTTAGCATTCTGCCGTACCCAATCGAGCTCCTCTGCCAATCGCTTTGCTCGCTTAGCATCTTTTTGTCCCTCAACTTTTAGCCTGGCTGCCTTTGTTTCAAGATATGTCGAGTAGTTTCCTTCATAAGGATAAGCGCGTCCTCGATCTAACTCCAAAATCCATTGTGCTACGTTATCTAGGAAGTAGCGATCATGGGTGATTGCAACAACTGTTCCTTCATACTTTGAAAGAAATTGCTCAAGCCATAACACAGATTCGGCATCAAGATGGTTTGTTGGCTCATCAAGTAGAAGTAGATCTGGCTTTTGCAATAGCAATTTACATAACGCAACTCTTCTTCTCTCACCACCTGATAAAACCTTGACATCAGCATCAGGGGGCGGACATCTAAGAGCGTCCATTGCTTGCTCTAACTGTGAATCTAAATCCCAAGCACTTAGGTGATCAAGCTTTTCTTGCAAGCTTCCCATCTCTGCTAGCAACTTGTCATAATCAGCATCAGGGCTTGCCATCTCCTCGGATACTTTGTTGAAGCGATCAAGTAGGGCAATAGTTTCGGCCACTCCCTCTTGGACATTTTCCAAAACATTCTTATCTTCACTAAGCGGCGGCTCTTGTAACAAAATCCCCACGCTATATCCAGGGCTTAAATAGGCTTCACCATTTGATGGTTGCTGCAAACCGGCCATAATCTGCAAGACCGTTGATTTTCCAGCGCCATTTGGTCCAAGAACGCCGATTTTTGCCCCGGGCAGAAACATCAAAGTCACATCATCAAGAATGACCTTATCGCCATGCGCCTTACGCGCCTTCTTCATTGTGTAAATGAACTCTGCCACGAGGCGAAACCTTATCGTTTATCCGAGCATTACTTGGCACTAGATAGACTTAGGTCGGTAAATGCGCCCGTAGCTCAGTTGGATAGAGCACCCGCCTTCTAAGCGGGTTGTCGCAGGTTCGATTCCTGCCGGGCGCGCATTGTTTTAGGCAATAAAAAATCCCAGGACCCCTCGAAATCCCAGGATTATTTATTTCTTAGGAGTTAACCCATCTTGCCGGTTACGTAAGCCTCAGTTCTTTCATCATCTGGAGTACTAAACATCTTCTTGGTTTCATTAAATTCCACAAGTTTTCCAGTGCGGCGATCTGAAGTTAAATTAACCTCAGTTACATAAAAGGCAGTGTAGGAACTTACGCGAGCAGCCTGCTGCATATTGTGAGTCACAATAACAATGGTGTATTGCTTCTTAAGCTCTGCCATTAGCTCTTCAATACGCAGCGTGGCAATTGGATCAAGTGCTGAACAAGGCTCATCCATCAAGATAACCTCTGGCTCAACGGCAATGGAGCGAGCGATACAGAGGCGTTGCTGCTGACCGCCTGAGAGGCCAAGTGCTGATTCATTTAAGCGATCTTTAACTTCATCCCAGAGCGCAGCTGACTTTAGAGATTTTTCAACGATGTCATCTAGCTCTGACTTCTTCGGTCTGCCATTTACTTTTGGACCAAAGGCGATATTTTCATAGATGCTCTTAGGAAATGGATTTGGCTTCTGGAAAACCATACCTATGCGCCGTCTAACCTCAACTGCGCTTGCACTTGGGTGATAGAGATCTGCATCATGATAAAAAAGTGAGCCATGAACTTTTGCGCCAGGAATTAGGTCATTGGTTCGATTTAAAGTCCTAAGAAGTGTTGACTTGCCACATCCAGATGGGCCGATAAAGGCTGTGATGTCGTGAGATGGAATCTGCATATTTACATCACTAACCGCAACGAAGTCGCCATATGAGACGGCAACATCTTTGAGCGTGAAGACCGGGTCAACGAACTTCAAAGGCTCGCTTGGCTTTCTGCTGGCGGTTGAGCTGCTCATTGGGTTTGACCCTTTCTTTTGCTCCGATGCGGCAACTTTACTTGCCTGTGATTGATTTGAAATCATTGACATTAAACATTCCTCTTTCTCAAGGTGTAGTCGCGGAGCAAGATTGCAGATAGGTTCATGGCAAAGAGAATTGCCAGAAGAATCAAGCTCCCAGCAGAGGCTAGAACTTGGAATTCCTCGCGTGAATCTGAGGCATATTTAAAGATCGCTAGCGGCAGGATGGTAAAACCACTATCTAGACCAGTTGGATTAAAGGTTACAAAGGAGAGAGCTCCTAGAAGAAGTAGGGGGGCTGATTCACCGATTGCGCGGGATACCGCAAGAATTGTTCCCGTTGCAGTTCCAGGAACGGCAGATGGGATAACTAACTTACTAACAGCCTGCCAATGCGTAGCGCCAAGTGCTAGGGCTCCCTCTTTATATGAAGGAGGAACTGCTCTAATGGCTTCGCGAGTGATGATAATGATCACCGGAAGAATCAACATCGCAAGAACAATGGCAGCTGATCCCACGGTAAAGCCCCAACTAAGTGGGCCGCGAGCAATGAAGGCAAGTCCAATTAATCCAAAGACAACAGCTGGGACACCTGCAAGGTTTTGAATATTTAACTCAAGGAGCGCGGTAAAGCGATTTCGTTTTCCAGCAAACTCTTCTAAATAAAGAGCAGTCATTACCCCAATAGGAACTGCAAATAGAGTGGCAAATCCAACTACCCAGATACTTCCCATGATTGATGACTGAAAACCTGCAGTATCAATGTCATAGGAGGGAAAGAATGTAACTAAATCCCAGGAGAGTAAGAATCCAGCATTGTTATAGAGGCGATAGATGATATAAAAAATAAATGCAAGAGAGGCAACGATGCTAATCGAAAGAAATGTCGTAAAAGCAAAATCTTTAATTCGGCGATCAGGTGATACGCGACTTTGAAGTGAAGTGCTAGTAGTTGCCATCACTCATAAACCTCTCTAAATCTTGCGATAAATCTATTTCCCAAGATATTAAGAATCAAAGTAACTGTAAATAAGACAGTTCCAACTAGGAAAATAGTGTTATAGGCAGATGAACCAACTTCTGCATCACCGATTCCAGCAAAACCAATAAAGGATGCCATCGTCTGCATTGGATCCCCTGGATTTGCTGATAGCTTTGGATAACTTCCAGCAACCATGAGGGCAATGGTGGTCTCGCCAAAGGCTCTAGCAAAGGCCAAAATCAAAGCAGCTACCACTCCAGAAAGACCTGCATTTAAAACTACTTTCGTGGCAACCTCTCGCCTCGTTGCACCTAATGCATAAGCCGCCTCACGCATTGCTCTTGGCACAGATGAGAGAGCGTCATCTGCAACTGAGGCAATAATCGGAATAATTAATATGCCAGTCATCAACCCTGCGCCAAGGGCGGTATATGCCAGTGGCTCACCAATCGGCCAGTACTTCTCGACAAATTCTGGGTTTACCACGTAAAGACCAAAGAGACCAAGAACAACTGTTGGGATTCCAGCCAGGATCTCAAGAATTGGTTTGACTATTCGACGAAGATTAAAAGTTGCATAATCACTTAAGAATATTGCTGAAGCAAGTCCGATTGGAATTGCAATTACCATGGCAATTGAAACGATAATAAAAGTTCCAGTTAATAAAGGTGCCATGCCATATTGAGATGGAGTAAATAAGGGAGCCCAGACAGTTCCAAATACTTGAGTGGTTATCTCTCTAAGAAGTCTAAAGGTGGTGGGAAGAAGAGAGAGAACAATTCCAACGGTGACCAGCACAGAGATTACAGTGGCTGAGGCCATTAATCTGGTTATTACTAATTGAATTAGATTTCTTCTGCGAAGGTGGGTAGAGGGAGCTAGCGACATTACGGCTCTGCCGGATTGTGCTGTGGTGCTCATCCTCTACCCCTCTTCGTTATAACCTTTTAAAGCTTTTTGCTACTAATAAAACCTTACCTTAGTTGGCAAGCTTCTTTAGTTCAGCAAGATCTGCTTCCAACTTCTTGGTCTGCTCAGCAGTTAGGGGTAGGAACTTCGCCTTCTCGGAGAGGTTCTTTAGATCTGCTGCGTAGAACTCAAGGAATGGAATTATTGCAGGATTCTTCTTTACCTGGTCATTATTGACATAGATAAATAGTGGACGAGCAAGTGGGGTATAGGCGCCACTTAGCACGTTCTCTAGTGAAGGCTCTGCGCATCCCTTACCGCCGTCAATCGCAATTGCCTTATTTATGTCGGTGTTCTCTTTGTAGTAGGAAAATCCGTAGTAGCCCAGAGCGCCAGTTGAGCGCTTGACACCATTTACAGTGACGTTGTCATCCTCTGTTGGGGTGTAATCAACTCGTGAGCGCTTTGCAGGGCGACCATTGATCTGCTCTGTGAAGTACTCAAAAGTTCCTGAATCGGTTCCAGCGCCAAATAGCGGCATCTTAACTCTTGGGAAATCAGCGCGAACTTGGTTCCAGTAATTGACCTTGCTTCCTGGCTCCCAAATTTTCTTTAGCTCAGCAACTGTTAGGCACTTTGCCCAGGTGTTTCGTGGGTTTACCACAACAGAGAGCGCATCAGTTGCTAGACGAAGTTCGGTGAACTTAATTCCAGCATCTTCGCATTGCTTACGCTGTGTTGCTGAATAGGCTGCTGATGCATTTGCAATATCTAGCTCGCCCTTACAGAAACGAGTCTGTCCTCCACCAGTTCCTGAAATACCAACGGTGATCTGAGTCTTTGATATTTTCTGGAAAGCCTCAGCTGCTACACCAGTAAGTGGTGCAACTGTGCTTGAACCATCAATCTTGATTACTCCACTGACATTTGCATATTTCTTTGTATCAATTGTTGAAGTTGAAGTTGAAGCGCCAGCGCCTTGCTTGCCGCCGGTCTTCTTCCACTTTAATCCACCGCCTGCGATGGAGCACTTATATTCAATTCCCTTAGCATCATATGCAATCTTATTTCGTGAGCTGCACTTTCCAAGATTCGTTACTGGACCATCTGCTTCCTTCGCAAACGCTGGCGCGCTCATTAGAGATAGTGCTAGTCCTGTCGCTGTAAAGATTGCGAGGATTCGCTTCTTTGAGAACATTTAAGAAAACCTTTCAATCAAAGTAGGTGCCGAAGGGCTTCGGCGTGACTGAATCTGACCCTCTCTGGGTAAATAACCAATGGGTGCTAGGTGAACGGGAGGTGAACTCTGACCTAGAAGTTGGGGGTATCGTGCCTGCGTGGCCCAAGACAACCCTGCCTTGATTTGGATTGATTGTGAGATGACTGGGCTGAATCTAGCCTCAGATGCCCTAATTGAAATTGCAGTCTTGGTGACCGATAGCGAGCTAAATCTACTTGGAGATGGGATCGATCTAGTTATTGCAACAACCCCAGAGAAATTAGCTTCAATGAGCGATGAAGTAAAGAGAATGCATAGTGAATCTGGATTAATAGAAGAAGTAGCAAATGGAGTTAGCCTCTCGATAGCTGAAGAGAAGATCCTTGAATATCTAAAGCAATACACAGCGGAGGGAAAGTCTCCCCTGGCTGGAAATTCTGTTGGTATGGATAGAAACTTTATTGCTAGGGATATGCCGCTACTAAATAGCTTTCTCCACTACAGAACTATTGATGTCTCATCAATAAAGGAGCTAGCAAAGAGGTGGTATCCCAAAATTTATTTCCAAGCTCCAAAGAAATCAGGCAACCATAGAGCCCTAGGTGATATTCAAGATTCTATTGCAGAGCTTGCCTACTACCGCTCAGCTATATTTATTTCAGATAAGTAATATCTCAAATATCTATTTCACTTAGCGCCTCTGCTAAATCTTTGTTTGGAGAAAGCTCAATTAGCTGATAATTATTAGCTGACTTTATTTGGTTGGTGATACGAAACAGAAAATGCCTTGCTCCTAGTTGATCTGCAACGAGTGCGAGTACGAATCTTTTTGGAGCCATTCGGGCAAGTAAATCCCCTCCCCTAAGCTCGCTATTTAAGTCTCTTGCTACTTGAAGCAATTGATCATCATTTAGATCTTTTAGATTAAACGCAATTAAGGTCACAGGGTTATCACTTCTTTGCGCCCAGGACCTTAGGCGAGATAAGGATTCATAGAAATAGACCGGGGTCATAAGGCCGGTAAGTGGATCAAATGAGCTGCTATCAAAGGAGGTCATAATTAGCCAAGCCTTACTAGCTTTTTTGATAATAACTAGAGCTGCCTCATCCCCTATTCTTAAGGGCATATATGAAGCTCTTTGGCTCGAAGGTTTATCAAATAGCCGCAACTCTGGTGCGCCTTGAAGCGCTATTTCTTGCCGGCCTTGCCAGTTATCTTGCGATAAGAACAGCGACAAGTAAGGTCGAAGAGCTTGATGCCATATTGGCAGAGATTATTTTCTTAAGCTTTGCTAGCACTGGGCTCTTCTTTGCTGGCAAAGGATTTATAGCAAAGCGAAACTTCGCCCGCGCGCCAACAGTGCTTGCTAATTTAATAGCAATCGGTGTTGCCTATTACATGATTGATGGCGAGAGAGATTTGCTCGGAATTGGTCTTGGAAGCTTTGCTCTAGTTACTTTACTTGCTGCGCTATCTGCAATTCCTCACCAAGGCACTACCTCTTGATCTTCCCAAAGTAGCCCAGTCTGATCTCCTGGGTTAAAGGTTCTAGTTGCTAACCAGATTGCAGTCGCCGCTCCTTCAGCAGCGCTTCTTGGCGCATCAGCCCCGCCCATATCAGTTCTACTGTGGTTAGGACATATTGCATCAACTAAAAATCCTCTAGCGCCATGATTTGTTTCATGAGCAAGATTTCTAACTAGCGCATTTACTCCAGCCTTTGAGATTCGATACGGAGCAAGTCCCCCTGCATTTCCAGGACCGCTCATTCTTCCAAGACAGGCAGAGAAAATTATTACTCGTCCATTTCTTGCCTCAGCCATTGGGGCCGCTATGGAATTTACTAAAGTAAAGACTGAGTTGAGATTGATATCCAAAACTCTTGCCCACTCTTGATCATTGGTCTTAAGCGTCTTTGCCATCTTCTCACTCATTACCCCATGGGCAAGAACTAGAATCTCTGGAGTTCCATATTTGGCTAGTAGCTCCTGGCTGACGCTTCTAACTTGAGAAATCTGCTGGCAATCCATTAACTCAAAGGCGATCCCGAGCTCTCTTGATGCCGCCTCGGCCCGCTGGCGATCTTTACTTATACCTATTACTTCATCGCCTCGAGCTTTTAGAGCCTTAGCCACCTCATAGCCCAGACCCCTGCTTGCCCCAGTAACAAATGCCAACGCCATTTCGTAAGCCTGCCCTAGAGCAGAGCTTTTTGCATCGCCAAAGTGTGGCCAATAACGCCACTTGGCGGTAGGAAGGCAGAGCGCAACAAAGATAGGCTTACTTTCTGTGGCAGGCATGACTCCTGAGAATAAATTTGGCGGCTCATTCGGCTCTAATGAATGGCTCGTCGATGAGATGTATGAGCGATACCTAGCCGATCCAAATTCAGTTGAAGCCAATTGGCAAGAATTCTTCTCTGGATATAAACCAGCAACAAATGGCGCAGCAAGCCCAGTAGCAAAAGCCGCCACCCCGCCAATTCCAAAACGCCAACAGGTTAAAGAAGCTCCTGCGCAAGAGATTAAAAATACGCCACCACCTATTCAAGAAGTTGTTCGAGCAAATCCTGCTCCAATTCCAACGCCAGCAGAGGTAGTTAAAAAATCTGCTCCACAAGTTGCAACCCCAACTGCTGCAAGAGTTGAACCACTTAGAGGAGTCTCGGCTCGAGTTGTTACAAGTATGGAAGCTTCGCTAGCAGTTCCTACTGCAACAAGTGTTAGAGCGATTCCGGCAAAATTAATGATTGATAATCGCACTGTAATTAATAATCATTTAAAGCGAGCCAGAGGTGGAAAGGTTTCATTCACCCACCTAATTGGCTACGCCATGATTAAGGCGCTTCGCGAAAATCCAGAGATGAATACCTTCTTTACCGAGCTTGATGGAAAACCAGCAATTGGATATCCCGATCACATCAATCTTGGAATTGCTATTGATTTAACTAAAGAAGATGGATCTCGCCAATTACTTGTGCCATCAATTAAGGGATGTGAAGGCCTTGATTTTGGAAACTTCTGGGCCTCTTATGAAGCGTTAGTAAAGAAAGCTCGCTCTGGAGCTCTCAGTGTGGAAGATTTCAGTGGCACAACTGTCTCGCTAACCAATCCCGGCACGCTAGGAACAGTTCACTCTGTGCCTAGGCTAGTAACTGGCCAGGGCTTGATTCTTGGCGTTGGAGCAATGGATTATCCAGCAGAGTTTCAAGGGGCAAGTGAGGAAACCATTGCAAACCTTGCAATCTCTAAGGTAATTACTCTGACCTCCACCTATGACCATCGCATTATTCAAGGAGCGCAGTCAGGCGACTTCTTAAAGAAAATCCATGAGATTCTGCTTGGGGCAGATAATTTCTATGAAGAGATATTTGCGGCTCTTCGAATCCCTTATGTTCCAATTACTTGGCATAACGACATTCCAGAGGGCAAAGAGCAGCTAAATAAAGCAGCGCGTCTGCAGCAGTTAATTCAGGCCTACCGCACTAGCGGCCACTTAATGGCCGATACAGATCCACTTGAATACCAGCAACGTAGCCATCCAGATCTTGATGTAATAACCCACGGCCTAACGCTCTGGGATCTTGATAGAGAGATTGCAACTGGCGGCTTTAGTGGTCGCCCTTATGCAAAAATGCGAAATGTTCTGGGAATCTTGCGCGACTCTTACTGCAGATCAATTGGCATTGAGTATATGTATATCGACTCACCAGAGGAGCGCAAATGGATTCAGAGCCAAGTTGAAGTTGGCGCCCCCTTCTTTCCAAGGGAGGAGCAGCTAAGAATTCTTCGCAAGTTAAATTCCGCAGAGGCTTTTGAAACATTTCTTCACACAAAGTTTGTGGGACAAAAGCGCTTCTCACTGGAGGGCGGGGAATCAGTTATTCCAATTCTTGATGCAATTGCAAGATATGCCGCTAAAGCAAAATTAGATGAGGTCTGTATTGGAATGCCGCACCGCGGCAGGCTAAATGTCTTAGCGAATGTCGCTGGAAAAAATTATGGGCAAATCTTCCAAGAATTCGAAGGGCACTATCAAGAAAATGAGGTTCAGGGCTCAGGAGATGTGAAGTATCACCTTGGAACATATGGGGACTTCATTACAGAATCTGGTGATCAAACCAAGATATATCTTGCAGCAAATCCCTCACATCTTGAGGCAGTAAACCCAGTTCTTGAAGGAATTGTTAGGGCCAAGCAAGATAAGAAGAATGTAAGAGATATCTATAGCGTTCTTCCAGTATTAATTCATGGCGATGCTGCATTTGCCGGACAGGGCGTGGTCTCAGAGACGCTAAATATGTCGCAACTTCGTGGCTATCGCACTGGAGGAACTATTCATGTAGTCATTAATAATCAGGTGGGCTTTACGACCTCACCAGATTCTGCTCGCACCTCTCGCTATTGCACCGATATTGCCAAGATGATTCAAGCGCCGGTATTTCATGTCAATGGCGATGATCCTGAGGCATGTGTAAGAGTTGCAAGAGTTGCCTTTGAATATCGCCAGAGCTTTAACAAAGATGTCATCATCGACATGGTCTGCTACAGAAGGCGCGGACATAATGAAGGCGATGAACCAAGCTTTACACAACCAAGAATGTATAAATTAATTGATGCCAAGCGCTCCACTCGAGTTCTCTATGCCGAAGCCCTAGTTGGTAGAGGTGATATCACCCAAGAAGAGTCTGATGAGATTGCAAAAGAATTCCAGGGTCAACTAGAAGCAATATTTAATATGGTCCATGACAAGCTTCCAGAAAAACCTGCATTTAATAAGTTAGAAGAGTTAGATCCGCTAAAGGCAAATACTGCAATTAGTGAAGAGATGGCAAGAAAAATTGCTGCTACTCAAGTAGCAACGCCACAAGGCTTTAAAGTTCATCCAAAACTTGCTCCACAACTACAACGACGCGTCACAATGCTTGATGATGGAACTATTGATTGGTCAGGCGGTGAGATGCTTGCCCTTGGCTCTCTACTACTCGAGGGTCACACCGTAAGACTTGCGGGTCAAGATGTTGGTCGTGGAACTTTCTCTAATCGCCACGCTGTAATTCGCGATTATGAAAATGGATCAGAATGGATCCCACTTCGCGAGCTAATTAGTGGAAGTACTCATCTGTTTGTCATTGATTCATTGCTCTCAGAGTATGCCGCCCTTGGCTTTGAATATGGATACTCACTAGAGCGTGAGGATGCTTTAGTTCTTTGGGAAGCTCAGTTTGGTGACTTTGCCAATGGCGCACAAACAATTATTGATGAATTTATCTCCTCATCACTACAAAAGTGGGGCGAGAGATCATCGCTAGTGATGCTTCTTCCTCATGGCTATGAAGGACAAGGCCCAGATCACTCATCTGGCCGAATTGAACGTTTCTTAACCCTGGCAGCTGAAAATAATATGACAATTGCTCAGCCAAGTTCTGCAGCTTCTTATTTCCATCTATTGCGTTGGCATGTGAAAAACCCTGCCAGAAGGCCGTTAATTGTCTTTGAACCTAAGTCCATGCTTCGACTAAAGGCTGCCGCTGCCCAGCTCACAGATTTCACCACTGGAACATTTACTCCAGTTCTAAGTGATTCTGCAATAAGTAGCGCCTCAAAGATAGTTCTTTGTAGTGGAAAGATTTATTGGGAGTTATTAGCAGAGCGAGCAAAACGCTCAGATAACTCGACAGCGATAATTAGGCTCGAGCAACTTTATCCACTTGCTATCGATCAAATTTTGGCAGAGCTTTCAAAAGCGCCTAATGCTAAGTTAGTCTGGGTTCAGGATGAGCCAGCAAATCAAGGTCCATGGCCATTTATCTCAAGTAATCTTCAAGATGCACTTGGGGCAAGAAAGCTAAATAGAGTTTCTAGAAAATCTGCTGCAAGTCCTGCTACTGGAAGTATCTATATGCATGAGGAAGAACAGAAAGCACTTCTTGCAGAAGTATTTGCAAGCTAGTCTTACTACTACTTGCCCTCAGAGATTAGTGAAAGAGCTGCAGTTCTAGCTAGAAAAGTTACTCTCTCAACAAGTGCGCGGCGCATTACTGATGCAGCAATCAAGCGAGATCCATCATGAATCTCGCAGGCAAAGGTGAGCACCCCATCTTCATAACTAACGCAGGTTGCAGAGCCTTGAATCTCACTGCCAATACCAAGAGCATCGTGAATTTCAAGCTCCATATCAGCTAGCGTTGTAGTTTCGCCATTTTCTAAAAACTCAGCAATGGCTGAATTACAAGCACTTTCCATCAAGGTGATTAGAAAACTTGATGAAAGTATTGGCATATCTCCACTGCCATGAGCAAGTGCGGTATCTCCAGGCCTAACCACCATCTGGGATATACCAACAGCTCCAAGAATTAACTCTGCTTGCATAGAAATTAACTTAGCAGGGCGGGGTCAATTAAAAGGGAAAGTCGCGCCTGATTTCGTGAGAAGTTTCAATCTCTATTGAAGTCTGACCATCAATTGTGATTTCAGTTCGGCGATACTGGGTAATAATCTCGCTCTGAGAAGAGGTAATCATCTCTTGGTTTGCAAGCTCGGCAAGGCGGAGCGCTATCTGCTCTTGGAGGCTAGATGGCGCGCTCTCACAACATGATCTAGTTAAAAGAGATTGAATCAGATTAAGAGTAGCTCTCTGGCTCTCCATCTCTCCGCGACATCCCTGGCAATCTTGCAAGTGAAAAGCAATTTCATTAAAAGTTGCAGAGTCATCGATTTCATTATCTATGAATAGAACTAAATTCTCACAGCACTTATCGCATGGGATGCTCATTTCTTGCCTCCCTTCACATATCCAAGTTCACGGGCATAATCAGTTAATTTCTCTCGTAGTTGCTTGCGGCCTCTATGAAGTCTTGACATAACTGTTCCAGTTGGAACACCAACAATTTCAGCAATCTCTTTATAAGAAAAACCTTCAACATCTGCTAGATAAACTGCAATTCGAAACTCCTCAGGAATTTCAGCAAGCGCACGTTTGATATCACTATCAGGTAAGTTTTCTAAAACAACATCTTCTGCTGACTTACCTTGATCACTAGTATGAGATGAAGCATCAGCTATCTGCCAATCCTCTAACTCTTGATCTGATAATTGGGGCCTTCTCTGATCTTTGCGATAAGTATTGATAAAAGTAGTAGTCAATATTCGATAAAGCCAAGCTTTTAAATTAGTCCCTGGCTCAAATTGATGGAATGAAACATAGGCTTTGGCAAAAGTATCTTGCACTAAATCTTGGGCATCTGATGGATTTTTGGTGTATCTAAGAGCTGCTGAATAAAGCTGATTCATGTATTGCAGCGCATCAGCTTCGAATCGCTTGCGTCTCTGCTCAACACTTTCTTTTTCGCGATCAACGCGAACTAGCTCTCCAGCATCCCTGGAGCCTTGGTTTGAAATTTCGGTTGGCATTAAATCCAAGGTTATCGCCATAGCAGCCTAACCCGCATATCCAGGGCTTTATTCCCTGGCTAAAAGAGGGTCTCAGGCTCTCCTAATTCAATTGGCTCTATTAGCCCTGGCCCGCTTCCAGCAATTGAGTTAACCGCACTTGATACTGGATGAAAGCGAAGATTTGCATCTGGAGTTGGAACATCCATGAGAGATCTAATCCTTTCAACATCATTAATCTTGGGATTCATCCAATCTTGCCATCTCTCTCTTGGGAGAAATACTGGCATCCTGCTATGAACTAGCGCTAACTGACCAACTGCTTGCCTAGTAATAATTGCAACAGATTGGATAACTCTTCCTGAAGGAGATGTCCAACTTTGAAAGATTCCAGTAAAGGCTAGTAATTTATTATCATCTCTTGAAATATAAATCGGTTGTTTAGTCTTATATTTTCCAAGCTCACTTGCCCATTCATAGTAACCAGATGCAGGAAGTAAACAGCGATTACTTCTAAAGGCACTTTTAAAAGTTGGTTTCTCATGAACACTTTCAGATCTTGCATTGATTGCACTTGATTGAGATTTTGCTGCCTCATCATCGCTTTTGGACCAATGCGCAATCATCCCCCAGGAGGCAATTTCAATTGCTTGATTTTTAATGATGTAGACATCATTGGTTGGCTTAATATTCCAATCGGCGGGAAGGCTGATGCCTGGAGCGCTATTGGTGGAAAACTCTTCAGCAATATCGCTGATCATCGCCGATAGGGCATATCTTCCGCACATACTCCTAATCTAATACTTAAGGCGATGAACTAGACTTTCAAGTATGTGGAGCGCACCCTTTAGGGCATCAAAGCCAATCTCGGGCGCCATAAATATTCCAGGCTCAAAGTCAGTTACAAATCGAGCTCTGGTATTAAGCGCACTTGCCTCATCACCATCTACTTTGAGAAGGGGCTTGCGTTCAAGAGACACAGATTTAATGATCAAAGCGCTATCTAGCCTTGGCGTAAAGATTGAGATTGAGGAAGATCTTTGGAAAATTACTCCAGCGCCCTTGATAGGACCTGCAGGAATTGATGTTGGAAATGCCGGAACTGTAATGAGATTTCTTCCACCTCTTGCAGCACTTGCTAAGGGATTGATCTCCTTTGATGGAGATCCGCGCTCCCACCAGCGCCCACTAGGCCCAGTTATAAAGGCGCTCGAAAGCCTTGGAGTAAGCATTGAACATCAAGGTAGATATAGCTTGCCTTTGGTTATAAATGGCGCAGGCTATATAAATGGTGGAGTGGTTGAAATAGATGCCAGCGCTTCAAGTCAATTTCTCTCCTCGCTCTTATTAGTTGCACCTTTAATGAAGCAGGGACTTAAGATTAAAAATGTTGGAAAGAACCTTCCTTCAAAGCCTCACATTGAGATGACTATCGCAATGCTCGCCCAATATGGAGCAGTTGTTGACACCTCTATTGCGAATCAATGGAGCGTTGTGCCAACTAAATTAACTGGAGTTGATCTAGTAATTGAGCCAGATCTTTCTAATGCTGCTGTCTTTATGGCAGCGCCAATACTTTGTGGTGGCGAAGTGATTATCAAAGATTGGCCAAGAAAAACTACCCAACCAGGAGATCAGTTAAGGCAGATATTTTCAGAAATGGGCGGAGTAATTGATTTTGTAGATCAAGGTTTAAGAGTTCGATCAAGTGGCCAGATAAGAGGAATTGATATTGATCTTGGCGATGTTGGCGAGCTAACTCCAGTGATTGCAGCGCTGGCTTGCTTTGCAAACTCCCCCTCGCACCTACGCGGTATTGGCCATTTAAGACTCCATGAAACGGATCGATTAAGCGCTTTAAAAAGTGAGCTAACTGCTCTTGGAGCTGAAGTCATTGAAGAGGAGAGCGCACTTAGAATTCATCCAAAGCCTATGAAATCTGGAGTTTTTCACACCTATGAAGATCATCGCCTTGCAACAGCAGGCGCGCTCATTGGCCTTGCTGTCGATGGAGTTGAAGTAGAAAATATTGAAACAACCAAAAAAACAATCACTGATTTTCCAGCGCTTTGGAGTCAACTACTAAATGGTTAGACGCCGTCCAGATGAGAGCGATATTCGCATTCGCCCGGCTAAATCAACGCGCCGGCGAAGTAAAGATAGACCATCTCATAGTGACTCAATTGCTGCACAAGTAATAACGGTTGATCGCGGCAGAACTCTATGTCGCATTACTAGTGGGCAATTAGTTAGCGCAATGAAAGCTAGAGAGCTGGGAAAGAACGCTGTAGTGGTTGGAGATTTAGTAAATATCGTAGGAGATGTAAGTGGTGATGCTGGTTCTCTAGCTCGAATTGTTGCAGTGCAACCTCGACGGAATAGCTTAAGTAGAACTATTGATGATGCTGGGGCCTTTGAAAAAACAATTGCAGCCAATCTTGATCAGATGGTTATCGTTGCAGCATCTGCTGATCCTGCTCCAAGACAGGGATTTATTGATCGCTGTTTAGCAGTGGCATTTGATCAAGGCATCAAACCGATAATTGTTATGAGTAAGTCAGATTTAGCAGATCCTGATGAGTTCTTAAGAGCTTACAAAGATTTGGAAGTTGATTATTTCAAGCTAAAACGTGGTGATGATTTAACTCAGCTTCATAAAGCGTTAGAGGCAAAAGTTTCAGTCTTAATTGGCCACTCGGGAGTTGGTAAATCAACACTTGTAAATGCACTCCTTGGAATCGAAAAGCGCGACACTGGAGATGTTAATTCAACAACTGGTAGGGGTCGCCATACTTCATCAAGTGCTATCTCTTTTGAATTACCAAATGGGGGCTGGATAATTGATACCCCCGGAGTTAGATCCTTTGGCCTAGAACATATTGATAAATCAAGAGTTATCGCCTCATTTACTGAATTTGCATCAGTTATTGCAAACTGTCCTAAGAATTGCTCTCATGATGAAGCAACTTGCGCTCTAAATAACTACGTAAAGACAAATCCTCAAGCATCCTCGCGCCTAGCCAGCTTGCAAAGGCTGCTTGATTCAAGCAACCAAGAGATAATCTAGGGACTATGACCTATCCGGGAGATCTGCTAGGAGATATTGAGTTACTTAAATATCTCGCCGATTTAAGTGATGAGATCTCATCATCTAGATTTTTAGCTCAAGATCTTAAAATCGAAAGTAAACCAGATCTCTCACCGGTTACCGATGCTGATAGAGCAGTTGAAGAGAAAATTCGAGAGGTTCTCAAAGCCCAGCGCCCAAATGACAAAATTGTTGGAGAAGAGTTTGGCAGCGCAGCAGATATTAGGGCGATGGATAGATATTGGGTAATAGATCCAATTGATGGAACAAAGAACTTTTTAAGGGGCCTTCCAATCTGGGCCACGCTCATTGGTTTAGTGCATAGGAATGAAAATGGCCAAGATCGGGTTATAGCAGGCATGGTCTCCTCCCCTGCGCTATTTCGCAGGTGGTATGCCGCAGAGGGTTTTGGAGCATTTACGGAAGTTAACTCAGGTACTGCAATTCAAATCAAGGCATCTAATGTGAAAGAAATATCTGATGCATCCATTTCATTTTCAGATTTAGTTGGCTGGGGTCCAAGAAAGAATTCATATTTAGCGTTTATGGATAAGGCCTGGAGAGCTAGAGGAATTGGTGATTTCTGGTCACATATGTTGGTGGCAGAGGGAGCGGTAGATATTGCGGCAGAGCCAAGTCTTGCGCTCTGGGATATGGCAGCGGTTGCGATAATTGTTACCGAATCCGGGGGAAGATTTAGCGATCTAGAAAATGTTGCCGGGCCCTTTGGCAAAAGCGGAGTTTCAACCAATGGTCATCTTCACCAAGCATTTATTAGCGCGGTGAATTCATGAGTGATACTCAAGTAGTAGATCTAGAACAAATTGATTTAAGTATTACTGGCATGACCTGCTCTTCATGCGTCGGAAGAGTTGAAAAGTCGCTAAATGAAGTGCCTGGGGCTAAGGCATCAGTAAATCTTGCTACCGATAGCGCTCACATCCTGATTCCTCGAGGGGCAAATCCAAAAGATTTAATAGCTGCAGTTGTTAAAGCTGGCTATAGCGCCAAGCTTCGCGGTGATGGTTATGAGAGTTTCTCTCATTCAAGGGCTATGGGCTTTCGATTAATTGCAGCGATATTACTTACCATCCCAGTAATTACTCTCTCGATGTGGCATCAACTCCATAGGCAAGTTGATAAATTTATTCTCATCCAATTAGATTCACTTAATATCGCAGCGCCTCTTTATTCGCCGACTGGCTGGTTAGTAATTGCTCTTAGCGCTCCAGTGGTGCTCTTAATTGGTTGGCCAATTCATCGAGCAGCTATTAAGAACATCACCCATCCAAGTATGGATAATTTAATTTCACTAGGCTCTCTAACTGCCCTTATCTGGTCAATCTATGCCAACTCAACTGGAAACGGTGATATCTATTCTGAAGTTGGCGCATCTGTTGTGACCTTTATTGTTCTTGGAAGATATCTTGAATCAAGAGCCAAGAGAAAAGCTGGATCATCCCTTGCCCACTTACTCTCCCTCACTCCCAAACAAGTAATAATTATTAGAGGTGGCCAAGAGATAACAGCGCCCATTGCTAATTTAGTAATTGGAGATCACTGCTTAGTCAAAGCAGGCCAAGCTATTCCAACCGATGGAATCGTCATTCAGGGATCAAGTGCAATTGATAATTCACTACTAACAGGTGAATCCCTGCCGGTAGATGTTCAAGCTGGAGCAAGTGTTATTGCTGGTGCTATCAATCTAAATTCTCCAATAGTTATTGAGGCAAAAAGAGTTGGAAGTGATACCGAGCTTGCCCGTATTACCAAGATGGTCTTAACCGCTCAAGGCGAGAAAGCCCCTATCCAAAGACTTGCAGATCGAATAAGTAATGTATTTGTACCTATTGTTATTGCACTTGCGATTGCAACTTTTGCAACTTGGTATGGCTTAGGAAATTCGCTGACTGACTCCATCACCGCATCTGTAGCAGTATTGATAATCGCCTGTCCTTGCGCCCTGGGACTTGCTACCCCAGTAGCGCTTCTTGTGGCATCTGGCAAAGGCGCTACCAATGGAATTATCCTGCGTAAAAGTTCATCACTTGAGATTGCAACAAAAATTGATACCGCTATTTTTGATAAGACGGGCACCCTTACAACAGGTGTGATGAAGGTGCAGAACATCACCATCGCCGATCTTGGGGCAGCTGCGCCAAAGATTTCAACATCAGATCTATTAATTGCAGTTCACAGCCTCGAGCATGAAAGTAGCCATCCGATTGCAGTTGCAATCAGTAAGAGCCTTAGAGAACAAGGAATTGCTAGAAAGAAATTTACTGATTATGTAGAGAGCGCGGGTATGGGAATAGCTGCTCGCATGCAATTTGGCGAGATACAGATGCCAGTTCTTATTGGAACTCCTGCCTCAATCAGGCGGGCAACTGTTTCGCTTCACCCCCAACTAGAGGATGCAATCGCATCTGCCCTTTCAAAAGGAAATTCAGTAGCGCTAGTTGCAGTCGATGGCGTTGCTATGGCTCTCTTTGAAGTTGGAGATAGCTTAAGAGTTGATGCTAGGCAAACTATTGCAGCTTTAAAGAGTAGAAATATCGATAGCTGGCTAATTAGCGGCGATAGTCAAGAGGCTGCAACACAGATTGCTGCTCAGGTAGGAATTGCTCTAAGCAACGTGATTGCTCAAGCAACTCCCGATCAAAAGATTGCAAAGGTCAAAGAGCTACGTCGCTCTGGTCGAAAAGTTCTCATGATTGGTGATGGGATAAATGATGCCGCAGCACTTAGTGAGGCTGATCTAAGTATGGCTCTTGGCACAGGAACTGATACTGCAATATCTAGCGCCGATATCACGCTAATGCGTCCAACTTTAGCCACAGCAATTGCTGCCTTAAATCTCTCGGCCAAGACTCTGAGAATTATCAGAGTAAATCTGGGATGGGCGTTTTTTTACAATGTTATTGGCATTCCAATTGCCGCTTTAGGACTACTTAATCCAATGTATGCCGGTGGGGCGATGGCGATATCAAGTCTCTTAGTGGTTCTAAATTCGCTAAGAATTAATCGGAGCGCTACCCTCTCGGCGTGAATTTATCTAATTCCATCTGGATTGGAACTGTCGCATTCATAGTTGGACTTTTAGTCTTTGATTTATTGGCCTCCTCCCGCAAAGCCCATGATGTCTCCTTTAAAGAGGCAAGTTTTTGGTCAGTGTTTTACATCGCCGTTGCCCTCATCTTTGGCGCATGGGTATGGATTGAATTTGGAGATCAATTCGGCAAAGAGTATTTTGCCGCTTACGTAGTTGAGAAGTCCTTATCAGTTGATAATCTCTTTGTATTTGTAATTATCTTGGCAAATTTCGCAGTTCCATCTATCTATCATCAGAGGGTCTTGATGGTAGGAATAGTTCTTGCCTTAATTATGCGCGCGATATTTATAGCACTTGGAGCAGCTGCACTTGCTACATTTTCATTTACTTTTGTGATTTTCGGTGCAATTTTGCTCTGGACTGGAGTCAAGTTATTCCAGCATTGGGATGAGGATCCCGATCTAAATGACAATGCGATAGTGCGCTATGCCCGAAAGAAATTTGCCTTCACCGATCAATATCATGGAACAAAGATGTTCATTAAAGAAAACGGTAAGCGTTATGCCACACCGCTTCTTCTAGTGATGGTTGCCATTGGCTCAACTGATCTTCTATTTGCCCTTGATTCAATCCCGGCAACCTTTGGGGTAACCCAGGAGCCATTCTTAGTCTTTGCTGCAAATGCCTTTGCACTCCTTGGTCTTAGAGCTCTCTACTTCCTAATCAAAGGACTACTACAGAGGCTGATCTATCTCTCACTTGGCTTAGCATTTATCCTGATCTTTATCGGAGCAAAGTTAATCCTGCTCTGGGCCCATGAGATCTGGGTTGAAGTTCCAAAGGTTTCGACAAATACTTCGCTGCTCGTAATTTGCTTGATTCTGATAGTTGCAACAGTTGCCAGCTTGATTAAATCCAAGCGCGATCCAAGTGCTATTGCTCATGCTGGCCGGATGAGTGGTCCAAAGAAAGAGAAAGATAAGTAAGCCCACTGTAATTTGAGCAAGAAAAAAGCGCCTTATTTTTCAAGGCGCTTTTTTTGTTTTGGTAGCGGGGGCAGGATTTGAACCTACGACCTCTGGGTTATGAGCCCAGCGAGCTACCGAGCTGCTCCACCCCGCGTCGGAGGACTTAGCCTAGAGGCGTAAGCCCTTTTGAGCCAAAACGATTATCGATTTTGCGCTGCAACTGCTGCGGCAATCGCTGCCTTTAATCGATCTTGAGCTTTGCCGTATGCAGCAAAGTCGCCCTTAGCAAGAGCGGCCTGCGCATCAGCAAGAGCTGCTTGCGCACTAGCAAGCGCACTTGCTAAATCATTATTTGATCCGGTGTTACTTCCCGTACTTCCACCACTTGCAGGCGGCAAATTAGTACTTCCAGCATCGCCGCCAAACACTTGATCTAGAGCGCCTTTAAGGGTGTCATCAAAACCAATTTTCTCTCCAAATGAAACCAGCACTTTCTGCAAGAGTGGGTATGCAGCGGTATTTGCTGTTGCTCTTACATAAACTGGTTGAACATAGAGCAGACCGCCACCGACAGGAAGAGTTAGAAGGTTTCCAAGGACAACATCAGAGCCACCTTGGCGAAGAAGCGATAGTGATAGCGCAACTGTTGGATTGGCCTCAAAGTTAGATGCAACCTGTGATGGTCCTGCAACGTTTGTTGAGCGTTGCAGCTGCAGAACTGTGAACTTGCCATAATCATCACCAGGATCTGAATTCACAACAGCAAATGCTGAAAGGTTTTCTCGACCACCTCGTGGCACAAATGGAGTTGTTAGAGCAAAGGATGCTTTCTTCTCACCTGGTAGTTGTAAGGTGTAGTAGTAAGGAGGCTGAGCTCCAGCATTTGCGCCAAGCGTTGAAGGATCTCTTGGTACGCGCCAGAAATCTTGTCCACCATAAAAGGCATTTGCATTCTTTACGTGATAGAGCGAGAGCACATCTCGCTGCACTCTAAATAGATCCTCTGGATAGCGAACATGAGAGACCAAATCTTTGCTCATCTCAGATTTTGCCTTCACAATTCCAGGAAACGCCTTCATCCAAGAGGCTAGAACTGGATCTTTCTCGTCCCAGGCATAGAGCGTGACTGTTCCGTCATATGCATCAACTGTTGCTTTAACAGAGTTTCGAATGTAGTTGATGGTTGAGTTAGGAATTGCAGTTAATGGATTGTTGTTGATGTTTAGCGCATCAGTTGTAGCACCAGAGACATCAACAGTTCTGGAGTATGGATATCCAGAGCTAGTGGTATAGCCATCGATAATCCACTGAACTTTATTATCAACAATTGCTGGATATGGATCGCCATCTAGTTTCAGCCATGGAGCAACTTTTGCCACTCTCTGACGTGGTTCACGGTCAAAGATAATCTTGGTATCAGCATTTATCAGATTTGAAAGCAGGATTCTCTGCTCTTGATACTTAATGGCAAATAGCAACCTTGAAAAAATAGAGCCCATTGGGACTCCACCTTTTCCGGTGTAGGTGTAATTCTTCTGACCATTAGCTGAAGCATCATCTGGATAGTCAAACTCAACAGCCTCACCATCTGTGGTGCCACCAATAATCGAGTATTCCGGATTGTTCTCACCAAAATAAATTCTCGGCTGAAATTCTCCCAATTCGCCCTTTGGCGGGATGCCGCCTACTGAGAAGACTGGCTTTCCATCGATATCTTGGATATTTCCATAGGAACCAACAAATCCAAAGCCATGGGTATAAACCAAGTGATCATTGATCCAATTTCTATTTGGATTTCCATCAATATTTATTTCACGAACCGCAACAACCATATCTCTAGTGACGCCATCTATGGTGTAACGATCAATATCTAGAGATTCATTAAAGGTGTAATAAGGCTTTAGTTGTTGGAGCTGGCGGAAAGTAGCTGATAAGACATTTGGATCCATGAGACGAATATTTGAAATTGTCGCTGCATCATCTGCCAATTGCCCAGCTGATGTATCAACAATTGCCGAGTAATCTTTAACTTCAACCTTATCAAGACCATATGCAGCGCGAGTTCCTTCAATATTGCGTTGAATATAGGGAGCCTCTCTTGAGGACTCACTTGGCTTTACTTGAAATTGTTGGATTAAGCCGGGATAAACCCCTGCGATTAAAAATGATGAGATACCAAGAAGTGCTACTCCTGCTGCTGGAAGAACCCAGGAGCGACGGATAATGTTGGCAAAAAATAGCAACGAACATAAAGCTGCAATTCCAGTAAGGATTGATTTTGCTGGAAGCAGGGCATTGACATCGGTATAGGTAAGTCCAGTGATAATTCCTTCATCAGAGGTCGCAAGTGCAAATCGATCTAGATAGTAGGCCACAGCCTTAATTGCCACAATAAATCCAAGTAGGACTGAGAGCTGAACTCTGGCAGCAACTGTGGTGCGATCTTGTCTAACTTGAGGGCGAATGCCGCCATAAACATAGTGAACCGCAAGAGATGCAATGGTTGCCAAGATAAGAGTTGAGATCGCCCAACCAACTATTGACTGATAGAAGGGAAGCTCAAATGCAAAAAATGAAATATCTCGACCAAACTGTGGATCAACTACGCCAAACTCTGTTGAGTTTCTAAAAAGTAACCAGCTCTCCCAGAGCCTTGTTCCTGCCATTCCTGCAAAATAAAATAGCGCGACTGCAACTCCGATTAAACCAACTTTTCGAAGTGGCTCAAGCTGGGCGCGATATCTTTCAAGGTTATCTGCCTCAACTGTTACTGGAACATAGATTGGGCGTCGCTTATAGGCAATATAGATATTGGCAGTGATAATTAATGACGTTAATAGTCCAAAGATGAAAAATAAGGTGATTCGCGTTGTAAGTAATGTAGTCCAAACTTGGCTGTAATCAACAGATCTAAACCAGAGAAAGTCTGCATAAAAACCGCTTAAGGAAACCAGAATCACTGCAAGTACTGTCAGAATAATTACCGTTAGCGGCAGGGCTCCAATTTTTGGCCTGGCGCCACCATTTAAGTTTCTTGAAGGAAAGCGGAAGTTGCGGAAAGGATTATCTGGGTTATCTCCAAAGGTCATGGGTGCAGATTAGCCAAAAATAGTTAACTTAACTATTCGGGCAGGAGCGAGGCACAAAGCTATCTGGAGCGCGAAGGGCAGCAATTGCCTCCGCTAATGTTGAAACTGGAATAACCTTAAGACCTGCTGGGATATTTTTTATATCTGAGCAATTCTCTCTAGGTGCAATAAATACAGTCGCCCCAATTCGAGAAGCCCCAATCATCTTCTCTTCTATGCCGCCAATTGCTCCAACTTGGCCTGAAGGGGTAATAGTTCCGGTTCCAGCAACCTTTCGCCCTCTTAAGAGATCTTCATCTGTGAGTTTTTCAATGATTCCAACCGCGAAAATCAATCCCGCACTAGGCCCGCCGACTCCTCGAATATTAAAGTCGATATCAATTGGAAAACGTGCGGTGGTGCCAACCAGTATGCCAATGGCAGGACGCTTGGAACCATCCTCATTAACTACCTCTTGGTTTTCAACCAGAATGATTTCATCGGTGATTCGCTCAAGCTCGCCCTTTGCATTCTCTCGATCCACTGCTATTAGCAGCGGGTCACCAATATCTTTTTCGGCATAAGAGGAGCGAATTTCCTCAATCTCTCCAATTACTTTGCCATCAATTTCCTTAATGAAATCCCCGACTTTAAATTTCTCTTTGGCATTGGAGTAATCTCTAATGTCACTTATGAAATAAAGCTCAGTGAAGTCATAGCCTAGATAGCGAAGCGCAGCAGCAGTTGCTGTGATCTTTGATGATTCCATCTCGCTTCTACTATCTCGCTGAATAACTTGTGCTGGCTTTACAGGTGGATAGACCGCATCTCTTGGCAGAACTACATTGGCACCGATCGCCCAATTAACAATTGTCTCTGCGCCAAAGACTGGAGAGTCTGGATTAGTAACCAAAATAGAGGTGATGTATAACTCACCATTTACTGGATAAGTTTTAAAATCATTTACTTGAATTAGTTTCCCAGTTACTTTATCGGGCACTCCAGGTTTAAAGAATATAAAAGGAATAGGCGCAAGCAGAGTTGCAATAGTTAATAGATAGAAGAAGAATTTAACTGGAAAAGACCAGCGATATCTAAGTGGGGAGATATTTCGCATTAGAGCTACTCTTTATCGCTTTCACTTGATTTAAAAGAATTCTGAAAACTCTGAAATCTTCCAACCGATCTCTCAGTCTTATTCTCATATTTCTTTTGAAACTTTGTTACCCAGATGACATAGCCAGCAGCACCAACGGCAGCGGTAAGCGGAATAAACCACCAGATAAGAGCAGATAGCGGTGCAGAGGCAGATTCAGCAGCCCACTTCATCGCCATAACTTCGCTCATGGCTCAAGCCTAGGCTAGGTGAGGCTAATTAGTAATTTGAAGCATCTTCTCCCCATGCCTTGGGAATAAAGCTGGGCTAGATTTGTTCTCCTAGCCAAGAGATCAGATTTACTAGCCTTAGAGATAAGCCGTAATACTTAAAACTTATGTAAAAGGAGTTTTTTAAGATGCCAGGTTTTGGCTTTACGCCAGATAACGGTGATGAGGATGAGTCAAAAGGTAATAATCCCTTTGGCTTTGAAAACTTTGGAGAAATCTTTAAACAATTCTCCGGAATGGGTTTAAATCTTCCAGCTCTTATGGCATCCCTATCTGGCCAAGCATCTCCTGCCTCGCTATCAAAGGAGATGATCCGCGATATCTCCAGAAAGTATTTGAGCGCACATGGCGAGGTTCCAGTAACCGTTGAAGATCTCGCCCAGATTCAAGAAGCCATAAATATTGCAGACCTCTGGATTAATGAGGCCACAACCTTTCCAGCTCTGCCGCTAACAGATTCAATTGCGCTATCAAGAAGAGATTGGATTGATAGCACTTTAAATGGCTGGCAAGAGCTCACTAAGCCACTTGTTGATTCGATGTCAGCTGCACTCTCAGCAATGCTTGATCAAGGGCTAGATGGACAGGGCGAAGATAATGGAATTTCAATTCCTGGTTTTGGCCCAATGTCGATCTCTAAATCAAGTATTAACGCCATCATGGCAACATTTATGAGTTCACTTATTAGCACTCAATTAGGCCAGAGTATTGGCGCGCTTTCAACCACAGTTACTGGCGCAAATGATGTAGCTCTTCCTCTAAGTAAAGATATAAAGGCTCAATTACTTCCACAAAATGTTAGAGCATGGGGCTCAGGTCTTGAAATCCAAGAAGCTGAGATAAGAATTTATCTCGCCTTAAGAGAGATTGCTGCTGCCCGCCTCTTTAAACAGAGCCCCTGGCTTAGCGGATATATCGGTGAAGTAATTTCGGCATATGGCAGTGGAATTCGTATTGATATCAGCGCCATTACCCAGAGCGCTCAAGATGCAATGGACTCTGGCGCAATTGATCCAAGTAATCCAGAATCAATGGCATCAGCTCTTTCAGGCGGTCTCTTTACTCCAGAGACATCTCCCGCTCAGAGCGCAGCTTTAGAAAAGTTAGAGACGCTACTTGCACTCATTGAAGGATGGATTGATGCAGTTGTTGTAAAGGCTGCATCAGATCGCCTTCCATCGCTAATAAAATTAAGAGAGACTCAGGTAAGAAGGCGCGCTACCAATTCTCCAACTCAACAATTATTTGCAACACTTCTCGGCCTTGAAGTTTCACCAAGATTAACTAGAGAAGCTATTTCATTCTGGGAAAAGCTTGAGAAAATCGATTCAATCTCTGCAAGAGATAAAATCTGGGAAGAGGCCTTCCTTCTTCCCACCGCATCTCAGCTATTAGATCCGGAAGGATTTTCTAAGAGTCGAAAAATTCCTGATGATCTCTCAGGTTTGATTTAAGAGAAAAAAGCGAAGACCCCGGTCGCACATTTCTTATCTGCCTTCCCCTTGCAGATATGAAAGAGTTATCCGAGGTCTTCGTAGGCGCAAAGTACGACAGATAGATATAAATAATCAACTTCAACTGGCGAGTTTTTCAACCCTAAAGACTCATCTACTCCTATAGAGTTTGTAGTGGTAATACCTCTTTAGAAAGGTTGCGTTGTGGAAAACTTCATCCAAGATGAAATCTTCAACGCTAACCTGCCCCAGATGCGAGATGACGGCCAGAGAGCAGCTTCAGTAATCAAAATTCCACCGACTCCAAGCTCTAATGGAGCTGAGGTGAAGGTAATTAGGAGCACGCGGCGAAAGAAATCAATTAGCGCCTACCGCCAAGCAGGAGCAATCGTTATCTCAGTACCAGCTCGATTATCTAAGAGCGAGGTTCGCCAAGTAATTCCTGAGATGGTGAGCAAAGTACTCTCACTTGAGGCTAGAGAGAAGATAGACGAAGAAGATCTTTATCAGCGCTCGCTAGAACTTCTCGCTAAATATCTTCCAGAGTGCCCAGTAAAACCCATCTCTGTTACCTGGCGCTCCATGAGCGAGCGTTGGGGCTCCTGCACAACAGTTGAGCGAAGCATCCGTATCTCAGACCGCCTCAATGGCGCTCCTGGCTATGTTCTTGACTACCTTCTAGTCCATGAACTCATTCACTTGATGATTGCCGACCATGGCCCAGCCTTTGAGGCCCTTCTAGCTCGGTTTGAGCTTGGAAAAGAAGCTAGCGCCTACCTTGAGGGCTATGAAGCAGGGGTTCGAGCGGGTAATTGAGCAGAAAAAATATCCCCATTGAGCGTGGGGAGCGCCTGAGTTGAGGGTATGCGGGGGTATGGTGAGCCTATTCGCAGGCTATCCCAGCGCTGCGAGGATCGGAGGATAGCTATGGCAGAGACATATAAAGGTGAGGCCTACTGCGTAAAGTGCAAGGCTAAGCGTGAATTCGAAGGAACCGTAAAGGTCTCCGAATCAGGCCGTCGTATGGCACAGGGCATCTGCCCAACCTGCGGCACTAAGGTCAACCGCATTTTAGGCAAGGCTTAAACCAGCTTTTAAAAATAGAGCGCTCGCAGCAATAGCTGTGGGCGCTCTATTTATTTCTCGTTCCAAATACTCTTAGTAAGGCCCGGGGATACCAAGTTAATTAGATAAGCGCGCCCCTCCCCAGATTGCTGCAGTTGGCATAAAGCCCTTCTCCAATGGCTATAGATGATCACCTCCTTATGGAATCAAGGCCTGTGGTTAAAAGTGCGCTAAGCATCTGGCCAAGCTCAAATGGGGCTCAGGTTTTTATCGGCTCGCCATATAAATCCATCTGCCTACCAAGCCATTGGTTTGGCATCTCAACTCGATTATTACTTGAAAGTTTTAATGGCCAATTAAGCCTTTCACAAATTGGCAAGCAATGCGCCCTCTCTCCATCTCAACTCCAAGCACTCGTTGATGAGCTGCAAGCCCATGACTTAATCGATCTCGAGCGAACAGCTATCGCATACTTAAAAAGATATGACCCGAAAGCTAAAGCGATTACCCCGGTGGCCGATCTTGAAGACTTTAATGAAGATCTAGCTGCTCAATCTTTTATCAAAAGGATGGAGATTGAATCCGAGGCAGCATCCCTTGCAAAAGGAGATATCGATGGTGGAAGAAGGGCTGTTGTTGGGCGCAGAGATTTTTCAATCTTAATTTTTGGATATGGAAAAATTGTTAACTCACTTGTTGGAGCACTTAGCGCCTCAGGATTTACTAAAGTTTTAGTAATCAATCGTCTCTTGCAGAGATCTGAGGCGCTAAAAATTCTTGAAAGTGATCTCTCTGGCGGCTATATCTCAAGAGCCGATATTGGAGCATCAAGGAAAGAGGTATTGGCAAGAGCTCGTAATTCATCTGCGCTCTTTACTGAACCTGCGCCAGTGATTTATCGACCTAAATTAATAATTAGTGTTGGCCCGCCAACGCCAGATGCGATGCAACGCTGGATCTCTGAAGGTAGTAATCACTTAATTATTGAGCCCCATTCATCAGCTGAAGTTCGAATTGGGCCATATGTAATACCAGGAAAGAGCCCTTGTTATCGCTGTCTACAGATATCAAGTGAGGAGAAGTTAAGTTCAATAGAGAAAAAGGAGGTTGGATCAGCACTTGCACTTCTCTGCGCAGCGCTAGCCTGCCTTGAGGTAATTAACCTCGCCTCAAGTGGGATAAGCCACTTTCTGGGAAAATCTATGATTTATTCAAACTCAAATTTACATAACCCGAAAATTGAGAAGTGGTCTATTAATCCTGGATGCGGCTGCAGCTGGCGATAGTTTCAATTCGCGCTATATCCCAGGCTAGATAAGAATATGCAGGTGTCAGAGCAACTCCCCCAGGGAACTAGTAAACGAAGCGCCAAGATGGCCAGTATCCCCTTATCCCTCGCTGGTCGCGGCGCAATTGGCTTTGGCCGCCAATTAATTGGCCAATCCCCAGATTTTGCCTTTGCAGATCTGCAAGAGAAAACCGCCGAGCAGATCTTTAAAGTATTGGGAGAGCTTAAAGGCGGAGCAATGAAATTTGGCCAAGCTCTATCTGTCTTTGAGGCAGCACTTCCTGAAGATATTGCAAAGCCATATCGCGAAACGTTAGTAAAGCTGCAGGAGGCCGCTCCCCCCCTTCCAGCAAGAGTGGTTCATAAAGTATTAGCAAAAGAGCTAGGCGAGCATTGGCGAGATAACTTTGCAGACTTTAATGACACCCCAGCAGCCTCAGCATCTATTGGTCAAGTTCATAAAGGGATTTGGAAAGATGGCAGAGCTGTTGCAGTAAAGATTCAATATCCAGGTGCTAAAGAGGCGCTAATCTCTGATCTCAATCAAATTCAACGCTTTGCAAAGATTTTTCAATTACTTCTTCCTGGCGTTGAGATGAAGCCATTACTTGAAGAGCTCAAGGCAAGAATTATTGAAGAAGTTGATTATCGCTATGAGGCAAGCGCGCAGAGCGCCTGCTTTGAGGCATATAAAGGCGATAGCGATATTGCAATTCCTGAAGTAATCATGGCAACTGATCGAGTACTTGTAAGTCAGTGGCTCGAGGGAACTCCGTTATCAAAAGTTATTGCCGATGGCACTCAAGAAGAGCGAAATAACGCTGGCATTCGCCTAGCTCGTTTTCACTTTACCGCTCCAATGAGAGCAGGTTTATTACATGCAGATCCTCATCCTGGAAACTTTAGAGTCTTAAAAGATGGCCGCCTTGGAGTTCTAGATTTTGGCGCATGTAATCGTCTTCCTAATGGATTTCCAGAACCTTTCAAGCGCTTACTTAAAAACGCACTTGAAGGTGATGCAATTGCTTTATATAACGGCTTTAAAGAAGATGGCTTTATCCTCGCCGATGTTGAGGTCAGCCCTGAATTGGTTCTAGATTATCTACTTCCGCTAGTTGAGCCTTTAAGAACTGACTATTTCGCCTATAGCCGCGACTGGCTTAGAACTCAGAGCGTGCGAGTGGGAGATCCAAGGAATCCAACTGCAAAGATTGGTTTTCAATTAAACCTTCCTCCGGAATATGTCTTAATTCATAGAGTCACTCTTGGAACTACTGGAATATTTTGCCAATTAAGGGCTGAAGGAAATTTCAGAGATGAAGCTCTCTCCTGGTTTCCAGAGATAACCCCAAGTCATCTGCAGAAGAGTTAAGAGATTAATTCTGCTTTAGGCATGGCGGGTTAGTTAAGATTCTTAAGATCGCATCTCTTTCTGGCTTTGTTACCCAAAGTCCGTATTTAACTTTTACCTCAACTTGCCTTGAAACATAATCACAGCGAAATTGCTTATTCGGTGGAAGCCAAGTTGCAGCATCACCATCGCCTTTCTGGCTATTAAGAGAGCCTTTAACTGCTAGAAGATTTAGCGGGTCATTAGCAAAGTTCTTCCGAGTAGCAAGATCTGCCTTAAAGATTCCTGTCTGCCAGGCATTAGATAGCGCAACAACATGATCAATCTGAACTAGAGCGCTTGTTTTTTCTCCCCTTTGAAAATTGATATTTTCACCAGAGAAGGGATCTAAAAGCACTCCACTTTCCACAACACAATCTTTTGTTTTTGCTCTAAAGATAACTTTAGTTAAATCTCTCTTAAGAATGTCGTTTCTAGTATCACAGCCATTTCTATCCACATCTGCCCAGGCAGGTCCAAAGGCAGATCTTGAATATCCAGTCTTTGGTGCTCGTCCTTTCACTGCCAGAGTTTCAAGTGCATTAATTGGATCAAACTCTGCTCCATTAGCTGAAGCAAGTTCTAGTATTTCAATCTGATATTTCGAGCTCGGTGATACAAGAGATAAAGAAGTAAGTGCAATGCTTCCGATTAGAACTATCAGAGTTGCTTGTGAAGTAAAAACTGCTCTGTATTCCAGCTCTCTTTTTGACTTCAAGAGGCTAAAAATGGCTTTTTGCCAATTGGACTTCATGGCTTCATTCTCATCCATTTGGGTTGGAAATTGGTATCTGCCCCCGTACTGGTTATAGTGTGCTCCGCTTGATCACGACAAATGGTCAACGGGTTGTTAGCTCAGTTGGTAGAGCAGGTGACTCTTAATCACCGGGTCGTAGGTTCGATCCCTACACAACCCAC
>JBMTBW010000006.1:0-37948 GCA_049430265.1 Candidatus Nanopelagicaceae bacterium | reverse complement strand
GAAACCAAAGAGTTGTTAAAGCCCTATGGAATCGAGCTAGCTTGAGTGAGCCAACCACTTGGAGCCTTGAAGATGGCAGCCCTGCATATTTTGCGTCGGGACAGATTTGGTTCTTTTTAACCGATATTGAGCCCAAGTTCACCTATCTGCCGAAGCCAGCCAAGTCCTAAGCCGATTCGCCAGATTGCCTAATCAAAGTAGAATCGCGCCTATGACAAAAGAGAATTCAACCCAGACCGGAACATCGCGCGTTAAACGCGGCATGGCAGAGATGCTCAAGGGCGGGGTAATCATGGATGTCGTTAATGCTGAACAGGCGCGGATCGCAGAAGATGCCGGAGCCGTTGCAGTTATGGCACTTGAGCGAGTTCCTGCAGATATAAGAGCTCAAGGCGGCGTGGCTCGTATGTCAGATCCAGAGATGATTACAGAGATTCAAAAGAGCGTATCAATTCCGGTTATGGCTAAAGCTCGTATCGGACATTTCGTTGAGGCTCAGATTTTGCAATCACTTGGCGTTGATTACATTGATGAATCAGAGGTTTTGACTCCTGCTGATTACACCCACCATATTGATAAATGGAATTTCACAATTCCTTTCGTCTGTGGGGCAACTAATCTTGGGGAAGCCTTAAGAAGAATTAATGAAGGCGCAGCGATGATTCGTTCTAAAGGTGAGGCAGGAACGGGCGATGTTTCAAATGCCACCACTCATATGCGCGCCATCTCAGATGAAATTCGTAGATTAAGTTCAATGCGCGAAGATGAACTATATGTTGCTGCAAAGGAGCTACAAGCTCCTTATGATTTGGTAAAAGAAGTTGCTACAACAGGAAAACTTCCCGTTGTTCTCTTTACCGCAGGCGGAATTGCTACTCCTGCTGATGCTGCCATGATGATGCAACTTGGTGCCGATGGAGTTTTTGTTGGCTCAGGAATATTTAAATCAGGCGATCCAGCAAGAAGAGCAGCTGCTATTGTTAAATCAGTAACTTTCTATGATGATGCAAAAGTTCTAGCTGAGCAATCAAAAGGCCTTGGTGAGGCGATGGTTGGAATAAACGTTGCAGACATCCCAGCGCCACACCGTTTAGCTGAGCGAGGCTGGTAGGAAAGTGAAGATTGGAGTCTTAGCGCTCCAAGGTGATGTTGCCGAGCATATTGCCTCACTTGGAGATTGCGGCGTTATTGCAAGCGGGGTTAGAAGCAAACAAGAAATACAGTCGATTGATGCTCTAGTCATTCCAGGGGGAGAGTCAACGACAATTGCCAAACTTGCAAAAGCATTTGGGGTCTTTGACCTGATTAAATCTCGTATTGCATCTGGAATGCCTACCTACGGCTCATGTGCTGGAATGATTTTAATTGCAGATCAAATACTTGATGGTGGAGTTGATCAAGAGGGCTTTGGTGGCATTGATGCCCAAGTTCGCAGGAATGCATTTGGTAGACAGGTAGATTCCTTTGAAACTGATCTTTCTTTTGCCGGTATAAGCGGCGCTGCTTTTCGAGCAGTTTTTATCAGAGCACCTTGGGTTGAATCCGTTGGAACTCAAGTAGAAGTTCTCGCAAGTTTTAACGGCCATCCTGTCGCTATTAGGCAGGGGCACTTACTAGCTACCTCGTTTCATCCCGAGTTAACTGGTGATAATCGCATCCATAGATTCTTTGTCGACCAACTCTGTAAAGAAAGCTCAAAGGCAGGGATCTAGAAAATGTCAGGTCATTCCAAATGGGCCACAATCAAACGCAAGAAAGCGCTAATAGATTCTAAGCGATCAAGAGCATTTGCTAAATACATTAAAGCAATTGAGGTATCTGCTAGAAATGGTGGAGCAGATCCAGATGGTAATCCCACTTTGTATGACGCAATTACTAAAGCTAAGAAGAATTCAGTTCCAAGCGATAACATCGAGCGAGCTTTAAAGAGAGCAGTTGGCGAAGGCCAGTCACAAGCTCAATGGGAGAACATAATTTATGAGGGTTATGGTCCGGGCGGAGTAGCAATTCTTATCGAGTGCTTATCTGACAATCGAAATAGAGCTGCATCCGAAGTTCGAGTTGCTATCACTAGAAATGGCGGGACGATGGCCGATCCTGGTTCAGTTTCATATATGTTTGAGAGAAAAGGCGTAGTAATAGTTAAAAAGAAACAAGGCGAAAAAACTATAAACGAGGAATTAATCTTAGATTCAGCCTTGGAGCAGGGTTTATCCGAGGTTAATGATTTAGGCGAGAGCTTTGAACTTATTAGCGCTGCAACAGATTTGGTTCCAGTTCGACAGGCCCTGCAAAATTCAAATATCGATTATGAATCAGCTGATGTTTCCTTCCTGCCATCTATTTCTATTCCAATTGGCGCAGATGATGCCAGAGCCCTCTTTGAGTTAATTGAGGCTATAGAGGAGTGCGATGATGTGCAGAATGTCTACGGAAACTTTGATGTTTCAGATGAGGTAATGGCGAGCCTGTCGTAAGACTTTCTTGACTGGCTAATAGGCTTGAGCAATGCGCGTTCTTGGTGTTGATCCCGGACTGACGCGCTGTGGCATTGGAGTAGTCGAAAAAGTTGGAGTAAAAGATCTCAAGTTAGTTGCTTGCGGGGTAATTCAAACTGGCGTTGATGCTCCTCTTGAGGAACGTTTGATGCATCTAAGCGCTGAGCTTGAAATCTGGATCAATCGATATAAACCAGATGTCATTGCAGTGGAGCGGGTCTTTTCAAAGCTCAATGTGCGAACCGCAATGGCTACAGGGCAAGCAGCTGGGGTTGCACTACTTCTTGCAGCAAAGGCAGGGGTTCCAATTGCGATGCACACCCCAAGTGAAGTCAAAGCAGCTGTCTCTGGTTCTGGGCGAGCCGATAAGAGGCAGGTAGCTGCCATGGTAGTTAGAATCTTAAAATTGAAAGAAGCGCCGAAACCAGTAGATACCACCGATGCGTTAGCCCTTGCTATCTGCAATCATTGGCGAGGAGCTGGTACAAAAAAATTGGCAACTGCCACAGCTAAAGAAAAAAGCCGTTTAAAGCGTTTAAAATCGGAGCCAAGATCAAGAAAGGCGAAGAAATAAATGATTGCCTTCATGACTGGCAAGATTTTTGAGATTCGACTTAACCGAATCATTCTTCTTGTTAATGGAATTGGTTATGAAGTTATTGTTGCTCCAGATATCGCATCAGAGTCAAAAGTAGGGGGCGAGCTTTCGCTTCATACATCCTTAGTTGTTAGAGAGGATTCTTGGAGTCTTTATGGATTCTTGTCTCAAAGCGCAAAGAGCCTCTTTGAAGAGCTGCAATCTGTAACCGGAATCGGACCGAAAGTTGCTAGCGCTCTGCTTGCGGTTTATGGCCCAGATGCGCTGCGAAATATCATTGCCTCACAAGATAATGAAGCTCTGGAGCGAGTTCCTGGAATTGGGAAGAAAGTTGCTTCAAGAATTCTTCTAGAGTTGAAAGAGAAGTTTGGCGCAAGCTACAAATCAAAATCTGCTCTAAGCGGACCATGGCGAACTCAAGTAATTGGCGCACTTACTGGACTTGGTTATTCGCAAAAAGAGGCAGAAAGTGCGCTAGATAAAGTACTGGAAAGCTTTGGAAGAACTCCGACAAGTGAAGATACTCCCGAGATGCTAAAGCTAGCGCTGGCGCAATCGCGACAGAAGAGATAGCTCATGAGTGATGAAGTAATGAGCAGCTCACTTACACCCGAGGAAATAAGCGCAGAGCAGGCCTTAAGGCCAGAAACGCTAAGAGATTTTGTAGGACAAAAGCGTGTAAAAGATCAAGTGGACTTACTTCTTCGAGCAGCTAGAGAGCGCGGCGCTCCAGCCGATCACATTCTCTTCTCAGGTCCTCCCGGTCTTGGTAAAACTACTCTTGCAATGATTGTGGCAAGTGAGATGGATTCACCAATAAGAATTACCAGCGGGCCTGCGATTACCCATGCTGGCGATCTAGCCTCAATTCTTTCATCCCTTGTCGAAGGAGAAGTTTTATTCCTGGATGAGATTCATAGAATGGCAAGGCCAGCAGAGGAAATGCTATATATGGCGATGGAGGATTTTAGAGTTGATGTTGTGGTTGGCAAAGGACCAGGGGCAACTGCAATTCCATTGACGTTGCCACACTTTACGCTGGTTGGAGCAACGACTAGAGCAGGACTTCTGCCAGGACCGCTAAGAGATCGCTTTGGTTTTACTGCTCATCTAGATTTCTATGATGAATTAGATATTGCAGATATTGTTGCTCGAAGTTCATCGCTTTTAAATGTTGATATTAGTAGAGAATCAATAGCAGAGTTAGGAAAGCGCTCGCGAGGAACACCACGTATTGCAAATAGGCTGCTTCGTAGAGTTAGGGATTACGCCCAAGTTCATGGAGATGGAAGTATTAATCTCGAGATTACTAACTCTGCTCTTAAAATGTATGAAGTTGATGAGATTGGTCTTGATAGATTAGATAAAGCAATTCTTAGAGTATTGATAGAACAGTTCAATGGCGGACCTGTTGGTCTTGGCACCCTTGCGATGGCCGTTGGTGAAGAGCGAGAGACTGTTGAATCTGTAGCCGAACCATTTCTGGTCCGCTCGGGATTTATTGCGAGATCACCGAGGGGAAGAACGGCCACTCCAGCAGCATGGCGCCATCTAGGCAAGAAAGCTCCTGAGGTGGCGATGGGGCTTTTCGACAGTGAGGAGCTTGAGCCCTAGACTTTCGCCCCATGTCTTACGGAAATTCACAACGTAACTCTGGCGAGGTCAAAAAACCTCGCCCAGCTAGAACCTTAACTCTTACAGTTTTAACCACTCTTATTCTCTACGGCGTTGCCTTTGCAATCGGGGCTACTTCGATCAATTTAGGTTTAGATCTAAGAGGCGGAACGAGTGTGACCCTGCAGCCAAGACTTCAAGGCGGGCAGAGTGGCGAGATAACAGGTGAATCAATTGATCAAGCTGTCTCAATTATCCGTCAGCGCGTTAACTCACTTGGCGTTGTTGAAGCCGAGGTAACTGCAGAGGGAACTGGCAATAGCAGACAGATTGTTATCTCCGTTCCAGGCGAGACTGGTAGACGAGTTGTGGACCTTGTTGGTCAAACTGCAGAACTTAGATTTAGACAGGTATTACTTGTTGCAGGATCAATTCCAACTCCTGACGATGCCGCTTTGCTAGAAGGATCAACGCTTAGCCCAGAACAATCTGCAGCATTTCAAGCTCTTGATTGCACCAAACCAGAGTCAACTCTTGGCAGCGGGGGAGATGATGCGAACTCTGTAATGATCACATGCGATAGAGATGGCGTTGCAAGATACATTCTTGCTCCAGCTCAAGTAGTTGGAAGCGATATTAAAGGCGCAACTGCTGCCATTGATCAACAGAGCGCAAGTGGTTGGTTTGTCTCACTTGATTTCACTGGAGAGGGATCTCGTAAGTTTGGCGAACTAACTCAGAGCGTTGTTAATCTTGCCGAGCCTCAGAATCAAGTAGCAATCGTTCTTGATGGCGTTGTTGTTTCTGCTCCTAGAATTAATGAGGCAATCTTGGGTGGCAGCGCGCAGATTACTGGCAGTTTTAGCCAACTCGAAGCGCAAGATCTTGCCAATGTTTTGAAGTATGGCTCACTACCTCTTGCCTTTGATCGCGGAGAAGTTCAGCAAATCTCGCCAACCCTTGGAAATGATCAGTTGCAGGCTGGTCTTATCGCTGGTGGCCTTGGATTACTTCTAGTGATGATTTACTCAATATTTTATTACCGAGCTCTAGGTTTCATTGTCGTTGGTTCACTAGTAATCGCTGCCGCTCAACTGGTAATTCTCTTCCTGCTCTTAGGTGAGTGGATTGGATTTACCTTGACTCTTGCAGCTGTTGCTGGAGCAATTGTGGCGATTGGAATCACGGCTGACTCATTTATCGTCTACTTTGAACGTATTAGAGATGAAATGCGAGAAGGAAAACCATTACGCGTTGCTGCCGAGACTGGCTGGCAAAGAGCTCGTCGAACAATCATCGTTGCAGATCTAGTATCAATTATTTCAGCGGTAATTCTCTATATCGTCTCGGTTGGTAGCGTTCGCGGTTTTGCATTCACTCTTGGGTTAACAACTCTTGTTGACTTGGTAGTTATCTTCTTATTCACCAAGCCGCTTGTAACGCTACTTGCAAAGAATAAGTACTTTCAAACCGGAGGCAGGTACTCCGGTGTTTCGCCGCGCAGTATCGGAGTGGTGACCCCAACTCTAGAGAGCAAGGGAGCGTAAACCATGAAATTAACTGGTCTTGGCGGAAGGCTCTATCGCGGAGAGACATCAATGAATGTTATCCGCGCACGAAAGAAATGGTATGCGGTTAGCGCTGTATTTATTGCGCTTTCAGTTTTTGCACTAGGGGCGCAAGGCTTGCGTTTTGGAATTGAATTTGAGGGCGGATCAGCCTTTGTTGTTTCAACCTCAACTGGAACCGTTGAGCAAGCAAGAGAAGCAGTATCTGCTGCTGGCTATAGCGATAATGCAATTGTTCAAACTCTAGGCGAGGAAAAAATTCGTATCCAAACCGGTGTATTAGATGCTGCTCAGTCAAATGCAATTCAGGATGCTTTAGCAGCTGAGTTTGGGGTATCTGTCGAGTCAATCGATACACAAAATGTTGGCCCTTCATGGGGTGAGGAAATTTCTAAAAAAGCACTACAGGGTCTTATCGCATTCTTAATTTGTATCATGATTTATCTAGCTCTTACCTTCGAGCCAAAGATGGCAGTGGCAGCTGTTGTGGCGTTGATTCACGATGTATTTATCACTGTTGGCCTCTATGCATTTATTGGCTTTGAGGTGACTCCGGCCACTGTTATCGGATTCTTAACAATTCTTGGTTACTCCCTATATGACACCGTTGTGGTCTTCGATAAAATTCGAGAGAACACAAAGGGAATTACCAGCACTGGAAAATCTACCTACTCTGATGCAACAAATCTTGCCGTTAATCAGACATTTGTTCGCTCCCTTAACACCTCACTGATTGCTCTCCTTCCAGTTGCAGCAATTCTCTTTGTCGGAGCAGGGCTTCTAGGCGCTGGAACTCTTAAGGATTTAGCGCTCGCTCTCTTTATTGGTCTAATTGCTGGAACTTATTCATCTATTTTCATTGCTCCTCCAGTGTTGGCCTCTCTTCGTGAGCGTGAGCCAGCAATGAAGGCTCTAAGTGTTCGTGTTGCTGCAAGGGGCGGGAGTACTGCAAGCCCACTACTTTCCAATCGCAAAGGAAAGAAGAAGCGCAACAAATAGGGGAGAAGTAACCTATCCCCATGAACGCCCTAATTACCCCGGTGGTTAATCGCCTCAGGGAAAGCCAAGAAGGTAGCGACACTTCAGTTGTTGAGCGCGCCTTTGAAGTTGCAGAGCGGGCGCATAAAGGTCAGTTAAGAAAAAGCGGTGATCCATATATAACTCATCCGGTTGCAGTTGCTGAGATCCTTCTTGATTTTGGTCTTGATGCAAATAGCATTGCAGCAGCTCTACTTCATGACACGGTGGAAGATACGAGTTATTCTCAAGAATCACTTCGCAAAGATTTTGGTCCTGAGGTTGCCTCACTTGTTGATGGTGTAACAAAGTTAGATCGCCTGACCTATGGCCCAACTGCAGAGGCAGAGACAGTTCGCAAGATGGTTGTAGCAATGGCTAAGGATATTCGCGTTCTAGTTATTAAATTGGCTGACCGCCTACATAATGCTAGAACTTGGCAATATGTGGAGCCAGAATCAGCAGAGCGAAAGGCAAAGGAGACTCTTGATATCTATGCTCCGCTAGCCCATCGCCTGGGAATGAACGCAGTTAAATGGGAGTTAGAGGATCTCTCTTTTAAATATATTGAGCCTAAGAAATTTGAAGAGATTGAACGCTTAGTCCAAGAGCGAAACCCCTCTCGGGCAAAGCTAACTAATGAAGTTATTGCTTTAGTGGAGCAAGATTTAGCATCGGAATCCATTGCTGCAAAGGTAACCGGGCGACATAAACATCTTTATAGCGTCTATCAAAAGATGGTTATCAGAGGACGAGAATTTAATGATATTTATGATTTAGTCGGAATAAGAGTGTTAGTTGATGATGTGCGAGATTGCTACGCCGTTCTTGGAGCGATTCATGCAAGATGGAGCCCGGTTCCTGGAAGATTTAAAGATTACATTGCAATGCCTAAGTTCAATCTCTATCAATCACTTCACACCACAGTAATTGGGCCTAATGGAAAAGCCGTTGAAATTCAGATCAGAACTCACGATATGCACTCAAGGGCAGAGTATGGAATTGCGGCCCACTGGAAATACAAATTATCTGGCTCCTCAAGATCATCAGATTCGCCAGATATGCTCTGGTTGAAGCAGCTTCATGAATGGCAGCAGGAAACCTCGGATGTCACCGAGTTTCTAGATGCTCTCCGATTTGATCTTAGAACTCCTGAGACGTTTGTCTTTACGCCAAAAGGAAGCGTTATCGCGCTTCCACTTGGTGCAACAGCGGTGGACTTTGCCTACGCAGTTCATACCGATGTTGGAAATCGATGCATAGGAGCAAAAGTTAATGGCAAGTTGGTATCCCTGGAGATGCCTCTAGTAAATGGAGATGTCGTTGAAGTTTTAACAAATAAAGCCGAAACTGCCTCGCCTAGTAGAGATTGGCTAAATTTTGTTAAGTCATCTAGAGCTCGCTCCAAGATTAAGGCCTGGTTTTCTAAGGAGCGACGTGAAGAGGCAATTGATGCAGGAAGAGAATCAATTGCAAGGCAGATGCGAAAAGCAGGGCTACCGCTACAAAAGATTCTTGGCGGACATAGTTTGCTTCAATTAGCTCACGATCTTAATTACCCAGATATAGAGGCGCTATATGCCGCGGTTGGCGATGGCCATATCTCAGCAAATCATGTGATCGAAAGGCTCGAATCATCACTTGGTTTAGCTGAAACATATGACAGCCCAATTGATGAAAATATAACTACTGCATCACCAAGTCGCATTAATAGAAGAAGCGCTTCTGGCATTATCGTTGAAGGCGTTGATGATGTATTGGTGAAACTTGCAAGATGCTGCACCCCAGTGCCAGGTGATTCCATAACTGGATTCATTACTCGCGGCAATGGTGTATCGGTTCATAGAAGCGATTGCGTAAATGTAGCGGATTTGAAATTTCATCAAGGCGATCGCATTACTGCAGTTAAATGGGACGAGGGAGCCAAATCTGTCTTCTTAGTTAATATTCAGATTGAAGCCCTAGATCGCGCAAGGTTGCTCTCTGACATTACCCGCGCTCTATCTGATCAGGAGATAAATATCGTTCATGCGGCCGTGAATACCACTAAAGATCAAGTAGCTTTCTCACGCTTCACCTTTGAGATGGCAGATGCCTCACACCTTGAGGCGGTGCTGGCTTCAGTAAAGAAAATTGAAGGCGTCTACGATGTTTATCGAATTACCAACAATTAAGATTGAAAGTCAGCCAGACCTTTTTGGGCTTCGCTAAGCCACATACGTCTGGCAGCAGCTGCCTCAAGTAGATCTGCAGCCTTCTTAGAATCTCCATTAGCTTGGGCTTTAGCAGCTTTGGCTTCATATTCGGCAACGGCATTTGTTAACTGAGTAACGACATCGTTAGCTCTTGCAATTGCAGTTGGATCGCTACGACGCCACTGCTCTTGTTCAGCCTCTTTAATAGTCATCTCTACGCTATCAACGCGTTTATCCAAAACGGATCGTTTCTTGCGATCGATCATGCCAATTTTTGAAAGCTTCTGGCGAAGATCGCGGAATTTTCGTCTTACATCATCAAGATTTGTAATCGGCAGAAGTGCTTCCATTTCAGCAACAATTGCCTCGCGCTTCTCAAGGTTTGCAGCCATTGATTCTCCGCGCTTTTCCAGATCAGCGTTCTTTGCCGTGAAGAAAGTATCTTGGGCAGATTTAAATCTGGTCCAGAGCTTGTCATCATCGCTCTTTTTTCCTCGACCGCTTGCCTTCCATTGATCCATCAGAGTTTTATAGCGTCGAGCAGTTGCTACCCAATCAGTAGATGTTGCAAGAGACTCGGCCTCTACAACAATCTTTTCCTTAGCATCCTTAACCTGGCTCTGCTGAGCGCTAAGGCCTGCAAAATGAACTCTGCGACGCTTATCAAACTTATTTCGCGCAGATGAGAAGCGCTTCCATAACTCTGAATCTGTCTTTTTATCAAGGCGAGGAGCTTTCTTCCACTCATCTAGTAGGACTTTAAGGCGCTCACCAGTAACTTTCCAACTAGTTGAATCGATTAGACCTTCGGCTTCGAGAACTAAAGCTTCTTTTGCGGCGATGGTTGCTGCGCGCTTTTCAGCTTTTGCCTCTGCCTCTGCTGCTTTTTTGGCCTCGTAAGCTGGACGGTGTTCATCAATTAGCGGTGGAATCTGCTCGAGTGAGCTTTTTAGCGCTTCAAGGTTTCCAACGCCATTTAGATGTTCAATTTGATTTCTTAACTTCTTAACCGCCTCATTTGCATCTTGAGGAACCATAGCGCCGCTGATGATTCTTGCGGCAAGTAGAGCAACTTCTGATGCGACAAGTTCAAATTTACGGACGAAGTAGGCAAGTGCCTCTTCAGCAGATTTTCCAGGATATGAACCAACTACTTTTTCGCCATCATTGGTTCGAACATAAACCATTCCATTTTCATCAACGCGACCAAATTTTGAAGGATCACCGATTAGCGCTGCAGCAGCTGAGTTAGGTAGAACTTGATTATCTAGAGCATCCATTAGGTCCTACTTTCTCGAACGTTGCGCGCCTGGAGTTTTTCACTCTGGCGTTATGGGTTCAGCGGTTGGTAAGGGCCAAACGCTACCGCCATAGGGCGAATCTGTAAAAAAGTCGCTCACGTAGGGCTCTTTTGAGCGGAAGTGGGCGCCGGGGTTGGAAGAATGCCCAGGTGAGCCTCTTAGTGGATCGAGTAGTTGCGCCTTACTACGCTACAAATTGTTGGATCATAGCTCCAGCAAGAAATTCACACTGCGTCGTTATCGATCCCGGAATTGCCATTCCGAATCTTATGAAAGAAATTAAAGCAAAGCTGGTAGAACATAATCTAGTTGTGGGAGCAATATTTATTACCCATGGCCATCTTGATCACACATTTTCTCTCTACTCTCTTGCCAAAGACTTTATTGAAAGTGATACCTATATTCACAAAGCTGATAGGGACCTATTGAGTAATCCAGAGCGCGCAATGGGACCGCAATCCCAAGCTCTCTTAAGCGAACTTGGAAAGCTTGCGGGAGAGGAAATTAATTTTCAAGAACCAGAGCGAACCTGGTCAATAGATTCTGATAGTGAGTCAAAACTTGGGGGAATGAATTTCTCCTTTAGGCATGCGCCAGGACATACCCCAGGTTCTACTTTGGCCATAGTCGATGATGAGCTATTAATCAGTGGAGATGTGCTCTTTAAAGGTGGAATTGGCAGAACTGATCTGCCACGTGGCTCAATGAGCGACATGGAGATAACTCTTCGTGAGAAAATAGCGACCTTGCCACCTCATCTTCGAGTTCTTACCGGACATGGAGATGAGAGCAGGATGGAAGAGGAATTGAAGAGCAATCAATACCTAATAGCGGCAACTCAAGGGAGATTGGCATGAGTCAAAAGTTTGCAGCCCCTAAGGGCGTCTCTGAGTATCTGCCGCCAAAATCAAATGTTTTTGATCGGATTATTCAAACGCTAAAAGTTCCAGCACTTGCTGCCGGATATGAGTTAATTGAGCTACCAATATTTGAAGATACCGAGTTATTTACTCGAGGAGTTGGCGCTTCAACAGATGTAGTTACAAAAGAGATGTATACCTTTGAAGATCGTGGCGGTCGCTCACTAACTCTTCGCCCTGAGGGAACAGCTGGAGTAATAAGAGCTGTGATTGAACATGGATTAGATCGTGGCAGCCTGCCAGTGAAACTCTTTTATCAAGGGCCCTTTTTTAGAGCTGAGAGGCCTCAAGCTGGTCGCTATCGCCAGTTTTATCAATTTGGAATTGAGGCTATTGGTAGCAATGATCCATATCTCGATGCAGAGGTAATCTCGATTGCTTATCAAGGTTACAGAAAACTAGGACTTAGAGATTTTGAACTGCAGATAACTTCACTTGGCGATAGTGAGAGTAGGGCGGCTCATCGAAAGGATCTAGATACATTTATTGCTGGGCTAAATCTTGATGAAGAAACGCGCACAAGAGCTCTTAAGAATCCGCTGCGCCTCTTTGATGATAAGCGTGAAGAAATTAGAGCATCCATGAGTAAAGCTCCTCTGCTTCTAGATTATTTAAATAGCGAAAGTAGAGAGAACTTCGAAGAAGTGAAAGCGGCTCTTGATTCTTTGGAAATTAGTTATGTAGTAAATCCAAGAATGGTTAGGGGTCTTGATTACTACACCGGCACAACCTTCGAGTTTGTTCACAATGGACTAGGCGCGCAATCTGGTATTGGCGGCGGCGGGCGCTATGACGGTCTTATGGAGCTTCTTGGGGGATCTAAGCTTTCAGGAATTGGTTTTGGATTAGGAATTGATCGAATCCTTCTAGCCCTTGAAGCAGAGGCAAAGAGTGGACAACTGCTGCCTGGAGAATTGAAATATATCGACCTCTATGTGATTGCTCTAGGTGATGAGGCTCGCTCAAAGTGCTTTACTCTCGTTGATTCACTTAGAAAAGAGGGCTTTGTTGTAGAGCAGAACTTTGGAGATCGCTCTCTAAAGGGTGCGATGAAAGCAGCTGATAAATCTGGAGCGCGCTTTGCAATAGTTCTTGGCGATAGCGAATTGCAATCAGGGTCAGTTGAGCTAAAACAGATGAGCAATGGAGAGCAGACTTCGGTTAGGCTTACCTCTCTTGCTAAGACATTGGCCGAGAAGTCATCTGGGCTTTAACAGGAATAGAGAGTAGGTTTTTTAATTGCTTCGCTCCCATAGCGCTGGAACCCTTCGATCAAGTGATATCGGCAGCCGCGTAAAACTTGCTGGTTGGGTTGCAAGGCGTCGCGATCATGGCGGCGTGGCATTTATTGACCTGCGCGACTACTCGGGAAGTGTGCAAGTAGTTATCTCTGATGAGAAGGTGGCTGCTGCTCTTAGAGCTGAATGGTGCGTTTTAATCGATGGAGTCGTTACTAAGCGTCCAAGTGGAAACGAAAATTTATCACTTCCTACGGGCGAGATTGAAGTTAATTGCGAGCGCCTTGAGGTTTTAAGCGAATCAGCTGCGCTGCCATTTCCTGTCGATAGCGGCGAAGTAGTAAACGTCAGCGAAGAGGTAAGGCTTAAATACCGCTATTTGGATTTAAGGCGCGAGGGACCAAGTAGCGCGCTGCGCCTTCGTTCAAAAGTCACCTCAATCATAAGATCTGTAATGGATAGTGAGGGCTTTTTAGATATTGAAACTCCAAATCTAACTCGCTCAACGCCAGAGGGTGCAAGAGATTTCTTGGTTCCAGTTCGCTTGCAGCCTGGGTCTTGGTATGCCCTTCCGCAATCACCGCAGTTATTTAAACAACTACTTATGGTTGCTGGGATGGAACGTTATTACCAAATTGCGCGCTGCTTCAGAGATGAGGACTTTAGAGCTGATAGACAACCAGAATTTACGCAATTAGATATTGAGATGTCTTTTGTTGATCAAAGCGATGTTATTGCTATTGCGGAAAAGATATTGAAGGAAGTATTTAAGAGAACTTTAGATATCGATATTGCTCTACCAATTGCTCATATGACTTATCACGAAGCGCTTAGAAGGTTTGGCTCAGATAAACCTGATTTACGTTTTGAAAATGAGTTAGTTGATGTAACTGAATTCTTTAAAGAGACAAGCTTTAGAGTATTCCAGGCAGAGTTCGTTGGCGCTGTTGTCATGCCCAAAGGAGCTACATCACCTAGGCGTGAGTTAGATGCTTGGCAAGATTGGGCTAAGGCTAGAGGCGCCAAAGGTTTGGCATATATTCTTGTTGGCGAAGATGGCAGCCTTGGTGGCCCAGTTGCTAAGAATCTTTCGGAGAAGGAGAGCAAGGAGATTGCCTCCTTTGTCGGAGCGAAAAATGGCGATGCTATTTTCTTTGCTGCAGGTGATCGCTCTTCATCGCTTCAACTTCTTGGAGCAGTTCGTTTAGAAATAGGTCAGAGATGTAATCTGATAGCAGAAGATCAATGGAAGTTCCTCTGGGTTGTTGATGCACCGATGTTTGAAGCAACTGATTCTGGGGGATGGACAGCGGTCCATCATCCGTTTACTGGGCCAAAGCCAGAATATGAGAAGAGTTTTAAAGATGACCCCAAATCAGCACTTGCTTATGCCTATGACATCGTTTTGAATGGAAATGAAATTGGCGGCGGTTCCATCCGTATCCATAAGCGCGAAATTCAACAAGCTGTATTTGATGTTATTGGATTAACTAAACAAGAAGCTGAATCTAAATTTGGCTTCCTACTTGAAGCCTTCAACTACGGTCCTCCGCCACACGGCGGAATTGCCCTTGGCCTAGATCGACTATGTGCTCTACTTGCTGGTGCTGAGTCAATTCGCGAAGTTATTGCCTTTCCAAAGACAGCAAGCGGGGCAGATCCACTAACTGGCGCTCCAACTCCGATTACTACGGCACAAAGACGAGAGAGCGGAGTGGATTTCAAGCCAGAATAAGGCGAGAAATCTTTAGTAGGCTAACGCTATGTCCGCAGGTGGAATTGCAGCAATAATCGCAGCTAGCGCTCTATTAATTATCGGTATCGCTATCGCCTACGCCGTCATTCGACTGGGAAGAGCTATCGATGAGGTCGGTGGAGCAGTTCGAGATATTGCTAAGGAGACAGCGCCCCTGCTCAATGAAGTCACAACTACTGTAGAGCTTGTTAATGGACCGCTGCAGAGCATCAATAAAGTGACTAAGACGATGGAGGAGTTCAGCTCTAAAGTCTCAGAGAGCGCTTCAGGTTTTCTTGATAAGAATCAAATGGCGATGAAGGCAGCAGGTGCTGTGCTAACGGCTGCTCAACTTCGTAAGAAGAAAAAAGGAAAGAAGAGTAAGAAGGCAAAAAACAGCAAGTACGTTGACGACGAGGAGTTCTAACTCCTCGTGAATTCAGCGGAAATTCGTTCTCGCTGGCTAAAATTCTTTGAGTCAGCAAATAGCCCAGGCATTAAACATACTGTTGTTCCTTCAGCTTCCCTGATTGCAGATGATCCAAATCTTCTTCTAGTTAATGCTGGAATGGTTCCCTTTAAACCGTACTTTCTAGGAGAGATATCTCCGCCATATAAGCGTGCCACCTCGGTGCAGAAGTGTGTAAGAACTCTGGATATTGAAGAAGTTGGCAAAACAACCCGTCATGCATCTTTTTTTCAAATGTGTGGCAATTTTTCCTTTGGCGATTACTTCAAGGAAGGTGCTATCACCCTTGCATGGGAGCTATTAACTAAACCTGTAAGTGATGGTGGATATGGATTTGCCGAAGATAGATTGTGGGTAACGGTTTATCTAGATGATGATGAAGCGGCGGATATTTGGCATAAGAAGATTGGGATCCCAAAAGAGCGGATCCAAAGACGTGGGATGGCAGATAATTTCTGGTCAATGGGCGTGCCTGGTCCTTGCGGGCCTTGCTCTGAAATTTATTTCGATCGTGGAGCTGCCTACGGCAAAGAAGGTGGTCCAATCGCTGATGAGGATCGCTATCTAGAGATCTGGAATCTAGTTTTTATGCAAAATATAAGAGGAGAAGGTGGAGGAAAAGAGAGTTTCCCCATTCTTGGCGAACTTCCTGCCAAAAATATAGATACTGGCTTAGGCCTTGAACGTACTGCCGCTTTATTGCAGGGTGTTGAAAATATCTACGAGATAGATACAACTCAACACATTCTTAATCGCGCCAGTGATCTAAGCGGAGTTTCTTATGGCAAAGCCACATCCAGTGATGTATCACTTCGTGTAATTGCTGATCATGCAAGAACGGCGACAATGCTAATTGGCGATGGAGTTACTCCAGGCAATGAAGGTCGTGGATATGTCTTGAGAAGAATGATGCGCCGCACAACTAGGAATATGAAGTTGCTAGGCGCTGATGATCGCAATATGAGCGAACTTGTTAAAGCCTCTATTGAAGCGATGGGTCCGCAATACCCAGAATTGCAAAGCGATAGCGTCCGAATTTTGAAGGTGGCCGAAGCTGAAGAAGAGAGTTTCCTGCAGACTTTAAAGAGCGGAACTTTAATTTTTGACCAGAGAAGTGCTTCCTTGAAAAAAAGTGGCACAAAGGTTCTCTCTGGCGAGGATGTATTTCAACTTCATGATACTTATGGGTTCCCTTTTGATTTAACTCTTGAAATGGCAAATGAAGAAGGCTTGAGTATCGATGCCGAAGGCTTTACGCGATTGATGAAACAACAACGCGAGAGAGCTAAAGCAGATGCAAAATCAAAAAAGAGTGGGCACACCGATGTCACTGAGTATCGCAAGATTGCTGAGAGCGCTGGAACGTTGGAATTTGTCGGCTATGAGAGCCAAGAAAGCGAAGCAAAAATTGTTGGATTCCTGCTTGATGGCGCGGGAGTTAAGAGTGCATCAGCTGGTGATGATGTCGAAATCGTGCTTGATAGAACACCGTTTTATGCAGAAGGTGGCGGACAGCTAGCAGACTCTGGAGTGATCACAACAAGTGATGGTTCTGTCATTGAAATTGAAGATGTTCAGGCGCCAATTCCAGGTGTATTTATCCATCGCGGTCGAGTACTTTCTGGCCACTTGGAAATTGGTGAATCTGTTCTGGCCAAGATAGATAGCGATCGTCGTAAAGCAATTTCAAGAGCTCACACCGCCACTCATATGGTTCATAAGGCATTTCGGGAAATTTTGGGAGAGACTGCCACTCAAGCTGGATCGGAGAATGCGCCTGGTCGTTTTCGTTTTGATTTCCCATCTAGCGGCGCAGTTTCAACAGGAGTCCTTAGCGATGTCGAGGCTCGAGTAAATTCTCTTCTTCTTGAGAACTTGCTGGTCAGCGCTGAAGAGATGTCGCAAGCAGAGGCAAAGAAAATTGGCGCAATGGCGCTCTTTGGAGAAAAGTATGGCGAGCGAGTTCGGGTAATTAGCGTTGGCGATTGGGCCAAAGAGCTATGCGGCGGAACCCATGTTTCAAGAAGTGGAGAGCTTGGAATAGTAAAACTTCTTGGCGAGTCTTCCATTGGAGCAGGGGTAAGACGCGTCGAGGCTTTAGTTGGAGCCGATGCCTACTCCTTCTTGAGTCGGGAACACATTTTGATTAATTCTCTTCTTGAAATCATTAAGGCAACACGTCCTGAAGAGCTTCCAGAGAGAATCTCCTCTCTGCTTGCTCGATTAAAAGAAGCCGAAAAAGAAATTGGATCTATCAGAACAGCTAAGGCCCTAAGTGATTCAGCTGCGCTTATAAAAAACGCTGAAGATATCGGTCAATTTAAACTTATTACTGCAGATATGGGTAAAGGACTGTCAGGGGATGATTTGAGAACTGTTGCACTAGATCTAAGAAATCGCCTCAAGGGCGCAGTTGTAGCACTCCTTAGTAGCGGTGATGAAAAAGTAACGCTAGTAGTTGCAGTCGATGAAATTGCTCGCAGCGCAGGTGCAAAGGCTGGAGCCTTGGTAAAGATAGCCTCCGGAATTCTTGGTGGTGGCGGTGGCGGAAAAGATGATTTTGCTCAAGGTGGCGGAAGTGATTTTGGCAAGATAGATGAAGCTCTTAAGGCCATCAAAGCCGCGCTCTCGAGTATCTAACGTTTGTGATGATCCAAGGCGCAAGACTTGCTATTGATTACGGTGAGAAGCGAATTGGGATTGCAAAATCTGACACCTCTCGATTGATTGCATCCCCAGTGGTTACTCTCGACAATAGCGAATCAACAGAAAATGTCTATTCTGTAATCAAGGATATTGTTACTGAAAGCGATGCTATGTTGGTCTACATCGGTCTTCCGCTTCATCTCTCCGGAAAAGAGAGCGCATCAAGTGAGAAGGCGAGAGCATTTGCGGGTCTACTTAAACAGTATCTACCGCAAGAAGTTCAAATTCGACTTCTAGATGAAAGACTTACGACAAGCTCTGCTGTTGGCGAGTTAAAGAATGCTGGGCTCAAAAGCAGTAGGGAGAGCATTGATCAATTGGCCGCTGTGAAAATTCTAGAATTTGCTCTGGAAGTTGAACGCTTAAGTGGGGAAGCTGCTGGCCATGAAGTTTAGGCCAGCTTTTATAAAGCAATCACTTGAGAGTAGTCCACTACTACGGTTAGCGACTGCAGGGATTTTCATCGTGCTCTTCACATTATCGCTCCGTGAACTTAATTCGGCTCCTCAAAGTGCTCCTGATTTTGAGGCTGGATCTGCTGGCGAAGAAGTTATTGTTGAGATTTTATCTGGCGAGAGTGGATCTGAAATTGGCAAAAAACTTGAAAAGCTCTCTGTTGTTAAGTCTTCTACCGCATTTTTTAGGGTAGCGGTCGCCGATCCTAGATCACAGCGCATAGCACCTGGCGAACATCGAATTGAAACCCTAATTCCCGCAAAAACTGCTTTGGAGCAGCTCTTAGATCCATCTCGTATTCCAAATCTAATAGTTGTCAGAGATGGGCAGCGTTTGTCTGAGATATCAGAGAGTATTATCAAATTCGGAATTTCAAAAACAGAACTTGAAAAGAGCATAAAGGTATTTTCCCCACCTGAGATCTTTAAGACTAAAAACATCGAGGGCTTTCTCTATCCTGCTCAGTATTCTTTCAACAAGAGTGTAGGTGCAGATGAAATAGTCTCGGCTATGCTTAATAGGTTTAGCTCTGCAACCAAAGATCTCAACTGGAAAAACGAAAGAGAGCTCACACCTTTTGAAGTGATGGTGATCGCATCTCTTGTGCAAACAGAGGCAACGCCAGATGTTTTTGGTAAAGTTTCTCGGGTTATTTATAATCGATTAGAAAAACGCATGCCGTTGCAGTTTGACTCAACAGTGCACTATGCCTTAGGTCGACGTGGCGAGATACGAGTATCACTCAACGACATAAAGGTTAAGAATCGCTACAACACATTTATATATCCAGGTTTGCCACCTGGGCCGATAGGAAGTCCAACTAAGGCAGCAATTGACGCAGCTTTAAACCCTGAAGCAGGAAACTGGCTTTACTTTGTAACTGTAAAGCCTTTCGATACTCGATTTACTAACTCTTATGACCAGTTCCTTGGTTGGAAGAATGAATATAAGAGAAACTTCAAGGCTGGTTTATTCGAATGATAAAGCGCGCAGCAGTTCTTGGATCTCCCATTTCGCACTCCTTATCTCCTTTGATTCATAATCATGCCTATTCGCTTCTTGAATACCCTGCAATTTATGAAGCCATAGAGGTTAAAAGTGGGGAACTTAGTGATTTTTTAGCAAGGGAGCTTGCAAGTGGTGAAGTGTTGGGCTTTTCCTTGACAATGCCTCTAAAAGAGGAACTGGCTCAATTATCAACACCAGCTCTCCAAGTCGACGCCCGAGCAAAATCGATAAATTCAGCAAATACCATATACATGGATGGGCAAAGCTGGAAAGTATCCTCAACTGATGTTGAGGGATTTGAATTCCTACTCAAAGACTTGTCATTCTCGACGGTATCAATACTTGGAGCAGGAGGGACGGCACGAGCGGCCATCGCATCGCTTAGTGATAGAGATGTGAAGATAGAGATCTATAGAAGAAGTACAAGTAGAGATGCCTCGCTTAGTGCAGCCGCTATGAGTTCTCAAATTGAAATCTACGATTGGGATAAATGTGCTCGAGCTTGGAAGAGTGATTTAGTTATCAACACCATTCCATCAGACCAAGTTCTAACGATGATTAAAGAATTTAGCTCTCCAAAAATACTTCTAGATGCGACCTATTCGCCATGGCCGCCAGGGCTAACTAAACAACAATTGGACGCCAAGGGCTTATTGGTTTCAGGTTTGCAATTACTTGCCGCTCAGGCTGTTTATCAGATATCGCTTATGACTCAAATCGACTTTGATAAAACCTGGCTATATAAAAAACTGCTTCTCCAATTAGAGAGTGCTCGATAGCCCTGATTGTGGATAAGGCTGTTTAGCTTTTTTCTTTAGAATTAAAGTTTTCGTGTGCTCTTCATACACCTGACCTTCTTCGGAATTGCAATTTCCTGGAGAGATTATCAGAGTCATCTGATATCAAAAAGGACTACGCATTTAGCTTTACTTACTCTTTTTCCATTTATTGATAATTCAATATTTGATGCATTTTTACTCTCAGCAATAAATTTATGCCTGTATCTGCTCTTAAAACTGATATCACCGCAGGCTATCGGTCGTGGTGATATTCGACTCTCGCTTCTGATCGGTTGTTATGTTTCCGCTTTTGATGGAGGCGTATATGAATTGATCTGGTGTAACGCCATCAGCTGGGTCTCCTGCTCAATTTCATTAATTCCTCATCTTCTAAAACCGGAGCGACTTAAGGAGATGCGTGTTGCTTTTGCTCCCTATCTCTTCTTTGGGCTCTTTTGCTATGTAATCACTAGTTGAGCGCGCATGAAAAATAGGGCGCAGATTTGCGAAGTAATCTGCGATAATTGAGCAATGAGATGGTTAACCGCTGGAGAATCCCATGGACCAGCTTTGGTTGGAATCTTGGAGGGAATGCCCGCATCTGTTTCAGTCACAACAGCAGATATTGACGAGGATCTTCGTAGACGCAGACTTGGTTTTGGCAGGGGAGCAAGACAGAACTTCGAGGCAGATAAAGTGACAATCCTTGGGGGAGTCCGTCATGGCTTAACCCAAGGCGGCCCGATCGCGATTCAAATAGCAAACTCAGAGTGGCCCAAGTGGGAAAAAGTTATGAGCGCAGATCCTGTAGCTGAATCAGAGATTGAATCATTGGGAAGAAATGCTCCACTCACAAGACCGAGACCCGGACATGCTGATTTAGTTGGCATTCAAAAATATGATTTTGATGACGCAAGACCAGTCTTGGAACGAGCGTCAGCAAGAGAGACAGCGGCTCGGGTAGCACTCGGCGCTGTTGCACGGAGATTTCTTAAGCAGGTTGGCGGCATAGAGGTATTTAGTCATGTTGTATCAATTGGAGCAGTTAGTGTTGCCGATGATTACTTGCTGCCTGAGCCACAAGATCGCGAGAGAATAGATAGCGATGAAGTTCGATGTGGATTCAAAGATGTTAGCGCCAAAATGGTTGAAGAAATCAATGATGCTCATAAAAATGGCGACACTTTAGGTGGGGTTGTAGAAGTTTTGGTTTACGGCCTACCGCCAGGGCTTGGCTCCCATGTTCACTGGGATAGAAGACTTGACTCTCGTCTTGCGGGAGCTCTGATGGGTATTCAAGCAATTAAGGGTGTAGAACTTGGTGATGGATTTACTACTGCGAAAAAACGTGGCAGTAGCGCCCATGATGAAATAGAGAGAGATAGTCAAGGAAATATTCGCCGAAGAACTTCCAGATCCGGCGGCACAGAGGGCGGAATGAGTACTGGAGAAGTTTTAAGGGTTCGCGCAGCAATGAAACCAATCTCAACGGTTCCTAAGGCTTTAGATACGATCGATATCACAAACGGCCAAGCGGCTAAAGCAATAAATCAAAGATCAGATGTATGCGCTGTTCCAGCCGCGGGCATTGTTGCTGAGGCTATGGTAGCTCTGGTTTTAGCTGAAGCGATGCTTGAAAAATTCGGTGGAGATTCTCTCGGTGAGAGCAAAAGAAACCTAGAAAGCTTTCTTTCTTCTATGAGAGTGAAATAAGGCGTGCCACCGATTATTCTCATCGGACCACCAGGAGCTGGAAAGACCTCAGTAGGAAAGGCTCTTGCTAAGAAACTTTCATTGAACTTTCTTGATAGCGACAAAGTAGTTGAAGAGAAAAGTGGAAAGAGTATTCCCGAGATCTTCATAACTGATGGGGAACCAGCATTCAGGGAAATGGAGAGAGCTGCAGTAATAGATTTGATTGAGAACCAAGATGGCGTGATCGCACTCGGCGGAGGCTCGGTTATGGATCTTGAAGTTTCCAAGAGGTTATTGCCAATGGCAAATGTTGTTTTTCTTGATGTTTCAATCTCTAACGCAGCGCCAAGAGTTGGGTTCAATCGAGATCGCCCTTTACTTCTTGGAAATCCCAGACAGCAGTGGATTGCTTTGATGGAAAAGCGACGTTCGACCTATGAGGCACTTGCCAAGGCGAGAGTTTCAACTGACAACAAGAAGCCTGTTGAAGTTGTTGAAGAGATAGTAAAAGAGTTGGCGCTATGAAACCGATAACTGTTAATGCTGAAAAGCGCTACGAGATTAGCTTTACAGAGGATGTATGGAGAGATCTGTCTTCACTATCCCAAAACCGAGACGTAGTTCTTGTTACTCCTAAATCTATAGCAGCCAGCTTTGGGGCCGCTTTTCCTTCGCAGTATCTATTGATTGAAGTTGAGGATGGGGAGGGGCAGAAAAGTATTCAGTCCTTTAACCAGGTAATTGAAAAGATCGCTGCTGCCAAACTTGATAGAAACTGCCTTATTGTCGGTGTAGGAGGAGGAGCGACCACTGATTTAGCAGGTTTTGTAGCCGCCTCATATCTACGCGGTGTTGATTGGATCGCCATCCCCACTTCACTTGCCGGAATGGTTGATGCAGCTATTGGAGGAAAAACTGGGTTAAATCTTGATGCAGGAAAGAATCTTATTGGGGCCTTTCACTCACCAAGTGCTGTTTTAATTGATCAGACTTTCCTTAAGTCGCTTTCTGAACGTGATCTCAAGGCAGGAATGGCAGAAGTTGCTAAATGTGGCTTTATTGATGATACCGAGATACTTGGTTTAATAGACGAAAATTGGAGAAAGAATTTAGCGGAGCTCATTTATAGATCTATCGCAGTTAAAGCAAAAATTGTCAGTGATGACTTTAGGGAATCAAGCCTTCGCGAGGTTTTGAATTATGGCCACACTTTAGGCCATGCGATAGAGAAGCATTCGAAATACTCTCTTCGACATGGTGAAGCGATAGCTCTAGGACTGCGATTTGCGGCTCAACTATCGTTTGAATTCTCGGGACTTCCTGCCAAAGACCTTAATAAGCAAAAGCAGGTTCTAGATACCCTAGGACTTAATGCCAAATATCCAAAAGAATCATGGCCAGAACTGCTTGAAATTATGCGCAATGACAAGAAGGTGCGTGGGGGTAGAATTCGCTTTGTTACTTTGAGCGCTTTGGGAACACCAACAAGAGCTGAAGGTATTGCAGATCAGCAGCTAGAGAAGAGTTTCCTAGAAAGTATTGGAGAATAGATGAGCATGACAAAAGTAATAGTGCTCAACGGGCCTAATCTCTCTCGACTAGATCTTCGTGAAAAATCATATTACGGAGATATCTCTTACTCTGATATCGAGCAGATTTGCCGTCAAGGAGCTAGAGAGTTTAATTTTGATGTTGAAATAAAGCAGAGTAATGATGAGTCAGAGTTGATTGGCTGGCTCCATGCAGCTGCTGATAGTAAGACGCCAGTAATTTTCAATCCTGCTGCCTTTACGCACTATTCTTATGCGATTCGTGACGCAGTGGTGATGCTAAAAGCACCTTGCATTGAAGTTCACTTAAGCAATCCGTTATCTCGAGAAGAGTTTCGCCACACCTCGGTAATTTCTGGAGTTGTCCAAGGCAGCATCGCTGGCTTTGGCCTTGATTCATATCGTTTGGCCTTTGCTGCCTTGAGTAAATTAGTTAAATAGAGGCATAAAAGGTAATCTTCGCCGCTATGGCTACCACTAATGATCTTAAGAATGGAATGACCCTAGATCTAGAGGGTCAGCTCTGGAGCGTTGTTGAATTTCAGCATGTTAAACCAGGAAAGGGTCCAGCATTCGTTCGAACTAAGCTTAAGAATGTTCTTTCAGGAAAAGTAGTTGAGAAGACCTTTAATGCGGGCGTTAAAGTTGATGTGGCTATTCTTGAAAAGCGAGACATGCAATTTCTTTATAAAGATCAGGCCGGGTTTGTTTTCATGGACTCCAGCACCTATGACCAAATGACCATCTCAGCTGAGACAGTTGGAGATGCTGCAAATTACATGCTTGAAAACACTGAGGCAATAGTTGCAGTACACGAAGGAAATCCGCTCTATGTCGAGCTTCCAGCAAATGTTCCATTAAAAATTACCTACACCGAACCAGGCTTACAGGGAGATCGCTCATCTGCAGGATCTAAACCGGCCACTCTTGAAACAGGCATCACAATTCAAGTTCCTCTCTTTATTAAACAAGATGAAGTTGTCTTGGTCGATACCCGCAACGGTGACTATCTCGGGCGCGCAAATTAAGTGAGCAGCCGCTCTAAGGCCAGAAAAGCCGCGTTAGATCTGCTTTATGAAGGTGATATACGAAAAAGTAGCGCTGCTGATTTACTATTCAAGAGAATTACCGAGATGGATTATGAAGCTAGAGAGTTTACAAAAGAATTAATTGATGGAATTGAGTTAAACAAGCGCAAAATTGATGAGCTAATTGCAACTTATGCTCAAGGTTGGGACATGGACCGCATGCCAGTTCTGGATAGAAACATCCTACGTCTTTCTATCTTCGAGCTACTTTGGTCTAAAACAGTTCCTGAAGCAGTTGCTATCAGTGAGGCTCTAGAGCTTGCAACAAACTTTTCCACCGAGGATTCAAGTAAGTATATAAACGGAGTATTGAGCAAAGTTTTGGAGATTAAGCCTGACCTTGTGCTTTAAAGAGTAAATCTCTTATTTCAAGAGCTCTCCGAAGCTCGCTCTGCTCCTTTTGGACTAAAAGCCCTAGAACCTCATTATCTTGCAATCTGATAGTCATGATTTCTCCATTCCAATCATCACGTCTCCTAGCGATAAAAGATAAAAGATTGTGGAGCTGGCCAATCAATGGATCATTTTGCGAAATCTTGCTCTTTAAGTTTCTTAGATCAATTCGCAGAGCGCCTTCGGAAGGTGGCACCCGCTGAATGCCTTCACTTTGAAAAAGAACAGAGAGGGGGACTCCGTAAAATTCGCAGAGGGATTTTGCTTTTGAAATACTTAGCGACCTGGTACCCCGCTCATAGGAGCCAATTACAACAGCCTTCCATTTACCCCTTGAGCGTATTTCTACTTGTTTGAGAGTTAAGTTCTGCTGCTTTCTGATTTGCCTAAGTCTTTGCGATATCTCTAACGGAGTTGTCATTGGGTCAAAATAGACCGATAGCTAGAGAGCCCCTCTGTCTTTTCCACAGTTTCCAGGGCCTCTTCCCTGACATGCTAGTATTCGCCAACCTTTAACGATCCGTCCTGTGAGGCGGCGAAGGAGAAGTAATGAGCGTTATTTTAAATAGCGGTGAAATCTCCCGCGCGCTACGGCGCATTTCTCATGAAATTCTAGAAAAAAATCATGGTCCAGAAAATCTTCTTCTCCTCGGTATTCCAACTAGAGGAGCATATTTAAGTAGACGTATTGCAAGCGCAATCTCCGAAATAGAAAACACTGAACTAGAAAGCGGCACACTCGATATAACGATGTATCGAGATGATCTACGTTTAAAGGCTCCAAGAACTCTCCTTCCAACCAGCATTCCAGGTGGAAATATTGATGGAAAAGATGTTGTCCTTATAGATGATGTCTTCTACTCGGGTAGAACGATTCGCGCTGCCCTTGATGCCTTAAATGAACTGGGTCGACCAAAGAGCGTCCAACTTGCCGTTCTAATCGATCGTGGCCATAGGGAGCTACCAATAAGAGCAGATTTTGTTGGAAAGAATATTCCAACAGCAAAGGAAGAATCGGTCAGGGTGCATTTAAGTGAAATTGACCCACTTGATGAAGTCATAATTGAAGGCAGAACCCAATGAAACATTTACTTTCAATATCAGATTTAACTAGAGATGAAGCAATAGAGATTCTTGATACTGCGGCTGAACTTGCCCGACTCTCTGAAGGGGCGGTGAAGAAATTTCCAACTCTTCGAGGAAGAACTGTGGTCAACCTCTTCTTTGAAGACTCAACTAGAACCAGAATTTCGTTCGAAGCAGCTGCCAAACGTCTATCAGCTGATGTAATTAACTTTGCCGCTAAGGGATCGAGTCTTAGTAAAGGCGAAAGTCTTAAAGATACTGCCCTTACTCTTCAAGCAATGGGAGCGGATGCAGTCGTTATCCGCCATGGCGCATCAGGTGCTGCTCATCAGTTAGCTAAACAGGAGTGGATGAAGGGAGTGGTGATTAATGCGGGCGATGGAACTCATGAACATCCAACCCAAGCTCTTCTCGATGCTTTCACTATTCGTCGTCATCTAAAGTCGAATCAAGGAGATTTATCAGGAGTAAGAGTGGGAATCATTGGAGATATCCTCCACTCCAGAGTGGCTAGAAGTAATGTTCTCCTTCTTAAGAAACTTGGCGCAGAGGTAGTTTTAATTGCTCCGCCAACTCTGATTCCTGTAGGTGTCTCTGATTGGCAGGTAAGGGTCAGCTATTCACTCGATGATGAGATTAAATCCCTTGATGTAGTAATGGCGCTTCGAGTTCAGAAGGAGCGAATGGACGATCTTTATTTTCCCACCGAGAGGGAATATGCAAGAGGATATGGTCTTACCTCAGAGCGGATGAGGCAGATGAAAGATAAGGCAATAGTTATGCATCCAGGTCCGATGAATAGAGGCCTTGAGATTTCAGCTGAATCTGCTGATTCGCAGCGCTCGGTTATCGTGGAACAAGTGGCTAACGGTGTTAGCGTTCGAATGGCAGTTCTCTATCTCCTTCTCGGAGGAGCAACCTTTAAAGAGCTTGCTAGCAGTGGGGAGAGTTTATGAATTCTTATCGGATAAAAGGAGCTAAAGATTCAAGTGGAAGGGTAGGTGATTACTTCGTTTCTGATGGCGTATTCGTCAACGAAGGCGAGCTATCAAGTAGCGCTAAAGAAATTGATGCCAAGGGTTTAACGATCTTGCCAGGTTTTGTGGACCTTCACACTCACTTGCGAGAGCCAGGAAGGGAAGATGCCGAAACTGTTTTGACCGGTTCAATGGCAGCGGCAACTGGAGGATTTACAGCAATATCTGCAATGCCTAACACTCTGCCGGTTGCTGATACAGCTGGAGTTGTTGAACAGGTTTTTCGTTTAGGAAAACACCATGGAATGTGTGATGTTTTTCCAATCGGAGCGGTCACTGTTGGTCAAGGTGGAACGCAGCTTGCAGAACTATCTGCCATGAATCAATCAGAGGCGGCGGTTCGAATCTTCAGTGATGACGGACATTGTGTCTCTGATGCTCTGGTTATGCGAAGAGCGCTTGAGTATGTAAAGACTTTTGATGGAATTATTGCTCAGCACGCACAAGATCCTAGGCTTACCCAAGATTCACAAATGAATGAAGGCGAAATCTCAGCACGCCTTGGTTTAAAAGGTTGGCCTGCCGTTGCCGAAGAGGCGATCATTGCCCGAGATGTTCTCCTTGCAGAGCATGTTGATTCTCGTCTTCATATCTGTCACGTCACAACTGCAGGTGGAGTTGAGATTATAAGAACTGCGAAAAAACGTGGCATTAAAGTAACTGCTGAAGTGACCCCACATCATCTTCTTTTAACCGATGATTTAGCAGAGAGCTACGACCCGGTCTATAAAGTAAATCCTCCGCTAAGAACTAAAGATGATGTACAAGCACTCCGTGAAGGACTTGCAGATGGAACGATTGACATAATTGCCACAGATCATGCGCCCCATCCTCACGAATCAAAAGATTGCGAGTGGAGCGCTGCAGCATTTGGAATGGTTGGCCTAGAAACTGCTTTTTCGATCGCATATCTGGCAATGGTTGAAACAAAACTTTTGACACTAACTCAATTAGTTGATCGCATGTCAAAGACTCCCTCGCAGATAGGGCGATATCCGGGCCACGGATCGATAGCACTTGGTGCCGGAGCTAATTTCACACTCGTTGATCTAGATTTAAAATGGAAAGTAGAACGACTAAGGCTTGCTTCTAAGAGCAAAAACACACCCTTTGATGGCATGGTCTTGCCGGGGGTTATTACTAAGACATTCCATAATGGCGCGCTGGTTTATGAAAGGAACTCAAAGTAAATGGCGGCTTATCTAGTTCTAGACGATGGCCGTATCTTTGAAGGAGAGTCTTGGGCTTGCAAGGGTGAGACCTTCGGTGAGGCTGTTTTCTCAACTGGAATGACGGGATATCAAGAAACACTGACGGATCCGAGTTATCACCGCCAGGTTGTAATCATGACCGCCCCACATATTGGCAATACTGGAATGAATACGCAAGATGAAGAATCAAGGAAAATTTGGGTAAGTGGATTTGTGGTGAGAAATCCTTCGCCAAGAGTTTCCAATTGGCGCTCAGAGCGAAGTTTAGAAGATGACTTAATTTCAAATGGAGTAGTGGGGATTCAAGGAATTGATACAAGAGCTCTAACTCTTCATTTGCGAGAGCGCGGTGCAATGAGAGTTGGCATCTTCTCAGGCAGTGAACTGTCGCGAGAAGAGATGGTTGTTAAGGTAAGAAGTGCGCCGGAGATGGCTGGAGCATTTCTTGCTGAAGAGGTTACTGTGGATAAAGTTGAGATTATCCCGGCAGTTGGAGAGAGAAAATTTAAAGTTGCAGCGATAGATCTTGGAATCAAATCCGCAACTCCTCGAAATATGGCTGCGCGCGGAATCGAAGTGCATTTAATGCCAGCAACGATAACTTTTGAAGATGTTAGAGCCGGTAGTTTTGATGGGCTATTTCTTTCCAATGGTCCCGGAGATCCAGCAACGATGAATTCAATTGTGGCGCTGGTCCGATCTGCCCTTGATGCATCACTTCCTATTTTTGGTATCTGTTTTGGACATCAAATACTGGGACGAGCGTTAGGTTTTGACACATATAAGCTTCGATTTGGCCACCGCGGGATTAACCAACCAGTGCTAAACGTTGAAAGTAATAAGGTGGAGATCACTGCGCAGAATCATGGTTTTGCCGTTGAAGCTCCACTAGATGGAATATTTTCAACAGTTTATGGCCCTGGAATGGTGACTCACATCTGCCTCAATGATTCAGTTGTTGAAGGACTAAAACTTCTCGATAAGCCAGCCTTCTCAGTCCAATATCACCCTGAGGCAGCTGCCGGTCCTCACGATGCCAATTATCTCTTCGATCAATTTTTTGAAATGTTAGGTAAACATGCCTCTAGATAAATCGATTAAAAGTGTTCTGGTAATCGGTAGCGGCCCCATTGTTATCGGCCAGGCATGTGAATTTGATTATTCTGGAACTCAAGCTTGTCGCGTTCTAAAGGCAGAGGGCATAAGAGTAATTCTGGTTAATTCGAATCCTGCAACAATCATGACTGATCCAGAGTTTGCCGATGCCACCTATATCGAGCCAATTACTTTGGATTTTCTCGAGCAAGTTATTGCTAAGGAGCGTCCAGATGCGATCTTGGCAACTCTTGGTGGACAAACTGCGTTAAATGCTGCAATAACGCTTCATGAGAATGGAATATTAGAAAAGTACCAGACAAAGCTAATTGGCGCAGATGTGGCAGCCATTAGACGTGGTGAGAATCGAGAAGAATTTAGGGCAATCGTCGCAAAAATTGGTGGAGAATCGGCTAAGTCAATTATCTGTCACAGTATGGATGAGTGTTTTAGAGCTGCCAACGAACTGAATTTTCCAGTCGTAGTTAGACCCTCCTTCACTATGGGGGGACTTGGAAGCGGAATTGCTTTTAGTAAAGAGGAATTAGAGTTGATTGCTGGTGCTGGTTTGCGTTTTAGCCCAGTTAATGAAGTTCTACTCGAAGAGTCAATTATCGGCTGGAAAGAGTATGAATTGGAAGTTATGCGTGATAATCATGACAATGTTGTCATTGTCTGCAGCATTGAAAATATCGATCCCATGGGAGTGCATACAGGAGATTCAATAACTGTTGCTCCAGCGCTTACTCTTACCGATGTTGAGTTTCAAAATCTACGAGACTTAAGCATTGCAATTATTCGCGAGGTGGGAGTGGCCACCGGTGGTTGCAATATTCAGTTCGCGATAAATCCAGCCAATGGTCGGGTAGTTGTGATTGAAATGAACCCAAGGGTTTCAAGAAGCAGCGCACTTGCCTCAAAGGCAACTGGTTTCCCGATCGCCAAAATTGCTACCAAGCTTGCTATTGGCTATTCACTAAATGAGATACCAAATGACATTACGAAGAAAACGCCAGCTTCATTTGAACCAACTCTTGATTACATCGTGGTGAAGATTCCGCGCTTTGCTTTTGAAAAATTCCCTGAAGCTGATACACGTCTGACAACGACGATGAAGAGCGTTGGAGAAGCTATGGCCTTTGGTCGCTCTTTTCCCGAAGCACTTCAAAAAGCGATGCGAAGCTTGGAGAAGAAAGGTTCATCTTTTTCATGGGATATTTCAGAAAATCTTGAAGAATTGATGACGAAAATTGCCACACCGACACAAGATAGGTTGCTTCAAGTTCAAAGAGCGCTAGCACTGGGGGCATCAATCGAAGAAGTTTTTGCAAAGTGCGCAATTGATCCTTGGTTTCTCTCGCAAATTGCTGAGATAAACAATAAAGCCTCAGAGATTAAAGCGGCAGGCGATCTAACTCTAGAGCTACTAAGAAGTGCAAAAGAGATGGGTTTCTCAGATCAACAGATTGGCCAACTTCGCGGCACTAACGCTTCAGAGATATTGAAAGTACGAGAGAGACTAGCTTTGTTTCCTGTTTATAAAACAGTTGACACCTGTGCTGGTGAGTTTGAAGCCTTTACTCCCTATCACTACTCATCCTATGATTTAGAAAGCGAAGTAAAGCCTCGAAGTAAACCTGCAATATTGATTCTAGGTAGCGGTCCGAATCGAATCGGTCAAGGTATTGAATTTGATTACTCATGCGTTCATGCCTGTTTTGCTTTATCAGAGGCGGGCTATGAGACCATAATGATTAATTGCAATCCAGAGACAGTTTCTACCGATTATGACACCGCAGATCGTCTTTACTTCGAACCATTAACTGTTGAAGATGTTCTTGAGGTTTACCGAGCTGAACTTGCTGCAGGGCCGATTGTCGGAGTCATTGTGCAATTAGGCGGCCAGACCCCACTTGGCATTGCTGCAGAGTTAAAGAGCGCAGGGGTGCCAATCCTTGGAACAACTCCGGAGGCAATTCACCTAGCTGAGGATCGTGGCGCTTTTGGAAAAGTGCTAGAAAAGAACTCACTGAGAGCTCCAAAGTTTGGTACAGGCTTTTCATATTCAGATGCTTTAAAGGTTGCAAGCGAAGTTGGTTATCCCGTGCTAGTTCGCCCATCATTTGTTCTTGGCGGGCGAGGAATGCAAATTGTTTATGATGATGCATCACTAGAAGAGTTCATAACCATAGCGGCTCAGATAAATCCTGAACATCCAGTTTTAATTGATAAGTTTTTAGATGATGCAATAGAGATAGATGTAGATGCGCTCTTCGACGGAAATGAGCTCTACCTGGCAGGAATTATGGAGCATGTTGAAGAGGCAGGTGTTCACTCTGGTGACTCAGCCTGCGTAATTCCAGCTCAATCTATAACGAAGGAATTGATAGGCGAGATTCGGGAAGCAACCAAAAAACTTGCCTCTGGTATTGCAGTCTTAGGACTAATCAATATTCAATACGCCATCTCGGAATCAAAGCTTTATGTTTTAGAGGCAAATCCCAGGGCCTCTAGAACTGTTCCATTTGTCAGTAAGGCAACGGGCAGACAGGTAGCAAAAGCGGCGGCACTGATAGCAACTGGAGTTAAGATTTCGGAGCTACGAAAGAGTGGGATACTCCCGGAAAATGGTGATGGTGTTGCAAGTGGCATTAGCGTTAAGGAAGCAGTGCTTCCCTTTAATAGGTTCCGAAGAGTAGATGGCGAAGGCGTTGATACTGTCTTAGGTCCAGAAATGAAGTCGACGGGTGAAGTGATGGGAATTGCTTCAACTTTTGGGGCAGCATTTGCAAAATCTCAGATAGCAGCGTTTGGAGCTCTGCCGCAAAGTGGCGCAATCTTCATCTCGCTCTCGGATAAAGATAAGAGCGAGGCAGTTTCAGCAGTAAAGGGGTTATCGGAGTTAAATTTTGAGCTCTATGCAACCCTTGGAACTCATAATTTCCTAGGAGAGCATGGTATTTCAACGCAGCTCGTTGCAAAACATAGCGAGAAAGATGGAAATCAGGGAGCTATTTCTGCGGTAGATCTAATTAATCAAGGCAAGATTGCCCTTGTGATCAACACACCGTTTGGACGAGGAGCTGCACGAGATGGGCGAAAAATTAGAACTGCAGCAGTTGCTAGGGGAGTCTCTTGCATAACAACCCTTCCGGGGCTGAAAGCGGCAGTTGAGGGAATAAAGGAACTTAGACGAGGAAAACTCACTGCTAGATCAATTCAAGATTGGCACGCTTCATGAGTTCTATAAATAAGCGCGCTGAGCAGCGTAGCGCTGAAATCATTTCCAATAAAAAGGTGGGCGCTTATCATCATATGGTCTTTGCAGCTGGGGATATGGCAGCCCATTGTCGGGCTGGAAATTTTGTTGCTATCTCAGTAGGTGGAACTGGATCTTCAATGATTCTTCGCAGAGCTTTTGCAATCTATCGCGCAAGTGATCGTGGTCAATACGGCGGAACTATTGAGTTAGTTGTTGCCCCGCATGGCCAGGGAAGTCGATGGCTCACAAGTCTTGAAATTCACGATGTAGTAAATATTGTTGGGCCACTTGGAACTAGCTTTGGCATACCCACAGAGCCTGCATCAACTCTCCTAGTTGGAGGGGGTTATGGCTCTGCTCCGCTCTTTGGCCTCGCAGAAGTTCTCAAAGAACGTGGATGCCGGGTTGATATGGTTCTTGGTGCATCAACTGCTGGCAAAATTTATGCTCCACTTGAAGGAAAGCGCAGCGTTAATTCACTAACTATTACAACCGAAGATGGCGGAACGGGAATTAAAGGTCGAGTCACCCAGGTGCTTCCAGGATTAATTGAAAAACATGGAAGTGAAATTATTTATTCTTGTGGTCCGATGGGAATGCTTGCTGCAATTGATGAGATTACAACTCAAGCTGGGCTGCTTCACCAGTGCGCGGTTGAAGAGGCGATGGCCTGCGGAATTGGAATCTGTATGACCTGCGTCCTTCCGGTCAAGGATTCAACTGGGGTAATAAAGATGACTAGATCTTGTATCGATGGCCCAGTGATGGATGGCTCAAAGGTAATTTGGGATAGCTCGCGCAAAGTGCCACAAGGAACTTGGGGCTTTAATGGATAGCCAGTTTCAAGCATTTGATCCCCGCTGCAAATTCGGCGGTAAGTTCTTTCCATCACCAATCTTCACAGCAAGTGGTTGCGCTGGATCTGGCAAGGAGCTTTCTCAGTTTTTTGATTTAGATGAGCTAGGCGCGGTAGTTACCAAATCAATTTCCGTTAAGCCACGATCAGGACGAGCTACTCCTCGAATGGCTGAAACCCCAAGTGGAATGCTTAATTCGATTGGATTACAAGGACCAGGTATTGACCAATTCCTTGCTGAAGATATTCCTTGGCTTATTTCAAGGAACGCTCGTGTCATAGTCTCAATCTCGGGAGAGACAATTGAGGAGTATGCATCACTTGCTCGAAAATTAAGGGGAGTAGCTGGAATTAGCGGTATTGAAGTTAATATCTCCTGCCCAAATGTGGAGAATCGAGGGATGGTCTTTGCCTGCGACCCGGTAGCTTCAAAGTCAGTAGTTGAATCAGTTAGAAGAAATGTAGGTGGAGAGCTTCCCATCATTGTAAAACTCTCGCCAGATGTAACAGATATTGTCGCTATCGCAGGAGAGGTAATAAGTGCAGGCGCAGACGGGCTAGCGCTGATTAACACTTTGCTCGGAATGGCAATTGATATCGATGCCATGCGCCCTAAACTTGCTGGCAAAACCGGCGGGTTATCAGGACCAGCAATTAGGCCTGTGGCAGTTAGAGCTATCTATCAAGTACATGCTGCCTTTAAAAATACACCGATCTTAGGAATGGGCGGGGTTGCATCAGGTCGAGATGCTCTTGAATTGATTATGGCTGGAGCTTCGGCAGTTTCAGTCGGAACAGCAAATTTCGGAGATCCAACAGCGGTGATGAAAGTTAAAAGTGAGCTGATAGATCTACTGAAAGAACGCAAATTCAACTCTGTTGCCGCTGCTGTAGGTGTGGCTCATGAGAAATAGCAGCCAGGTAATTCTTGCTTTAGATTTTAGCGATATGGCAAGTACGGTTGAGATGATCAATTTAACCAAGGAACACATCGGTATCTACAAATTAGGTCTCGAGTTTTATCTTGCTCATGGCAAAAGCGGTGTAAAAGAAATTCAAAGTAGATTTACTGATATAGAAGTATTTCTTGATCTAAAGCTTCACGATATTCCTAATACTGTAGCTGGCGCATGTAGATCAGTTGCAGATATAAATCCAAAGTTTCTAACCGTTCACGCCTCTGGCGGCTCCAAAATGATCAGCGCAGCTAGTTCAGCCCTGCCAAAGGTTGAAATTACTGCGGTAACGATTCTTACCTCACTAGATCAAGAGCAGATGCTTGCAATGGGGTTAAGTGAGAACATTGAGAATTTAACTCTTAGCCTTGCAAAAAACGCAGTTAACTCAGGAGCCAGAGCCATTGTTTCCTCGCCCCAGGAAGTCTCGCTTCTTAGAAAACATTTAGGAGAGAAGGTAACTTTAATTACACCAGGAGTAAGACCATCTGGCGCAGAGCGTGATGATCAAGAGCGGATTATGACCCCAAGGCAGGCGATAGATGCTGGCGCAGATTTTGTTGTCATAGGGCGTCCTATTACAAAGGCCTCTGACCCAAAGCAAGCAGCAGAGGCGATTACGGCTTCGCTTAGATAACTTGGTTTAATAAGGCCATGGGCGCGCCTCCAAAATTAACTACACAAGAGCGACGTGATGCGCTTAAAGCCGCTGTTGCAGCCAGAAGATCTCGCGCGGCTTTCAAGGAAGAGATCAAAGTGGGTAAGAAAAGTTGGAAGGATGCTTTCAGTGCGCAAGATGAATCAATCAAGAAGATGCGAGTTCGAGAGTTGATTGAATCTCTTCCCGGGGTGGGCGAAGTTCGCGCCAAAAATATTCTTGAAAGGGCGGGAATCTCGCCAACTCGACGAGTAGGTGGCGTTGGGCGAAGCCAATATGAAAAACTTCTTGAATTAATGAAGGCCAACTAATGAGTAAGCGAGGCAAATTAATTGTTCTCTCCGGGCCTGGAGGTGTTGGCAAAAGCACGATCGTTTCAAAGCTAATTGATAATCCTAACTTTTTCTTCTCTGTTTCAGCCACTACGAGAAAACCAAGGCCTGGTGAAGTCGATGGAGTTTCCTATCACTTCATTGACGATAAAAGCTTTGATGAATTGATATCTAAGAATCTACTTCTTGAATGGGCAGAGTTTGCTGGAGCTAGGTATGGAAGTATTAAAGCCCCTATTGATCAAGCGTTATCAGAGGGAAAGAATGTTTTGCTCGAGATTGAAATCCAAGGGGCTCGTCAAGTAAAGGCGGTTATGCCAGAGGCCACTTTGGTCTTTCTCCAACCACCCTCTTTCCAAGAACTTGAAGCGCGTATCGTTAATCGAGGCACCGACTCACCTGAGAGGATTGCAGCCCGCTTAGATCTTGCTCGTAGCGAGATGGCGGCAGCGAAGGAATTTGAGCATATCCTGGTCAATCATCGAGTCGAGGATGTGCTTGAAGCACTGCTATCCTTGGCCACTTCATAGACGTATCGAAAGTAAACCTTAAGGACAAACCTTTAAAAGGGGAGTAGCTGTGGCGACATTAGATGGCATCACAAATCCACCGATCGATGAATTATTGGATAAGAGCGGTACTAAGTATTCACTAGTTCTATACGCAGCAAAGAGAGCGCGTCAGATTAATGCTTACTACTCCCAACTTGGTGAAGGTCTGCTTGAATATGTTGGTCCACTTGTTGAAACTCATGTCCATGAAAAGCCTCTCTCAATAGCTATGCGTGAGATTAACGAGGGCCTTTTAACAATTGAGAATCTAGAACCACAGAGTTAAAACGAGCCATGAGTGGCGAAAAGATAATCTTCCCTAAAGGTCGCCAGATTGTCCTTGGAGTAACTGGCGGAATAGCTGCTTATAAAGCTTGTGATCTGCTTCGCCGCCTGCAAGATGCCGGTTTTCTAGTTCGAGTTATTCCAACGCAAGCAAGTCTTAATTTTGTAGGTCGAGCAACTTGGGAAGCCCTCTCAGGACAGCCTGCTTTAAGTACGGTTTGGGAAAATCCCGCAGAAGTTTCACACCTAGCAGCCGCCGATAGCGCAGATTTAATTGTTATCGCTCCAGCTACAGCTGACACGATTGCAAAGCTTGCCCAAGGACGAGCGGATGATTTACTAACAACAACAGTCTTAGCATCAGATGCACCTGTATTAATAGTTCCTGCGATGCATCCAAATATGTGGCTCAATAGCGCAACTGTTCAAAATGTTGAAACGCTTCGCTCCCGCGGGTTTTCTGTCTTGGATCCAGAAGTTGGGCGCCTATCAGGTCGAGATTTTGGAGTGGGAAGATTTCCAGAGAGTTCAAAGATAGTTTCACAAGTTCTAAATCTCGCCAAGACAGAGCTATTGCTTGAAGGCAAAAGAGTCCTTGTAACAGCCGGCGGAACTAGAGAAGAAATTGATCCAGTTAGATTTATAGGAAACAAATCAAGTGGTAGACAAGGTCTAGCTATTGCCTATGAAGCCCTGCGAAGCGGTGCTGAGGTAACTGTCATTGCAGGCCACACCGATCCATTTGAATTAGATGGAGTCAGAGTTATCAAGGTAAATACCGCGCTAGAGATGATGTCAGCAGTTGAAAATGAATTTAGTAGCGCTGATGCTCTAGTAATGGCGGCAGCGGTTGCCGATGCAAGACCAGTATCGAGTTCTTCAACTAAGATTAAAAAGACTGATTTTGACTCAATTGATCTCATCACTAATCCAGATATTTTAAATAAAGTGGCTCAAAGTAAGAGAAGTAATCAGGTAGTTGTTGGATTTGCTGCAGAAACAGCAAAAGACTTAATTAAGGCTGGTGGAGAGAAGCTTATAAGCAAGGGCGCTGATCTTCTCTATGTTAACGATGTCTCTGGTGGCGCAATATTTGGGCAGGATCAAACCAGCGGAACGCTTATTGGGCTAGGTGTCGATTCAATTGAATTCAATGGCGTTAGTAAGCACGAGGTGGCAAAGAGCATAATTATTCATATGGCGAAGAAATTGGAGAAGATCAATGGCTAAGCGTCTCTTTACATCAGAATCAGTAACCGAGGGCCATCCCGATAAAATTGCAGATGCTATTTCAGATGCCGTTCTTGACTCACTTCTTGCTCAAGATCCAAAAAGTAGAGTGGCCTGTGAAACTTTAATCACAACAGGACAAGTCCATGTTGCCGGAGAAGTTACTACTGACGGCTATGCCGATGTGATGGGGCTTGTTCGTGAAACAGTACTTAATATTGGCTATGACAGCTCTGAAAAAGGCTTTGATGGAAATAGCTGCGGAGTATCGATTTCTATTGGACAACAATCACCAGATATTGCAGTGGGTGTTGATCATGCCTTTGAAGAAAGAGTCGCTGCTTCAAAGGATCCACTAGATCTGCAAGGAGCTGGGGATCAGGGCTTGATGTTTGGGTATGCCACTCGAGATACCAAAGAGCTAATGCCTCTACCTATTGCGATGGCTCATAGACTTGCTGAGCGTCTCTCTAGCGAGAGAAAGAATGGTCAACTGGGATATTTACGCCCTGATGGAAAAACTCAGGTAACCATCGAATATGACGGAGATAAGCCAGTTGC
>JBMTBW010000005.1:0-42303 GCA_049430265.1 Candidatus Nanopelagicaceae bacterium | reverse complement strand
GATTACTACGATCCTAAATACAAAAAAATGCGTTATGAAAAACCTGGAAAGGCCTTTGAAGCCTGGGCTAGTGGAAAAACTGGATATCCATTTGTTGATGCTGCAATGCGCCAGCTAGTGAAGGAAGGATGGATGCATAACCGAACTCGCATGGTGGTTGCATCATTTTTAGTTAAAGACCTTCACATTGAGTGGCAACATGGTGCTAATTTCTTTATGAAATACCTAATTGATAATGATGTGGCATCGAATTCACATGGCTGGCAATGGACCGCGGGCTGCGGCACCGATGCCTCGCCTTATTACCGTGTCTTTAACCCAATTGAGCAGGGAAGAAGATTTGATCCCGAAGGAATTTATATTAAGAAATACATTCCCGAGTTAGCTCATTTGCAGGGCGATGATCTTCATGAACCCTGGGAGTCTGATTTGGGATATAAAAATGGCTATCCAAAGCGAATCGTTGATCATGCAGCAGAAAGGCTTGAGTCACTTGCTCGCCTTGAAGAGATCAAAGCGGCTAAACCACTCAAGCCTTAATTGCTAAACCAGGAAGTTTGAGAACTGCCAAGGATCGCTGCTATCAACTTTCTTGCCATTCCAGCCTTCAAATAAATCTTTTCGATTCAACAAAGGATCCCAAGCGCTGGCCTCGGAGTGAATTCCACCCCAGTACTTCTCGGCATAGCTAAGTACTTCTCGCCATGGAAGTTCATCAGGAACAAGTAAGCCTTTATTAGGATTTTTCATCGCCCAAGCAACTGCTGCATAAACTGCAGAGGCAACTTGAACTGTTGTTGCTGATTGATCAGGAATCAACTTTCTTGATTCATGGATGCTAAGTAGTGATCCAGTCCACCAAGCTTTATAGGGATGGCCCATGAGTAATACCCCTAGACGATCATCGCCATCTGTAATCTCATCATTCATGATTCTTTGATTCTTATGAAGATCCCAAGAACGCATCTCAAGTTCTTTCATGGAGGCAATAGCTTCATTTGTAGGGCAGTAGGCATAGTGAACCGTTGGGCGATAGAGAGCCTTGGCTCCATCCCAGACAGTTAAGTGATCTGAGATTGTAAATGCCTCGCCATGGCGAATTACCATGCCATGGATTTCAAAGTTTGGCACCCAAGAGCGAACCCAAGTTGTTGCTCCAGGTTGAGCAATTGCAATTTGATTCTTTGGTCCGCTTTGATGTTCATAGGCATTTAGCGGAAGTGTTTTTTCGTGAGTTCCCCAGCCAAGCTCTGCTGGAGCAATACCTTCTTCATAAAAGCCTTCAACTGACCAGGTGTTAACAAATTCGCCCCATTGTTTAGGCTTATTAGTTACTTGGGTGTCGCGCTCAGAGATATGAATAACTTTAACTCCAAGCAGGTGAGCAAGATCGTTATAACGCTCATCCGTCAGGGCGCTTTCCACCCCAGCTGCTGCCTTTGATTCTCTAAGAGCAAGGGTTGCAATATCAACCATGGATTTCTTCACTAGATGCGAAACAAGTCCAGGATTTGCGCCATGTTCAACAATGGCGGTTGCTCCGACTTTGTTCCACTTTGATTTCATCTCACGCATACGCATATGGCGGTAGTAAAGAGTTCTCTCTAGCGGATGTTTATTTGCTCCTCCCGCATAAGGATCCCACTCCTCAACTGAGGTGTTTAAATAGAGAACTCCATTGTCATGGCACCAATTTAGAATGGTATTGGCATCAATATTCCACGCTAAATCAAGGAGGAAATCTCCGGCACTTAAATACTTTTTTAATTGGCTATCAAGATTATCTTTAGTTATTTGGTCTTGGATGTAAGTAGCGCCTTTATCTAACGCGCCTTTAACTCTTGAGCGATTATCTCGCTGATCCATAATTGTGATTTGCTTTGCATCAACTAGATGCTCGATTAAAAGGGGTAATACTGATTGGGATACTGATCCTGCTCCCAGGATTAAAACTTTATTGTTGAACTTCTCTGCCAATTAGGGAACCTCCTTAGCTTGGGGCTTGTGAATCTCACCTCTTGTAGTTAAGCCTTTTAGGGCTTATTGGTTGGATGTTTCTGACTTGGCAAAATTTACAACCTAGAGCCAGATGTGCCTAATTGGTTATGCCAGGAGAGCACGCCAAGTTTTGATCTCTTTGCTTCATACATCGCCTCATCAGCTCTTCGAAGGAGCTGCTCGAGAGCGCTTGAGCCTGGTTCATTACTTGCCTCACCGATTGAAACATCGAGGCAGATTTCCTTTGAGTTAATGTGGAATGGATAGGTAAGAGTTGCCTTTAGAGCCCTTGCCACCTCCATGCCATCGCCTCCTGGAATCAGGGCGCCAAACTCATCGCCACCTAAGCGAGCTAGCAGTGCATCTGAGGGCATAACTCTTTGAAAGCGGCTTGCAACTTGCTTAAGAAGTTGATCGCCAATTCCATGTCCGAGGCTGTCATTGACTGCCTTAAATCCATCTAAATCAAGAATCAATAGCGAGCCAGGATTTTTAAGAAATTCTTGGCAATCGACCATGAATTTGCGCCGATTGGCAAGGCCAGTTAGCTCATCTGTTCTTGCCAGTATCTGTTCATTGCTCATGTTGCGAGCATCATTGATAGCAACGCCCATACGTAGAAATGAGAGCGCGATAGTTACAAAGGCGGGCAATATTAAAAACCGTGGGATATATGAGGGTTGCAAGACTGCAATTGCAAGCAGGGTAGAGCTTCCAAGAAGAGCGATTGTGGCCACGGCTGAATTAAAACTTCTAGGAGCTTGTACTTCATTACTTGCAAACCAAAATGCTTCAGAGAGAAAGATAAAACTTATTAACCATCCAACATCTGTTAGGGATCCAAATTCATATCTACCTAAGTAGGATTGATAGAGAAAGTAGAAGTCAGAGAGAAAGAACATGGTTGCCCCAATGAGAATTAGTCCATTTCGCCAACTCATCCTCTGTCTAAAAACTAATAGAAGTACTAAAACCAATATGACAACATCCCCTACTGGATAGAGAATAGCTAGGAATACTTCAAAGATACTTCCATCAATAGTTGTCATTGCTGGTCTGACCAAAAGAGCTGTCAATATCGTGGTATATCCAATTGCGATAATTGCAGTATCTAGTAACTCTAGAGATTTGCTAACAGCCTTAAAACGAATTGCTCTGGTAAGCCCAAATATTGCCAGCGGATAAAAGAGCGCGTAGAGGCTCTGGGCTATCAGATCAAGATTGAGTAGCGTCTTAATCTCAAAAAAAGAGTTCAGTGATGAAGTTATTGACCCTGCACTCCAAGAGATGATTGCGCCAATAACTCCATATCTGCCTAAGGGATCATCAAGAATTGGCGATAGAGCAATTGAGAGAGCAGCAAGTAGTGCAACTAGATTGAAGAGAACTAGGTCATACTCCCACCTAGCATCTGAATTGTTCCTGAGAAATAGGTAGAAAATTAGAATTGCGATGGCAAAGGGGCGAAAAAGCAGATAGATTTTCATCATCTAACGGTATTGAAAGGGAGAGAATGGATAGCGAAAAAAATGTATCAAGACGGGCAGTACTTTGTGGTCTCGCTATTCTCACGCTCGGATTCATACCTGAAAAAGCTATTGCTGCAAGTGGTGTCAAGATGCTAGCGAATGGAAAAGTCGAGGTCCTCCTCGCAAAAAATCCTGCACTAAAAAAAGTCGGCGGAGTAGTTCAATTCACTAACAATCAAGGTATAGATATTGCACTGGTAAGAACTGGAAAAGCTAGCTCTGCTTTTAAGGCTTTAAACCTAGCTTGTACCCATCAAGGTTATCCCTTAAGAAAAGATGGCAATAAGTGGGTATGTGACAATCACCTTGCGAATTTTTCAATCGCTGGCGCTGTTACTAAGGGACCTGCAGAAAGCCCACTTCAGAATCTTGCGCTGAAAGTGACCAAAACAAAAGTTACAGTTGGCTAACTAAAACTTTATAGACCAGGCTTGCAGGCCTGCTTTCTATTTTGGAGAGTTGACTTAACTTCAGACTTTGTATTTTCAACAGTCTGAAGAACATTAACCTTCTGCTTCTCTTTTTTTACTACCTCGTTAATCTTGTCACGAAGGCTGGCGGCTGATCTTTCAAAGTTCTTGGCAGCAAGTTCATAACTCCGTGCAGCTTTAGTCCAAGTAGCAGCGTTAGTTGTGTATTGCTTTCCAGCTGTTGTGGTTGCTCCAACTTTTGTCGCGTTATCAGTATTAGCTTTAGCTTCCAATAGCGCAGATGCTTGCTTAACTTTGGCGTCAGCGGCTTTCTGATCAAATACTTTCGCCTCTGCCTCATCAGCAGGAGCGGCAGTTTTTAGAGCAGCGATTTCAGTATCGAGCATTGTTGCTGCCTGAGCAGCAGTCTCAGTAATCGTTACTAGTCGAGCGCTTGACTCAAGATAAAGTTTATTTGAATCGATACATCCAACCCAAACCCAAGTTAACTTTGCATTTTTGACGGTTGGATTCTTAGTGCAGACATATCCATCTCCGCCAATTTTGGTTTTTGCATTAGCTTTTTTGCAAGCGGCTCCAGCCTTATTAGCAGCCTCTGCCGGAATTACAGCGGTGGTTGCCATTAGTAGGGAGGTTGCAGCAAATAGGGTTGCGCCTCGTCCAAGTTGCTTTAGTGAGTTACGCACAATTATTCTCCTTAAAAGTTGAGTGACCTATATGGCGCCATCTTAAAGGGGGAACTCTGTTTTTTTGGTGAGGGAAATGCGTAAAGTTCTAGAGAATTTACTGAGAAGTTAGGAAAATTACTTGTTTCTCCCTCGGCGAGAGCCAAGGTTCATTCCGAGTTTTCTAACCCAAGATCTAGGGGCGTATCTAGCCAGCATTGAAATCACTTGATACTGCCTTCCAGGAATGCAGATAGCTTTTCCAGCTTGGGCTGAGTCCCAGGCATCTTGAGCAACTTTTTCAGAGGTGAGCCAAAGCCAATTGGGCAATCCATTCATTTTCATGTTCCCTCTTTGGTGAAATTCTGTTCTGGTGTAACCAGGTGCTAGGGCTAGTACTTTTACATTGCTACCCGAAAGTTCAGTGTGAAGGGACTCGGTTAACACTGTTAGGTAGGACTTGGCTGCGCTATATGTTCCACTGGCAATCCAGCCAGCAATACTTGAGACATTAATTACTACTCCGCTATTTCGCGCCTTCATGATGGGCAATATGGCATGCATTAAACGCATAGGCGCTGTTACTAAAACATCAAGTAGGGCAATCTCATCTGAAATATCACTAACTAAAAAGCTCTTCTTTATTCCAAAGCCAGCATTATTAATTAATACTTCAACCGGCCTTGAAGTATTTTGCAGGCGTAGCTCAACTCGCCTAATATCTTCATCGCGACTTAGATCAGCAACTAAAATTTCCACCTCAACGCCGAAGTTCTCTCTCCATTTAATAGCATTTTGATTTAATCGCTCTAAATCACGAGCAACAATTACTAGATCATGGCCTTTTTTTGCTAGTAGCTCAGCAAAGGAGGCGCCAATACCTGCTGTGGCTCCAGTTATTAAAGCTATCGGTTTTGACATTACTTTACGATATTACTGGCATCTTCTTCTCTGATATGCCAAGAGGTGCCATATTCCTCTAATAAATCAAGGAAAGGTTTGGCATCAAACCACTCGGGGCCATTTACCCCTCTTGGCTTCCAAATTCCCTTTTCAATTAACTCCATTGCAATTATTGGATTAACAGCTGTTTGCCAGACTACCGCTTGATCGCCATATTCCTTCATGGACCACTGATTATCAATTACGTTATAGATGTAAACAGCTTTTGGATTTCCAGATTTGTCTAAACCTTTTACTAAAGTTCCAGCGCAAGTCTTTCCCTTCATTCTTGATCCAAGAGTTGCTGGATCTGGAAGTGATGCTGCAAGAAGATCTCTTGGTGAAACTGACACTCCCTGAACATCTACATTTTCTTTCTTATCCATTCCCAGCATATTTATGGTCTTTAGGATCTGGATGAACTCAGCTCCCAGTCCATACTTAAAGTTAACTTTTTTGGCATCAATCTTTTGTGGAATTAGAACTACCTCTTCGTGTTCCACGTTCACACACTCAACCGGTCCAATGCCTTCTGGGAAATCAAATACCTCTATCTCGCTAAATGGCTCAGTTGTAAACCAACCGCGACCATCTTCCCAAACGAGCGGAGGATTTAAACACTCCTCAATAGTGGTCCAGATTGAGAAAGAGGGAGCAAAATCTGCACCTTCGACTCTTAAGTTAGAGCCATCAAGAACTGTTATTGAATCAATTCGGGAGAAGAGTTCATCGTTGGCATATTTAGCAAAGATATCGCTCATTCCAGGCTCTACACCCATGCCAACTAGAGCATAGATCTTTCTCTCTTCCCAATTCCAATCTCTTGCAAACTGTTCATCGCCCAACTTCACACCAGTTTCACGATGTGGGTAGTGAGGGTGCGGCCTTGATAAAGACATTGCCATATCGATGTAATTAGTATTTTCGATTTCGCAAGCAAGAAAAATTGGCATTACAAACCTAGGATCAACAGCGTTAATCACTACATCGGGATCGACTTTGCGAATGAGTTCGCGCAGGTCTTCAAGTTCAGCAGCATTTACCTGAGCTGCAGAAAAGCGCGGGTCTTTAACGCGATATACGGCTTCTTCGGCGCGCGAGAGGGTGCGGTCTGCAATTACCATCGAGGTAATAAAGGGCCTTCGCACAGCGATATTTGCTATCGCTCTTCCGACGCCACCGGCACCTATTACTAGGGCTTTCATGATTAGAAATCAACTCCAAACGAGATTGAGCGTTAGGCTATCTGAAAGCATTGAATTAAGCAATTTACCGCGTAAAAATATTGAATTATCATTAGATACTTCACATTTATTACGAAAGTAATTTTCTGTGAATAGAGTGTGAATTTATTTACATATAAGTCCTTGTAGCTCAGTGGATAGAGCAACCGCCTCCTAAGCGGTAGGTCGCCGGTTCAACTCCGGCCAAGGACACACTTAATTAAATATTACTGTTCTATTTCCTACAATAAATATTCTATCTTCAGCATAAAGTTTTACTGCTTTTGCTAAAACACGGCGCTCAATATCGCGGCCAATAGCAATTAGCTCTTCAGGAGTAGACGCATGAGAAACATGAGCTACATCTTGCTCAATAATTGGACCCTCATCCAAGTCTTTGGTGACAAAGTGAGCAGTAGCTCCAATAATCTTTACACCTTTTGCATGTGCTTGGTGATAAGGCTTAGCCCCTTTAAATCCTGGAAGAAAGGAGTGATGGATATTAATAATTCGATTCGAGAGTTTGTCGCAGAAATCTGGGGAGAGTATCTGCATGTAGCGAGCCAAAACGAGAAAATCAATTTTCTCAGAGTCAATAATTGAGAGAAGTTGAGTTTCAGCACTTGCCTTATTTTCACTAGAGACTGGAAGATATCTAAATTTTATGCCGTGAGATTCAACTAAGCTCTTTAACTCTTCATGATTACCTACAACTACAGGGATTTGAATCGGCAATTCGCCAAGTTCTAGTAAATAGAGCAGATCTCGTAGGCAATGGCTCTCTTTAGTAACCATTACTAAGGCCCGCTTGGGTGAGGCGTTATCCCTTATGGTTAAGTCAGGATTGAATTTTGAGAGCCCTTCAAATAAGACCTTTCGAGCAGTATCAAGTGAGGAGATGGTTTCAAAGCGAGTGCGCATAACAAAGCTATTGGTCACTGGATCTGTGAACTGCTGATTTTCAATGATGTTGCCTTGGCAAGCTAAGACTGAGCTTGTCATCGCATGAACGATGCCTCTTTGATCAGCGCATTGCAGGGTTGCGATTAAATCCACTTATCAATTCTACCTGCGCAGAATCCTTTAGTGATTAATTTGGAAGCGCTTGAGCGAGCGTGGAGCCCACCAATTCCAGTCACCAAAGAGTCTCATAAGAGCTGGCACTAGAAATGCGCGAATCAAAGTAGCATCAAGAAGTATTGCGAAAGCAACGCCAAATCCCATCATCTTGATTGATGTCACACCGCTAATAACGAAGGCAGCAAAGACCACTGCCAGAATAAATGCCGCTGCGGTGATGATTCGTGCTGATTTTTGTAAACCCATCGCAACAGAGTCAATATTGGAATTGCCAGCATCATGCTCTTCTTTAATTCGCGAGAGTAAGAAGACTTCATAGTCCATAGATAACCCAAAGGCTACAACTGCAATTAAGACCATGGTATTTGTATCGAGTGCTCCAGTTTCAATAAAATCTCCGACAAGAAACTTTAGATTTCCATCAATGAAAACCCAAGTAAGAACTCCCATGGTTGCAGCCAGCGAGACGAAATTTAATATCACTGCTTTAATCGGAAGAAGAATTGAGCCAGTAAAGGCAAAGAGCAATAGCAGAACTGTGATTATGATCCAGCCTAGAACGGCAGGAAGAGTGCTAGAGATTGCATTTTGTGTATCTGCATAATCTGCTGCGGCGCCGCCTATCAAGGTTCCACTAGGTGCGGGTAGATTGCGAAGCTCCTTAATTAAAGCCTCGCCTTCACTAGTTCTTGGCTGCATCGAATGAATTGCAACCACGCGCGCACTTTCTCCAGCTTGTTCTACTTGGCCAACTCGAGTTATGCCTTCAGTTAGTGAAACTCGGTTTACAAATGCGTTGATCTCACCGGTCTGTGATGCGCCATTTGGAAAGACTATTTCAATCGGATTGCTCTCTTGGCCAGGAAATTCCTCGGCAATAAATTCAGATGCAATATATGCCCGATCATCTCTAGGAAGAACTCCACTATCTACTTGAGAGAATTTAATATTGGCTATTGGAGCAATCATCAAGAAGAGCACCGCTAAGGATGCAGTTATTACGCTGATCGGTCTTCTCATCACAAATCGCGCAACCTTTGACCACCTTCCATCTTCTTTTTGAACTATTCCACCTTTACGGACTACGCCTTTATTAATTTTTGTTCCCAATAAAGCCAGAATTGCTGGTAGAGGGATGAGCGCTCCAACGACGGCAAGAGCAACTACTGCAGCTCCGGCATAACCCATCGATTTTAAGAAATTCTGTGGAAAGAATGTAAGTGATAAGAGTGTAAGAACAACGGTAACTCCGGAGTAAAAGACAGTCTTTCCAGCAGTTCGAAGGGTATTTACTATTGCGCTTTCATTATCAAGACCTTTAGCTAATTCTTCTCGGAATCTATTAACTACCAATAGAGCGTAATCAATTCCTAAGCCCAACCCAAGTCCGGTAGTCAAATTCAAAGCAAAAATGCTTACATCGGTAACTAGAGTAAGTAGGAACATAACTAGGAATGTTCCTAAGATTGCTGTGATTCCAACAATTAGAGGCATAGCAGATGCTGCCATGGCTCCAAATACAAATAAAAGAAGTAGGAATGTAAGTGGGATTGAGATAGCCTCGGAGATCTTTAGATCATTTTGAATTCGGCCATTAATAGCATTTGCAAATACTGCTCCGCCAGATGCATAGACTTCAACGCCTTCAAAAGCTCCATCGTACTTTTCTTGATAAAGCCCGCCAAGTTTATCTATCTCAGTAAAGTCCGTTGACTTTAGATATACGAATATAAATGCAGAAGTTCCATCTTTGCTTTTTAGTGAGGGAGCGCCACCTGCCGACCAATAAGAAAGAACGTTTTCAGCGCTTGGTTCGCTTCTAAGGCTGGCTTCAATTTTCTGTGCAGTAGCAACTACGCTTGGATCATCAGCCGACTTTTCTTTTCCATCGACTACCAATACAACTGCTGGATCCTTAACCTTAAAAGTTTCATCCAGATACTCCCAAACTTTTGCTGAGTCACTATTGGGATCCATATATCCACCGGTATCAAAGCGAGAAAAGACTTGAGAACCAATGGCCCCTGCAAGGATTGTGGAGAGCAGGAAAAGGGTTAGAACTGACTTTTTCCGCTTCGCTATTAAGTGCCCAAGACGTTCAAACATTTTTTCCCTCTCGTGAATCTATACAATGTTCAGATTATCTGCGCCTATTTGAACATTGTCAAGTTAAGGAGCATAATTTCCACATGGTTCCGAGAGTGGCAGTTGTAAGTCCCTATCATCATGGAGATTTGGAAAGCGCTCTAGTTGAAGCCGCAATTGCTCTGGTACGAAAATATGGTCCTGATCACCTTTCCCTTAGAGCTGTATCCGCAGACGTAGGTGTAAGCCCAAGTGCCAGTTATCACTACTTCCAGGACAAGGATGCACTCATATCTGCGGTAGGAAGTGTTCTCTTTGCACGATTAGCAGATTTACAAGAAGAGGCGATATCAAAAATCTCTGGAAGTGGCATGCGCAGCGCAAGAGAGAGATTCCAAGCGATGGGCAATGCCTACTTCAAATGGGCAGTGGCAGAACCAAATCTCTATCGTTTGTTATTCGGTGGATTCTGCGAAATGCAAGAAGTTCCACAAGATCATAAGGCTTGGAGATTGCTATCTGAGGGCCTTGATGAGTTGGTAAAAGTGGGGTTAATAACCAAAAGCGCAAGACAAAATGGAGAGGCGTTGGTTTGGTCGGCGGTCCACGGCGCAAGCTCACTAATAATTGAAGGACTCATGCCAAGGCAAGCCTTCCCAGAAGTTTTAAAAGGTATTCAGCGATCTTTAGGAATGAAATGAGTGAATATATACCTTCAGTCACATCCGATGAGATTGAAATAGAAAAGGATGATAAGCGTGATGAAGAAATTCAGGGAGATAAACCTCCACATCACTAGCAATTAGTTAAGAGTTAATCACTTTTTGCTGGTGGAGGAGTCACAGCAGCTGGGGTTGGCTTAGGCGCCTCACTCTTTTTAACTTGGGAATCAGTCTTATAAAAGCCAGAACCTTTGAAGACGATTCCAACATTTGAGTAAATCTTTCGAACCTCTTTGCCACACTCAGGACAAATTGAGATTGGCTCATCTGTGAAGGATTGCACTATCTCAAAGGCATGTTCACAGGCGGTGCATTGATATTGATATGTCGGCACAGCGTAATCTTAGGGAGTATGAATTACTTCGGCGAATCGGAATAGCAGGCGAGCATGTTCTTTGATCTAGCAAATAGCGCTCTAGCTGTTTTGGTAATCGGACTATTAATATCCCTCGCCTTTTTACTTCCGGAGAATCAGGGTCGACTAGAGCAGAGTGCTTCGACAACGCTTCAGGGTTTAAAGCTTGTCTCCGGATTATGGTTTCTCATTTCGATTGGTTATTTATTGTCCAGCCTTGCTGAAATATTCGGCAGTGGTATTGGCGAGATTTTAAAAGTGAATATCTTGCAATCATTTATAACTCAGATAACACTTGGAAAATTGTTGGCCTATCAAGTCATTGTTGCTCTTATAGTATTTATCTTTTCGAATCTCATAAAGAAAAATGGAGGCGCGCTAGCACTTCTTATTTTGGCCCTTAGCGGGATAGTTGCCCCACTGTTTCAAAGTCATTCCAGCTCTCAAGGCAGCCACTCATTAGCGATTGGATCGCTTGTGATTCATGTAATTGCATTGAGCTTTTGGCTGGGCAGTGTCATTGCCTTAAAGGTGATGCCAAGTGAGTTACAGAACCTTGCTTTCTCCAGAGTTTCTGTAATCGCTCTCTGGTCATCACTTTCGGTTGTCTTAACAGGAATAGCTAATGCTTGGACCAGACTCCGTTTGAGCCAGGATTGGTTTACTGGATATGGCGTTTTAATATCTCTAAAAATTGCACTTACGCTTCTTGTTTTCTTTATTGCTAGCAGGGTTAGAAAGAATTTATCGGTCAATACTTTAGTTGCTTTTGAAATCGGGCTAATGGCGGCGATATTGGGAATTGGATCAATACTCAATCGTTTCACCCCGGTGGAACGGGGAGAAATTGAATTTGATCGCATCAGAGAGCTGGTGGGAATTTCTATGCCAAGTGAACCCACTCTTTCAAGAGTGTTCTTTGAATATGAAGCAAATGGTTTAGCACTTGGCGCTCTTATCTTTGCTACCGCGCTATATATTCGAGGCGTAGTCGCGCTGGCTCGAAGGGGAGATCGTTGGCCAGTTGGAAGAACAATTTCTTTTGCGATTGGGATTTCACTTCTAGATTATGCGACAAGTGGTGGCTTAGGTCTCTACTCTCACTTCTCTTTTCAGTATCACATGATTGCTCATATGGTTTTAAGCATGATTGCTCCAATTGCAATCATATTAAGCGCTCCAATCACACTTGCTTTGAGAACTCTTCCTATTGGTCGGGATAAATCGGAGCGAGGAATTCGAGGCATGCTGATACAAGCTCTTCACTCTCGGCCAAGTAGAGTCATAACTCATCCAGTTTCAGCGCTAGCAATATTTGATGGCTCGCTCTTTGCACTTTATTTCACTCCACTATTTTCAAATCTGATGAGTGGGCATTTTGGTCACCTGATTATGAATTTTCACTTCATTGCTGCCGGCTTGCTCTTCTTTCATGTAATAGTTGGAATCGATCCAAATCCCAGAAAGGTTCATCATTTAGTTCGAGTAGTAATTCTTCTTGCAGCGATGAGTATTCACGCCTTTTTCTCGGTTGCTTTGATGTCAGCTAATGAATTAATTGATGGTGGCTTTTATCAGCTCCTAGATCGACCTTGGGCCACAGATCTTCTAAGTGATCAAAAGATGGGGGCAGCTATTGGGTGGGCGATGGGAGAGATACCTATAGTCATTGCCCTTGTTGCAACTTTTATTCAGTGGGTAAGAAGTGATGCCAGAGAAGCCAAGAGGGCAGACCGTCGCTCCAATACAGATCTTGCCGAATACAACGCCTATCTTGAGCAACTTTCTCGCAAGAATAATTCATCACAAGATAAGTAGTATTACGCCATGGAAAATCTCTTCGACCTTCCTGAGGAATACCAAGCCTTGAGAGAGAGTGTTCGCTCACTTGCTGATAAAAAAATCCAACCCTTTGCTCATGATGTTGATGCGAATTCCAGATATCCGCAAGAAGCATTTGAAGCTCTTCAAGGCGCGGGTCTTGCAGCAGCCCATGTTCCTACTGAATATGGCGGCGATGGAGCAGATGCCCTTGGCGTAGTAATAATCATCGAAGAAGTTGCCAGAGTCTGTGCTTCTGCATCTTTAATTCCTGCCGTAAATAAACTTGGATCTGTTCCACTTATGTTAGGTGGAAGCCCTGAACAAAAAAAGCGCTGGCTCACACCGCTTGCTCAAGGTAAAGGTTTTTCATATTGCCTCTCAGAGTCTGAGGCTGGATCAGATGCTGCTTCAATGAAGACAAGAGCGGTAAGAAAAGGCGATGGTTGGGTTTTAAATGGAAGTAAGAAGTGGATTTCAAATGCCGGAGTCTCTGAGTTCTATACAGTTTTAGCATCAACAGAACCGGAGAAAGGCGCAAAGGGAATCACAGCATTTATCGTAGAAAAAAGTGATCCTGGACTTTCATTTGGAGCGCCGGAGAAGAAGATGGGCTTTAAAGGATCTCCAACGCGCGAGGTCTACCTAGATAATGTAGAAATTAGCGATGATCGCAGAATTAGTGAAATCGGTGCAGGTTTTGCTCTTGCGATGAAGACCCTTGATCACACCAGAATTACTATCGCTGCGCAAGCGCTCGGCATCGCCCAAGGCGCTTTTGAAGTTGCAACTAAATATGCACATGAGAGAAAGCAATTTGGCAAACCAATCTTTGATTTTCAAGCAGTGCAATTTATGTTAGCTGACATGGCCATGGAAATAGCCGCTGCAAGGCAGCTGACATATGCCGCTGCAAGTAAGAGTGAAAATAGTGCAAGTGATTTAACCTTCTTTTCTGCTGCATCAAAATGCTACGCAACTGATGTAGCTATGAAGGTAACAACCGATGCAGTTCAAGTTCTTGGCGGCTATGGATATGTCAGTGATTATCCGGTGGAGCGAATGATGCGAGATGCCAAGTTAACGCAAATTTACGAGGGAACTAATCAAGTCCAGCGCTTGGTAATGGCTCGCAACCTTAACTCTTTGCTGTAAACCGAACCAAGATCTCAGGGGTTGCTGCAGCATCTACTTTGCAATCAAAGCTCTCTACAGGAAGGCTCTCACTAGTTAGTTCGCCGCTATAGACCAGGGCAACCTTCCAGGCATTTAGCTTCGCTAGCGCGCGATCATATGAGCCTCCACCTTGACCTAGGCGATTTCCTTGGCGATCAACGTGAAGAGCTGGAACGATCACAACATCAATCTCGCCCTTAAAGCTCTCGCCCTTTGGTGACTTCAAATTGCCATCAATTTCTAGATCTTCATCTTTGCCACTCCAGATAATCCAATCCAAATCATTGTCTGCAAGGCGTCTTGGCAATAAAAGAGTCTTACCACTTTGAATGAGGGATTTGTTTAGCTCTGATGTTTCTGGCTCACTTCCATAGGAATAATAACTTGCAAGAACCTCTGCACTTTTGATTTCTCTACTATCCAATAAATGTTGCCAAGAACACTCTGAAAGGTGAAACTCTCTCTCACTTCGAAAGCGTTTTCGAAGTTCTGACTTAATTAATGACGCACTCTGGCTTGAATCCACGGGATTAGCGTAGATACAAAGTAGGGTTACTACGTGAGCGAAACGATTAAGGTGGCTGAACTTGCTACCGAACTGCTAGCGCTAGCAAAGCCGCTTGCTGCCTTTGATATGCCATTACTTGATGCCCATGGCGCAACTTTGGCCCTTGATGTGAGCTCTGGTGAGCAGGTTGCACTCAAATCTGGTTCAAGAATCCGCGCAACTCAAATAGGACTAGCTGCATCTCTTGGTTTAGATCGGCTTCCAACTAGACCTCAGCCAAGAGTGGTGATTGTTTCGGCAGGAGATGATTTAGTCGAGCCAGGTTCACCGCTTAGAGAAGGCAAAGATGAATATGAGACTAATTCATGGCTATTAACAACAGCAGTAAAAGAGGCTGGAGCTGTGGGATATCGAGTTCATACCATTCCTGAAAATGCTGCTCAATTAAAGGATGTAATTGAAGATCAATTGGTAAGGGCGGATTTACTGGTCATCTGCGGTGAAAGAAATGATGAGTCATTTTCTCTAATCTATTCAGTCCTTAATGAGCTTGGAAAAGTTCGTGAGGTCCTTCCCTTAATTGAGGGAAGTGGTAAACATGCATTTGGTGTGGTTGGCCCAGATCAGACTCCAGTGGTTTCACTTCCAGGAGATCCGATATTTGCATATATCTCAGCAGAGCTTTTCATTCGTCCGATGATTCGAAACATGATGGGGCTTTATGACATCCATCGACCAGTGATTAAAGCAACTTTAACAAGCGATGTATTAAGTGAGGTTGGAAAGCACTCCTTTATAAGAGGAATTCTCTCAAGTGATAAACCAGAGCGAAGGCTCGTTACTCCAATTGAGAATCAAGGAGATCTAATTGGATTATCAGATGCCACAGGTCTAATAGTTATTACAGAGGGTGAAAGTGGCGCAAGTGCTGGCGCTGAAGTTGATGTTCTAGTTCTCGAGCGACGTTTTAATTGATTTTATGGCAAGTATTTATAGCCATAGCTGGCCCACGGTTCTCAAGGAAGATCAGATAACTCTTAGACCACTTAGGTTGCGCGATCGCTCAGCTTGGTTAGCAGTTAGAAAAGTTAATAGAGCATGGCTCTCTCAGTGGGAGGCAACCTCACCCCTTAACCATGAGAATAAGAATCTGCCTAGCTACTTTGAGATGGTTAATTACCATCGAGGTGAGGGCAGAGCTGGAAGATCGTTAACTCTGGCTATTTGGTTTGAAAAGAACTTAATTGGTCAGATCACTTTAGGGGGAATCTCCTATGGCGCATATCGTGGGGGACATATCGGCTATTGGATTGATGAGCGATATGCCAATAAAGGGATAACCACCAGGGCTGTTAGGAGATTGACTGCTTATGGCTTTGAGGAACTTGGTTTACATCGCATCGAAATTAATCTAAGACCTGAGAATGCGGCATCAAAGAGAGTGGCCGAGAAGGCAGGTTATGTATTTGAAGGACTTCGTCCTCGCTATCTTCATATTGATGGTGCATGGCGCGACCACCTCTGTTTTGTGAAAGAAAATCCTAGAATTTAGAGTTGTTAGAATTTCAAAAATCTTAAATTTTGTATCAGGCAAATACCAGAAAAGTCCAACCCCTACCTTTAAGGTTATCTTTCATGGGATCAGGGCTTATCTACTTAATCATCATTGGCATGTGGATTGCCTACTTTCTGCCCCGTTGGATTTCAAATCATGAAGAGATAAGCGGAAGATCTGTCAAACGATTTGATGAAGCCATGAAAGTTGTTGGAATAACTTCTGGCCACACTGCTCCAGATATTGAATCTCTAAATAAGAAACGCGAACATCAGATAGCAATACGTAGAATTCAATTCTTCTCCATCATTGGCCTAGCAATCGTTGTATCTCTATTTACTTTAGTTGGTCTTCTTTCTCCAGTAATTCTTCTTCTACCAGGATCAGTCTTTCTAATGTATGTTGTTAACACTCGATATCAAATTAGTTTGATAAAAGAAGAGGTAAAGCGAGTTAATTCTGCAAATAGAGTTACCAGTAAATCTTCTGCAGCAAATTACGCAGAGATCATTGGAAGGTCAAAGCGCGCAGCATCTCTTGCAAGTATTACCGAAGGTTCAGGTTTGAGTGAAGAGCAGTGGCTTCCACTTTCAGAGCGACTCTCTTCTTACCAAGATAGTGGAACTATTACTTTGCTACCTAAAGGAAGTGCAAACAAAGATGATAAGAGCTGGGATCCAGTTTCAGTTCCTGCGCCAAATTATGCTAATTCATCAAAGGCAGTTCCTCGTCGCGTAATTGATTTAACTATCCCTGGTGCTTGGAGTGAGGCGCAAGAAAAGATTATGCGCGAAGTTCTGGCGCCGAGTGCAGATAAGATCTTTGATCAAGAGATTGCAGATCAATATGAAGAACACCTTCGCAGCAATAGAGCCGCTGGTCAGTAGTTAAATCCAGCTAGGAAACCACATTCGCGCATACCAATCTTGGTATGGCAAAACTGATCCAACATAGAGTGGCAAAAAGTAGGCAAAAGTAAGGCCAATTAAGCCAATAGTCGCCAGGGCAAACCTCTTCCTAACCCCCCTTAGCTCCTGATTTTCCAGGGCTTTTGCCATCACATAAATCAGAGCCAAGATTAAATAAGGCTCAAAGACGATGGAGTAGAAGTAAAAAGTAGTTCTCTCGGGAAATGCAATCCAAGGAAGATAATTTGCAAATAGAAAGAGCAGAATTAGGCCAGCGTTTAATTCTCGTTGATATATGAAATAACCTAATGCAATAAAAATAGATACAAGACCTAACCACCAAAGTGTGGGCGTTCCTAGAGCCAATACTTCTTGTGAGCAATTTTCTTGACCACACTGTTTTGGAGTGGCATAGAAGAAAGATGTTGGCCTGCCAAGAATCAGCCAATTCCAAGGACTTGCTTCATATGAGTGATCAGTTTTTAGATTTGTATGAAAATTTAGCATCTCGCGATGATAATTAAAAAGCGAGAATAGAGAATTACTCGCCGAATCTCTTTTCCAACCAATATCACTTAAAAACCATCCACTCCAAGTAATTAAGTAAGTTAGAGTTGGCAGAATTGTAAATTGCAGGGCAGTCTTTATATATGTCTTCTTGTAAAAGAGTAAGAATAAGCAGAGAGCGACTAGAAGATAGAGCGCACTCCACTTAGTTGCTAGTGCTAAGCCGATAGTTATACCAGCTTGCCAATACTTTTCTTTAATGACTAGATAAAAAGTGAGCAAGATAAAGAATGATAAAAATATATCTAGTAGCGCAGTTCTTGACATTACAAGATGGAGTCCATCAAGTGAGATCAGGGCTGTAGCAGATAAACTTAAAAAATTGGATTTAAATAGAGCTTGGGTGATGAAATAGATGAGAGTTACTGAAGCAAGGCCAAATAAAGCGGCGCTAAATCGCCATCCAAAGGGGTTATCACCGAAAATCTGAATTCCAATTGCAATTAGCCACTTGCCAAGTGGTGGATGGACTACAAACTCTGCTTCACCTGATTGGCTTTCAACCCCATAGGCAAGAAAGTCTCTTGCGCCATCTACATAATAAACCTCATCAAATACCAATTCATTAGGCCTACCTAAATTGGCAAAACGCGTAATTGCTGCAAAGAATAAAATGATTGCCAGTGCTATCTGATTGCGATAGTTGAAAATCGGCCTAGCCATTAAGGCACTCATGATGGATAAGGATACTAAGGGCCATAATGAGGCAGTGAGCGAGTTGATTCTGGCTGGAGTGCCCCTTGGAAACATTGGTGATGCCTCAACGAGATTAAAGGCAGCTATTTCAAGCGCGGATGTAGTTCTTGCCGAAGATTCACGAAGGTTTAACCGCCTATGCAAAGACCTTGGAATCCAATGTAGTGCCGAAGTTCTCTCATTCTTTGAAGGAAATGAAAGTTCACGACTAGATGAAGTTGCGAGTCATTTAGCATCAGGGCGCCAAGTTTTATTGGTAAGTGATGCAGGGATGCCATCAGTTAGTGATCCTGGATATAGAGCAGTGAGAATGGCCATTGATAGAGGATTTAAAGTTTCGGTAATCCCAGGTCCTAGCGCTCCGCTTGCTGCACTTGCTATCTCTGGCCTTGCTAGTGATTCATTTGCATTTGATGGATTTGTGCCAAGAAGTTCTGGCGCACGTGATCAATTCTTTGAAGACCGCGCTACGGAGACTCGAACTCTGATTGTATTTGAGGCGCCACATCGAATTAGTGAATCACTCCAATCAATGATTAAGAGCTTTGGTCCAAATAGGCAGGCAGCAATCTGCCGCGAGTTAACAAAGACCTATGAAGAGGTTGTGCGTGGCGAACTAGCAGAATTACTTAGCTGGTCTGAAAGTAAAGAGATGCTTGGAGAATTCACCATAGTTATTGCCCCCTATGACCCAAGCGAGCAAGTTGTAAGCGATCAAGAAGTAGTTGAAACTGTCTCGCGCTATGAATCATCTGGAATTACTCGCAAGGAGGCAATTGCCTTGACTGCCAAAGAGCTTCACATACGCAAGCGAAAAGTCTTTGACATCATGGTGGAACAGAAGTAGATAGAATTCAGCCCATGTCAGATACCAATAAATCTTTCTATCTGACTACACCTATTTATTATGTTAATGACGCCCCTCATATCGGACACGCCTACACCACTGTGGCTGGTGATCTATTAACTCGCTGGCATAGACAAAGGGGTGAATCTGTCTGGTTTCTAACTGGAACTGATGAGCATGGCCAGAAAGTAATGCGCACAGCCGAAACTAATAACACGGCGCCGCAACAATGGTGTGATCGATTAGTTGAACAGGAATGGAAGCCGGTTTGGAAGCATTTAGAGATTGCAAACGATGACTTCATTCGCACTACTGAAGTAAGACATACGCAGCGAGTTCAGAAATTTCTCCAAGGATTAATGGAGCAGGGTTATATCTATGAAGGCAAATATGAAGGTCCCTATTGCGTTGGCTGTGAAGAATTTAAGTTACCTGGAGATCTACTTGAAGGAAATTGCAAAATCCATTCAAAGCCAGTTGAAATGCTTAGCGAGACAAACTGGTTTTTCAAGTTATCAGAGTTTGCGGCCCCACTTCTTGAGCACTACAAGAAAAACCCTGAAAGTTGCCAACCTGAGAGCGCTAGAAATGAAGTAATTTCATTTCTTGAAGGTGGAGTTTCAGATCTATCGGTATCTCGCTCAACTTTTGATTGGGGAGTAAGAGTTCCTTGGGATGAAAAGCAAGTTGTTTATGTTTGGTTTGACGCTCTTTTAAATTATGCAACAGCAGTTGGCTTAACCGATGATCCATCAAGTGATGGTGGTAAATTCTTTGAAAAGACTTGGCCTGCTGATGTTCACCTAGTTGGAAAAGACATCCTGCGTTTTCATGCTGTGATCTGGCCTGCAATGCTCATGGCTGCAAAACTTGCTCTGCCAAAGAAAGTATTTGCCCATGGCTGGCTCTTAGTTGGCGGCGAAAAGATGAGCAAGAGTAAATTGACTGGAATTGCTCCTTCAGACATCACAGATCACTTTGGTGTTGATGCCTTCCGTTATTACTTTATGAGAGCCATACCTTTTGGTAGTGACGGTTCATTCTCTTGGGAGGATATGGCTGCCCGCTACACAAGTGAGCTTGCCAATGACTTTGGAAATCTGGCCTCACGCCTTGCAGCAATGGTTGAGAAGTATTGCGATGGCATTCTGCCAAATCCAGCAAAAGATGAAGAGCTAGCAAGCGCGCTATCAAAGACTGTTGAGAGCGCAGATAAAGCAATTGTGGCTCTAGATTTTCAAGGTGGAATAAATGCCATCATGGATTTCTGCAAGGCTGTTAATGGCTATGTCACGATACAACAGCCATGGGTTGTTGCTAAAGATGAGAGTAAAAAAAGTGAACTTGATGCAATTCTTTATAACACGGCAGAATCTTTAAGGGCCCTGGCAATTCTTCTCCATCCAGTGATGCCACTTTCAACTAGCAAGCTATGGTCATATTTAGGAGCCGAAGGCTCACTTGGACCAATTGGTTCGCAGAAAATTTCAGATGTTGCCAAATGGGGACAATTAAAGGGCGGAAGCAAAATAATTAAAGGAGATATTCTCTTTCCCCGTCTTCCGGATTTAGAGAGTTAAAAAACTTAGCAAATGGCTGATCGAAATAATCGCGAAAGTGATCGCAGAGCTGCCCCACTTCCAGAGCCACTGCCCACAACTTGTGTGGATTCTCATGCCCACCTTGAAATAGTGACTGGCGCAGCAGCCGATCATGATGATGTCAAAAAAGTTTTAGATGATGCAAGAAGTGTTGGTATTGATCGAGTAGTTCAAGTCGGTATCTCTGTTAAGGAATCTCAATGGTCAGTAGATTGCGCCAATTATTTTAATACTCAGGTTTTAGCAGCTGTAGCGCTTCATCCTAACGATGCTCCTTTAATTGAAGATCTTGATTCAGATTTAGAGGAAATTAATCGGTTAGCTGGTGAAAAGAGAGTCTGTGCAATTGGTGAAACTGGGATGGACTTCTTTCGCACTGAAGAGAGCCTTAGAGATAAACAGAAATACTCATTCAAAAAGCATATTGAAATTGCTAAAGCTCATAAGAAAGCTCTCATGATCCATGACCGTGATTCTCACCGAGCAGTATTAGATCTTCTTGATGAAGTAGGTGCGCCAACTCATACTGTTTTTCACTCATTCTCTGGAGATGCTGAGATGGCCAAAGAGTGCGTCGCTAAAGGCTATCTCCTCTCTTTTTCAGGAACGCTGACCTTTAAAAATGCCCCCCTGCTTCACGAAGCGCTAATGCATGTTCCTCTAGAAAACTTGTTGGTAGAAACGGATGCTCCCTTTCTAACTCCAACTCCAAATAGAGGGGCTCATAACACTCCTGCACAAATTCCACACATTTTGCGCTTTATCTCAGAGCGAAGGGGAGAGGATCTAACAACTCTTACCAGAGCAATTAGTAATAATGCCGAGCGCGTATTTGGATCCTTCATCAGATGAGCATCACCTTACTTGGTGCAGGTGAGATCAGGCAGATTGCAGAGTCCTTAGACCTTCGCCCCACAAAATCACTTGGTCAAAATTTCGTTATTGATAGTAATACCTGTCAGAAAATTGTTCGTTTAGCAGGGATCACATCTAGTGATCATGTAGTTGAAATTGGTCCAGGCCTTGGCTCTCTAACCCTAGCCCTACTACAAGCCAGCAATAAAGTAACAGCAATTGAAATAGATAAACGTCTATCCGATCAATTAGAAATCACCGCTAAGTCTCATGGTGCTAATTCGAAAAATCTGATAATCGTTAATGCTGATGCTATGGAAGTAAATGAAATTGCGGGAAGGCCAGATAAGTTAGTGGCTAATCTTCCCTACAACATCTCCGTGCCTGTCTTATTGAACTTTCTAGAAAAGTTTGAATCTATTACTTCAGGAATTGTTATGGTTCAAAGTGAGGTAGCCGAGCGACTAGCAGCAAAGCCAGGCAGCAAAATCTATGGAGTCCCTAGCGCTAAGGCTGCATGGTGGGCTGATCTAAAATTAGCTGATTCGGTTTCACGTTCAATTTTTTGGCCAGTTCCTAAAGTTGACTCCTCATTAGTTAAATTCACAAGGCATAAACCTTTAGGAGATGAAAGGCTACGAAAGCTCACCTTTGAACTAGTTGATCGCGCATTTGGGCAGAGACGAAAGATGCTGCGCTCAATTTATGCAGATCTTGCCGGGGGATCAGCCCAGGCCGAGCAGCTGCTAATCGATTCAGGAATTGAGCCAACTATTCGCGGAGAAGCGTTAACAATTGATGACTTTCTGGCAATTGCTCATCAATTAGATAGGCGTTAATAGCGCGGTAGTAATACCCTCACCACATGAGCGCCCAAGTTCTGGTTCGAGTTCCAGGAAAGATAAATCTTCAGCTCTCAGTTGGGCCTCTGCAAAAAGATGGATTTCATCCAGTGGCAACAGTATTTCAAGCAGTCTCAATCTTTGATGATGTAAGAGTTGAGCTAAATGATGATGGGCTAGTACGCGTTCAATCGACAGGAAAAACTAATAATCATCTGCCGCTAGATAAAGAGAATTTGGCTGCTAAAGCTGTTGAGCTAATGCGTAAGAAATTTAATATCTCAGATGGAATAACTATTACCTTAACAAAGGAAATTCCAATAGCTGGTGGCATGGCTGGTGGAAGCGCTAACGCAGGGGCAGCAATAGTTGGAATGGATGCCCTCTTTAATCTTGGATTGAAACGAAACGATATGGAAAAAATCGGAGCAGAACTTGGAGCAGATGTTCCATTTACTATCTCGGGTGGAACAGCCATAGGAACAGGCAAAGGAGATCAGATAACTCCAGTACTTTCTCGAGGAACATATAGTTGGGTTCTTGCTCTCTCTAGCTCTGGATTATCAACTCCTGCGGTATATAGTGAATGCGATCGCCTACGTGAAGGTCTACAAGTTGCTCCACCACAAATTAGTGATGCACTCTTGCAAGCACTTAGTTCTGGAGATAGCAATAAACTTGGTAAAGCGCTAAGTAATGATTTGCAAGCAGCAGCATGTTCACTAAAACCAGCGCTTCGTCTAATTCTTGATGTTGGTCTGGATTATGGCGCCCTTGGTGGAATTGTCTCTGGGTCAGGTCCTAGCGTGGCATTTTTGGCAGAGCATGAAGATCATGCGCTAGATCTTGTTGTTGCACTGACCTCAAGCGGAGTAGTGGGTAATGTGGTTAGAGCATCCGGGCCGGTGCCTGGAGCTCGAGTGATTGAGAGCCTATAAAAATCAGCTGTTATGGAGCATTGAGCCTGAGGCAATAGAATTCAGGTTCCTCCATTGTGTAGTGGCTAGCACATGGGCCTTTGAAGCCCAGGGTCCAGGATCGATACCTGGTGGAGGAGCAAGAATTAAGCGGGAAAGAGATAGTTCAAAAATTAAATAGAATAGGGCCAGGAGCGCAGAGAGGTGGGGAGTTGAACCAGCTGGATCTCGCAATACTCCTCGCTGCTGGCGAGGGCAAACGAATGAAATCCTCTCGCGCCAAAGTTCTCCACGAAATTGCCGGTCGATCTCTAATCGCACATGTCATCAAGGCAATTGAGCCATTAGCAGCTAAAGAGTTGAGAGTTGTAGTTGGAGCAAATAAAGAGGATTTAATCCAACATCTAAGTCAAATTTCACCAAATGCTAAAACAATCTATCAAGAAGTTCGCGGCGGAACCGGCCATGCTGTAAAGATCGCCCTAGCTGGCTCTAACCCATCTGGAACAGTTTTAGTCTGCGCTGGCGATATTCCATTACTCACCGGCGCAACACTAAGAGAATTACTTAAACAACATGTCTCAACTGGAGCGAGCGCCACTGTATTGAGTGCCAACATGCCAGATCCAAGTGGATATGGTCGAGTATTGCGAGAAGCAAGCGGAGATCTGGCAGAAATAATTGAAGAAAGAGATGCCACAGAGATTCAAAAGCAGACCTCTGAGATTAACTCAGGGGTCTATATTTTTGCCGCGGCAGATTTAGTAGCAGCGCTAGGCAAAATAGGTAAAAATAATGCGCAGCAAGAAGAGTATCTAACTGATGTGATTGGCATCTTGAAGTCTGAGGGCAAGAAAGTCTCAGCGTTTGAAACTCCAGATTTTACTGAGATTCTAGGGATTAATGATCGCTCCCAGCTCTCCCAAGCTGGTTTCATAATGAATGCTCGAATTTGCGATGCATTAATGCAAAGTGGAGTAACTATTACAGATCCGATGAGTACATGGATTGATATAACAAGTGAAATTGATATTGATGTCACTATTGAGCCAGGTAGTGCAATTAAGGGCAGTACAAAAATTGGAAGAGCAGCTGTAATTGGACCGCGAACTACTCTGATTAATTGCGAGGTAGGCGCGCATGCGCGAGTATTTGAATCACATTGTGAGAGCTCACAAATTGGAGAATCTGCCCAAGTTGGCCCATATACCCATCTACGAAGTGGAACAGTGCTTGCAGAGCAGGTTCGTGTTGGCTCATTTGTTGAGATTAAGAATTCAACAATCGGATCAGGATCTAAAGTTCCACATCTTTCATATGTGGGAGATGCCACAATTGGAACAGAGACTAATATCGGCGCTGCAACAGTGATTGTTAACTATGACGGAGTTGAAAAACACCAGACCGTAATTGGTGATCATGTAAGAATTGGCAGTGATTCCATGTTGGTGGCGCCAGTAAGCATTGGTGATGGCGCATATACGGCAGCTGGATCAGTTATTACTCAAGATGTTCCTCCCGGAGCGCTAGGGATAGGAAGAGCTCGACAATCTAATATCCTCGGCTGGGTTTTAAAGAGGAGAAAAGGCAGTAAGTCAGCAGAAGCGGCAGCCAAGAAAGAAGGGTCGAAATGAGTAACGAACTACGTCTCAGCTCCGAAAAACGTCTCCGTCTCTTTACCGGACGTGGATACCCTGAATTAGCTGATGAGGTGGCATCAGAACTTGGTATTCCAATTACCCCCACATCTGCATATGACTTTGCTAATGGTGAAATATTTATTAGATTCGAAGAGAGCGTTCGTGGCTGTGATGCCTTCGTAATTCAAAGCCATACCGCTCCAGTAAATAAGCAGATCATGGAACAACTAATAATGGTTGATGCCCTTAAGCGAGCATCAGCTAAGCGAATTACTGTTATTGCTCCCTTCTATGGCTATGCCAGACAAGATAAGAAACATAGAGGCAGAGAGCCGATATCTGCTCGTTTAATGGCAGATTTATTTAAAACTGCAGGCGCTGATCGTTTAATGACAGTGGACCTACATACCTCACAGATTCAAGGATTTTTTGATGGTCCAGTAGATCACTTATTTGCGCTACCACTTCTAGCAAATTACGTTGGTTCAAAGGTTGATCGCTCAAGGTTAACTATCGTCTCTCCAGACTCAGGACGAGTGCGAGTGGCAGAGCGATGGAGCGATCTATTAGGCGGAGCTCAGATTGCCTTTATTCACAAGACACGTGATCCAAGAATTCCAAATGAAGCAATTACCGGACGCGTAGTTGGTGATGTCTCAGGACAGACCTGCGTAGTTATCGATGACATGATTGATACTGCTGGCACCATAACAAAAGCGATAGATGCCCTCTATGACGCAGGAGCTAAAGAGGTAATCGTTGCGGCAACTCATCCAGTTTTTTCTGGCCCTGCAGCAGAGCGCCTAGCTAACTCCAGAGTAAAAGAAGTAGTAGTTGTAAATACTCTTCCAATACCTGAGGAATCAAGATTTCCAACTCTGACTGTTCTATCTATCGCACCTCTTTTAGGTAGAGCAATTCGTGAAGTATTTGAAGATGGCTCTGTTACGAGCCTCTTTGATGGCCATTCTTAAAAGAGCAAGGCTGCGCTGGCTCTCTCTTCTTCTCTGCGCATTCTTTCTACTTCCACTTGCACCTGCCCAATCAAATGAGCCCTATCGAATAACAGTGATGTCAAGAAATATCTATCTTGGCGCAGATGTTGGGGTGGCACTTGACTTGATTCCTAATTTTCCAGCCGCAGCTCAATTTATGTGGGATCAGATGAAGCAGACAAATTTCAAAGCTAGAGCTCCAAAATTAGCCAATGAAATCCTGCAGGATCGCCCAGAAATAATAGGGATTCAAGAGGCTACTTCTTGGCGTTGCAAGAAAGATTTCTTTGGCCCAGAAGTTGAAATCTATAACTTCCTTGATGATTTGATAGCTGCTACAAAGAGTGCGGGACTTTCTTACTCAATAGCCTCTGCTAATGGCGTCAAAGCCTTTAATCCAGGCTATTCAATCGGTGCTATTCCCTACCTAACTAAAGTAGTTGATCCAGAAGTTTTTAATCCAATATTTGGTCAAGATAGCGCAGCCTGCGGCTTTGTTATTGGCGATGCTCTCTTAGTGCGAGACGATGTGAAATCTCAGATAATCCAAGTTGGAAATAGCGAATATGAAGCAAGTTATTCCATAGTTCCAGTATTGATGAAGATCTACCGTGGATATAGCTGGGCTGATTTTAAGGTTCAAGACTCAGTAGTTAGGGTTATTACAACTCATCTTGAATCAATCTGGGATGATAATAAGATTCCAAATTCTGCTATTCAAGCTCAGCAATTAGTTGCTGATCTAAAAGATGCCAAGATGCCAATTATAATTCTTGGAGATTTCAATGCCGATTATCGAGATCCAAGAGGAGTTGATGAACCTAACCCAGGTGAGCAACCAGTTGTTAGTGACACTTGTCCAACTTCTGGTGGAGCTAAGTGCAACGCCTACTCGACAATGATTGAAGCTGGATTTGAGAATGCTTCACCTGATGCTAAAAACGCACGCTACTTCACCTGGGGAGCATCAGCTCTTCTAGATGGTCCTGATAAGAAGCGAGCAAAGATTGCTAATCAACTTGGTAATCAATATGGATTTACAGATCGTCTAGATTATATTTTCACTAAAAATGTTTATGCCACAGTAAGTTCAAAGATAATTGGCAATGTATGGCCAGATGGATCCGGAGTGTGGAATTGCGGGAGCAAGATTTGTTTCCCTTCAGATCATGCCGGAGTTGTTTCAACCATCGAATTACCAAGAATGGCAGGAGCGATCGATCCAGATCTAGATAGTCACGCAAAATCAGCTTTCACACCATGGTATTTGGCAGCAGGTGTAATTCTGCTAATTCTTATCTGGCGAATTACTCGTCGTTTAAGGCGGTAGTTGAGCCCGGTTTTGCGCTTCTAATTGCCTTTAGGTAGCCTTCGCATCACTTAAGGCGAGGGGGAATCCCCCGTTATCGACGAAAGGCAAGAAAATGGCTGAAGTTTCAATTAAAGGCGCGCTCCGTAGTGAATTCGGAAAAGGCGCATCAAGAAGAATCCGTCGCGATGGCAGCGTTCCAGCAGTTATCTATGGACATGGTGAGAAGCCAATACACATCTCTCTTCCAGCACGCGAAGTTGGAGTAGCAATAAAGACCTCTAACGTTCTTCTAAATGTTGATTTAGGTGAGAAGCAAGAGCTAGTGCTTCCCAAGTCAATCGTTCGTAATCCTCTTAAAGGAACTTTGGAACACATTGATTTAATTATTGTTCGTCGTGGTGAGCGCGTTGTAGTTCACGTGCCAGTTCACACCCATGGTAAGTATGATCCAGAAGGTATTTTGGAGCACGTACATAACACCATTGAAGTTGAAGTCGATGTAACAGCAATTCCAGCATCACTTGATCTTGATATTGAAGGCTTGATGGCAGGAGATTCAAAGACAGCTTCAGAGGTAACACTTCCTGAAGGTGTAATCCTTAAGAGCGATCCAAAGATGACTGTTATCCATCTATCGGTTCGCGTGGCGTTTGAAGAAGTTGCCCCTGTCGCCGCTACCCCAGCTGAAGGTGAAGCTGCGGCCGCTGCTGCTGCTCCTGCTGAAGGTGCACCTGCTGAGGAGAGTAAAGAAAAATAAAGGGCTAACCTTGCTTCATGTTTGGCAGATCAAACAAGGATAAAGGTGGAGCTTCTTCCAACCGATGGCTTCTAATTGGCCTTGGTAATCCTGGCAAAGAGTACGAAAAAACGCGCCATAATATTGGCGCAGCTTTAGTATTAGAATCTGCCAAAAAGGCTGGAGTTAAGTTTTCTTCTCATAAATCTCGTGCAGATATTGCTGAGATTAGCCTTGGAGTTGGCGCTCAACGAGTCTTGCTAATTTCAGCAACGCTTCGCTGCTATATGAATGAATCTGGCGGTCCAACAAGCTCTCTTGCTAACTTCTTTAAGGTAAGTAGCGATCACATAATCATCGCTCACGATGAGTTAGATATACCGTTTCAATCTATCCGACTTAAATTTGGCGGTGGGGATAATGGCCATAATGGCCTTAAGAGCGTTACCTCTGGGCTATCTAGCCCTGATTACTATCGCATCAGACTTGGTATTGGCCGGCCAATCGGCGAGCAAGATCCAGCTGATTATGTTTTAAAGCCATTCTCATCTGCTGAGCGAAAAGATTTAGATCTATTCCTGCAAAGAGGTATTGATGCCGTTGAGCTTCTTATTACGCAAGGAATTGAGAAGGCTCAAAACTCCTTTAACAAGTAATCAACCAGTATTTCTAAGTCCTGCAGCCACTCCATTAATCGTTAATAGTAAAGCCCTAGTGTTTAAGGGATCACTACTTCCCTCACGGACTTTCTTTAGCAGCGAAATTTGTAGTAGATGTAGGGGAGCAAGGTAGGCATCACGAACTTGAAGAGTTTGAGCAAGAATTTCTTGATCGGCCAAAATATTTTTCTTGCCCGTTAGTAGCAATATCTCATTAACCGTTAATTCAAACTCTGCCTTGATGTCATCTAAAAAGTAATGTAGTGATGGATCAACTAAGGCCAAAACATATTTACTAGCCATCTCTAAATCGGTTTTAGCGATGGTCATCTCCACATTGCTTATAAATGTTCTAAAGAAATGCCAATCTTTTAGCATGGCTGCCATGCTTGATGAGTGGCCTGCTAAACGAGCGGCCTTAAGGCCACTTCCCACTCCATACCAGCCAGGGACAATCTGTCGTGATTGAGTCCAACCAAATACCCAAGGAATTGCTCGAAGTGATGATAAATCAGCGCTTGCATCCGGCCTTCTTGAGGGGCGAGAGCCTAAAAAGAGATTTCCCAACTGTTCAACAGGAGTTGATTGATAAAAATAATTAGCAAGCTCTGGGTTTTCAACTAGCGAGCGATATCTAGTAAAAGCCGCTGAGCTAATTGATTCCATCGCTGAATTCCACTTGGCAAGATCTTCTGGAGATTGACGAGCAGAGCGATTAAGTATCGTTGCCTCTAGAGCTGCAGCAAGGGTTAATTCAACATTTTCTCTTGCAAGAGCAGGAAGTGCGTACTTATCTGAGATGACTTCGCCTTGCTCAGTCATTTTTATCTGTCCATCTAGAGTTCCCCAAGGAAGAGCGATGATGGCGTCATAAGTTGGTCCTCCGCCGCGGCCGACAGATCCACCGCGACCATGAAATAGTCTTAACTTAACGCCATATTTTCCAGCAACATCTCTAAGTTTTCGCTGCGCTTGATGGATCTCCCACTGGCTGGTAGCAATACCTGCATCTTTATTTGAATCAGAATAGCCAAGCATTACCTCTTGAATATCGCCGCGTAATTTCACATATTGGCGATAAATTTTATTACTTAAGAGTTTTTCTAAAATATCTCCAGCCGCTCTAAGTTCGGCAACAGTTTCAAGTAGTGGTGCAACATCAATATCAGCTTTTCCACTTTCAATATCTACAAGTCCAGCTTCCTTAGCTAGATATAGCGCAGCTAAGACATCCTCATGGCCTTTTGTCATTGAGACTATGTAGGTTTCAATTACTGATGGATCAAAACGTGCTTGTAGCTCTTTTATTGCCACAAAGGTTCTAAGAGTCTTTCCATCTAAGTCGTTAAGTTTTGAGTTATCTCGCCTAGCTTGGGTGAGTTCATGGGTAAGAAAATCAGCTTTTTCTTCAGGGGAGAGTTGGAGATAACTAGTTTGGCTAAAGAGCGATTGAATCGCATTGGCATGAGCCTGAGAGTGCTCTCTAACGTCCATAGTTGCGTGAGTCAGACCAAATGCTGAGATTGTTCGTATCGTGCGCTCCAGTAAGCCTTTGGCTATTAATTCGCCACGATTTTGCATTAGTGAGTCATACATCAACATCAAATCATCGATTAGCTCTTTGGTATTTGCATAATCACGCCCTGCTTGATGCTCAGTGCCGTTTTGGTGTCTACTTCTAGTCAAAAGCAAGCGATGACCAATTGCAGTGGCTTTGAGTCGGTAAGGCTCTTCAACATTTATTCTTCTAAAACGAGGCTCAATTTCTGGCAGGTTCTCTAAATCTTTAGCAACAGAATCAAGTAGTTGCTTTGATGTTCCAGCAATCTTGGTTGAAACAGATAAGGCCTGACGAAGTTCATCCATTACTTCATTTAGAACTCTTATCGCATGGCCCATCTGGAGCACAATTGCATCTTTGGTGACCTCAGGAGTTATGTTTGGATTACCGTCTCGATCTCCGCCAATCCAAGAACCGAATTTTAGAACTGAATCTCTTGGCGAAACTGTTATTCCAAGCCTTGATATTTCCCGAGAGAAGTCTTCAAGAACTTCAGGAATTGTTAGTCGGAAGAGATCATCAAGATAGTAGAGAGCATTAATTGCCTCATCAAGTGGCTCTGGTCTTCCAAGTCTTAACTCATCGGTTTGCCAGAGAAGATCTACTGATTCAGCAAGACGTCGGTCACGAGTTGGGCTATCACTTTTATCTAATAACTCAGAGATAGTCGAGAGTTTTCCAAGTACTGAACGACGAGCAGCTTCAGTTGGGTGCGCTGTAAATACTGGTCGAACTTGAAAATTCTTCAACCACTTTTCAATATCTTGACTGGTAAAGCCTTCAGAGCTCTTACCGGCAGCCAAAATATTATCGACAGCCCTACTTAACCAGGAGCCACCTTTAATACGCTCTCTTGCCAGAATTCTTGAGCGGTGAACTTGTTCAGCAACATTTGCTAAATTGAAGTAGACATTAAATGCCCTTACTAATTTCACTGATTGATCTGCCGATATTGATTGAAGGAGATCTTCGCCTCCGCCTTCGCGCACTGACTTTCTAACCAGCTCCACTAAATCAAGAAGCTCTTGACCATCTTGGCGAGCTAGAGATTGGCCTAAAAGATCGCCTAAACGGCGGACATCACTTCTAAGTGAGAGATTTTCTTCGGCAGAAGTAGGCACGGACACGGGCTAATAATGGCACGATAGAATTACGCCGCGTTTTACAGATAAGCCCCTTTCATCTTGGAAGCAGCACCCCTGCCCTCTATGAAATCGGGGCTAATCGGCGTTGAGCGTAATTCAAGAGAAGAGGGAGCAAATCAAAGTGAGTGGAAAGCTAGCGGGCTTTATCTCGCTATCTGAAACAACAGAGCTTGCCTTGGAGCAGAGTGAAGTTGCAGTAATCGCTCCAGCACCAGCTCTTCCATTCTTAATTGCTGAAAGAAGTAAAAAAGCTCCGCAGTTAGTAATCACTCATTCAAGCTCTAGGGCATCAGAGATTGCCCTGCAATTATCAGAGTTAGTAGATCAGGTAGCAGAATTTCCAGCTTGGGAAAGTTTGCCTCATGAACGCTTAAGTCCTAATAGCGATACTGTGGCAAGGCGAATAGATACTCTTATAAATCTAGATAAAACCAGAGTTGTAGTAACAACTGCAAGGGCACTACTACAACCTATTAATCAAGAAATAATTGAAATGCCGATGTTAAGTATTCAAAGCGGCAGGCAACAGAACTTTTCAGAGTTGATTCAAGAATTGACCCATCGCGCCTATAACCGTGTGGATATGGTGGAGCGGCGCGGAGACTTTGCAGTAAGAGGCGGAATCATTGATCTATTCCCGCCACTTGCAGACCACCCAGTTCGAATTGAATTCTTTGGCGATGAGATAGAGGAGATCAAGTATTTTGAAGTTAGCGATCAACGAACCTTTGCATTAGCGGAAGGAATCCTTAACCTAATTCCTTGTAGAGAGTTGATCCTTACTCCAGAGGTGGCAGAACGGGCTCGAAAATTAGCAGGAAAATATCCAGAGATAAGTGAAATCTGTAACAGGGCTGCAGAGGGAATTTATAGCCAAGGCCTTGAATCATTACTTTCAGTCTTATCTAAGAAGTTGGTGCCGCTACTTGAACTCCTTCCTAAAGGCTATGAAGTAATAAGTCTTGAGCAAGAGCGAATTGCTCTACGAGTTAGAGACTTAATTAGCACTAATGCAGAGTTTCTTGAAGCTGCGTGGTCTAACGCTGCCCTAGCTCAAGGAGAGAATGAAAGATTTAACACACCGCTTCGCCAGGAGCTATCTACTGGTGGATTTTTAGAATTAAGTGAAGTCACTTCATACGCCACAGAAAATGGAATTATCTGGCGTTATATCAACTCATACGGCACTCCCGAAGATTTACAAATCAATCAATTTATCGTAGTGGAGCCATTTAAAAATAATTTTGAAAAGCTTATCCAGCAAGTTAAAACATGGATTAGCCAAGGATTTTTAGTGGTGATCTCCTTGGAAGGTATTGGCATTCTTGAGCGTTATCGAGACATATTTGCAGATGGCGATATTGCAGTTGCCATAGTTGAAAAGTTAAGCCCAGATCTATCGCTAGATAAGTTGTATTTAACATCTACCGTAATTCGACATGGATTTATTGATCAAGAACAAAAGATTGTCTTTCTTACTGAAGCTGATATCACTGGAAATAAAGACCTGCGCGCAGCAACTTCACGGATGCCATCCAAGAGAAAGGCAAGCATTGATCCTCTCGAGCTAAAGAGCGGTGATTATGTGGTTCACGAACAACACGGCGTTGGCAGATATCTTGAATTAGTTCAGCGGGATGTCGCAGGAATTTCTAGGGAGTATTTGGTAATTGAATATGCCTCTTCAAAAAAAGGCCATCCTGCCGATCGGATCTATGTTCCAACTGATTCTTTAGAACAGATCACGCGCTACATTGGTGGTGAAGCTCCAGCAGTACATCGAATTGGTGGCGGGGAGTGGATCAAAGCTAAAAGTCGAGCCAAGAAGGCAGTTAAAGAAATTGCTGGCGAATTGATTCGTCTCTATGCTGCAAGAACTAGCTCTCCTGGATTTGCTTTCTCACCTGACACCACGTGGCAGCGAGAACTAGAGGACTCCTTTGCCTATGTTGAAACTCCAGATCAATTAGTGACTATTAATGAAGTCAAAGAGGATATGCAACGCCCCTATCCAATGGATCGAATTATCTGTGGCGATGTGGGATATGGAAAGACGGAGATTGCCATTAGGGCAGCATTCAAAGCAGTTCAAGATGCAAAGCAAGTGGCAGTTTTAGTTCCAACAACTCTTCTTGCTCAGCAACACCTGGCAACATTTACCCAGCGCTATAGCGGATTTCCAATAACTGTTTCAGCTCTATCACGTTTTGCAACAAGTAAGGAGATTAGTGAAACGCTAGCCGGCCTTGCTAGTGGCGGCGTAGATATTGTCATTGGCACCCACAGATTGCTCTCAGAAGATGTTGCCTTTAGAGATTTAGGTTTGATTATTGTTGATGAGGAACAGAGATTTGGTGTTGAACATAAAGAGAAGTTAAAGAAATTAAGAGCAAGTGTTGATGTTCTGGCTATGTCTGCAACTCCAATTCCTAGAACTCTCGAGATGGCCATTACAGGTATTCGCGAAATGTCCACAATAACAACTCCACCAGAGCAGCGCCATCCAGTACTAACTTATGTTGGCGCATATGATGAAAAGCAAGTAGCAGCAGCGATTCATCGAGAACTGCTGCGAGATGGCCAAGTCTTTTACATACATAATCGCGTGGAATCAATTGATGATGTAGCAGCCAAGATTAGAAGATTGGTGCCTCAGGCAAGTGTGGCTATCGCCCACGGGCAGATGAGTGAGACAAATCTAGAGCAGGTAGTTGTAGGTTTTTGGAATCGAGAATTTGATGTTTTAGTCTGCACCACAATTGTTGAAAATGGCATAGATGTAGCAAATGCTAATACTCTAATTGTTGAGCGCGCAGATCTCTTTGGACTATCGCAACTTCATCAACTTCGAGGAAGAGTTGGACGCTCACGAGAGCGTGCTTATGCCTACTTCTTTTATCCAATTGATAGAGCTATGAGTGAAGTTGCACTTGATCGATTGAGCACAATTGCTCAGAACACAGAACTTGGCGCCGGAATGCGCGTAGCTCTTAAAGATTTAGAGATTAGGGGGGCAGGAAATCTTCTTGGCGGCGAGCAATCTGGTCACATTGCAGATGTGGGATTTGATCTATATATGCGCATGGTTGGAGATGCTGTTAATGAGTACAAAGCAGGATTTATAGATGGCGGGCAAGAATTAACTGATTGTAAAGTTGAATTACCCGTCACCGCTCATCTCTCTGCTGAATATGTTCCATCTGATCGACTCCGTCTTGATCTATATCGAAGACTTGCAGATACAAAGGATGAGGATGAGATCACAAAGATTGGTGAGGAGTTAAGTGATCGCTTTGGTGCTCTTCCTAAAGAGGCCGAGAATTTACTGCGCATCGCTCGACTACGCACGTACTTAAAGGAGCGAAAGATTCAAGACTTTGCAGTGCAGGGCCGCTATGTAAAAATTGCACCACTTCTGCCAAGTGAATCGTTAGAGTTGAAAATTCAGCGCCTCTATCCTGGCTCAATTGTGAAGTCGGTTACCCAAGTTGTGATGATTGCTCGTCCGCAAACTGCTGCCTGGGTATCAGAGGCGGAAGAAATAGGGGATACTTCTCTCATTGATTGGGCGGTTGAGTTAGCCAAAACTCTCCTTGAGCGCCCCTTAGGAAAGTGAGAATCCTGTGAAGAAGTTTCTAGCACCCATTATCGCCATATTGGCGCTAGCTCTATCTTCCTGCTCTCAGGTCGATTCAGCTGCAACTATTGGAGAAGAGAAGATAACAATTGCTGAGCTACAAGACCAGGTTGATTTAATCCTTGCAGAGCGCGAAGGTATTGATACAACTCAGATGAGTCTTGAGAGCGGAGAAGCTTTAACTCGCTCACAACTTTCCTACATGATCTCTAATTTGATTATTAATCAAGTTGCCAAAGAAGAGAAAATTGAAATCGATCAAGCAGAAATTGATGCCTACAAGATTGAGATCTATGCCAATATCGGAGGCGAGGAAAACCTTCCGAATGTACTTGTGAGCGCTTCAATTCCCTCAACATCTCTAGATAATGTTCTTCGTAGAGATTTAATCCTTCGCAAGATAACTGATGGCGCGATTGCATCGGGAGTTAGCGAAGCCGAAGTTAATGACTTAATCCAAAAAATTGTTACAGATAAGGCAACAACTCTTAGCGTTGAGGTTAATCCTCGATATGGCACCTGGGATTCAACGAGTTTAACTGTTGTTGCTGCAGAGCCTGCCGGCGATGCTGTTAATGATTAATTAACAAAGCGCTTAAAGATGGCTTATGAAAATCTAGCACGACTTGCTCAGGTGATGGACACCCTTAGATCTCCTGGGGGATGTCCTTGGGATAGTGAGCAGAGCCATCAATCGCTACTTAAATATTTACTTGAAGAATCTTATGAGTTTATTGAAGCGGTTGAGAACGGTAATCGTGAAGATATGCGTGAAGAGTTGGGAGACATTCTCCTGCAAGTTTATTTCCACTCAAGGATTGCTGAAGAACATGAAGAAAAGCCCTTCAACATTGATGATGTTGCTAAAGCAATAATAGAAAAATTGATCTCACGCCATCCTCATGTCTTCTCAGATGCCAAAGTAGATTCCAGCGCTGAAGTATTAGAAAATTGGGAAGAGATTAAGCGGAAAGAAAAGTCTAGAACCAGCGCTCATGATGGAGTTCCAACTGGTCAACCTTCATTAGCTCTTGCTAGCAAATTGATTTATCGGGCCAGCAAGAATGAACTTTCAACCCCAGAGCATCCGAAAGAAAAGATTGAAGTAAGTGAAGCTGTGCTTGGAGATCAACTCCTATCCCTAATCTCATGGGCGATAGCAAATAATCTTGATCCTGAGGTTGCGCTACGCAAAGCTGCACTCAAATATCGTGATGCAATGAGTCAAGAAGAATCAGGCTAGACTTCAGGCCTGTGAGCACAAATTCAGCGATTAAATCCATTACCGCAAGAGAAATCCTTGATTCAAGAGGAAATCCAACGGTTGAAGTAGATGTCCAATTAGAAGATGGTTCTTGGGCGCGAGCAGCAGTTCCAAGCGGAGCCTCAACTGGAGCTTTTGAAGCCGCAGAGTTAAGAGATGGTGGCTCAAGATATTTAGGAAAGTCAGTATCTGGAGCGGTAGAAAACGTCAGGACAAAGATTGCGCCAGCTTTAATTGGTAAGGATGGCTTAGACCAAAAAGGCTTAGATGAAAAGATGATTGCACTTGATGCCACAGTCAATAAATCATCACTTGGCGCAAATGCCATCCTTGGAGTCTCGCTAGCAGTTGCAAGGGCTGCTGCGGTAAGCAAGAAGCTACCTTTTTATAAATTCATAGGCGGAGAAAAAGCAACACTTCTACCAATTCCAATGATGAATATTTTAAATGGCGGAGCCCATGCTGATACAAATGTAGATATTCAAGAATTTATGATTGCACCAATTGGCGCTCCAAGTTTTAAAGAGGGCTTGCGCTACGGAGCTGAGATATATCAATCACTCAAGTCAGTATTAAAAAAGCGCGGCCTTGCCACAAGTATTGGTGATGAAGGTGGTTTTGCGCCAAATCTTGAGAGTAATCGCGCTGCACTTGATTTAATCATTGAAGCTGTAGAGAAGGCCGGCTACAAGATGGGAAGCGATATTGGTCTTGCAATGGATGTTGCTGCAACTGAATTCTATAAAGATGGTAGTTATCGCTTCGAAGGTTCAAGCCTAAGCGCAACTGAGATGATTAACTATTATCAAGGATTACTTGACTCCTATCCATTGTTATCAATTGAAGATCCACTCTCAGAAGATGATTGGAGTGGTTGGGCTGATATAACTAAAGCGATGGGAGCAAATGTTCAATTAGTGGGCGATGACCTATTTGTCACTAACCCAACTCGCCTAGCTCAAGGAATTAGCCAGGGTTGTGCCAATGCCCTGCTTGTTAAGGTCAATCAAATTGGAACCCTTACTGAAACTCTAGCTGCCGTTGATATGGCCCATAAGGCTGGATATCGCTCGATGATGAGTCATCGCTCAGGAGAAACTGAGGACACCACAATTGCAGATTTATCAGTGGCAGCTCTCTGCGGTCAGATTAAAACTGGCGCTCCTGCTCGTAGCGAGAGAGTTGCTAAGTACAATCAATTACTGCGAATTGAAGAGGAACTTGGTTCAAAGGCTCAATATGCTGGCCGTGAAGCATTTCCTCGTTTTACTTCGCGCTAAGCAATTTTTAGAGCAAGTAAGGAGAGGCTATGAAGCGCAACAAAATCTCGCTTCCTAGGACCCTAGAAAGCTTTGCCGCAAAACGAGGAATCTCAACTCGATTACTAATTCTCTTTCTAGTTTTATTCATTGTCGCAGTTACTCTTGCTCCTCCAACGCAACAGTATTTTGCGCAAAGAGCACAAATCAGCGCCCTTGAAGCCGATCTTGATTCAAATTATAAGAAGTTAGAGGAAGCTAGAGCTGAGCTTCAGAGATGGCGTGATCCAGATTATGTGAAGAGCGAGGCAAGAAATCGTCTCCACTTTGTTCTACCAGGTGAGAGGCAATACATAATTTTGGGAGCAAAACCAACAATTGACCCTGAAGCCCAAGGAGCTGCTCCAATCAATCAAGACTTTCCATTAGGAGTGCCCTGGTATTCCAGAGTTATTTCATCAATTACCTCAGTCGGAGTCGGCGTAACTACGCCGTAATTTTATTTTATGGGCGAGAGAGCAAGCGATAAAGATCTATCTGCAATAGAAATTCAATTAGGCCGAGCGCCAAGAGATGTTCATAGCATCGCCTATCGCTGTGCCTGCTCTCATCCAGCGGTAGTTGAAACTAATCCGCGCCTTTCAGATGGAACCCCATTTCCAACCTTCTATTACGCCACCTGCCCCAATCTAACTGCTGCCATTTCAACTCTAGAAAACTCTTCCCTTATGGAGGAGATGAATGAGCGTCTAGCAATTGATGCCGAACTCTCCGGTCAATACCGAGCAGCACATGATGATTATTTGGCAGCAAGAGCTGCACTTGGAATAGATGTTCCAGAAATTGTTGATATCTCAGCAGGTGGTATGCCAGATCGTGTTAAATGTTTGCATTCACTAATTGCCCATAGCTTGGCAGCAGGGCAGGGAGTTAATCCTTTGGGAGATGAAGCCCTGTCACTTCTTCCAAAGTGGTGGCTAAATGGAAATTGCTTAGAGAGACGGGATCAGTGAGCCGAGTAGCAGCTATTGATTGTGGGACAAATTCAATTCGTCTGCTTATTGCAGATGTTTCAGGAAGTAATCTGCGTGAAATATATCGAGGAATGGAAATTGTCCGCCTTGGACAAGGAGTTGATAAGAACAAATTCTTTCATCCAGATGCAATAGATAGGACCTTAAGAGCTACTGAATTATTTGCAAGTGAGATTAGAAGACGTGGCGTTGAAGCAATTAGATTCTGTGCCACAAGTGCCACAAGAGATGCATCAAATCGAGAGCTCTTCATCGATGGCGTGAAAGCAATTCTTGGAATTGAACCTGAGGTAATTAGCGGGGAGCAAGAAGCCGAGCTCTCCTTTATTGGCGCAACTCATCAGCTAAATCAAATAGGCGCTCCATATTTAGTAGTAGATATTGGTGGGGGATCAACTGAATTTGTCTATGGCAATAGCTCAGTTGAAGCGTCAGTGAGTGAAAATATTGGTTGTGTGAGAATGAGTGAGCGCCACTTAAATAGCTCCCCGCCTAGTAAAGCAGCGATTGATTTAGCAGTTACTGATATTGATAGCGCCATAAAAGATGCTGCTACAAAAGTTCCAATAGCAAGTGCTAAAACATTAGTAGCTGTTGCTGGAACAGCAACTACAGTTGCAGCTGCAGCACTTGGCCTTGAAAGCTACGACCGCGACTTGATTCATCTCTCTCGAATAAGCGCAGAGAAGACTCATCAAGTCTGTCAGAACTTTCTCACACTTGAAAGATCAGAGATTGCATCGCTTGGGTATATGCATCCAGGACGAGTTGATGTAATTGCTGCAGGATCTTTAGTGCTTTCAAGAATTATGGCACTTAGTGGGGCAAGTGAATTTGTTGCCTCAGAGAGTGATATTTTAGATGGAATGGCTCTTCTCCTTGCGAAGTAAACCGAGAGTTATTGCCAAGGGAGTTAAGAGCTTAAAGGTTCTTGATAAAGAGATTATCAAATGCAGCGCCTGCCCAAGGCTGACATCATGGCGCCAAGAGGTGGCAATTACCAAGAGAGCTGCATATCGCAATGAAGATTATTGGGGAAAACCAGTTACTGGATTTGGTCCAAGTGATTCTAAGTTATTGATTGTCGGACTTGCTCCTGGCGCTCATGGGGCAAATAGAACGGGAAGAGTATTTACTGGAGATTCTTCGGGAGATTGGCTCTATAGATCCCTTCATAAAAATGGTTTAGCAAAGATTTCAACTTCACTATCAAGTGATGATGGACAAGAGTTATTTGAAACTCGCATCACCTGCGCGCTTCGCTGCGCTCCACCAGGAAATAAACCAACAACAATTGAGCAGCAAAGCTGTAAGAGCTGGCTTGAAGCAGAGATGAAATTACTTATGCCAACTCTGCGCGTCTTTCTGCCACTGGGCCAGATCGCATGGAAGGCAACGATCGATGCCTTGCTCGCGCTAGGTGAAGAATTGCCGAGAAAACGCCCAAAGTTTGGCCATGGGGCTAGTTTCAACTTTCTTGGCCGCGACGGGAATACTAGATTGGTCATCGGTAGTTATCACCCGAGCCAGCAGAATACTTTCACGGGAAAGCTCACGCGCTCCCAACTGGATTCGGTGGTAAAAAAGGCAGGTAGATTTGCCCACGCGGAAGTGGCCCCTGTAGCCCAACGGCAGAGGCAGACGACTTAAAATCGTCCAAGTGTGGGTTCGACCCCCACCGGGGGCACGCATTAAGAAAAAAAGTTCATAATGGGTAGTTAGAACTACAAAAGGAGAGAGATGAATAGTTCCAACCCAGTACTTGGTAAGGCATATGGCCAGAAGGGCCGTAGAGGTTATGCCGCTATGGATAACTTCCCGCAAGATAATTTAGAGCAGAGCTTTAACGCTCCTGCTGCATCATCACTACGCACTGGTCGCATGACCATGGATGATGTTGTTGCAAGAAGCGGGATGCTCTTTGGAACCTCAGCACTTGTTGGCGCAGCTGCTTGGTATTTCAATCTTGGTGGCGGCTTACTTCTTCTTGGCTTTATCGGCGGATTAGTAACGGCCATGATTGGAATTTTTAGTAAGACGATTCGTCCTGGAGTTTATTTAGCTTATGCAGTCTGCCAAGGTTTAGTTCTAGGAATAATTAGCAAGACCTATGAACTCTTCTATCCTGGAATTGTTCAGCAAGCAATCGTTGCAACTGCTGCAGCATTTATTGGAATGCTTACTCTTTATAAGAGTGGACGTCTTCGCGTAACTCCTAAATTCACCAGAATGCTTCTTGGTGCTGCAATTGGTTATCTAGTTCTAGCTCTTGGAAGTTTAATTGGATCATTCTTTGGACTTGGCGGCGGAGCAGGACTATATGGCCTTAGCGGCTTTGGACCACTTCTTGCTGTGGCAGGAGTTGCCATTGCATCCTTCTTCTTGATTCTTGACTTTGATCAAATCGAAGAGGGCGTAAGAGCTGGAGTGCCACAAGAGGAATCTTGGCGGGCTGGCTTTGGACTATTGATGACTATGGTCTGGCTATATCTAGAGGTATTGCGCTTGATCTCAATACTTCGCGGAAATGATTAATTAGACCTCATTTATAGGAGGTTTCCTAGAATCCCCGAGATGGGCAGAATTTGTCTCGGGGATTTTTAGCGCCACAATAATTGCAAGTGAAAATACTGCAGCACTTACACCTATTGCTGTTCGATACGAAAAAGCATCAGAGATAAAGCCTAGTAATACCGGTCCAACCATCATTCCGGCATCTCCTGCCATCTGGTAGAAGGCGTAAACCTTTCCACTCTTTCCTTTGATTACATCGCCAACAATTGCGCCAGCAGATGCCGCAAAGCCAGCGCCAAGGCCCATAACAATCATCGCGATTAAATAGACCGTCACATTATTTGCAAGGAAAAGAATCCCAAGAGATGCCATTACGATAGAAAATCCAGTGAGGATGACTGGTTTTCGACCATTCTTATCTGAGTGTTTTCCAGCCCTAACCATCACTGAACCCTGAGCGATTAGCGCTACCGTAAAACTCAAACCCACAAGCGAAGGACTTGCTTTGAGATCTTCCACAACAAAAAGTGGCAGGATAGATGAGCGCATACCAAAGAGAATCCAGCTACCAAGAAATGCTAGAAATAGTGAGTAAAGATAAGGCTTGATAGCTAGTGCTTCTTTAATTGTTAGTGCGCGCTCCTGACTACTTTGCTCAACTTTTGCGCCCAATCTACTTTCGTGAAGAAATATTAATGAAACAGTTCCTGCCACAATTAAAAGACCGGAGTAGATGAAAAACGGCGCTCTTGGAGAGAGCGCAATTAATGCTCCACCAAATGCTGGACCTGCAACACCTCCGGCGATGAAACCACCGTTATAAAGTGATTGAGCCTGTCCTCTTTGACTATCTGAAACAACTCTAAGAATTAAGGCGCCAGCTGAAACTGAGAACATTGATGATCCAAGGCCGCCCGCAGTTCTAAATATCAATAACTGTTCATAGTTTTGAGCAAGCCCAGAAATTAAAGTAAATACAGAGACCATGAAAAGGCCAATGCCAAGTACTAATCGCTCCCCAAATCGGTCTACTAATTTTCCTGCAAATAGCCCTGAGATAAATCTCATAATGGCAAAGGCAGAGATAATAAATCCAATTAAAGTGTTTGAAACACCAAATGATTTAGCAAAAATCGGAATAGCAGGAATTATGAGCCCAAAGCCAACAGCCACTAGAAAAGATATTGAGGTTAATACCGCTACTTCTTTAGGCAGGCCCTTGAA
>JBMTBW010000004.1:0-49053 GCA_049430265.1 Candidatus Nanopelagicaceae bacterium | reverse complement strand
CCATCATTTTTATTGCTGGGCTATCAATAATCTCTGTAATGTCATCAACGCCAACATTGTCTTGGCCAACATCCCAGCGAGGGACATATTTCTTCTCGCGGAGAAAGTAGTTATGCCACTCAACAGCAAATGAGATCTCAGGGATACTGCGCCTTAATCGATTTACTGTCTCAATCTGATTTTCAACAGGCATAGCCCATTCTTCTAATACTCGCTCCTTATGAATGTCATAGAGCAGGGCTCCATTGGCGCAAATCCCATGACCAAAAGGAAATACCTTTGCGATCTCTGGCATCCATCTTGGGGGTCTTCCGGTTACATAAAATATTTCAACACCAAGATCATTAGCTGCATTAAATGCTGCCTTGGTTCGCTCTGAGATTTTTCCGTAATGAGCAACGATTGTGCCATCAAGATCTGTTGCAATTAATTTAGGGCGGCGGTTAAGTTCGCTCAATTAGCCACCGGAGTAAAACGCTCCATACCAAGAAGGCCTTGAAGAGCTTTGGGAATTACTACTGAGCCATCACTTTGTTGATGATTTTCTAAAATTGCCACGATCATTCTTGGAATAGCAACAAGTGTTCCATTAAGAGTTGCAACTGGAGTTGTTGCAGACTCTGTCTTGATTCGGATATTAAGTCTTCTTGCCTGGAAATCGCTGCAATTCGAAGTGCTCGTCACCTCTCGATATGCGTTCTGGGTTGGAATCCAAGCCTCGCAATCAAACTTGCGATTAGCGCTAGAGCCAAGATCTCCAGTTGCAACATCAATTACGCGGTAAGGAATCTCCATAGCATTTAGGAATTCTTTCTCCCAATTTAACAATCTTTGATGCTCTGCCTCTGCATCTTGCAAAGAACAGTATGAAAACATCTCGACTTTATCAAATTGATGAACTCTAATTATTCCTCTGGTGTCTTTTCCATAAGAGCCAGCCTCTTTGCGGAAACATGGAGAGTATCCGGCATAGCGAATTGGAAGTGATTTTGCATCTAATATTTCATCCATATGTAGCGCTGCTAGAGCAACTTCGCTAGTTCCAACTAGATAGAAATCTTCATCTTTTAAATGAAATACATTCTCTGCGGCTTGTCCAAGAAAACCTGTTCCTTCCATAGCTGCAGGCTTAACTAAAACTGGAGGAATGACTGGGATGAAGCCTGCTTTACTAGCGCTAGTAATTGCGTAGTTAACAAGTGCTAACTCCAACAGCGCACCTACCCCAGTTAAATAATAAAAACGAGCGCCAGAGACTTTTGCTGCCCGCTCTACATCAATTGCTCCTAATATCTTGCCAAGTTCAACATGATCCTTGGGAGTGAAATTAAACTCTCGTGGTTTGCCAACTTCTTCTAGTACTTTGAAATCAGCCTCCCCACCAACTGGAGCTGCTTTATCAACAATATTTGATAGCAACATCGCAATATTTTTATACTCTGCCTCTGTCGTATTTTTCTTACCTTCAGCTCTTTTTACTGAATCTGATAAAGCTTTTGCTTTTTCTAAAAGAGCTGCCTTTTCATCACCTTTTGCAGATCCAACACTCTTTGAAAGAGAGTTCTGCTCAGCCTTTAACGCTTCAAATTCCACTATCGCACTTCGTCTAATTTCATCTGCTGCAATTACGCGATCAACAAGAGTTACATCTTCCCCTCTAGCGCTCTGAGATGCTCTAACTAAATCTGGGCTCTCTCTTAATACCTTTATATCAATCATTTAAATCTTCTCTCCAGCGCGAACTGCTGATAACCAAGCATCTGCCTGCTTAAAAGAGGTATCGGCAGTTCTTGTCGTTGTAGTTGGGGCAATTTTATCTGCTCTTGGATAAGAACCTAGATAGCGCACATCTTCACATATCCTTCTAAGGCCAGTTAGCGCATCTCCTACACGTTCTTCGTTTATATGGCCTTCCACATCAATAATAAAGTGATAGCTGCCTAATTCTCTGCCTGTTGGACGAGATTGAATAAAGGTCAGATTAACCCCGCGCATGGAAAACTCAGTCAAGACTTCCAAAAGCGCTCCAGCATGATCTGCGCCAATAAATGCAACTAAGGATGTTCGATCATGGCCTGATAAAGCTGGCACTAATCCTGGTTTTCCTGCCAACACAAAGCGAGTAACAGCGCCATCGTTATCACCGATGTTATTAGCAATTGCGCTTAGCCCATACTCCTTTGCTGCTGCAGGGCTAGCAATTGCTGCATCAAAACCACTTTTAACTAGATCTGCTGCCGCGGCAGCGGTTGATGAAGTTGGAATAATTTCAGCATCTGGATAATTCTTTGCAATAAAACTACGGCACTGGGCTTCGGCATGAGGATGGGTAGCGATTTTCTTTACTTGCGAACTCTCTTTTCCTTTAGCCACAAGAAGTGAGAAGGAAACTGGAAGAGTTATCTCTTTATAAATCACTAATGGCTCGCCTATCGCCAACTCATCAAGGGTTCTTGCCACAACTCCTTCAACAGAGTTTTCAATAGGAACTAGAGCTTGATCTGCTTGAGAGTTTCTAACCGCATTAAGCGCTGCAGTGACATTGGCATAAGGGTGTAATTCATCGCTTGGTTCTGCGATAGTGCGCAGCGCTTCTTCTGTAAAAGTTCCAACTGGCCCTAGATATGCGTATCTTCTCACTGCGCAAGGATACTCGTAGTGCCATCTTGGGTGCATACGCTTTTATCATTAGCGATTTGCGCGTTAGGCTTGGCAATATTATGGTGGCAAAACTGAACTTCTCTGACATTGCCTGGCGATCTGAAATTGGCCTGCAGCGCCAAGGCAATGAAGATTCAGCTTTAGTCTCGCAATCACTTCTTGCAGTAGCAGATGGCATGGGTGGTTATGTTGGCGGCGAGATTGCATCAAAGACTGTAATTGAAAAGTTAATTCAACTTCTACCAACTCTTGAAAACCCAGAGTTAGATAATGAATCCAGGGAAGATCTTCTTAGCTCCTCTATTGAAAGTATGGATAGAGCAATTGCTGAAATAGGAGCTGCTCGCCCTGAGCTAGTAGGAATGGGAACAACTCTTACCTCAATAGCTCTCTTTGATAGCCACCTACTTTTACTACACCTCGGAGATTCAAGGGCTTATCGTTTGCGTGGCAAGAAAATTGAGCAGTTAAGCCATGATCACACCGTGGTTCAAGAGTTAATTGACCAAGGAAGACTTAGCCCAGATGAGATTGCAGATCATCCCCAAAGATCTTTTCTAACCCAGGCGTTAATGGGCAAAGAAAATCTCTCACCAGTTCTTCTTGCCTATCCAGTATTAAAAGGTGATAGATACCTACTTTGTAGCGATGGACTAACCGCTGTTCTAGATGAGGCGCAGATTGCTAAAGCGATGCAACAAGACTTAACAAGTGCTGTGAATTCACTAATTGAGCTCACCTATAAAGCTGGAGCGCCAGATAATGTCACAGTGATAGTTGCTGAAGTTGGAGAGAGTAAAGCCAATATTAAAACTCAGGGCTTTGGTGCCGCGATATGAAAAAAATGTTAGGTGAGCGATATGAATTAGGAGCCATGATCGGCACCGGAGGAATGGCCGATGTTTATCTAGCTCAAGATGTAAGACTTAATCGCCAAGTTGCTATCAAGATATTAAGAAGTGATTTAGCAAGAGATCCATCATTTGTTACTCGGTTTAATAAAGAGGCGTTATCAGTTGCCGCCTTAAATCATCCAGGCATTGTCTCGGTCTACGACTCAGGTAAAGAAGATAGTCCTAGCGGGGCTATGCCATACATTGTTATGGAGTATGTAGAGGGAAAAACGCTGCGGGAGTTGGTCAATAAAGGTGAGCGTTTTGCGTTAAATCGAGCTGTTGAAATAACTGAAGGTATTTTGATTGCGCTGCAATATTCCCATAAGAATGGAATTATTCATCGCGATATAAAGCCAGGAAACATCATGATCACAGATAACGGTGATGTAAAAGTGATGGACTTTGGTATCGCAAGGGCTCTAGCTGATACCGGGGCCACTATGACAAGCACTTGGAACATTATCGGAACAGCGCAATATCTCTCACCAGAGCAAGCAACTGGAACTCAAGCAGATGCTAGAAGCGATCTTTACTCTGTTGGATGTCTGCTCTATGAACTATTGGCAGGAAGACCTCCTTTTACTGGTGACACCCCGGTTGCTATTGCCTATCAACATGTCTCAGCGCCGCTTCTCCCAATTACTGAAATTCAAGAAAGTCTTGACCCAGCCTTAAATGCCTTTTTTAGTATTGCTCTTGCTAAAGATGCAAACGAGAGATATCAAAGCGCAAATGCAATGCTCAAAGATTTAAAGAAGTTAATTAAAGGTGAAGGTATTACCACGCAGATTCCAAAACAAATGAGAAAAGAAAAGGCACGTAATCGAATCGCAGCGCTATCTATCGCTTTAGTACTTCTTGTTGGCGGCGTTAGTTATTTCATCCTTAGCCCAAACCAGAGTTCAGTCACAAGGGTTCTGCCTAATGTTGTTGGTTTAACAGAGGCGCAAGCACGGCAAGAATTAGCAGGACTGACTATTACTATCCAAAGAGCGCCAGATCCTAGAATTCCAAGAGATCGAGTTGCTAGCCAACTACCACTTGCCACAATTCGAGTATCAGATGGATCAGCTGTAACGCTAACAATCTCTGATGGGCCAGGAGATGCGATTGTTCCTACTGGCTTATTAGGCAAACCTCTTGAAGAGGTTAGAGCAGCCCTAACTGCTGCAGGTTTAAGAGTTAGTAGAACTATTGCTATTGATTCAGAGCAAGAGCCTGGAATTGTTTTGAAAATTACTCCAGAGCCAGGAAGCACTGTTGAAGCAGGCACTGGGGTAGTTCTAGAGATTGCTAGCGGAAATATCTCTGTGCCATCTTTAGTTGGCCTAAATGAAATTGAGGCTAGAACAATTCTTACCCAAGCAGGTTTCCTAGTAAAAATTGTTGAGGCATATGATGCAAATCAAGTAATTGGAAGTGTCTTAGCGCAAGCACCAAGTGCTGGCGAGGTAAAACTAATTGGCTCTTCCGTAACAATTACTATAAATAAAACTCAAGGTTAACGAGATACAACTGGAGAGAGACCCTCAGATCTTTTTCTTGCTCCACTATCGCCGCACTCAACTAACCAATTACCTAACATCTGATAGCCGTGTTCGGTAAGAACTGATTCAGGATGAAATTGCACTCCATGTATGGGAAGTGTTTTATGTTTAATAGCCATTACTAAACCACTCTCACTTCTTGCAGTTATTTCAATTTCCTCTGGCAAGCTCTCCTCATCTATCGCAAGTGAGTGATAGCGAGTAGCGGTAAAGTTATTAGGGATATCTTTTAGGACTCCAGAGTTATTATGAGTAATTACCGATGTCTTTCCATGAAGTAGCTCTGGCGCTCTATTAACAGTTGCTCCATATGCAACTCCAATTCCCTGATGTCCTAGGCAGACTCCAAGTAAAGGCTTTTTTATTTGAGCTGCGTGCTTAATCATCTCTACTGAGATGCCAGCTTCTTCGGGAGTTCCAGGCCCTGGGGAGATTAAGACCCCGTCATATTGGTCGGCATGATTTGCACTAACTTCATCATTTCTTACTACCGTGCACTGCGCCCCCAGTTGTTGGAGGTATTGAACGAGGTTAAAGACAAAGGAGTCATAGTTATCAAGTACCAAGATCCTTGTTCCCATGGCCTCATCCTCTCCTGTATCCTGACGCCTATGCCTAAATCCAGACTGCGTAAGAAGAAGAAAGATAACCGCCCAGAGATACTTCTTGCTGAGCGAGATCCTGTTGAAATGGAGAGTCCAGCCTGGCTCGCCCCAACAATGATTGGCGCATTCCTAATAGGCCTGTTTTGGATAGTAATTTTCTACGTCTCCCAGACCCAATACCCAATACCCAATATCGGGGCTTGGAACATGGTTGTGGGCTTTGCCTTTATCGGAGTGGGCTTCTCCCTAGCCACTCGCTGGCGCTAATACCTCATTTCTTAATTACATCTGTGTAATTCTCCACAGGTTATCCACCCCTGTGTATAGAGCCCTTACCTGCGCTTTGGCCCCTGCCCACCTACCCTAAGGCGCATGATGCGAAGTGTTTTTGGTCTTAGCGCCTACCTAATCACAGTAATTGCAATTGTGGCTATCACTATTCGCTCTCTAGAGCTCTATCGCCGGATTAAGGCAGGCCAAGCAGATCCAACTAGATCAGAGAAAAAAACTAAACGTTTTATTCTCATGACAAAAGAAGTTTTAACTCATGCCAAGATGTTGAAATTTACAGGATCAGGAATTGCGCATTGGTTTGTGATGTTAGGTTTCTTTGCACTCTCTGGAACTCTTCTAACCGCATATGGCCAGGTAATTAATCCAGAATTTGCACTACCTCTAATTGGTCATTGGATTGTTTATAACTTATTTACTGAAAGCTTTGCTTGGCTTACTGGAATATCAATAGTTACATTAATTGGAATTCGCCAAGTAACAAGAATTACTAATAAAGGACGTAGCTCTCGCTTTTATGGTTCAGGTTCTTGGAAAGCTTATTATGTCGAGGGCACAATCTTGGCAATTGTCTTCTGTGTAATAACTCTGCGCGGACTTGAGGGAGCGTTAATTGGATATAGCGGAAATCCTTGGGACTTTGCCTTATCAAAGCCTGCAGTTAACGCTTTTGCAGGTCTTGATAAAGAGAGTATCGAAAACTGGATTGTGATCGTTGCATCGCTAAAAATTATTGTTTCAATGCTCTGGTTTATTGTTATTGCTGCCAATTTAACAATGGGTGTTGCCTGGCATAGATTCCTAGCGCCATTTAATATCTTTTTCAAGCGTGAGATTTCAGAAAAGCCAACGCTAGGCGCTCTTCCTGAGATGATTTCAAATGGAAAAGTAATTGACTTTGAAAACCCTAAAGATGATGACCTCTTTGGCATTAGCGATGCGGCATCGATTTCTTGGAAAGGTTTATTGGATATGGCTAGCTGCACTGAATGTGGCAGATGCCAATCACAATGCCCTGCTTGGCATACTGATAAGCCACTCTCACCAAAGTTATTGATCATGGCTCTTAGAGATCATGCGCTAGCTAATATTCCCAAAGAAGGCCCGATTGTGGGCGAAACTATTTCACCTGATGTGCTCTGGTCCTGCACAACTTGTGGCGCTTGCGTTAATGAGTGTCCGGTTGATATCGAACACATCGATCACATAGTAAATATGAGACGTTTTCAAGTATTGGTTGAATCAGAGTTTCCAACAGAGCTTGGTGGAACATTTAGGAATCTTGAAAAAGCAGGAAATCCCTGGGGGGCAAATCGAGCTGATAGAAATGCTTGGATCACAGAGTGTGATTTCCCTGTAGAGGTAATTACTGGAGCTCTTCCAGATGAAGTGGAGTATCTCTTCTGGGTTGGATGTGCTGGAGCATATGAAGAGAGGGCAAAGAAGACTACAAAGGCAGTTGCAGAGCTGCTCTATATCTCAGGAGTTAAATTTGCTGTCCTTGGAGCAAGAGAGACCTGCACTGGAGATCCAGCGCGCAGAGCTGGAAATGAATTTCTTTATCAAATTCTCTCAAGAGAAAATATTGATACTTTTAATGAGGTTTATGCAAATTACAAGGGGAAGAAGAAAGTTGTAGTTACCTGCCCTCATTGCTTCACAACAATAGGCCGGGACTACAAACAACAAGGCTTTGAATTAGAGATGCTTCATCACACCCAACTTCTTAATACCTTAGTTAAAACTGGACGTTTAAAACCAGTAACACAGAGCAGTAGCTCTCTTACCTATCATGATCCTTGCTACCTAGGCAGGCACAACCAAATCTATGAACCTCCTAGAGAGTTATTGGAATCAACTGGGGTTGAAGTAATTGAGATGCCAAGAAACCAAGAGCGATCTTTTTGTTGTGGCGCAGGCGGCGGAAGAATGTGGATGGAAGAAAAATTAGGTACTCGTATCAACATGAATCGAGTTGAAGAAGCTATAAACACTGGGGCTAAGGAAGTTGCTGTGGCTTGCCCATTTTGTCGAGTAATGGTTAGTGATGGAGTAACTGCTAAAGGTTCAGATACAAATGTTATTGATGTTGCTCAGGTATTACTTAGATCTGTTAAGAATGAGAGTAACCAAAGCCCCGCCAATTAAACCTCCTAGGTGTCCTCGCCAATCCACTCCGCCTAAAACAAAACCGATAGCAAAATTAAGCCCGACGATAATTAAAATTGATCTCCATTCAACTCCAGCTTTTTCTCCAACTAATGCAAGAGCGCCAAAGAGCCCAAAGATCATCCCAGATGCCCCTATTGAATAAACATAAGCAGGGTTTAATAGAACCGAGAGGGTTGAGCCACAAATTAGCGAAACAAATAAAATAAGTAGGTATCTACTCTTGCCAAAGTAGTTTTCAAGTGGAGTGCCTAAGGCGTAAAGTGCCAGTAAATTAAAGGCTAGATGCCATAACCCGCCGTGTAATAAGGCAACTGTAAATAAGCGGTAATACTCGCCATTTTCTACATAGAAACGATTCAGTAAGAACCTATCCTCATACCCAACTATGGTGATTTGTAATAAATAAGAGACGGCAATTATTAATAGTAGTGAGCCAGTTATAGTGCGGCGCATTAACTTTATGCCAGTGATACTGAAGTTATCTTCACCGCTTGAATTGGGCGATCTGCTCCACCGACTTTAACTTCAGATATTGCTTGAACAATCTTCTGGCTAGCTTCATTTTTCACTTCGCCAAAAATACTATGTTTGCGATCCAGCCAAGTTGTTGGTGCAACGGTTATAAAAAATTGTGAACCATTTGTTCCAGGGCCAGCATTGGCCATCGCTAGAAGATATGGTTTAGTAAAAGATAGCTCTGGATGAAATTCGTCGGCGAAGCGATATCCAGGTCCACCAGTTCCTGTTCCAAGTGGATCTCCACCTTGAATCATGAAACCTTTGATTACGCGGTGAAAGACTGTTCCGTCATAGAGGGGTTGATTAGTTTTCTCGCCAGTATTTGGATTAACCCACTCGCGCATTCCTGCAGCTAGTTCAACAAAGTTTGCGACAGTTTTTGGTGCATGATTTGGAAATAATTCAATAACAATGTCGCCCATTGAGGTGTGCAGGGTCGCTTGAGTAATTGGCGGCATTGAATCGTTAACCATGTGGAGACTAGGGGAATCGAACCCCTAACCCCCTGCTTGCAAAGCAGGTGCTCTACCAATTGAGCTAAGTCCCCATATCGCAGCAAAAAAGAGCGTTGATATGGTGGGCCTAAGTGGACTTGAACCACTGACCTCTTCCTTATCAGGGAAGCGCTCTAACCAGGCTGAGCTATAGGCCCGCAAAACGGGAAGCGCAAGGCTACCTGACCTGCGGGCGTGCGCAAAAATAGCACTTTTTTACCGCTTATTTTTTCACTTTCTAATCCTCGTCATTGACCTTGGCTAGTGAGACTACAAAGGTGCCTTGATCAAGATTTACTAGGCGAACTCCAAGAGTATCGCGCCCAGTCTGGCGAACTTCTTTAACTGGAGTGCGCATAACGACGCCTCCAGAGGTTATTACTAAAATCTCATTACTTTCACTAACAATTAATGCTCCGACTAGACCACCTCGCGCGCCTTCGTCAACTTTGGCAGCTTTAACTCCAATGCCGCCGCGGGATTGCAAACGGTATTCGCTTATATCTGTTCTCTTACCAAAACCACCATCGGTTGCTGTTAGTACAAAACTCTTTTCATCGCCGCTTCTAATGGTTGCCATAGTGAGCAATTCATCACCGCTTCTAAATTTCATTCCAATTACACCAGTTGCAGATCTACCCATAGAACGCAAGGACTCATCATCTGCTGTAAATCGAAGTGACATTCCTTTCTTTGAAATTAAAAGTAGCTCATCTTTTGCAGTGATAGCAGAGGCTGCTACAACTTCATCGCCATCTTTTAATGAAATGGCTATTAAGCCGCCAGTTCTAGGTGAGTCATATTCACTAAGTGGGCTCTTCTTTACTATTCCACCTCTTGTCGCAATTACTAAGTATGGAAGAGATGCATAGTCATTAATACCAATGACGGAGGCAATAGTTTCGTTTGGTTTAAACGCTAATAAGTTTGCTACATGTTGGCCTCTTGCATCACGTCCTGCATCAGGAAGCTCATGGACTTTAGCTCTATAGACTCGGCCTTGGTTTGTTAAGAAGAGAAGCCAATCATGAGTTGATGCGGTGAAGAAATGTTCAACTATGTCATCTTGTTTTAAAGCTGCCCCTTTTACGCCTTTACCACCACGTCTTTGAGATCTATAGAGATCAGCTTTGGTTCGCTTGGCATACCCACCTCTAGTGATGGTGACAACCACATCTTGATTGGGGATTAAGTCCTCAACCGATAAATCAGTCTCGCCAGCGATGATTTGGGTGCGTCTTTCATCGCCATACTTATCTGAAATCTCTTTGAGTTCGGCTTTGATTATTACCCTTTGAGCCGCGGGATCTTTGAGAATGACTTTTAGCTCTTTGATTTCAGCCATTAGAGTTTCAAACTCATCAATAATCTTTTGGCGCTCTAGAGCTGCAAGGCGGCGCAGTTGCATATCTAAAATGGCATTGGCTTGTAGCTCATCTACCTCTAGAAGTTTCATCAAACCTTCCCGGGCTTGCTCTGATGTGGCGCTGGCTCTAATTAGCGCAATCACAGCATCTAAGGCATCAAGGGCTTTTAAATAACCGCTTAAAATATGAGCGCGTTTCTCTTTTTCGTTTAATCTAAATTTTGTCCTTCTAATAATTACTTCAACTTGATGAGTGATGTAATGGCGAACAAATTCATCGAGACGAAGAGTTCTTGGAACGTTATCTACTAAAGCCAACATATTTGCTCCAAAAGAATCTTGGAGTTGTGTCTGTTTATAAAGATTATTTAAGACAATTTTAGGGGTGGCATCATTTCGCAAGACAATTACTAACCGTTGGCCAAGGCGCTCATTTCCTTCATCTCTAACATCAGCAATGCCTTTGATTTTGCCATCTTTTACCAGCTCAGCAATTTTGAGAGCTAGGTTGTCAGGATTTACTTGATATGGCAGCTCTGTTACCACTAAGCAGGTTCGTTTGTTAATTTCTTCAACTTCCACAACAGCGCGCATCTGAATAGAGCCGCGACCTGTGCGATAAGCATCTTCAATTCCTTGGCGCCCAACAATGATTCCTTTAGTTGGAAAATCTGGTCCTTTAACAATTCCAAGAAGGGCGCTCAGTGTTTCCTCATTTGATGCATCTGGGTTATCAAGGGCCCATTGCACGGCTGCTGCAATCTCGCGCAGATTATGCGGTGGAATATTTGTTGCCATCCCAACAGCGATACCAGCTGAGCCATTAACTAATAAATTTGGAAAGCGAGAGGGAAGTACTAGTGGCTCTTGGCTTCTTCCATCGTAATTGGCAATGAAATCAACGGTTTCTTCATCAATATCTCGCATGATCTCCATTGCAAGCGGGGCCATGCGAGCTTCGGTATAACGCATCGCTGCAGCTGGATCATTACCAGGAGAGCCAAAGTTTCCATTGCCATCAACTAATGGATATCTAAGCGACCAATGTTGAGCTAATCGAACCAAGGTGTCATAGATAGCTCCATCGCCATGTGGGTGGTAATTACCCATGACATCACCGACGATGCGTGATGATTTGTAATAACCCTTATCTGGCCGATAACCAGCGTCATACATCGCATATAAAACTCTGCGGTGTACTGGTTTTAAGCCATCTCTAATATCAGGTAGCGCTCTTCCGACGATAACTGACATTGCGTAATCAAGATAAGAACGAGCCATCTCCACTTGAAGGTCAACTGCTTCAATGCGATCTACTTTATTTTCATCAAGGTTTTCCATTAGATATCAAGGAACCTAACATCTTTAGCGTTTCTTTGAATAAATTGTCTTCTTTGCTCAACATCTTCGCCCATTAAAACCGAGAAGAGATCATCAGCTGCTGCTGCATCATCTAGAGTCACTTGCATAAGTACGCGGTGGGCTGGATCCATTGTGGTATCCCATAGTTCTTTAGCTGGCATTTCGCCAAGACCTTTAAAGCGCTGAATTCCATCTTCTTTAGGTAGACGTTTTGCTGCCTCTAACCCGAGTTGGATTAAGCCATCTCGCTCTTTATCAGAGAATGCATATTGAACCGGCTCTTTTCCGCCCCATTTGATTTTATACAACGGCGGTTGTGCAATATAGACAAAACCTTTTTCAATTAATGGGCGCATAAATCTAAATAGAAGAGTTAGTAGCAGTGTTCTAATATGTTGTCCGTCTACATCGGCATCTGCCATGAGAATAACTTTGTGGTATCTAAGTTTGGCAATATCAAAGTCATCGTGAATTCCTGTGCCAAGAGCAGTTATTAAAGCCTGTACTTCATTGTTTTGTAGCACTCGATCAATTCTTGCCTTTTCAACATTTAGTATTTTTCCTCTAATTGGAAGAACTGCTTGATAACGAGAATCTCTCCCGCCTTTTGTTGAACCGCCAGCTGAATCTCCCTCAACAATATAGAGCTCACACTTTTCAGGCTCAGTCCATTGGCAATCAGCTAATTTTCCAGGCATACCGCGACCTTCAAGCAGGCCTTTTCTACTACGGGAAAGATCTCTAGCTTTTCTTGCTGCAATTCGAGCAGTTGCTGCATCTATGGCTTTTCTTACAATTTCCTTACCTTCACTTGGATTCTTTTCAAACCATGCACCTACTGCGTCATTTAAAGATTTTTGGGTGAATGACTTAGCCTCGGTGTTTCCTAGTTTTGTCTTTGTTTGTCCTTCAAATTGTGGCTCACTTATTTTTATGGAGATAATCGCAGTTAGCCCTTCACGGATATCATCTCCGGTTAGGCGATCTTCTTTTCTCTTTATATAACCCCACTCTTCAGCAAACTTATTTACTAGCGAGGTAAGTGAAGTTCGAAAGCCTTCTTCATGTGTTCCACCCTCTTGGGTATTAATGGTGTTAGCAAAGGTGTATACCGACTCGGTAAAGCTGGTATTCCACTGCATTGCCACCTCAAGGGACATCTTTTGTTTTGGATCTTCTGTTTCAAAAGCGATAATTGATTTATGAGCAACACCTTTTGTGGTATTTAGATGTTTAACGAAATCTACAATCCCACCTGCGTAGCAGTATTTAACTTCTAGCGCTTCGCCTTTTTCATCAACATGGCCCGCTCTTTCATCGCGCAAAGTAATAGTTAGACCCTTATTTAAAAAAGCCATCTCTCTAAATCTGGTTGATAATATTTCAAATGAAAAATCTGTAGTTTCAAATATTTCCTCAGAGGGATAGAAGGTAACCTCAGTTCCTGTCTCTTTTGTAGCAACACCTTTTTCAACTGGAGAGTTAGGAACTCCTAATTTGTAACTCTGTTCCCAGATAAAGCCATCTCTTTGCACTACAACACTAAGATCTTTACTTAAAGCATTAACAACAGATATTCCAACGCCATGTAGGCCGCCAGATACCGAGTAGCCGCCATCGCCAAATTTTCCTCCGGCGTGGAGTACTGTCATAACAACTTCTAACGCTGGTTTTTTTTCTATTGGATGAATATCTACTGGAATTCCGCGGCCGTTATCGTTTACTCGAACTCCGCCATCTTTTTGCAATAGAACGCTGATATGGGTGCAGTGGCCAGCTAGAGCTTCATCTACTGAGTTATCAACGACTTCATAAACTAAGTGGTGCAGGCCTCGCTCACCGGTTGAGCCGATATACATTCCAGGGCGCTTACGAACAGCTTCTAGGCCTTCTAGAACGGTGATTGCGCTGGCGTCATAGGCCCGCGCCACCTTCTTATCAGCCACACTAAGCCCCTGTTCTATCAATAGTTTGACCCCGCCAGAGACAACTCTCGCCTCTTTATTGGGCTAGGTAGAGGTAAATCCTAGTGGTAAATCAAATTAGAGATAGCCAAAAAAGGGCGTTGTTGGTGGATTAGGCGCGTTTTTAGAAGGTAGTTGAGCCTTGAATATCACCCAAAAGTATCCCTGGCCCCTTTTGCCCCTCGGATCGTTCTTAGGCCGCGCTTCCAAGATGGGGCGTGAGGACCCATGATCACTAGCTCATCAACTAGGGCTCCTGGAGAGCTTTTACGGATTGTTTTTAAAAGCTCGCTCTCTATTAAACGAAGTTGAGTACTCCAAGCAGTTGATGAGGTTTGTATTGTTAATTTTCCTTCAAATAAAGTAATTGGTGTGGCATGTTCTGCAATATCACTGCCAACAATTTGAGCCCAATCACTAAAAAGATTTCCTTCAGCAATGCCTTGTCGCCACTCTCTACTTTGAACTAATTCGTTTATAAGGTTTGAAATCTTCTCTGGCTCGCCGTTAAGGCTGCGCTCTTGTTCAACTATCTCTTTCTTCTTTTTCTTATAACCACTTCTATAAGAACGATATAGCTCTCTTGCAATATCACGCTTCATAAAGTTACAACCTTACCTAATTCGACTTTGAATCTAGCGCCTTGAATTGCTTTAGGTAAATCATTCTCAACAGCGACCGTGATAAATGTCTGCTCTGCGCTATTTGCAATCTCAAGAAGTTTCTCTCGTCGTCCTTCATCAAGCTCAGAGAAGACATCATCTAATATCAGTATTGGTTTTGCTCCTTCATTGATAAACAATTGATAACTAGCTAATCGAAGAGCGAGAGCAATTGACCAAGACTCTCCGTGACTGGCGTAGCCCTTAACTGGATGATCGCCTAAATTTAAAAGAAGGTCGTCGCGGTGTGGACCCACTAGAGAAATTCCTCGCTCCATCTCTTGAGATTTAACCTCATCTATTACTTTTAACATTAACCCTCTATTTACTTCTTTTTCTGTAGAAGGTTCAGGGATGCTTGATTTATATCCTAATTTAGCTAATTTTTTTGTTGATAGATTTTTATATGCTATTTGAAATAGCGGTTCTATTTCATTAATCAATTTAATTCGACCAGCTATTAACTCGCCACCAAAAGTAGCTAGGTGCTCGCTCCATGAACGAAGCGATGACTCAGGCGCTCGGTTTTTTAGTAATGAATTACGCTGCTTTAAAGCTCTCTCGTAATCACTTATTACACCAGCAAAGCGCGGGCTCTGTTGGATTAAAAGTTGATCTAAGAAAGACCTACGTTCACTCGGGTCGCCGCGAACTAAATCTAAATCCTCTGGCGAGAAACAAACGCTCTTTACTAAACCTAGTAACTCCTTCTGACTTCGTACTGGGTTTTGGTTTACTTTGGCGCGATTTGCTTTGCCATTGTTTATCTCTAACTCAACAAGAGTGGTTCTCTCATCTGATTCAATTTTGGCACGGATATAAGCGCGCTCACTACCTAATTTTATAAGGGGTTGATCAGTTGATATCCGATGGGATGAAAGTAGAGCTAAATACATTAAAGCCTCGATGATATTTGTCTTGCCTTCTCCATTTTCCCCAATAAAAATATTTTGGCCAGCTTTTAAAGAAAGTTCTAGGTTTTCATAAGAGCGGAAGTCTTTTAAAGATAGATGGGAGACGAACATTTTTAAAAGTGGTTAATTAAGAGGCGTAACGCATAGGCATTAGAAGGTAGCGGTAAGAGCTATCTATCTCGCCATCTACTTTATTTTTGCCTGATAAAACCGCTGGTTTATTAGATCCTGTAAATGCAATATTTACATAAGGTGTTCCAAGGGCATTTAAACCATCGGCTAAAAATGTTGGGTTGAAAGCGATATCTATCGCCTCTCCTGTGTATGAGATTTGAAGCTCTTCTGTGGCTGTTGCTTCATCTCCCGCGCCAGCTTCGAGGTGAAGGGAGTTATCTGAAAATTTTAAACGAAGCGGAACAGTTTTATCGGTTACCAGCGCTACTCGGCGCACAGAATCTAAAAGGGTCGCAACTTCAATAACTGCTGTTGCAATACTTTCACTTGGTAGTAAGTGGCGGTATGGAGGGAAGGCGCCGTCTAACTGCCTTGAAGTCATTGATTTCTGCTCTGTAGTAAAGCCAATTAAGCGCTCATTTGAAGTATTTGGAGCTACTGAAAATGAAATGTTTTTACTAGATGAAATTGTTTTAGCTGCATCTGCCAAAGTTCTTGCTCTAAGTAGAGCTGTTGTTGTCTCTTCTGGATTATTCGGACTCCAATTAATTTCTCTAACCGCCAAGCGATATCGATCGGTTGCGGCAAAAGTAATAACTTCCTTGTTAATATCAACATGAATTCCAGTTAAAGTTGGCAGTGAGTCGTCTCGACCTGCTGCTACTGCTACTTGATTAACCGCGGTTGCAAATAAATCACTAGCAATACTTCCAGAGGTATCTGGCATTACCGGAAGGTTTGGATATTCGTTTATTGGAAGAGTGGGAAGTGTGAATTTAGCAGCTCCTGCTGTTACTAAAACCCTGCTGCCGTCTAAGTTAAACGAGACAGGTTTGTTCGGAAGCGCTCTAGAAATTTCAGCTAGTAACCTTCCTGGAACCAGCACTCTTCCTTTTTCTTTTATATCTGCTGAGAATGAAGACTTAGCAGAGGTTTCTAAATCTGAAGCGCTTAGTGTGATGTCATTTCCGGCTTCGATCACAATTCCTAGTAGCGCGGTCATAATTGGTCTAGTGGACAAACTCCTTGAAACCCAATTAACGCTATCGGTTAACACTGCGCTATCTACTGTGAATTTCATAATCTCCAGCCTAACTCTTTCGTATTTACTTTAGATAGTTGGTTTGGTTTAAATTGGCTTATCAAGATCTGTTCTCTGAGATGAGATTTCTTATCTATAAAGTTAGTAGTAGTAACCAAACGGTTTAACTGTGGAAAAGAGAGAAAAGCCCTGTTCAAAGCCGTATTACCCTTCATCTAAACCACCTCTTCTCTGTGTAAAAACTGTGAGTAACTCTTGAAACAAACCACTTGGAAAAACCAGGTCTTTTCAAACCCAACCTTTACCAACAGGTTATCCACACATATCCACAGGTTATCCCCAACCTCTGATATTTCAGAGATTAAGCCTTGGCCTGCAGTTTTATCCGGTTTGTAAGCTCGGAAACCTGGTTAAAAATCGATCTACGCTCAGCCATTAAATGGCGGACTTTTCGGTCTGCATGCATAACCGTGGTGTGATCCCGTCCACCAAAAGTCTGACCAATTTTAGGAAGTGATAACTCTGTCATCTCGCGGCAGAGATACATAGCGATCTGGCGGGCATTAACTAAAACCCTAGAGCGAGAAGTGCCACAGAGATCATCTAAAGTCAGACTGAAATACGCAGCGGTTTGAGCCATTATCAAACTAGCGGTGATTTCAGGGGTTGAGTCATCTGGAATTAAATCCTTAAGAACTATCTCAGCTAAATTCATATCAACCACCTGGCGATTTAATGAAGCAAAAGCAGTAACGCGAATTAATGCTCCTTCTAACTCACGAATATTTGTGGAAATTTTCGAAGCGATATATTCCAAAACATCATCCGGGGCATTTAATTTATCTTGCGCAGCTTTCTTCCTTAAAATAGCAATACGAGTTTCAAGTTCTGGCGGTTGAATATCAGTTATTAAGCCCCACTCAAATCTCGAACGGAGACGATCTTCTAAGGTAGTTAATTGTTTAGGCGGGCGATCACTTGAGATAACAATCTGCTTATTAGCGTTATATAAAGTATTGAAGGTGTGGAAGAACTCTTCTTGGGTCCGCTCTTTATTTTCTAAAAATTGAATATCATCAACAAGTAGAACATCAAGATCGCGATAGCGGCGTTGAAAGTTAGAAGACTTATCATCACGAATTGAGTTAATAAAATCATTTGTGAATTCCTCAGAGGAGACGTAGCGAACCCGAACCCCGCCATATAACTCTTTGGCATATGCGCCAATCGCATGTAATAAATGGGTCTTTCCAAGACCTGATTCACCATAAATAAAAAGCGGGTTATAAGCCTTTGCAGGCGCCTCAGCTACAGCAACAGCTGCGGCGTGGGCAAAGCGATTAGATGCACCGATAACAAAAGTTTCAAAAATATATCTAGGGTTTAGCTGTGTTTGATCAGAGCCCTTACTCTGAACTTCTTGACGCCCAGTTCCTGCCCTTGGCGATTCAACCTCTACATCCACCTCTTCAACCGTAGAGAGATCAGTATCTAAAGACTCATCAACAGTTACTGCGATATTTATCTTCTCGCCCATCTTGGCCGATAAAGCATCATTTAATAGCACCTTTAAACGGCTCTCTAAAACATCTTTAGCAAAAACATTAGGGGCGGCAAGTAGCAGGTTTGATCCCCCATCACTCTTTAATAAACCTAGAGGTTTAGTAAGGGTGAGAAAGGCGCGATTTTGTGGAGACTCTTTAGCAACAGAATCAACAATTCCCTTCCAAAGCTCTAGAAGGTCAGCCTCTATTTCCTTGGCTTCAAGGGCTCCAGGTTCAGCAATCGACATAACCCCTCATCTCGCTAGATATCCACAAAGTTATCCACAGGCTGTGGTCTATACTTCGACTTTAGGCTTAATCTCTGGGGAAAAGAGCTTAAAAACCTTCTTGCCTGTGGATAGAGGCGGAAAGTATGCCTTTATCCCAATAAAAGCAAGTGGTTATCCACAAAATCTTCCCAAAGGCCCTAAATGCCCTAAAAGATATCCCCAGTTTTCCAAATCGGTAGGTCAGCAGATACCGTTGCCCCCTGCTCTTGTGGCCCCCAATCGCAGCTACGCGATTACCTCAAGACCTGATCAATCCCAACAGCTCAAATTAGGAGCTGTTTTTAAAGGAGTGAGAGAAGAAGATGAAGCGTACTTTTCAGCCGAATAATCGTCGGCGCGCGAAGAAGCATGGTTTTCGCGCTCGTATGGCAACTCGTGGTGGACGCGCAGTTCTCTCTGCCCGTCGCGCTAAGGGTCGCGCTCGTATATCCGCCTAAGCTGTAATAACCGGCGTGCTAGCAGCCATTAACCGCCTAACTTCTCGCGAGGATTTCGCGCGGGTTACTCGTTCACCAATTCGCTCAACAACAAAAAGTCTTGTTGGTTATTTAACTAAAGAACCAAACCTTATGTCTCCAAAAGTTGGCTTTGTTGTTTCAAGAGCGATCGGTGGCTCAGTAATTCGCCATAGAGTGACAAGACAGTTAAGGCACGCTTCAAAAAGTAGCCTTCATATTCTTCCTGCCCAATCTATGGTGGTAATTAGAGCAACCAAACCAGAGCAGAATGTTCATAATGAAATCCCAAGATTATTTACCGCGTTAAATGAAAAGGCGGGAAGATGATTAAGAAAGCACTTGATTTACTTATGCTTCCATTTATAGCGCTGATTAAAACTTGGCAGAAGTTTATTGCTCCAGGACTTGCTCCAAGATGTAAGTACTATCCATCTTGCTCGCAATACACATATGAATCAATTAAAAACTTCCATGTCTTTGGTCTAGCTCTGGGTGTGTGGAGAGTTATTAGATGCAATCCACTAAGCCATGGTGGAGTGGATTACCCGCCAAAAACCCTGAAAATAGGCCCTTTTTTACTATCAAATCGAGAAACAGAAAGTATGGTGCGCTAGATGGGCATTTTAGATCCGCTTTATTGGATTGTTTCTGGAGTTATGGTCTCCATCCACACAGCGCTCTCACCAGTCTTTGGCGGAGCAAGCGGAGTTACATGGACTCTATCGATTATGGGGCTTGTAGTTTTAATAAGAATCATTTTAATTCCACTCTTTGTGAAACAAATTAAATCCCAAAGAGCTCTAACTGCTCTAGCTCCAGAGATGAAGAAGATTCAACAGAAATATAAAGATGATCGCCAGAAACAATCAGAAGAATTGATGAAGCTATATAAAACCCATAAAACAAATCCAATGGCTTCATGTTTTCCAATTCTTGCTCAAGCTCCAATATTCTTTGCACTCTTTACAGTGCTTAATGGAATTGGTAAAAACCCACCTCAAGCCCGCGGTGTTTTAACAAGCGAAATTGCAGCGCAGATGGCAAAGGCAGAATTCTTCGGAGCACCTATCTCACAGACATTCCTTGGATCATCTAATGGAACAGTAAAGATAGTCACAGTATTTCTAATATTTTTAATGTCGTTAACAACATTTACTACCCAGCGTCAGTTAATGGTTAAAGGAATGCCAAAACTAGATTCTTCAAACAACATGATGTTGCAGCAGCAGAAAATAATGCTTTATTTATTCCCTATTATTTTCGCTGTCTCAGGAGTTAATTTTCCAATCGGAGTTTTGATCTACTGGTCTACAACAAATTTCTGGACCTGGGGTCAGCAGTTCTATGTGATTAAGAGAAACCCAACCCCAGGATCACCAGCCTGGGAGGAGCTCCAAGCAAAGAAAGCTAAGAAGTCAGGCCAGGAGCCAGAGGGTGAAAGTAATGGCGGAGGAGTTGCCACAGAGGAGCCAAAACCAATGGGGCAGAGAGAGCAACCAAAGAAGAAAAAGAAGAAAAGGCGCAAATAGCATTAAAAGCCTCAAAACGGGGCAAAAGACGAAGGAGAAGAGATGAGCGAAGAGAAGACTGTAGTGACAAGCCTTGAAGAAGAGGGCGATATCGCTGCTGACTACCTAGAAGGATTGCTTGATATCGCAGATCTAGATGGCGATATTGAAATTAGCGTGGAAAATGAGCGAGCAGCGCTAGTTATTGAAGGCGGCGACCTTGCTCACCTAGTAGGTGGAGGTGGGGAAGTATTAGATGCTCTCCAAGAGCTCACTCGCCTAGCTGTTCAAACCGCAACAGGTGATCGCTCTAGGTTAATGCTAGATATCGATGGGTTTAGAGCAGATAAAAAGAGCGCGCTTGCAAAGCTTGCTGAAGAGACAGCAGATGAGGTCAAATCTAAGGGCAAGCCAATAAAGCTCGCCCCAATGAATGCCTTTGAGCGGAAAGTCATCCATGACACCATCCAGAAAATCGGCTTAAGTAGTGAATCTGAAGGCGAAGACCCAGATCGCTGCGTTGTGGTGATGCCAGCCTGATTGATTCACGTGAAACTAGGGCTAAGCGCTACTTCCCAGAGAGAGCCGAAGAGGCCCTAGCTTTCGAAAAGCTCCTAGCGACAACCGCTATTGAGCGGGGCCTAATTGGCCCAGCTGAAGGAGAGCGGATCTGGCAGCGCCATATTGAAAACTGCCTTCCGGTGGTAACTCTGCTTCCAATGAGCGGGGCAAAGGTGGCAGATATTGGCTCGGGTGCTGGCCTACCCGGAATCGTGGTCGCTCTAGCTCGACCAGAGCTCAAGGTGAGCTTAATTGAACCCCTTCAAAGACGGGTTGAATTTCTATATGAAGTAATTGAGGCGTTAAAGCTCAATAATGTGGAAGTCATTAGAGCTAAGGCCGAATCGGTAAAAGGTAGCTATAACTATGTTCTCGCAAGAGCGGTTGCCCCACTTCCTCGTCTAATCGAGAGCACCTGGCACCTAATTGCTCCGGCAGGATCTCTTCTTGCTATCAAAGGGGAGTCTGCAGCTCAAGAGATGGCTACAACTAACCTTAAAAAGTTCAAATCCCACCAACTACATGAGATAAATCTTGATGACTTGCCGACTGGACGCATCATTGAGGCGGTTAAGGCTGGTTAACTAAGCGGTGTGAGTGATTCACGTGAAACATCGGCCCCTAGGCAGGTAATCGGAACTAAGCGCTTTCGCGAGCCTATGGCCAAACCGATAACTACTCGGATCTTCACCGTCGCCAACCAGAAGGGCGGGGTCGGCAAAACCACCTCCGCAGTCAATGTGGCAGCAGCCCTAGCTATGGGGGGCTTAAAAACCCTAATAATCGACCTAGATCCTCAAGGAAATGCCAGCACCGCTTTTGGGATATCAAGGGATGAAGTTAATGGAATGTATGAAGTAATTATTAAAGATCTACCAATGCAATCTGCAGCGCTAAAAATTCCAGGCTATCCAAGCCTTGAAGTAATTCCTGCAACACAATCTCTTGCAAATGCTGAAGTGGAATTGGTTCCAATGGTTGCAAGAGAGATGAGGCTAAAAAAATCTTTAAATAATTATTTACTCGATGCAGCAAATAAAGGCGAGCGATTTGATTATGTAATTATTGATTGCCCACCAAGTTTAGGGTTATTAACAATTAATGCTCTAGTTGCTGCGCAAGAATTATTAATTCCAATTCAATGTGAGTATTACTCGCTAGAAGGTTTAACACTGTTGCTTCACACAGTTTCATTAATTCAAGAACACCTTAATCCAAATATAAAACTAACAACTATCTTACTTACCATGTTTGATGGTCGAACAAGGCTAGCTAATGATGTTGCAGCAGAGGTGAGAAAACATTACAGCGCTGAGCTAATTGACATTCCAATTCCAAGAGCAGTTCGCATCTCAGAGGCTCCCTCTTATGGTCAAACAGTGATGACTTATGACCCCGCTTCAAATGGCGCAGAGGCTTACGGCCTTGTTGCAAGAGAGATTGCTAGGCGTGGCGCACTTTCATCTAATTCAAATAGTGAGAAAGGCGTCGGTTAATGAGCAGCAAAAAAGGTGGACTTGGAAGAAATCTTGATTCACTTATTCCAACTCCAATTAATCGTGTGGGAAGTAATGAAACAGTTGGCGAGCGAAGCGAGATTCCATTAACTTGGATCAAGCCAAACCCAAGGCAACCAAGAACCGTCTTTGATAACTTAGCACTTGAAGAACTTGCTGCATCAATTAAAGAGATAGGAATCCTGCAGCCGCCAGTTGTGCGAAAAATTGGTGATAATCAATATGAATTAATCATGGGAGAGCGGCGCTATCGAGCAGCCAAACTTGCAGGTTTAGCAAATATCCCAGTTATCGTTCGGCAAACTAGCGATAACGAATTACTTCGCGAAGCCTTAGTTGAAAACATTCATCGCAGCAACTTAAACTCACTAGAAGAAGCTGCGGCATATAACCAGATGCTTAGTGACTTTGGATTCACCCATGATGAACTAGCAGAGCGACTTGGAAAATCTCGCCCGGTAATTACTAACACCTTAAGGCTTTTAAATCTGCCACCATCAGTTCAGAAACGATTGGCAGCCGGAACTATCAGCGCAGGCCATGCCAGAGCTCTTCTTGGACTTAACTCAGCAGATGAAATGGAGCGACTTGCAAATAAAATCGTAAGTGAGGGCTTAAGTGTTAGAGCTATAGAAGAGCTAATTGCTTTAAGTAGCCCTGATCAGAAGAAATCCAAGAAGAGCAAAACAAAAACAAGTGATGGAAAGTATGCCGAGCTTGTTGAGCGCTTAGAAGGCGCGCTAGATACCAGGGTCACAATTGCTGGAAGTAATACTGGCGGCAAGATTGTTATTGAATATGCAGATGGTCAAGACTTACAGAGGATTGTGGGAGTTATTAGTTAGTAATCCCCCGGCTTAACATCTCTTGCTCCACCACTTTACTTAAAGCCATAACTCCTTGAGTAATTCTTTCAGGAGTTGGGTAACAATAAGAAAGACGGAGCGACCAAGATCCAAAACCATCAGCATAAAATGCAGTTCCTGGAACGTAGGCAACTTTGGCTGCAATTGCCCTTGGAACCATAGCTTTTGTATCTATCTCAGGTGGCAAGCTAACCCAGACATAAAAACCACCAGCAGGCTTTGTCCATGATGCAGCCTTTGGAAAATAGGCATCGAGGGCAGAGAGCATGGCATCTCGCCTAACTTTATAAAGCGCGCAGAAAGAGGCAATTTGTTCGCGCCAAGGCTGATTAGCTAAATAGCTAGCGATAGCCATTTGAGAAAAGTTTGAGGGGCAGAGAATCGATGATTCTGATGCGATCACTAGCTTTTCCTTCAAAGATTGTGGAACTAGAGCCCAGCCGATTCGAAAACCAGGGACTATTGTTTTAGAGAAAGAACCGAGATAGATGACATTTTCTGAATCTTCGGCCCTCATCGCATTTGGTGATGGGCGATCAAAACCAAGGAGGCCATAAGGATTATCTTCAACAATAAAGATCTTTTCAGAGCGACAAATATCAAGGATTTCAGTTCTTCGATCTGCAGGGAGCAATACCCCAGCTGGATTTTGATAATTTGGAATTAGATATAGAAACTTAATTCTTCGCCCTTGATATCTCAAAGTCTTAATTGCTTGACGTAGCGCTTCAGGAATAAGGCCGTTTTGATCCATCTCAACATGAACCACACTTGCTTCATACTGGGCAAAAGTTCCAAGTGCTCCAACATATGAAGGCGCTTCAACTAACACCACATCACCTGGATCAATAAAGATCCTGGAAATTAAATCCAAAGCTTGCTGAGAACCTGTAGTAACCAAGACATCATTGGGGTTTGCTTTAATGCCTTCAAGGGCCATCACATCACAGATCTGTTCGCGAAGCTGGGGGTGTCCTTGTCCACTTCCATATTGGAGCGCCTCTTGGCCATGATCTTTAATTAACGTTTCAACAATCCCAGCCATCATATCCATTGGTATTGCACTTAAATTCGGCATTCCTCCAGCGAGTGAAACAATTTCAGGCCTGGATGCCACTGCAAATAAGGATCTGATTTCACTTGGTTTCATATGAGCGGCCCGGTGGGCATAACGCTCTTGCAAGTTCTCTGGTTTATGCGTTTGGAAGCGCTCTAGACCATCAGATGAGGAGGAATTCATTAGCGAAGTCTGCCACAACAATTAGCTTGCTTGGCGCAGATTTACTTTCTTATTCCAGCTTTGCGCAGATCCTCTAGGCGCAAGGTTCCAGTTTTTGCATCTTGCTCTGCAGATAAATACATTCTTTGAATGGCGACCACTAAAGCCTCAGCTATTACATCGCGAAAACTTGGGTCTGCCAATCGCGCAGAATCTTTTGGATTTGAGACATAACCAATTTCTAACAAAACTGCAGGAGCCTTTGTTAATCGAAGTAGCGGCCAAGTTTTCGCGTGCGTTCTATTATTTAATAGATCAGTTCTTGCAATTAATTCTCGCTGCACAATAGTTGCAAATTTCTCACCTACTATTGAATGAATTCCATGAGTCTCACTGCCATAGAAGTATGTGGCAAGTCCACTTGCTTTCTCATTGGGATATCGATCAAAACTCAGGGATATTAAAAGATCGGCTGATGTGTTATTAGTAAAAGCTATTCGCTCTTCTTCACTTGGTGAGGTATTTAAACCTCTAGTAAGAAACACTGAGACACCAAGTGCAATAAGCCTTCCTTCAATTTTTTGAGCTAGGTCAAAACTCAGGTTGGCAATATCTGGTCTAGAGCTTGGATCTAGAACAATTACCTTATCTGCAAGAGCAGGACCACGTTTTTCTCTACTTGCTTGATCTCGCAATAGTGCAGGAGCTCCGCCAGTTACTGTGCGCAGCAAGCGCATAAGGGCAATTACTGTTGCAGGCCCGCAGATTCCATCAATTTTTGCACCCACTGATTTTTGAAAATCTTTTACTGCGCTTTCACACTGACTTCCATAAACTCCATCTACTCTACCTGGGTTAAATCCCATTTCAATTAGTCGGCTCTGCAGTGATGCCACATCATCCCCGCGCATAGCGGGATCAGTGAATTTAAGAGAGCGATCACCAAGTTTCCAGCGCGCTTCATTAATCGCAAGTTGAGTTGTTTCATCAATTAGCCCAGTTACCGTTAAACCACGCTCTTGTTGAAAAGCGCGAACCGCTTGGCCTACCTCATCTGAGAATGTGTCGCTTGCTCTTGCTATGAAGCCAAGGCGATGCAAGGTGTTTGTAACATCGGTTACAACATCCCCGTGATCGCCGGGCTTAATCATCGCTCTTTAGTTGATGTACTCAGAGAGCTCTTTGAGAATCATTGGCTTAGGACGAGCACCAACGATGCTCTTTACAACTTGTCCACCAACAAAAACGTTCATTGTTGGGATTGAGTTGATGCCATATTTCATAGCAATTGAGCCTTCTTCATCTGTATTGAGCTTAACAATCTTAATTTTGCTGCCATATTCATTGGAGATCTCCTCCAAAATCGGGCCTACTGCTCGGCATGGACCACACCACTCTGCCCAAAAATCAACTAAAACTGGGGTTGTGCTCTTCAATACCAGTGCATCAAAGTTTGCTGCAGTTACTTTTTCGGTTGCCATCTTCTTATTGCCTCTCTCTATTTGATATTAATTTACGAACTTTAGCGCCTTCTTAAGAGTATTTCGTATTCTTTAGTGGCCAGCCAAGAATCGCTCCGCATCTAAAGCGGCCTGACAGCCAGAGCCAGCCGCAGTAATTGCTTGGCGATAAGTAAAGTCAACAAGATCTCCTGAGGCAAAGACCCCAGGCAAGTTGGTTCTAGTAGATCCTGAATCAACCAAAACATAACCTTCAGGATTTGTCTTTACTTGACCAACAACTAATTCACTTCTTGGAAGATGCCCGATAGCAACAAATAGACCAGTGAAGTCAGAGCTGCTTTCCTCGCCAGTTAATACATTTCTAAGTCTAAGGCCAGTAACTTTATCTTCACCTAATACATCTATTACTTCAGTATTGAATAAAAATTCAATCTTTGGATTTGCTTTAGCGCGCTCTGCCATAATCTTTGATGCTCGAAGCTGATCCCTGCGATGAATTAAAACCACTTTCTTAGCAAATTTAGTTAAGAAATTAGCTTCCTCCATCGCTGAATCTCCGCCTCCAACAACAGCAATTACCTGTTCCTTAAAAAAGAATCCATCGCAAGTAGCACACCAAGAAACACCTCGCCCTGATAAACGTTTCTCATTTTTTAAACCAATTTCCTTATATGCAGAACCCATAGCAAGAATCACAGCGCGAGCTTTAATCGTATTTCCAGACCCATCTGTTAAAACTTTTACATCTGAATCTAATTTCATTTCTGTGATGTCATCGGTTACTAATTGAGCTCCAAAGCGAGAGGCTTGTTTTCTCATCTGATCCATAAGATCAGGTCCCATAATTCCATCTTTAAATCCTGGGAAGTTTTCTACCTCAGTGGTATTCATCAAAGCGCCACCAGCAGTAACTGATCCCTCATAGAGAACTGGGTCTAATTGAGCGCGAGCGGCATAAACCCCTGCCGTATATCCAGCAGGACCAGAGCCAACAATTACTAGCTCATGGACTTTCTCGTAATCAACGCTCACTAGAGCACCCTACCTTCGTAATAGAACTTTTAATACTTGGCTAATCTCTGAAACCTTAAACACTCGCCCTATCGCAAGATAGAGGACAAATGTGCTTAAGAGAACAATAAGTAATGCGAAAAGATTCCCCTCCAAATCAAGTCTTGATTGCAAGCTAGAGATAACAAGGCAAGATAGGAGCGCGATAAAGGCAATTTTGCTATGAAAGAGCAGTAAAGAGACAATATTTAGTGGCCCTGAATATTTTCGTAATAAGTAATAGGTGCAAACGATTCCCACCCAATAGCTGATTGCAAGAGCGGCTCCAAGTCCTACCGTTATATCTACAACATCAAGATTTAAGAAAGCCCAAATGCTAATTGTTAAAGCAATCAAGTTAATAACTAAGTTTGAAATCACCTGATATTTTGTATTTTCAAAGGCATTTAACCCTCTAATTAATACCAAATTTATTGAAAGCGGTATTAAGCCAAGAGCCATAGCAGCAAGAACTCGTCCAATATATTCTGCAGATTGCTCTGAAATACCAAAGAATATTGCGTTAGCAATTTCCTCGGCAAAAAAGAAAAAGAAAAGTGATGCAGGAATGGTTAATATGGCAGTTAGTCGAAGCGCCTTACTCAATTGATCTCTAACTTCAGATAAATTCTTATCAAATGCTAACTTGGATAAACCAGGAAGAAGTGCTGTGACAATTGAGATAGTGACTATTGAATGCGGGAGCAACATAACCAGGTAAGCATTGGCATATGGGGTATAACCAACTCCATAATCAATACCTTGCTCTTGCGCTAAAACAGCAGCTCTAGTTGCAATATTTACTGTTATAAGAAAACCAAGTTGCGATATGAGGACAAATATGAAAGCCCAGCTAGCAAGTTTTAGAGCCTTATCAAGTCCTACTCCCCGCCAATCCCTACGGAAAGAAAGCTTTAAGCCTGATTTTCTCAAGGTTGGAATAAGAATCACTGCTTGTAGCGCAATTCCTATTGTGCTTCCCAGGCCAAGTAGAGCAATCTGTGAATCACTTATTGTTTCAAGGGAGATCTCATCTGTTACTGAGATGAAGTAGGAGAAGAGAACAATAACTAGAAGATTATTAGCAATTGGGGCCCACATCATTGGCCCAAATTTTTCTTTGGCATTGGCAACTTGACCCAAAATTCCATATAAACCGTAGAAGAGAATCTGCGGCAGACAGTAGAGAGCAAAAGCAAGGGTTACTTCTCTAGAGCGCCCTGTGAAAGTTGGGGCATAGAGTGAAACCAATAGAGGAGCTAGCAACATTGCTGCAATTGTTATAAAGAGTAGCGCAGATGCAATTAATGAAAGTAGGCGGCTGATATATGCGCTGCCGCCATCGTGCTGCCTAAAAGATTGAACAATTAATGGAACAAATACCGCTGATAGCGCCCCACCTATTAGTAGGTTATAAATAATATTAGGAGTGGTATTTGCAACATTAAAAGCATCACCTAATAATCCAGTTCCAAGAGCTGCAACAAGTAGAAGATTTCTAATTAATCCTGTAGCCCTTGAAATTATTGTTCCAAGGCCCATAAAGGAAGAAGATTTAATTAGATTGACATCTTCACTCATTTGCCTCTCCTGCTCTTAACTCTTCTAACGCTCTGCACAATTGCGGCGAGTAAAAGAATTATCGCCATCCCAGTGGTCAACCAGGTGGTAACTGGAGAAATGACCGCGAGTCGAAGCGGGATTCTCTGTTCTAGCCCAATGATCTCGCCTTTAGGTGTATAGAGCTGGAGGCGAAGTGAGGTATCACCAGATGCGATAACCTCAATTGGAACTTCAATTTGAATTTGAGATTGTCCATCAATAGTAATCCTTGGAACATCCTCGACTAATACTCGAGAATTAGTAGTTGTAATAATTAAGTCAAGACTTACAGGCTCTGTGAAATCGTTGATAACAGTTACTGGAAGATCATAATTCTTAGTCGTGATGGTGTAGTTACCAGGTGAGATGCGAAGCTTGTTATTCACACTTTTTATAGCTGCGCTATAGCTTTTAGAAATCAATAACGCATTTTCTTTAGATAGACCTGGGTTTAAAGTTTTGGCAAGTCCTAAACGCAGGTCTTCCACATCTTTACTTGTAATTACTGAGTTTGTAATTTTGATTGACTTTCGCAAGGCTGTATAGGCATTTTTCGCAATTAGCGCGGGCTGACCCTCAATATTTGATTCTCCAGGCGCGCTAACTTCTCTATTAAGAAGTGCTTCAAGGCGAAGCTTTGAAAGAGAGTTATAGGTAGAAAGCTCCCCGGGAGCTATTCGACCTAGAAAGGCTTGAGATGGAGCGCCATAGGTAATAGCAACAACTCGATTATTTGCACTCAATGATTTAAGTTTTATTAACCAAGTAGTGGCAGGATCAAAAGCAGGAACTTCAATGTCTTTTCCCTCTTGATCAAGATAGATATAACCATCTGCTAAATCAGTAATCTCTTCAATTAAAGCTGGATCAATCAACCAAGTTCTATCGCTCGCGGCAGTAATCTCTAAAGCCTTTCCTAAAGAACCACCAGGTGAGATAGAGATTGCAAGCTCATTATTTATAAATCGGCCGTCAGCAAGTTTAGTTGTTGGCGCAGTTAGCGTGACCAGAGTTGAACTTTGAGCAGGAGATATTGGAAGCAAGATAAGTAAGAAAGCAAGGAGAATTCGCTTCAAGACAGTAAGTCCTTAGAGCGAGTAATTAACTTCTTTTCATCGGGATAGGCCAACTTTGTGACAATCTCATCTAGGGGAAACCAGCGAACATCATCTACTTCGCTAACCTGAGGAGCTATTTTTCCTCCTACTTCTTTAAATAAGAAGTGATGAACTGTTTTATGAATTCTTTTTCCTCCGGCCATAAACCAGAAATCAATTACGCCAAGTGATTTATCAATCTCACTTTCAATTCCGGTTTCTTCCTTAACCTCACGAAGCGCTGCAGCTTCAGCGCTCTCACCCTCTTCGATATGGCCCTTAGGCAGAGACCAGAGAAGCCTCTCCCGATTTGGATCTTTTGCATCTAAGCGACCAATTAATAGACCTTGAGTTCTAGATTTATTGATTACCAGCCCACCAGCGCTGACTTCATCAACGCGTTTTGCATAAGGGGTGCGTTTATGGCGCTTATTCAAACCCTGATTAGGGCTTTTATTATCAGAACTATTTGAGTGTGAGCGTTTTGAAGATTTAGAGCGAGAGCGCTTGCGCTTTCGTTTTTTCTTAATTTCTTCGCCGCCCGCACTAGGTGCCGGGGTCATGGCCCAAGACTACTCGTCATGGCCGAGAACGGAAGGTAAGCCTGCATCGGTAACCTTAGACATAATGGAAACTCCACTATCGGCAGCGAGCCAGATCGCAATCGCAACGCTTAAAGAGCGCGCCCCAGAAGCTTTTGAATTAGCTGGGTCATTTAAGGCTGCCGGTTTTCGTCTTGCTCTTGTAGGTGGAACAGTTCGAGATGCTCTTCTTAATCGACTTGGAAATGATTTAGATTTCACAACTGATGCAAAACCTGAAGAGAGTAAGAAAATATTAAAAAAGTTTGCTGATGATATTTGGGATGTTGGAATTAAGTTTGGAACTATTGGCGCAAAGCGCAACGAAACTACATTTGAAGTAACAACCTATAGAGCCGATAGCTACGAAGCAGAAACTAGAAAACCAGAAGTTCAATTTGGCGACACAATTGAAGATGATCTGCGCCGTCGAGATTTCACTGTTAACGCAATGGCGATAGAGCTAACAACAGATACTCCTGAATTCATTGATCCTTATAACGGAGTAACTGATTTACTTAAGAAAATACTACGCACTCCAGCAACCCCTGAGATGTCATTCTCTGATGATCCACTAAGAATGCTAAGAGCTGCTCGTTTTGCTTCGCAATTAGGTTTTGCAATTGATGAAGCAGCGCTAAGCGCAATGGGCGAGATGAAAGATCGACTAGAGATAGTTTCTGCAGAGCGGATAAGAGATGAGTTTATAAAGATTATGCTCTCTGATAATCCTCGCCTAGGAATTAATATTCTGGTTGAGAGCGGTCTTTGCGATAAGTTTCTTCCAGAGATTTCAAAGCTAAGGCTAGAAGTTGATGAACATCATCACCATAAAGATGTCTATGAGCATACGTTGACCGTTCTTGAGCAAGCAATCGCTCTAGAGCATCGTTTAGGCGGAACAAATCTGGTTGTCAGACTAGCTGCTCTCTTTCACGACATCGGAAAACCTAAAACCAAAGCTTTAGTTGATGGCGGCGGAGTGACCTTTCATCACCATGAAGTTGTGGGTGCAAGAATGGCCAAAGAGCGGTTAAAAAAGCTTCGTTTTGATCATGAAGTAGTTGATGCGGTTAGCGAATTAACCTTTCTGCATCTTCGTTTTCACGGCTATGGCGATGGTGCTTGGAGTGATTCTGCGGTGCGAAGATACGTCAGAGATGCGGGCGAACTTCTAACCCACCTCCATGTTCTTACTAGAGCTGACTGCACAACTAGAAATAAAAAGAAAGCAGAGACTTTAGCGCGCCATTATGATCATCTAGAAGAGCGCATTGCTGTTTTGATGGAGCAGGAAGAGCTATTAAAAATTAGACCTGACCTTGATGGAAATGAAATTATGAAACTTCTTAACATTGCTGCAGGCCCGATTGTTGGAAAAGCTTATGAACACCTTTTGGAGTTAAGACTAGAGCACGGTCCACTTGGAAAAGATAGAGCGGAGCAAGAGTTAATGAATTGGTGGAGTGCTAGAAGTCAGAATTAAAGCGCGACTTTCTAAGAAGTAATATTGCAAAGACAAAGTATGTAAGCGCAATTACTAAGGGCAATACTGCAGATTCTCCAGATGGGGGCAAGAGAAGCGCGGCTATTATCGCACCAGAGACAATCCCGCCATTTACTATTACGTCATAAACTGCAAATACTCGGCCGCGATAATTATCCTCAATCTTTGATTGCACTAGAGCATCATTTGTCACCTTGACGCCTTGGCCTGCCATGCCGGCAAAAAATCCAGTAGCAACTAAAAAGAATTCACTTTGATCAAGCGCTAAAGCAATTGGAAGTATGCCGCTTGCAAATAGTGAGTATCTAATCCAGGCATGTCTGCCATATTTCCTAACTCCAAATGGCGCAATGATTGCCCCCAGCGTTATACCGACACCTGCTACGGTAATTGCAAAAGCAAAGCCAGCAAGGCCGGCATCAGGATCTGCTGGATTATTAAAAGTGTTTCGATTCAATAAAAGCGCCATTAAAGTTAGCGCTGTTAACCCACCGCGTTGAACAGCAGTTGCTGCAATTCCAGAGAAACAATCCCGGACTTTGCGAAGGAATCTATAGCCCTCAGCCATCTCTTTATATGCCGCAGCAATACTCTGCTTTCTAATCTCATTAGCCATAGGGCCTAATTGCTCTCTCTTTAAACGAAGCGATAGAAGCGCTGCGATGAGAAAACAGATTGAGGCAAAAATTATTAAGCTGGCATCTGCTTGATTAGCGCTCACTTCCCCTTCTAAGAGAGTACGAATCCCAATTCCTACGCCTCCGCCTATTACAACAAAGACTGTTCCGCCAGTAACAGCAGCAGCATTAACTGAAACTAGAGTATTTCTCCCCTCAACTCCGTCAAGATTGATTAGCAAAGGAAGACCTGCGGAGAGTCCAGCAAGGATTAAGCGATTAACACCAAAGGCAAGAAGTACAAATATGGTTAACTCAATTCCTGTTGCACCATTTCTTATTAGCCCTGCAATAAAAATCAAAGTTAGAGCTCTAAATAAATTGGCAAATAAAATAACTCTCTGTCTGGAAACTCGATCAAGAATAGTTCCAACAAATGGCCCAATTAAAGAGTAAGGAAGTAATACAACAGCGAAGGCAGCGGCGGCAGACTTTGCATCTGGTTGGCGCTCCGGTGAGAATAAAACAAATGAGGCTAGAGCTGATTGAAATACACCATCTGTGAATTGCCCCATCCAGCGAAGGGCAAGAAGTCTTCCCACAGCCGTTTTTCGTATGACTTTCCAGAAATTCACATCTCAAGCGTAGTTAAGTTTTTGGCTTTATCCTTCTCCGATGTGGTCTAAGCGAGCCTATGTTGATTTCACCTTGCGGAAGCGGGCAACTATTGCCGCTATCTATCGCGGGCTAAACACCACCTCTGATGCCTGTGATGCCCACCCATATTTGAGATTGGCTGCCAAACATCACGGACTTTTAACGCAGCGAGATTGTCCAATGTGTCGCAGAGATAAAGTCCATGAGTTGCAGTACACCTTTGGTGATCAACTAGGTCAATACTCAGGTCGCATTAAGAGTGATTCAGAATTAGATGAGATGCAGAGTGAATTTGGAGAGTTTCGTGTCTATGTTGTTGAAGTCTGCTTAGGCTGCGGATGGAATCATCTAACTGCCTCATTCCTCTTAGGAGATGGGCAAGAGCGCAAACCACCACGAAAGGCTAAGACTCTCTAGTAGGAATCACTTGGTTAGGCTAAGCACATGGAATGGCTAAAAAAATCATGGGTAAAGCTGGGAATTCGCATCTCAGGCTTTCTATTTCTCATTGGAGCCACCGCTTTCACAATCGCTTACTTCACAACAGATATTCCAGATCCAAATGAATATGTAAATTCTCAATCGACAATTATCCAATTCTCTGATGGTGATGAAGTTGGAAGAATTGGCGCACAAAATCGCACCATCATTCCGCTAGCCGGAGTTCCGCAAGATCTAAGGCGAGCCGTACTAGCAGCAGAGGATAAAAACTTTTACTCACAAGGCGCATTTAATCCACTAGCAATATTAAGGGGAGCGATAAATACTGCACTTGGTCGAGGTTTGCAAGGTGGTTCAACAATTACTCAGCAATATGCAAAGACTGCCTTTCTAACCCCAGATCGAACAATTCAAAGAAAAATCATTGAGTTAATTGTTGCTATAAAACTTGAGAATCAATTATCAAAGGATCAAATCTTTGAAAATTACTTAAACACTATTTATTTTGGCCGCGGAGCATATGGCGTAGAGACTGGGGCAAAGGTTTATTTCGGCAAGAGTGCAAACCAACTAACTATTCCGCAAGCTGCAGTTCTAGCAGCAATATTGCGCTCCCCCGGCTACTACGACCCGGAATATCGAGAGGGAAATAAGGAGCGCTTAGAAGCTCGGTATAAATATGTTCTAAACAACATGGTTGGTGAAGGTTGGCTCGAGAGAGCTGAAGCCGATAGGTATTTGAAGAAGGTCCCTGAGATTCGTCCTCGACTTAGCACTGGGCAATTAGCAGGAAATAAAGGTCATTTAATTGAGGCAGTAAAGAAAGAGTTAAATTCTCTAGGTTTTACTGAAGAAGAGTTGATGATTGGCGGGCTTATTGTTCGAACCACTCTAGAGAAAGGCCCACAGACTGCGGCAGAGACAGCAGTTTTTAAACAATCTCCAGAAAATGCCCCAGATGATCTTCGTATTGGTCTAGTTTCAATCAGGCCTGGAACTGGCGAGATTGTGGCAATGTTTGGTGGGAAGGATTATCTAGAGCGACAATTAAACGATGCTACGCAAGGAATCACCCAAGCAGGATCAACATTTAAGCCATTTGCGCTAGTTGCAGCCCTTGAACAAGGAATATCTCTTGCAAGTGTTTGGAATGGAGATGGACCAAAGATATTTGATGACTTTTTAGGTCGGCCATATGAAGTTTCAAATTACGGCAATAAATCATTTGGAGATGTCACGCTACTTAATGCAAGCGCTGTATCTATTAACACAATCTATGTTCCACTAGGTATTAAAGTGGGTGTAGATAAAGTCATTGATGCTGCAAGAAGAGCTGGCATTCCAGAAAGCGTTGTCATGGTGCCATCTCCTTCTGTAGTACTTGGAGTTGCAAGCCCAAGAGTTATTGATGTTGCTAATTCATTTGCCACCTTTGCAGCAAATGGCATCAAATCAAAGCCATTTTTAGTTAAGGAAGTACTAGGTCCAAATAAAGGAATCCTTTATCAGGCTCGGATTGAGACTGAACAAGTCTTTGATGAGAGCGTGATGGCTGATCTTAATTACGCACTTGGCGAAGTAGTAAGAGCTGGAACTGCATCCTCGGCTTTAAGAGGATTTGGTAGACCTGCTGCTGGAAAGACTGGAACTTCTCAATCAAATGCTTCTGCTTGGTTTACTGGATATACCCCACAACTTGCAACATCGATTGCATTTTATAGAAATGATGCTACTGAATCACTAAATGGTATTGGCGGATTAAATTCTGTAACTGGTGGAAGTTTTCCAGCTCGAATCTGGAACGCTTATATGAAGGCAGCACTTAAAGGCCAACCAAAGTTAGATTTCGCTGCGCCCACATTTATTGGTGGAGTTGATTCATTTCCAATTCCAGACCCAGTAGCAACAATTGCGCCATCAGATGCCGCCGCATGGTGTTCTACTGCAGATCTTGAAGGAGCTATGAAGGATCTAAAAGAGTTCTGCACAAAGGCGTTAAAGAAATATCTAATTACTACCCCTGCTCCTAAGGACAAACCATAAAGTGTTAAAGAGCAAGAGCCTGCAGATAGCTCTGCTAGTAACGCTCATTGCCACACTACTTTCCTTCGCAAAATTCAATCATTGTCGAGGCACCAATTGGGTAAGCCCAGATGTCTATATCCATATGTGTTATTCAGACATTTCAGCCCTCTATGGAGCAAGACAGATAAATACAGATCAGTGGCCCTATGCATCAGCTGATAATTCACTGGAATATCCAGTACTAACAGGAGTAGTTACTTATTTAACTGGTCTATTAATTGATGATCCAAATGGATATCGCGCCTACTTTGATGTGAATGCTTTCTTGATTGTGCTTTTGTTGTTTGCATCTGTTTTTATCCTCTGGCGCCTTGCTCCTAAATACACCCCGCTATTTCCCATTGCGCCAGCAGTCTTTGGCTCACTCTTTATCAATTGGGATATTTGGGCCGTTTTATTTGCTCTTCTTGCGATCTACTTCTTTCAAAACAGACCTAATCTTTCAGCGCTCATTCTAGGGATTGCTATTTCAATAAAATTTTATCCAGGAATAATCCTCTTTGCGATTTCCTTGCTTCTCTGGAGCCAGGCAAAACGTTTAGCGCTTATTAAATATTTGGCAATAACATTTATTTCTTGGCTAGTTATCAATCTGCCGGTAGCTATTAATAACTTTGATGGCTGGCTACGTTTCTTTAAATTAAATCTTGATCGAGATAGTGATCTTGGCTCAATTTGGTATGCAGCTAATCTTCTTGGTTTTTATGGTGGTAATATAAATAACTTAACCATCATTGCTTTCTTGATTGCACTTGGCGCAATTGCACTCTTTTTCTTTGCAACTGCGCCATCAAGAAGTGATCTGGCAAATTTAAGTACCGTTGCCTTTTTAACCCTTGCTGCCTTTGTAACTATTAGTAAGGTCTACTCACCGCAGTACATTCTCTGGCTAACTCCACTTGCGGTATTGGCTTTAAGTAGGGATAGCCAGCGCTTTGCATTCTGGCTCTGGCAGGCAGGTGAGGCGCTCTATCACTTTGCTATCTGGCAGTACTTAGCTTCCTACTCTGGTGCAAAGTTTGGTCTTAGCGAAGATTTATACGCCCTTGCAATCTTGGTTCGAATTGCAGGGCTTGCCTACTTCTCAAGGGCTCTAATTAAGGCTGCTCTGGCAGAGAGATCCCAAAGCCTGCGTAATGCACAGAAAAACCCGCTGGATTTTCTCCCTGACAGTATCTACGGCTAGGCTCGCCCTCCTTTCCTTTTTTGAAGGGCTCTCTATCTAGAGGGCTATAAGAAGAGGGGAAGGAAATGTAAGTAACCCTCCTGTCGCGGAGAGACCGTGACCGAATGAGTCCGAAGGAGGTGGGTTTAACGCATGCGTCGCTATGAATTAATGGTGATCCTAGATCCCGATCTAGAAGAGCGCACAGTGGCACCAAGTCTTGAGACATATCTTAAGATTATAAAAGAATCAGGTGGTCGAATAGACAAACTTGATATCTGGGGCAAGAGAAGAATGGCATTTGAAATCGCAAAAAAAGGCGAAGGAATTTATGCCGTTGTTGATATGCATTGTGAGCCAGCAGCAATAAAAGAGCTGGACCGTCAACTCAATCTGAATGAAGCAGTGCTTCGTACAAAAGTTGTCCGTCCAGAATAAATCCGCAGATAAGTAGAGACCACTTAAAGTAGATAGAGGATAAGAAATGGCAGCCGGAGATACACAAATCACACTCGTTGGTAATTTAACTAGCGATCCAGAACTGCGCTTCACACCATCAGGTGCTGCAGTTGCAAAGTTCACCGTGGCATCAACACCACGTTATATGGACCGCCAGACAAATGAATGGAAAGACGGAGATACTCTCTTTCTTAACTGTCAGATCTGGCGTCAAGCAGCAGAGAATGTTGCCGAGTCACTTACTCGCGGAATGCGCGTAATTGTCTCTGGCCGTTTGAAGCAGCGTTCCTATGAAACTAAAGAAGGCGAAAAGCGCACCGTTTATGAAGTTGAGGTCGATGAAGTCGGTCCATCACTTCGAAACGCAACCGCTAAGGTCACAAAGACCACACGCCAAGGCGGTAATAACACCAGCTTTACCGCGCCAACTGAATCTTCCGATGACCCATGGTCATCACCGGCAGGCGTTAGTGGCGGAGGATGGACATCCACCACCGCTGATGAACAGCCACCTTTTTAATCTAAACCAACCATTCCGCCCTTAATCAGGCGGGCCCTAAAAGAAGGAGCACCACAATGGGAGCACGTTCCAACCGGACGCTGAAGCAGAAACCAAAGGTTTCGCCAGCGTTAAATAAGAAGTTTAAGAAAAAGCCCTGCAGTTTCTGCAGAGATAAGGTCACCTACATTGACTATAAAGATGTAGCGACCTTGCGCAAATACATCACCGATCGCGGCAAGATTCGCGCAAGACGAATCACAGGCGCTTGCACTCAGCACCAACGCCAGATCTCTGATGCTGTTAAAAACAGCCGTGAAGTAGCGCTACTTCCCTACACCTCAACAGCGCGATAGGGAGAGGATAGAAAAAAATGAAACTAATCCTTACTCGTGAAGTTGCAGGCCTTGGAAATCCAGGCGATGTAGTTAATGTCAAAGATGGCTATGCCAGAAACTTCCTTCTACCTCGTGGATCAGCAATTGCCTGGTCTAAAGGCGGGGAAACCCAGATTGATGGAATTCGTAAAGCTCGTCAAAATCGCGAGATTCGCGATAAAGATCATGCCAATGAGATCAAGGCAAAGCTTGAAGAAGCAAACCTTGAAATCAAAGCAAAGGTCGGAGCAACTGGTCGCCTCTTTGGTTCAGTAACAGAGAAAGACATTGCGTTAGTAATTAAGAGCGCAACTGGTATTGATGTTGATCGCCATAAGATCAAACTGGTTAAGCATGTGAAGAACCTTGGTAAGCATTCAGCTAGGGTCTCACTTATGACTGGAGTGGCAGCAAATATCACCATTAACGTTGTTGAGTAATTAAGCGTTAGAAAAAACGGCCCGGCTAACCCCGGGCCGTTTTTTATTACACTTAAAAAGTAGGTAAGAATCTCAACTATTGAGAATTAGAAATAAATTTTTACCCACAGAGCAAAAGCCCTTTCATCTGCGTATTTGCTGAGAAATTGAAAGTTACCCACATTTCCTCCACAAGCTCCACACAGGATTAGGGGCACTTACCCACAGATAAAGAACTTTTACCCACAGCCCAATACACAGTAAAAATCAAAGAATTAGCCCCTGTCAGTGCTGGGTAAGAGGATACGCACATGAGCCTGGCTGAGGTCCCAAATTTTGATGAGCGTAGATCAAGCGCACCTGAATTTGATCGCACGCCGCCACAAGATTTAGTTGCTGAACAATCAGTTCTTGGTGGAATGCTCTTATCAAAAGATGCAATAGGTGAAGTCGTTGAAGTAATTAGACATCGAGATTTTTATCGGCCTGCGCATGAATTAATCTTTGAAGTAATTGTTGATCTCTATGGCAAAGGTGAACCAGCAGATGCAGTAACGGTTTCTGCTGAGCTAACAAAGCGCGGTGAGATTACAAGAGCTGGTGGGGCTCCATATCTACATACCCTTATCTCTGCTGTTCCAACTGCAGCAAATGCTAGCTATTATGCAAAAATTGTTAGAGAGCGAGCAATTGCTAGAAGACTTGTTGAGGCAGGAACAAAGATCGTCCAATTAGGTTATGTTGCAGAGGGCGATGTTGATTCACTCGTTGATATGGCTGAGCAGGAAGTTTATCAAGTAACAGAGAGACGAGCTGGAGAAGATTTTGTTCAATTAAGTTCATTAATTCCATCTGCCCTTGATCAGATTGAGAAATTGCAATCAGGAGAGCTGGCAGAGGGAATTAAAACTGGATTTAAAGATTTAGATGCCTTAACAAATGGTTTCCATCCAGGAAATATGATTGTAATTGCAGCGCGCCCTGCTGTTGGTAAATCAACTCTAGGTCTTGATATTGCAAGACATGCATCTATTACAAATGGTGATTGCTCCGTTATTTTCTCACTTGAGATGAGCCGATCTGAAATTACTATGCGCATGCTCTCAGCAGAGGCCAGAGTTGCTCTTAACAATATTCGATCAGGTGCGCTAAGTGATGAAGAGTGGTCACGTCTGGCTCGAAGAATGGGCGAAATCAATGAGGCACCGCTATTTATTGATGATTCACCGAATCTTTCAATGATGGAAATAAGAGCAAAAGCACGCAGACTTAAGCAGCGCCATGATTTGAAATTAGTTGTAATTGATTATCTCCAACTCATGACTTCAGGAAAGCGAGTAGAAAATCGCCAGCAAGAAGTCTCTGAGTTCTCACGTCAATTAAAGCTACTTGCAAAAGAATTGAATGTTCCTGTCGTTGCAATCTCACAGCTAAATCGATCTCCTGAGCAGCGCTCTGATAAGAAGCCGCTTCTCTCAGATCTTCGTGAGTCAGGCTCTATCGAGCAGGATGCCGACCTTGTTATCTTGCTACACCGAGATGATCTCTATGATTCACAGAATCGCTCTGGCGAGGCAGATTTAATTGTTGCTAAACATCGTAATGGGCCTACCAAGACAATTACTGTTGCTTCACTTCTCCACTTTGCAAAATTTGGCGATATCGCACCTAAATATGCAGCTCCTGAGAAGTTTGTTAAAGATAACTAAACGACTTTTCTTAGCTCTCCGCTTTTAACATCAAATATCGCTCCCACGACTTCTAAATCTTTTGGAAGTAGTGGATAGTTTTGAATACTTGCCACATCCTCTTTCAAAGCAGCAACTTGATCTGTAACAGTTCTAATTTCAATAGATCTAGTATCAAAACCTGAGGCATCAAAGAGTGCTTGGTGAATTTGCTCCTCTGTTCCACTTGCCATACGACAATCGGTATGTGGCATTACTAAAACTCTCTTTACCTCTAGAAGGTAGGTAGCTAGAAGCAGAGTTCGCAGCACATCATCTGTTACGCGAGCTCCTGCGTTTCGCAGGATCTTCACATCCCCTGCGCTCATCCCAACAATTCGTAGCGGATCTATTCTTGAATCCATACAGGTAACAATTGCTAGACCTTTAGCTGCTCGCCCAGTTAAACCACTTGATTTATAGCCCTTTACATACTCGTTATTTGCGGCAAATATTGCATCAAATTCACTACTCAATGCCCGCCTGCCTTCACTCGCGCTTTATCAGCGACAAATATACCGAGTAGCACGACTATGCAGCCGATTAATTGGACTCCGCTTAAACTCTCACTTAGCCACCACCAGGCAAACATTCCTGCTAGAACTGGTTCAATCATTCCAAAGATACTTGCAGTTGATGCTGAGAGAATCTTGAGACCGCTGACAACAAGAAGATATGGCGCAATAGTTCCCATAACAACTATCCAAAGAATTAAAACCCAGCCAGGAAGGCTGTATTGGCTAAAGCGACCAAGTAGCTCCATATCTTTAGTAAATACCTCTACTGGGAATTGCCAAACTGGTAATACAAAGAAGAGAAGGGCGCTTGAAACTCCAAAACCCCAAACAGAGATTGCAGCACTTGTCTTTGTTTTTCCTAAGCGATCTCCAATAAGAAAATATCCGGCGAGTGCAAATGCATCGAGCAGGGCTGCAATTAGCCCAATTTTATCCAGCGAGATTCCTGACCAGACTTGGGTGATAAGAAGTAGCCCTGTGAAACTTAGCAAGATGGCATACCAGAGAGAATTTGGAACATGCTTCTTTAAAACAAAGCGTAGAAATAAAAGAATCCAGATCGGAGCTGTAAATTCAATTAATAATGCAACACCAACATAAAGTCGTTCAATAGCGACAAAGTAGAAAGCTTGCACAAGAGCTACCCCTACAACGCCAAATGCGATTAACCAAGGTAGTTCTTTTTTATTCGTTTTAAGCTCTGATCTTCTAAATGTGAAGTAGATAGCAAAGAGGATTACAAATGCTCCGCCGGTTCGTATCTGAGTCAGACGCCATGCCGATAGGCCATCAACTAGGACGATCTTTGAAATGATGCCGTTAAAGGAGAAGAGAAGAGCCCCAGATAGCAGGTATATCTCGCCGCGAAGCTTTGATAGCACTCGCGTACTTTACAGGGCTAAAAGGCTCCTTCAGAAATTGTCATAATCTCGCCATCTTCACGCTCAACTATCGCTCTTGTTGCGCTAATTAAAGGCAAGAAGTTATGGATGAAGTATCTAGATGCAGCAATCTTTCCTTCAAAGAAGTCTCTCTCTTTTCCAGAAGCGCTATCAATTTTAGAAGCAGCGATATCTGCTTGGCGAAGCAATAGCCAAGAAATTATTACATCTCCAACAGCCATCAATAGGCGAGAGGTATTAAGTCCGCACTTATAGATCTCATCAGGTTTCTCTTGGCTCGCCAGAGCATGTGTAACGAGAAGACCAATGATTGCCTGCATCTCCTCTAAAGCTTTTCCAAGCGATGCTTTCTCTTCAGCATTATTGCCACCACTTGCTGCAACTTTGCCAATCTCTTTAGAAAGCTTTGTTAGCGCACGGCCATTGTCTTTAATGATTTTACGGAAAAAGAAATCTAAACCTTGAATTGCTGTTGTTCCTTCATAAAGGGTATCGATTTTGGCATCTCTTACATATTGCTCTAGCGGCCAATCTTGAGTGAAACCAGATCCACCAAATGTTTGTAGCGACTCTGTTCCAAGCAGCGTCCAAGCCCTCTCAGATCCATATCCTTTAACAATTGGAAGCAAGAGATCATTTAGATGCTCTAAATCTTTAATTTCATCCTCTGATTTGCCATTAGCTTTAGCAAGAAGTACTTCATCTTGAATTGTTGCGGTGTATAAAATTAATGCCCGCATACCTTCGGCATAAGCCTTCTGTGTCATTAGCGATCTTCTAACATCAGGATGATGAATAACAGTGACTCTTGGGCTTGCCTTATTGGCCATATCTTTCATATCCCCGCCTTGCACTCTGGTCTTTGCATATGCCAGAGCCTGCTGATAACCCGCAGAAAGCGTTGAAATTGCCTTAGTTCCCACCATCATGCGGGCAAATTCAATGATTTTAAACATTTGTGCAATTCCATCATGAACTTCACCAAGCAGATATCCAACTGCTGGCTCTTTTTCTCCTAGATTCATCTCGCAAGTTGATGAAACATTAAGCCCCATTTTATGCTCAACATTCGTTACATAAACACCATTGCGTTTTCCGAGAGCTCCAGATTCAAAATCAAACATAAATTTAGGAATTAAGAAGAGAGATAAACCTTTTGTTCCAGGGCCAGCGCCCTCAGGGCGCGCAAGAACAAAGTGCACAATATTTTCAAACAGATCTGCATCACCTGAAGTAATAAATCGCTTTGTTCCAGTGATATGCCATGTGCCATCTTCTTGTTTCACAGCCTTTGATCTTCCTGCTCCAACATCAGAGCCGGCATCAGGCTCTGTGAGCATCATTGTTGCTCCCCATTCTTTCTCAACCATAATCTTTGCCAGCTTCTTCTGTCTCTCATCACCTAATACATGGGCAACTTGAGCAAAAGCAAAACCTGATGCATAGATATGAACTGCAGGATTTGAACCAAGAACCATTTCAGCAATTGCCCAACGAATTGATGGCGGAATCTGTGTTCCACCTAATTCAGTTGGAACATCAATTAATCCCCAACCGCCATCAACATAGGCGCGATAAGACTTTTTAAAACTTGCAGGAACCTTCACTTCACCTGTTGTTTTATCAAAATCTGTTCCTTTGCGATCTCCTTCAATAAATGATTCAGCTAAATCCACTTCACAGAGGCGCTTAACTTCCTCGAGCATTCCCATAGCAGTTGCTCTATCAAGATCTGCATAAATACCTTTGCCAAGAATTGATTCACGATCTAGAAGATCAAAGAGGCAAAACTCGATATCTCGCAGATTAGCTATGTAATGTCCCATAGCCCAATAATGCTACTGGCGAGTAACTTACGCAATACGACGAGCGGGCGACGGGAATCGAACCCGCGCTGCCAGCTTGGGAAGCTGGCGTGATGCCATTTCACTACGCCCGCAGCAATAGCATTGAGCCCATGCTACTAAGTGATCGCGATATTGCAGCAGAGATTAAGGCAGGGCGGGTTCAGGTTGAGCCCTTTGAGGCCAAGATGATTCAGCCATCAAGTGTTGATGTTCGACTTGATAGATTCTTTAGAGTCTTTGAAAACCATAAGTATGAAGTGATTGACCCATCGCTGGAGCAATCAGAGCTAACTCGCGAGGTTGCTGTTGCCCCTGATGACTTCTTTATTCTCCATCCAGGTGAATTTGTTCTAGCTTCTACCTATGAAGTAATCACGCTTCCAGATGATATTGCGGGAAGACTTGAAGGAAAGTCATCTCTTGGACGCCTAGGTTTACTAACTCACTCAACGGCCGGCTTTATTGATCCTGGTTTTAGTGGTCATATAACTCTTGAGCTATCAAATGTGGCAAACCTTCCAGTCAAGCTATATCCAGGGATGAAGATTGGTCAGTTATGTCTCATCAAACTCTCATCTGCTGCCGAGCATCCCTATGGCTCTGCAGTCTATGGCTCAAGATATCAAGGCCAGCGCGGGCCAACCCCAAGTAAGTCTTGGCTTAACTTCTATAAAACTGAAATTAAGTAGGCAAGCAAGGTTTTAGAAAATTAAGTAGATTTAAGCCATGGATATAACTGTTATTGCGCTAGCTCTAATTCTCTTTCTTGTTGTCTTTGCAATTATTCAATATAACAAATTGATTCGCCTAAACATTCAAGTTGATGAAGGCTTCTCGCAGATTGAAGTTCAATTAAAGCGAAGAGCAGATTTAATTCCTAACTTAGTAGAGACAGTAAAGGGATACGCCACACAAGAGCGGGAAGTATTTGAGAGAGTTGTTCAAGCAAGAGCGGCATCAACTACCGCATCAACCCTTCCAGCAGTTGCTGCTGCAGATGGCGCTCTAACTAACGCCCTGCGTGGATTATTAGCTGTTGCTGAGGCTTATCCAGACCTTAAATCTTCCACTAACTTCCTCCAGCTTCAAGAAGAGCTGGCAACTACAGAAAATAAAGTCTCCTTTGCTCGCCAGTTCTATAACGACACAGTGAGAAGTCTTAATACTGCAGTTAAAACCATCCCATCCTCGCTATTTGTTGGTCTTGCTAAAGTGGGCGAGAGAGAGTTTTATGAAGTTGATGACCCAACAGTTCGAAACGCTCCAAATGTTAAGTTCTAGGTAAATGGCAGATTTTCGCGCGCTTGAATCAGTAAATAAACGAAAGACCTTCTATCTGCTCTTTTTTATGGCAGTTTTGGTCTGGAGTATCTCCTATGTTGCTATCACTTATTTTGGCGGAACTGGAGCCGGAGTAATACCACTGGCAGTTCTAATTACCTTAATCTCTGTCTGGGGATCATATTTTGCCTCAGATAAATTGGTATTAAAAATGACTAGAGCTAAAGTGATTCGCTATGAAGATAACCCAAATCTATTTAATGTAGTTAATGAAGTTGTGATTGCCTCTGGCCTTCCTATGCCTAAGGTAGCAATTGTTAACGATCCAGCACCTAATGCATTTGCAACTGGACGAAATCCAGAGAATGCTCTCATTGCTTTTACCACTGGCTTACTAGAATCAATGGATCGCGATGAATTACAAGGAGTAACAGCACATGAGATGGCACATGTTGCTAATCGAGATACTTTAGTTTCAGCAATCGCTGCAACAACTGCAGGCATCATTGCCTTGGTATCTGATATTTTGATGCGGGTGCTCTGGTTTGGTGGGGCAAGAAATAGAAGCCATCAAAATCAGATGCCTATATTTCTCGCCATAATTCCGTTGATTCTCGCTCCAATTGCAGCAACGTTATTAAAGTCAGCAATATCTCGCCGCAGAGAATCACTTGCTGATGCCACAGCTGTTTCATTTACTAGAAATCCAGCGGGGCTTAGATCTGCTTTAGAGGTATTAGCTCGAGATAACACGGTGGTGCAAGCTAGATCTAGCGCAGTAGCTCACTTTTATATCGAATCTCCGCTGGATGCCTCTGCTGCCTCCAGGTTATTTGCCACTCATCCCCCGATTCAAGAACGAATCAATACTCTTCGAAAGATGGAGTCTAATCCGCTGATATAGCGAGATCGGTGGGCTCTTAAGCTCCTGAATGTATTTACGGTTTGAATCGACAAAATATGGACCAAGTAACTCTTCCATAGAATAAAAACCTTTTTCACGTTTTACTAACTCTTCCACAGCAAATTTGGCTCCATTCCCAAAAGCTTCTCTTGAGATTGATTCATGTTTAAGACGAACTGTCTGAAAAGGAAAGCCAAAGAGAATTTCATGGACTCCAATAATGCCTCCCGCTCGAATACTCTTAATCTGATCTGGATCAAGCTCAAGGGCCTCTGCAATCCGAAGGGCCGTGCCAGAAGTCTCATTCTTGAGCTTGAAATGCTCTTCCACAATCTCTATATCAGTAAAAGGAGCAATGAATTTCAAAGTTTTAGCTGCCAAGATCATAAAATTAATACCGAGAGTGATATTCGGTGACCAGAGAATTTGAGTTCGAGAACTTAAGTTCTTTATAAACTTTATCTGCGTCTTTGGATATGCCGAGATTGCACTAACTATCGCAATACTTTTCTCCGCCGCTGCATCCCCGTAATAATCAATCCCACTATCTGAAGAGAAATCCACAATGGCATCAACTGGGTGTTGATTGAGAAGTTCCAGAGCTGAGAATTCGGAGCTGGAGTAAATCAGGCCCGGTTCACTTGATTCAATCCCTAAGAATTCAGGGACTGAGCGGTGTTCTAATGAGTGAGACTTTCTCACCACCCATTCCAGTCGGATGGCAGGATCTTTAAGTAAGACAGTGGCAACAGCCTTACCTGTCTTGCCAAATCCAATCAAGCCAACGCGGAGCGGTGATTTTTCAGCAACAAGCCAGGGCATGGTAATCGACATGGAATCACGGTATCTAGCAGCTGAGCGCAGAGGTCAAGAACCGTTATATGAACATCTATAGGGATAAGACTGAGAAAGTACTTAGAATTAACCTGTAATTAAACGGAGGCCATTAATCAAAATAATTGCCGCAGCCACTGCAATACCAAGTGGCCGCCTAGGAATAACAGAGACTAATTTTGCTGCAATCGGCGCCATAAGCACGCCACCTAAAGCAAGGCCACCAACTGCTGACCAATCAATATCAAGGCGAGAAATATTGGCAAGAAAACCAACGCTGGCACAAACTGCCACAATAAATTCAGCAGCGCTAACAGTGCCAATTATTTTTCTTGGTTCATGCTCTGTGGTTGCTAGAAGCGTTGGAGTCACAATTGGTCCCCAACCGCCACCTCCTGAGGCATCTATAAAGCCACCGGTAGCGCCAAGAAATGTTAGATATTTAGGATTATCAAGTTCAGCCATATTTGGTTTGATATTTGTTTGAAAAACATTTCGATATAAGAGAACGAAACCAAGTAGAAGAAGAATTGTTGAGATAAATATTGTCCCTCCACTTAGATCAATAGAGGAGAGAAATGTTGCCCCTGCAAATGCGCCGATTCCGCCAGGAATTGCCAGGCGTTTTAAGATTTCAAAGTCAACGTTTTCGCGGTGCCAATGCGAAACACCTGATGCAAGTGTGGTTCCTATCTCTGCTGCATGAACCGCTGCTGAAGCAACTGCCGCTGATGTTCCTAGCGTTAATAGAAGAGTTGAGCTAGTAAGGCCAAATCCCATACCAAGTGCGCCATCTATTAATTGAGCGATTGATCCAGCGAGTGCAAAAAAGAGCCAGTTCACAGAACTTCCTTAATAAGTTTTTCCACATTAGCGGCGATGTCTGTGGTGCCATCAAGGATTAACTCAGCCGATGTTGGCGCCTCATAATCTTGACCCACTCCAGTTAGATTAGGCAGGCTTCCTTCTCTAGCCTTCTTATATAGCCCTTTTGGATCTCGTTGAGCACATATTTCAGCTGGGGTCTTAACCCAGACTTCAATAAATTCACCAGAATCAAAAATTTCTCTCGCGTGATCTCGATCTACTTTAAAGGGACTAACAAGAGCCACAATTACCACAAGGCCGGCATCAACCATTAACTTACCGACCTCAGCAACGCGGCGAACATTTTCTGCCCTATCTTCTTTTGTGAAACCAAGGTCTTTATTGAGCCCAAGTCTTAGATTATCGCCATCTAATACATAGCTATGAATACCTTTGGCAAAGAGTTCTTTTTCAAGAGCATCAGCAATAGTTGATTTTCCAGAGCCAGATAGCCCAGTCATCCAAATTACTTTAGCTCTCTGACCCTTTTGGTTAGAGCGAGTAGCTTTATTAATTTCGTAATCATGCTTAGTGATATTAGATGCTCTTCTAAGTGCATGAACTACCATTCCAGCACCGATGGTGTTAAGAGTTACTCGATCTACAATTACAAAATTACCTGAGATACGATTTTCAGAGTACTTAGTTAGTGCAATTGGGGAATCAGTAGCAATCTCAACTAAACCAATCTCATTCATTGCAAGAGTTCTAGCTGACTCATGCTCGCCATTATTAATGTCGATTCGGTGGCGAATCGCTGTTATTGTTGCTGCAACCATTGAGGAGCCATTTATTAAATAGTAAGAGCGGGAGTGAATCAACTCTTCCTCACCTAACCAGACTAAGTTTGCGCTGAAGCGATCAGCAGGGGTGGTGAAATCCTCAGCACCCTCAATAAAGTCACCACGAGTTGCATCAACCTCTGGGGTCAAAACCATAGTTATCGCTTTGCCGCTTGGTGCGCTCTGAATATCGCCATCGAAGGTGGCAAGCCTTGAGATTTTTGCTTTTTTAGCACTAGGAAGAATTACTACCTCATCTCCAACTTTAAATTCTCCCTGGCTCACAGTTCCTGCAAGACCACGGAAGTTTTCCGCCCTTGAAATAAGTTGAACACCCATTCTTTTATGCTCATTTTTACTAGGCTTTTCACGCCAATTCTGAATTTCTTCCAAGAGCGAACCACCAAGATGCCAAGCAGTTTTTGGAGTTTTATAAACCACATTATCGCCTTCAAGCGCGCTTACTGGAATAAAACAGGCATCCTCAATAGCTAAACGTTTTATAGTGGGTGTTAATTCCTGAACAAGAGCATCAAAAATTTTCTGATCGAAGTTACTTGCATCTAACTTATTGATTACAACTATTACTTTTTCAACTCCCATAAGTGCGCAAATCGTTAAATGTCGAAGAGTTTGAACCCTTACTCCTCTTGTAGCATCTACCAAAACCAGAGCAATATCTGCTCTTGATGCTGCAACTGCCATATTTCTGGTGTATTGCTCATGGCCTGGAGCATCGG
>JBMTBW010000003.1:0-58281 GCA_049430265.1 Candidatus Nanopelagicaceae bacterium | reverse complement strand
TCTGGTGGGCGCTGAGGGTTTTGAACCCCCGACCTACTCGGTGTAAACGAGCCGCTCTACCACTGAGCTAAGCGCCCTATCTTTAATACCTGCGCAGTCTATAACGATGCTAGCGCGCTTCTGTAATCCTCAATTTTTCTCGCCTCAGCAGGGCTATTTATTACGCTCCAGCGCACAATTCCTGCCTTATCGATAATAAATGTGCCGCGGAGGGCAAGACCACGGTCTTCATTAAATACTCCATATTTGCTTGCAACTGCGCCGTGAGGCCAGAAGTCCGAGAGTAGTGGGAAGTTATAGCCCTCTTTCTCTGCAAAGACTTTCTGAGTAAACATCGCATCACATGAGATTGCAAGGAGTTCAATATTCTCATTCTGGAAAGCTGATAGATCATCTCTTAGAGCGCAGAGCTCTCCAGTGCAGGTGCCAGTAAAAGCAAATGGAAAGAAGACTAGAACAACGTTTTTCTTTCCTCTAAATGAGGAGAGTGAAACTTTCTCTCCAAATTGATTTACCAATTCAAAATCAGGAGCAAGATCTCCAATACTAATTGCCATTATTTTCTTCCACTCTTTCGCGCAACCAATCTAGTTGCTGTCCAATCCTTTGATGCTGGAAGCGTTGAGGTGAGACTTAAGCCTGCAGTCTGGGCTGCATCTTGAATATCACTTGGCTCAACATGTCCTGGCCTTGAAACCTTTGGTGTTAGAAGCCAGATAGGTCCTGATTCACTTAAGTAGGTAAGGCAATCGACTAACTCATCGATTAGATCGCCATCATCTTCGCGCCACCAGGTGATAACTGCATCTACTACTTCTTGAGAATTCTCATCAAGAAATTCACTTCCAGTAGCAGTTGAGATCTCGCTACGAATTGCTTCATCGCAATCACTTCCAAAGCCTCGCTCTAATACGAGAAAACCGCTCTGGATTCCCATTCGGGATGCCAGTTGCCCTGGCCCCACCGGCGGGGTGCTCAATGCCTTCTCCTTAACTTTCTTAGCTCGCTCAAAAGTTGAGCCTTATGGGCTAAGTCCACACTCTTAAGGGCTAGAAAGCAACTTGGTAAAAGGGGCAAACTCACACGCCTTGGATTTCACTCAAAGCGCCATTTAAGGCAAAGATAGCCCTGTGAGCCCAGGCCCAGAGAATATGAATAATCTCCAAGACCTCCATGTGGATCAGCTAATCGATGCCAATCCCGATGAAACCGCCGAATGGCACCAGAGCCTTGATTCCTTAATTAAACATGCTGGCCCAGCAAGGGCTCGCTATCTCATGCTCTCACTTATTAAGCGCGCTCATGAGGCAAATATTCAACTTCCAAATCTCCGTCTTACCGATTACATGAACACCATTCCACCTGAGAGTGAACCACAATTTCCTGGTGATGAATTTCTAGAGCGAAGAATTCGGGCATACATCAGATGGAATGCAGCGATCATGGTCCATCGCGCCCAGCGCCCTGGAGTTGGCGTTGGTGGACACATTTCAACCTTTGCATCATCTGCTGCGTTATATGAAGTTGGATTTAATCACTTCTTTAAAGGAAAAGATCATCAAGGCGGCGGCGATCAGATATTTTTCCAAGGACATGCATCACCTGGAATGTATGCCAGAGCATTTCTTGAAGGACGCCTTAGCGAGCATCAATTAGATGGATTTAGACAAGAGCTCTCACACTCTGGTGGCGGACTCTCCTCCTACCCACATCCAAGACTTATGCCAGAGTTCTGGGAGTTTCCAACTGTATCTATGGGACTTGGTCCGATTAATTCAATTTATCAAGCCCGTTTTAATCGCTATCTTCATAACCGCGGAATTAAAGATACCTCTGGCCAACATGTCTGGGCATTTCTTGGCGATGGCGAGATGGATGAACCAGAGAGCGTTTCAGCGCTAACTCTTGCTGCTAGAGAGAATCTAGATAACTTAACCTTTGTTGTTAACTGCAACTTGCAGAGACTTGATGGACCGGTGCGCGGTAATGGAAAAATCATTCAAGAACTTGAAGCCTTATTTACTGGCGCTGGATGGAATGTGATCAAAGTAGTTTGGGGAAGAGAGTGGGATCCACTCTTTGCTATGGATAAAGATGGCGCGCTAGTTGAGTTAATGAATAAGACGCCAGATGGAGATTTCCAAACCTATAAGGCAGAAAGCGGCGCCTTTGTTAGAGAGAATTTCTTTAATCGAGATCCAAGGACAGCTGCGATGGTGGCTAATTGGAGCGATGATGATATTTGGAATCTAAAGCGCGGCGGCCATGATTATCAGAAGCTCTATGCTGCTTATCAATCAGCGATGAACCATAAGGGCCAGCCAACAGTAATTCTTGCTAAAACCATTAAGGGCTGGACTCTCGGATCACATTTTGAAGGACGTAATGCCACCCATCAGATGAAGAAGTTAAAGCTTGAAGATCTAAAGGCGCTTAGAGATCGTCTCTATCTAGAAATAGATGATGAAAAATTAGATGAAAAGCTTCCACCATATTTCCATCCCGGAAAAGAATCACCAGAATTCCAATACATGATGGAGAAGAGAGCAGATCTTGGTGGATCCGTCCCAAGAAGACGATCAAAGTCAAAACCCCTTCCCCAGCCGCAAGATTCAGATTTTGCAGTAATGACAAGAGGCTCTGGAGCACAAGAAATTGCCACCACAATGGCCTTTGTTCGCCTACTTAAAGATCTAGCAAAAGTTGAGGGACTTGGACATCGAATTGTTCCAATCATTCCCGATGAAGCTAGAACTTTTGGTATGGATTCACTCTTTCCAACTATGAAAATCTACTCACCACATGGCCAGCAATATCTGGCAGTAGATAGAGAGTTGATGCTTTCTTATAAAGAGTCCACCTCTGGAGTAATTCTGCATGAAGGTATTAATGAGGCTGGATCAACTGCTTCCTTTACCGCTGTTGGTACCTCCTACTCAACTCATGATGAACCAATGATTCCCGTTTATATTTTCTACTCCATGTTTGGTTTCCAGAGAACTGGAGATGCATTCTGGGCAGCGGCAGATCAGATGGCCCGTGGTTTTGTTATGGGAGCAACCGCTGGAAGAACAACCCTTAATGGCGAAGGTTTGCAGCATGAAGATGGACACTCGCAACTTCTAGCTTCAACCAATCCAGCAGTTGTTGCCTATGATCCAGCTTTTGCATTTGAGCTAGGCCATATTGTTAAAGATGGTTTGAAGAGAATGTATGGCGAAAATAGCGAGAATATTTTCTACTACCTCACTGTCTATAACGAGCCATATGTTCAACCAGCAGAGCCAGAAAATCTAGATGTTGAAGGTTTATTAAAAGGTATCTATCTCTTTTCAAAGGCTAAAAAACAGCGCAGAGCTAAGCGCCAAGTCAATCTCTTGGCTTCAGGAGTAGCTCTTAATTGGGCACTTAAAGCGCAAGGTCTGCTTGCTAGTGATTGGAAGATTAGCGCTAATGTATTTAGCGTCACTTCTTGGAATGAGCTAAGGCGAGATGGCCTAGAAGTTGATCGTCATAATCTGCTAAACCCTCTAAATAAGAAGAGCGCTTACCTCACCACTAAACTTAAAAACTATAAAGGAAGCGTTCTTGCAGTCAGTGATTACATGAGAACAGTTCAAGATCAAATTGCTCCTTGGGTGGAGCAGAACTTTGCCTCCCTTGGAACCGATGGCTTTGGTCTATCAGATACAAGAGGGGCGCTACGTCGCCACTTTAAAGTAGATGCAGAATCCATTGTTGTCGCAGCTCTTTCACAACTTGCTAATCAAGGCAAAATCTCTCCTAAAGTTGTAAAAAAAGCCATTGAAAAGTATCAGTTGAACAATGTCACTGCTGCAGATCCAGGAAATACTGAAGGCTCTGGATGATTTCTCGCTTTGGAATAATTGATATCTCTCCAGCAACTTTCTTTGGTGGAGAATTTATCGGTGCCAAAGCTGTAGTTAATGAGGCAGTTGCAATCTCTGCAACCATAATCAGAGAAGGTCATGAAAGCTTTGATGCCTTTGCTGTTTTAGTTGATGAAAGTGGCAAAATTGTCTCACGCGAGAAGATGGTTGAGATTTGGCCAAATAGCCAGAGATTTGAAGCTCATCTAAGACCAAAGGCTTTAGGTAATTGGAGTTTTTATATTGAGGTAAGTGCAGAAAATCCTGGAGCTTTTGCAAAAGCTTTAATTTCAAAGTCAGAGAGTTATCCAATTAAAGTTGAGCGAGAGCGAGCTCTAATTGGAAATTGGTATGAATTCTTTCCTCGAAGTGAGGGCGCGAAAAAAAATAGTGATGGCTCAATAAGTTCTGGAAACTTTAGAAGCGCAGCAGATCGAATTGAAGATGTAGCCAAAATGGGTTTTGATGTTTTATATCTCCCACCCATTCATCCAATTGGTTACTCCCATCGCAAGGGCAAAAACAACTCGCTTACCGCAGGCCCACTTGATCCTGGGGTTCCCTGGGCTATTGGCAATGAATCAGGAGGCCATGATGCGATTAATCCTGAGCTTGGCAATTTTGATGATTTTAAATACTTTCTTAAAGTTGCCAAGAAAAATAATATAGAAGTTGCACTTGATTTAGCCCTGCAATGCTCCCCCGATCATCCCTGGGTAAAGACAAATCCAGAGTGGTTTACCAAGCGAGCTGATGGCTCAATTGCATATGCTGAGAATCCTCCAAAGAAATATCAAGACATCTATCCCCTAAATTTTGATAATGATTATCCAGGGCTCTTTGCAGAAATCTATCGAGTAGTGACGCTGTGGATAGAACTTGGAATCAATATCTTTAGAGTTGATAATCCTCATACTAAGCCAATTAATTTCTGGGCAGATTTTATTGCAAAGATAAATAGTAAATATCCTCAAGTGGTCTTTCTAGCTGAAGCTTTCACAACGCCAGCCATGATGCATGCACTTGGAAAAGCTGGTTTCCAGCAGTCTTATACCTATTTCACTTGGCGAGTTACTAAATCTGAATTAGAGGAATATGCCAAGGAAGTTGCCTATCAAACTAGTGCTTTCTTTCGCCCAAATTTCTGGGTTAATACCCCAGATATTCTGCCCTTTCATTTGCAGAGTGGAAATCCTGCAGCCTTTGCGCTTCGAGCAGTTCTAGCATCAACTCTTAGCCCATCTTGGGGAATGTATGCCGGATATGAACTCTATGAACACATTCCTATTGGTGAGGGTAAAGAAGAATATAGAGATAGTGAGAAGTATGAGATTAAAGTACGCGACTGGCAGGCCGCAGCCAAGAAATCTTTAACTCTTGCGCCATTTATCACCAAGTTAAATGAGATAAAGAATCAAAATGTTGCCCTTCAGCGCCTAAGAAATATTACTTTTCATCAGAGCGATTCTGATCAGGTAATTGCCTACTCAAAGAAAGAGGGCGATAATCTAATTCTGATTGTGGTTAATCTCGATCCATTTAAAGCCATTGAAACGATGGTCCATTGGAATCTTTCAGCGCTTGGCCTTTCAGATAAGGGATTTGAGGTTACCGACCTTCTAGATCAAGCAAAATACAGTTGGAGTAGCGATACTTTCATTCGCCTTGATCCCACACGTCCTATGGGAAGAGTTGCCCATATCGCACGCGTCAAGAAGTAATTAGGCTTAAGCCCTATGCGCCGCTTGTTTAAGAATTTATTTTCAAAGCGAATCGCCTTTCAATCACCTCCTGCTGGATATTTAAATCCGCATAGCAGTCTTGGTGAGTTAGATATGTATTTAATCACCGAAGGAAGGCATGAATCACTCTGGGAAGTATTGGGAGCTCATGTCAAAAGAGATGAAAACGGTGAATTGATAGGAACTGCTTTTAGCCTTTGGGCCCCTAATGCAAAACGAGTGAGTTTGATTTGTGATGCAAATTTCTGGGATAAAGAGATTAATCCGATGATTCCTCTTGGGTCTAACGGCCTGTGGGAAGTTTTCATTAAAGACGTTGGCCCAGGACTTAAATATAAATTTGCTATTCAAGGCAGAGATTCTCGTTGGGTAGATCACGCAGATCCATTAGCTAGGCAGAGCGAGCAACCGCCACACACTGCATCTATTGTTAATGAGAGCAATTATTGCTGGAGTGATGAGAAGTGGATGGATAGCCGTGGTTTATTTCAACCTTGGAAGAGTCCGGTATCTATCTATGAAGTTCACTTGGGTTCATGGCGAGCTGGACTTTCATATCGCCAACTCGCTCAAGAGCTTGGTCAATACTTGATTGAATATAAATTCACTCACGTTGAATTCATGCCAGTTAGTGAATATCCCTATGATCCTTCTTGGGGCTATCAAGTAACTTCATATTTTGCTCCAACTTCGCGCTTTGGAAGCCCTGATGATTTTAGATATCTAATTGATCACCTACATGGTCTTGGAATTGGAGTCATTTTAGATTGGGTACCTGCTCACTTTCCCAAAGATGAATGGGCACTAGCTCGCTTTGATGGCACTTGTCTCTATGAACATGAAGACCCTCGTTTAGGTGAGCACCCTGATTGGGGAACGCTGATCTTTAATTACTCAAGAAATGAAGTGCGCAATTTCCTAGTAGCTAGCGCTCTTTATTGGCTCGAGAGCTTTCATATTGATGGGCTTCGAGTCGATGCTGTGGCATCGATGCTCTATCTGGATTACTCACGCAAAGAGGGAGAATGGATTGCTAATGAATTTGGAGGACGTGAGAATCTAGCAGCAGTGAAATTTTTGCAAGAGGCAACTGCAACAGCCTATAAAAGATATCCAGGAATTATGATGATTGCGGAAGAATCAACGGCTTGGGCTGGAGTGACTAAACCAACTTCTGAGAATGGTTTAGGTTTTGGGTTTAAGTGGAATATGGGATGGATGCATGACAGCTTGCAATATCTCTCTCATGACCCGATTCATCGCCTCTATCACCACAATGAAATTACCTTTTCAATTCTCTATGCTTTTAGCGAAAACTTCTTACTTCCACTTTCTCATGATGAAGTTGTTCATGGCAAAGCAGCTCTAGTAAATAAATTCCCTGGAGATCGCTGGCAGAAAGTTGCCACTCTTCGCGCGCTCTATGGCTATATGTGGTCTCACCCTGGAAAGAAATTACTTTTTATGGGCTCTGAATTTGCCCAAAATGATGAGTGGAGCCATGACAAGTCACTTGATTGGTACTTGACTCAATATGGCGAACATAAGGGAGTTCAAGATTTAGTCAAAGATCTAAATGCTCTCTATAAAGAAAGCCCAGCTCTCTGGCAGAAAGATAGTTCAAGTGCTGGTTTTACCTGGTTAGTCGGAGATGATGGAGCAGGAAATACTCTGGCATATCTTCGCTCGGCTGATGATGGATCTCAAATAATCTCAATTACAAATTTCTCCCCAGTTCCCCACGAGCACTATCACCTTCCAATTCCTAAATCAGGAGATTGGATTGAGGCGCTAAACACAGATGATGTTAAATATGGTGGATCTGGCGTAATAAATAATCAGATAAAAGTTGAGCAGATTCAACACAGAGGTTTTGATTATTCGGCAGTTATTCGCCTGGCTCCACTTGCAACTATCTGGCTAAAGCTTAATTAGCCTCGCTTTGGCTGACTTGCTGCTGTTACAAAGAAAGCTACAAGAATCAACATAATTCCAGGAATTGCCATCGCAATTGGCAGAGTTGCAGCCCCTGCAACAAGGGAGATTACTCCGCGGCAGATAAAAGTGAGCACCTGATTCATGGCGCCAAGTTCTGCCACTGCAACTCCACCTGGTTTATTGGAGCGGGCGCTGGCATAGCCGAAAAATAAAGGACCAACAAAGGAAATTCCAAAGCCAGTTAGTAAAAATCCTAGACAAAAGATGGTGTATCCAAGAACTAAGTTGCTCTCTTTTATCTGCATGCTAAGTGCCAGGCAGGTAAGAAATATTGTTCCGCCCATAACTACGAATGGTTGAACAAGCTCTTTATCGCTGCGATTACCTTTGATTCGACTATAAGTCAGGCGACCAATAATCATCGCTCCCATAAATAAGAAGTAAGGTGTAACTGCAACAGATTTACTCACGCCAAATTCTTGACGGGCCATAATTGTTGCCCAATCGCCGATCGAAACCTCAAGGAGCAAAGCACATAAAAAGCCCAGGCTGACAACCCAATCAATTTGAAACGAGGTAATCATCTTTTTAAAAGTTATAACCTCATCATCTTCAGTTACCTCATGGCCTTGCAATAGATATGCCTTAGATGCCTTTATGGAACGAAGAGTAAGCAAGTAAACCAGGGAGATTAAAGTCAGAATGTGCCAGTTCAATGAAACGAATGATGAAATTAAGAGTGCAATAAATGCTGTAGTTACAGCTCCCGCGCTCCAAAGGCCATGAAGCATAGGAATTATCTGTTTGCCGCTTTCATGCTGACGATGTAGAGCCTGGGCATTAATTGCGATGTGATAGGAAGCCCAAGCAAAACCACATAGGACATTAACTATTAAGTAAATCGGTGCGCTCTTTAGTTCAATCAAGATGCCAAGAGTTAAATATGTAAGTGTTGAGCTATAGATCAAAACTCTATAAACCCCTAGTCGATGAACGATGTGGCCCATAACCAATTGCGCAGATAAAGCACCAATTGAGCCTGTGCTCATCAAGAACCCAAAGTAGGAGGTGGAAACATCAAGATTTGCTTTGATATCTGGAAGCCTGGGAGCCAGACACATAATTCCAAGTCCAAATAGAAAGAAGAAGGCTTGCAGGTGGCGCAGTTCGCTACGTTCTAGAGGTTTATTCAAAACAAGGCGCTCGCTAACTCATTTCTAGAACGGATCAAATCAGGATCGGCAGGATCTACTAACTGGAAGAGCAATAATAGGTGCTCTTTGGCTCTCTTCTTCTCATCCCCACTGGAGTTTTTAACAAAATTTATTAGCCTTGCAAATGCGTTTTTCTGTAGCCCTTGTGCAATCTCAACATCGGCTGCCATTACCGCCTTCTCTATCGAAGTGGGATCACTATCGGCATCTTTGATAGTAAGAGATGGATTGAGGGCTGAGATACGAATCATTAACTCGCACTGTGCAAGTCCAATTTTGGCAACTGATTCATCAGGTTTTCTCATGAGCCAATTTCGATAAGCCATTGCAGCGCCTGAGTAATCACCCTTCTCTAAAGCACTTAGAGCGGCTGCCTCCTCTGGCTCTATTGGAATTTCTTTCACTTCTGGGACTTGCACATTTAAACCCTGCTCTTTGGCTAATTCAAATAGCTTAGTTATTACCATGACAATCTGTTCTCGTGGATAGACCCGATCAAAGAGTGCTACAGGTTGCTCATTTATGAATGCAATTGCAAATGGAACAGCAGTAATTTTAAGCGCTTGCACCAATTGCACTTGAGTATCGGCATTAATTGCTCCAAAAATCCAGCTATCGTTATCTTCTTTTGCAATACTTGCCATTAATTGTCTTAATTCAACCGTTGCCGCACTTCTTGGTGAGTAGGCCAGAAGTACAACTGGCTTTTCTTTAGAACGGCCAACATAATCAGCCATAAAGTTTTCAACAGTTGCCTCATCACTTGAAGTGGCGCCTACTTCAACTTTTGGTTTAGTTAACGAGCTCAAATCAAAAGCTCGACCAAAACCAGCAGGAGGCATGCTCATAGCGTTATTCTCTCAAAGAGTTGGAGCACCAGAATCCATTCTCTCTGGCAATACCTTTGAAATGTAGTCATTGGTAGCAAATTCAAGGCCTAAATCTCGCCCTGCCTTTTCCCCCAAATACCAACGATGTTCAAGTACTTCATGAAATAGCTGTGCATCCTCTACTCGCCCGCGCATTGCTGCAGGAACTGCATTTACAACCTTATAGAAAACTTCATCAAGCCAGCGTTTGGCAGCTTCCTCTTTATTAGGCGTCTTATTAATCTCGCGGGATCTAAAGCGATCAAACGAGGCCAATATCCGTTTTGCTTGTAGCTCTTCGGTTTCAAGACCCATTAGTTCAATTAATCTTTGTGAGTGATAGTTAGGAGCCACTAGCTTTGGAATAAAGGTAACCGTTGATTTATCCCCTGCTAATTGAATATCAACTTCTTCAACTGCAAAACCAATATCTTGAAGCGATCGCATCGCTCTTTCAACCGCATGTCTGTCTCCAGCTGGCAAAATCTGCGGTTCACTTAAAGACTTCCATATCTTTCGATAGCGGGTAATTACCGATTCACTTGCCCTGATTGGATCCATGGCTGGAAATAGAACGCCAGCAATCTTTAAATCTTCAAGCTCTGCGGCAACATTAAATCTTGCAAGCTCTAAATCATGTTCTCGCTGCCCATCACTTAACTTCTTTTGAAACTCTCCAGTTTCAGCATCAACTAAATAAGCAGCAAAGCCCTCTGCATCTCTTCGAAACAAAGTGTTTGAAAGAGAACAATCTCCCCACCAAAATCCTAGTAAGTGAAGACGGACTAATAAATATGCCAGAGCATTGGCCATATTTGTAATCTCATGTTGGGTTATCTGACCACTTAAAATAACTCGATAGGGAAGTGAGTAAGGTAAGAATCTAGTAACTATTGCGCAAGGCAGTTCTTCGCCGTTTTGACTATAGCGATTAGTAACAATTGCTACCTGAGCAACGGCTGGCGCTCCCCTAAGACTTAATTCACGCAAGGCTTCATATTCCCGCACAGCAAACTCTTCAACTGTTTCTTTTACTGCATATATTTCACTAGCAGGATCAGATGTTGAACGAACCAATCTGACAATATGACGAGAAATACCGCGTTGCGCTGCCAGAGTTTCATCTTCTGGCCACTGCTCCAATGGAATATGCCAGGGAAGGTTATATAGGGCTGAGATTTCCTCGCCAAGTCCCTTTATATGTAGTTGTTTATCTGTCGCTGCCACTGCTGCATTCTTTCAGGCTTTAGACTAGATGTATGGCGAAAATTAGAGGAGTTCTTAAAAAAGTCGGAACAAGACCATCTAAAGTTCAAGAAGTTCAAGATTTTGGAACGAAAGGTGCTCCACTTAACACGCAACACCCCTTCTATTTTGGCTTTCTTGCAGCCTCAGGTGCCTTAGTAGCCATAACCCTGCTTCGAGCACTTCAATCGGCAAGCCAAGTATTTGTCTTAATAATTATCTCCCTCTTTCTTGCCATGGGACTAAATCCCACAGTCGACGCTCTGCAATCAAGAAAACTAAAGAGATCATCAGCTGTAGCTGTTGTGGTTGTAGTCGCCTTGGCAATTATTGCCTTATTTGCCTTGATTGTAATTCCACCAGTTGCGACTCAAGCCAATGAATTAATCGAAAGCGCCCCACAGTTACTTGATTCACTGAGAAGTAATGCCACTTTAAATCAACTTAATGTTGATTATGGGTTTATCGATTCACTCGAGAAGAAATTCGAAGAGTGGATATCAGATGGAAAGATACTGACTGGCGCATTTGGAGGAGTTCTTGGCGTAGGTAGAACAGTTTTATCTGGAGCTTTTTCAGCTCTAACTGTCTTAGTTCTCACTCTCTACTTTCTTACCTCTCTGCCATCAGTGACCAAAATCTTTTATCGCCTAGCTCCAGCATCAAGAAGAGCACGAGTATCAAGCATTGGCGATGCAATAATCTCTCGAGTTGGAAGCTTTGTGGGAAGTCAGGTATTAATCGCTGGCCTTGCTGCTTTATTTGTTTTTGCACTAGCCCTTGGACTTGCTCTGCCCTATGCAGCAGCCCTATCCATGGTCATTTTATTTGTTGCTTTGATTCCTTTAATTGGTCACTTTCTGGGTGCAAGCATTGTTATTTTGGTCGCCCTTACCCAATCTCCCAGTAAGGCTCTTCTTGCTCTAATACTTTATACCGCATATGTTCAGATTGAGAATTTCATTATTACGCCAAGAATTATGAAACGCTCACTTGCCATTCCAGGCTTAGTAACAATTGTTGCAGCTCTTCTTGGAACATCACTTCTTGGTTTAGTTGGCGGAATCCTTGCTGTTCCAATCGCTGCTGCGATATTGCTAATAATGGATGAAGTGGTCTTCCCAAAAACTGATAATTCTTGAATTAAATCTCAAGCGGTAGAGGCAAACGTTCAGGAGAAACAACTTTAACTATTTCACTTAAAACTCTATGAACAAAAGGCTCTCCGACCCAGAGATGCTTACCATCTTTGATGGCGATGAGTTCTGCTTGAGGAATTGGAGCAAATCGCTGCTTAGCCTGATCTGGCTTTAAGTAATCATCAAACTCTGGAATTAGCGCAGTTATACCTCTGCCATCTTGCCCCCAGAAAGCAAGGTCTTCATTGGTTGAAAATCTAAGCGGCGGTGAGAGAAGTATTAGGCCCATTACTCGCTTATCTCGCGCATACTTCAAAGCTAAATCACTTCCAAAAGACCATCCGCTAACCCATAGCTTCTTTATTCCAAGTTGAGCAAAAGCGTAATTAATTGCAGCAATTACATCTTCTCTCTCAGTAATTCCCTCCCCAAACTGACCTTCACTCAATCCTTGATCACTTTTGGTGCCACGAGTATTGAAGCGAATCACATTAATTCCTGCTAGGTGTGGAAGGCGATTTGCAGCTTTTTTATAGATGTGGCTATCCATCATCCCGCCGTGGGTTGGAAGAGGATGAAGGCAGAGCAGGCCAATTCCATCGTTATCTTGGATGGGTCTAGCTATTTCACCTATTAACGCAAGCCCATCGCCGGTGAAAAAGGTAATAGAGCTGCGCTCAGCGGGCAGAACTGTGCTGGGTCGTATCAACTCCGCCATGCCTGTAAGTTTATCCCTGAGTATGAAAACCTTCGAATCCTTAAATCCAGCAACCGGCGATGTAATTGGGGTATTTCACCAGACTTCTGCCAGGGAAGTTGATGACGTTGTTAACAAAGCAAATGTTGCAAGTGAACATTGGGCCTCTTTAAGTTTTAGAAAGCGCGGAATAATCCTTCGTGATTGGGCATCTTTATTAACCCGCGAGATTGAAAGTAGCGCAGATTTAATCCATCGCGAGACGGGAAAGCCTTTGAGTGATGCCCGCCTTGAAGTCAGCATTGCAATTGAACATATTGGCTGGGCAGCAAAATATGCGCCAAAAGTTCTAAGTGATCAATCACGCCCCTCAGGTTTATTGATGTTTAATATGGCAGCAAAAGTTCAGAGATCTCCTTTTGGTGTAATCGGAATTATTGGACCTTGGAACTATCCATTTTTTACTCCGGTTGGCTCTATTGCTTATGCCTTGGCTGCTGGAAATACCGTAGTTTTTAAGCCAAGTGAATTCACTCCAGCAGTTGGTGCATGGCTTGGAGAGAGTTGGAAACGTATCGCTCCATTTGCAGATATCTTCACAGTAATAACGGGTGGAGGTGATACTGGGGCCGCTCTGACTAAGTCTAAGGTGGGAAAAATATCATTTACAGGTTCAACTAAAACCGGAAAATTAGTTGCAGCAGCTTGCGCTCTTAATATGACTCCAGTGCTACTTGAATGTGGTGGAAAAGATGCAGTATTAATTGATCGCGATGCTGATTTGAAGAAAGCCGCTGAAGTAACGCTCTGGCACGCTATGGCTAATGCGGGTCAATCTTGTATTGCAGCAGAGCGAGTTTATGTTCACAGAGATGTTGCTGAGAAATTTTCTAATTTAATTGTGGAGCAGGCGACAAAAATCAAAGCAGGTTATGAAGATGGCGCCAACTATGGACCTGCCACTATGCCTTCTCAACTAAAGGTCATCAAAGCCCATATCGATGATGCTGAAAAACGCGGCGGACGCTTTCTCTTTGGCGATAAGTCTGCTGTAAAAGGCAATTTTGTTAGCCCTGTGATTTTGGCCGATGTTCCTGAGGATTCAAAAGCGATAATTGATGAGACTTTTGGCCCCACTTTAATCATCAATACAGTTAGAAATATGGATGAGGCGGTTGATCTAGCAAATGCTAGTAACTATGGCCTTGGCGCTGCTGTCTGGTCAAAGAAGAATGGCAAGAGAATCGCTTCACTACTTAAGTGTGGAATGGTTTCAATAAACTCAGCTTTTTCAAATACCGCAGTAAGTTCTCTTCCCTTTGGTGGCATTAAAGATAGCGGGTATGGAAGAACTCATGGCGCAGAGGGCCTTCTTGAATTTACCTATCCGAGAGCGATAATCAAGCCTAGATTTAGAATTCCAATTAATTTCACAACTTTTGATAGAAGCCAGAGAGCTGATCGAATAGTTATGTTGTTAACAAAGATTTTGCATAAACGTCGCAGACGTTAAAACCTAGGGGCGTTTCTACTTCTCTCGATTTTTGGTTTTCTATTATCTTTCTTACTCCAACAAGCGCTATGCCAATGCCGACGAGACTCCACATCATGTTCAATCCAAGCAACGATATGTGGGGTTGCCATAGGAATTAACTGATCACATCCGGGGCAGCGATATGGCTTATTAGAGGATGAGCCGGTGATTTTGCGGACCATATAGATGCCTTCGCTATGCTCTTCAATGCTTTGATGCGAGGGGGAATCACTCTCTTCATCATTTTTTGTCTTGCGACCACGCTGCTTTGGTCTATTTCTCCGAGGACTCACAGGGATATTCTCTCGCAATTAAGGCAAGATTACCTCCGTGAAATCGAAGCTTGTAAAGATATTGATCACCTGCCTTGCCGCAACTCTGCTTTCAACTGCAACTGGCCAAGCAGATCAGGTCAAAGTCGTTGCAAAGAAAACCGCTAAGCCCATCCCCTCTCCTGCAGCTAAATGGCCCCCTGAAGGATTTAGAGGCAAAGAAGGGGTCTATGCAAAAGTTCCCAGTAGTAAAGATGTAATCGGCTTACTCTCTGCAAAGAAGTCACTTCAACCACTAGTTAAAACTTGTGAAGAGTTTGCTTGCGGCGCAGTTTTTGTTGCCTCTGAAACCGGATGTAAGTGGTGGGAGGTTAATTCCGCCGTATTTAGCTTAAAAGCCTCAGATTTAAGTAAGGAAAAAATCGGAACACTAACCACCTATCACAAAAGCAGTAAAGAAAAGGCTCAAGCTACTATCTTTCTTATAAGTAGAGCCGAGGTAACTCCCGGAACTTCCATCGGATCAATCAAAGTAATTTGCCATAGGGATTCAACAAATAAACCAAAACCAGGCAATATCTACTCACCAATTGTTGCCCCCACTCCAACTGCTAGCCCAAGTAATTCGTAGGAGGTAGTAATGCTTGGTGGAATAAATAACACTTTGTTCTTCACATCATTTGCTGGCTTTGCAGTAATGGGCTTATTTATTATTTTGCTTAAATGGGCTTTTTCTCGTGGCTCATCTTTAGTTGAAAAACCTAAGAAGATTGGCGATGAAGACGAATATGGTTTATTAAAGGTTATTGCCTCACCAGCTAACTTTGTAGAGGGTGAGATGTTGAGGTTGAAATTAGATGAACATGGAATTAAAGCAACTTTGACTCAAACCAAGAGTGGTCCAAAAATACTAGTTTTTGAAAAAGAGATAAGCGTTGCTCAGGCAATATTAAGAAGCTAGCGATTCTTTCCTGGAACCCAGAGTTGATCACCACTCTCTCTATTTTCATAGCGAGCAAGTACGAAGAGCAAATCTGATAAACGATTCAAATACTTTGCTGTTAATTTATTTACACCCTCTCCAAATGAATGGATTGCCTGCCAGGTTCTGCGTTCAGCGCGCCTGACAACAGTTCTTGCAACATGCAGGTGAGCTGATGCTGGAGTTCCTGAAGGAAGAACAAAGGACTTCAAAGGAGCAAGGCTTGCGTTGTAATGATCAATCTGGGCTTCAATGTAATCAACCTGAGATTGCAAAACTCGCAGCGGTTCATGCTCTGGGTTATCTACTACTGGGGTGCAGAGATCTGCTCCTACATCAAATAAATCATTCTGAATCCGTACTAATAATTTTGAGATCTCTTTATCTAAATTGGCGCTAGCTAGCACTACTCCGATATAGGAATTTGCCTCATCAACGGTGGCATATGCCTCAAGACGTGGGTCATTTTTAGAGGTTCGACTCATATCCCCAAGTGATGTCGTGCCATCATCGCCAGTTTTTGTATAAATACGAGTCAGATTTACCATGGGCTCACCCTAATAGAGTCGTTACGATGTAGCCACTTAGGTAGGCAAATACTTGGAATTGGGAAGGAATTAAGAGGAGTTTATGGCCAAGCTCTATCCCATAGCCGGGCAGATAAACCCCGATCGCTTCCGCGTAGTTGGTGGCGCTCGCCTAGCTGGCGATGTTTATATCTCTGGTGCTAAGAACTCAGTCTTAAAATTAATGGCAGTCTCACTACTTGCTCCAGGAAGCTCAACGATTAGAAATGTTCCAGACATTGCAGATGTCTCCATGATGGCAGAGCTACTAGAGACGCTAGGTTGCAAAATATCTAGAGACTTTGAATCAAAGAGCATCACAATTGATGTGCCAGAAACACCAGGTCATCGCGCTGAGTATGAATCGGTTAGAAAACTTCGCGCATCAATAAATGTTTTAGGTCCCCTGGTTGCAAGACTTGGCAAAGCAGAAGTTGCTCTTCCTGGCGGTGATGCCATTGGTTCAAGAGGACTTGATTTTCACACCAAAGGCCTTGTCGCACTTGGAGCTGAAGCTCACAACGAACATGGTTACATCATTGCAAGTGCTGCTAAAGGATTGACTGGAACGCAGATTGAACTTGAATTTCCTAGTGTTGGCGCTACTGAAAACATTATGAGCGCAGCAGTTCTAGCATCAGGAGTAACTACACTTGAAAATGCTGCAAGAGAGCCAGATATTGTTGATATTGGAAACTTCTTAATTGCCATGGGGGCAGATATACAGGGACTTGGCACCTCAACAATCACTATTACTGGGGTTAAATCACTTAAAGGCGCGACTCACACTGCAATTTCAGATCGAATTGTTACTGGAACTTGGGCATTTGCAGCGTGTATGACATTAGGTGATGTCAGCATTCATGGCGCAAGGTCTGAACATTTAGAGCTACCTTTAGAAAAACTAGTTTCAGCAGGGGCGGTAATCACCAGTATTTCCGATGGAATAAGAGTGAAAATGGATAGAAGGCCAACAGCTATCGATGTAGCAACCCTGCCCTATCCTGGATTTCCAACTGATCTTCAGCCCTTTGTCATCACCTTGAATGCAATTGCCGAAGGTGATTCACTAGTAACAGAAAATGTCTTTGAAGGACGTTTCATGTTTGTCAACGAACTTTTGCGCCTTGGAGCAAAGATTAGAGTTGATGGTCATCATGCATCAATTACGGGAATTAAAGAGCTATCTTCAGCCCCTGTTGTTGCTTCAGATATTAGAGCTGGAGCGGGTCTTGTTCTTGCAGGTTTGGTTAGCGATGGCATTACCTTCATTGAAGGTGGCCATCACATTGATCGTGGCTATCCAGATTTTGCCCAGCAACTACAAGGACTTGGAGCAGATGTAACTAGAGTTGATTAAGGACTCTATCCAACGCTCACTTTTGTAATGAAGCCTGACTCAATAGTTACCGTCACTCTATTGGTTCGATAATCTTGAGTAATCGGAAATCCTTCACCATCTTTCTCACCGATTCGATAAAGCCAAGAGTTAGCAGCCGCGCAAACCTCTGCCTCAAGCTCGCTCATAGAGATCAGCTGCTTAGCTCTAGCTTCAGAGATCATCTCTTCTTTTTTTAGAGCAGCTGGACAAGTTCCAGCGCTGCTTCCAACTTCTAGATACTCGCCCCTGGTTTCAGTTCTGCCAATTGCAATCACAACTGAGGACCTTGCCTTTGCAGTTGCTGTGATTGAGTAGATACCAGCTTCGCCGCCTTGAGAAATCCTTGAGAGAAAGAAGTAATTCTTCTTGCCATATGGTTCATAAAAAGGTGATCGCTCATTAATCTTCATCACAATTTTCTTTCCCGATGGCGTAGTTATAGTGACACCTGGAAGTTGGGAGCTCTTTAACTTGTTAGTTGGGGCCGCATCAATAATCAAGTACTCAACGTTTAAATCATCGCCTTCTCTTAGGGCAAAACGAACGCTTCGCTGATCTTTAGCCTTAGAAAAGTCTGCATAAACAGCAAATGAGATTGTGCCATCAAGCAAAATTGGGCTCTTGGAGACAGTGTTATGTGAAGCTTTTAGATTGACTGGGTAATGCGCAAGTGCCGGCCCAGCGCTAAGTATGAGCGCAAGAGCAATTAAAAGAGAGCTACTGCGTCGCACTCTCGCCTAAGACCGAGATACGATTATTGGCAACTGAGATAAAGCCGCCACTAACTTCAAACTCTTGCACGCTGCCGTCAATACCTTCAATGCTGACCTTGCCATCTACTAAAACTCCTAGAAGTGGTGCGTGATCTACCAATATTCCTAGATCACCTTCTAGCGTTCTAGCAGAGAGGGAGATCGCTTTGCCAGAGAAGACTCGCTTCTCTGGCGTTACGAACTCAACGGTTAGCGTTTTATCTGACATTTTCTACTTCTTTGCCAACTCAGCAGCTTTACGTTCGACATCCTCTAGACCGCCGCACATAAAGAAGGCCTGCTCTGGAATATGGTCATAATCTCCATTTGCTAGCGCATCAAATGCCGCAATGGTTTCAGTTAGTGGAACAAATGAACCATCAAGTCCGGTGAAGACTTTAGCTACGAAAGTATTTTGAGATAGGAAGCGCTGGATGCGACGAGCGCGACCAACGAGAATTCGATCTTCTTCAGATAGTTCATCGATACCAAGGATGGCGATGATGTCTTGAAGATCTTTATATCTCTGCAAGATCTGCTTCACGCGGTTTGCTACTCGGAAGTGATTCTCTCCAATGTAGCGAGGGTCAAGAATGCGTGAAGTTGAATCAAGTGGATCCACCGCAGGATAGATACCAAGTTCAGAAATTGGACGAGATAGAACTGTGGTGGCATCAAGGTGGGTAAATGTGGTGTGCGGCGCAGGGTCTGTAATGTCATCGGCTGGGACATAGATAGCCTGCATCGAGGTGATTGAGTGGCCTCTGGTGGAGGTAATACGCTCCTGAAGCACACCCATTTCATCAGCCAGAGTTGGCTGATATCCCACAGCAGATGGCATACGACCAAGAAGTGTTGAAACTTCAGATCCGGCTTGAGTAAAGCGGAAGATGTTATCGATAAACAGGAGCACATCTTGCTTCTGCACATCACGGAAATACTCAGCCATTGTTAGAGCTGAAAGTGCAACGCGAAGACGCGTTCCAGGTGGTTCATCCATCTGACCAAAGACTAGAGCTGTCTTATTGATAACTCCGGTTTCAGTCATTTCCAAAAAGAGATCGTTACCTTCTCGAGTACGCTCTCCAACGCCAGCGAATACCGAAACGCCACCGAAGTTTTCAGCAACGCGATAAATCATTTCTTGGATAAGAACTGTTTTACCAACACCAGCGCCGCCGAAGAGGCCGATCTTTCCACCTTTAACATAAGGAGTTAGTAGATCGATAACCTTAATTCCGGTTGCAAACATCTCAGTCTTTGATTCAAGTTGATCAAAGGCCGGCGCAGTTCTATGAATTGGCCAACGCTCTTTGATATCAAGAGATGAGGTTGGCACATCGAGTGATTCACCGAGGGCGTTAAATACATGGCCCTTTGTGACATCTCCGACTGGAACAGAGATTGCCGCTCCGGTATCACTTACTTCAACGCCACGAACCATTCCGTCGGTTGGTTGCATTGAGATAGCACGCACCAAGTTATCGCCAATGTGCTGGGCAACTTCTAGTGTGAGCTTTCGCATCTCACCGCCAAGTGTTACCTCTACGTTTAACGCGTTATAGATCGCAGGCATCGAATCTGCTGGAAATTCGATATCAACGACCGGTCCAATTACGCGCGCTACGCGTCCGGTTGCTGTCTTAGTTGTCATTATTCGCTCCCTGCGCTTGCTGAGGCGAGCGCGTCTGCGCCGCCGACGATTTCACTGATTTCTTGCGTAATTTCGGCCTGACGGGCCGCGTTTGCAAGTCTGGTCAACGACTTTATTAGCTCGTCAGCATTATCTGTTGCTGACTTCATCGCACGTCGCCTTGCTGCATGTTCGGAGGCTGCCGATTGCAGAAGAGCGTTATAAACGCGCGATTCGATATAGCGTGGCAGAAGGGCGTTGAGTACTTCTGCTGCATTTGGTTCAAATTCATACATTGGTAATAGGCCTGCAGGCGCTGGGCCTTCAGCTTCAACGACTTCTAGCGGAAGCATCCGCTTATTCATCGCAATCTGAGCAATCATTGATTTAAATTCGGTATAAACAATATGGAGTTCATCCACACCGTTGATATCTGTTGCGGCATCGGCAATAAATGCAGGAATCAACTCATCAGCAATTGTTTTAGCATGAGCATAAGTTGGATTATCAGAAAAGCCAGTCCAAGAATTCTTTATTGGGCGATTACGGAATTTGAAGTAGTTAACTGCTTTTCTTCCTACCAGATAGGTATTTACCTCAAGACCGCGCTCCTTAAGTGTGATGACTAGGCCATCTGCTTCCTTAATAGCACTTGATGAGTAAGCACCAGCCATTCCTCGATCTGCAGTAATGATTAACACTGCAGCGCGCTTTGGATTTGTCGATTCGGTAGTTAGCGGGTGATCAGTATTTGAAAATGTGGCAACTGCGCTCACTGCACGCGTTAATTCATTTGCGTACGGGGTCGATGCTGCTACTCGTTGCTGCGCTTTGACGATACGCGATGCCGAGATTAACTCCATGGCACGGGTGATCTTCTTAGTCGCTTTAACCGAGCGAATGCGTCGACGATAGATGCGTAGTTGAGCGCCCATTTATCTACTTCTTATATTTCGTAATCTGCTCGGTGCCATCGCTGCCCTCTGCTTGAGCAGGGGCCTCATTAACAGCAGATGCTGATGAAGAAGCAAATTGCTCTTTGAAGGTATTGATAGCTGCGGTCAATTTGGAAACAGTGTCATCACTTAGCTCTTTGCTCTCAGCGATAACATCAAAGATGGCCTTTTGTTCGCGCCCTACATAATCAAGAAACTCTGATTCAAAGCGGCGAATATCAGCAACTGGAATTGAATCTAGCTGTCCTGTTGTTCCGGCCCAGATCGAGACAATCATTCTCTCTAGTGAGAATGGGGTGTATTGCTGCTGCTTAAGTAGCTCAACCAAACGTGCTCCGCGCTCTAACTGCGCTTTCGAAGCTGCATCAAGATCTGAACCAAAGGCAGCGAATGCCTCTAGCTCACGAAATTGTGCAAGATCTAGACGGAGGCGACCAGCAATCTTCTTCATCGCTTTAGTCTGAGCAGAACCACCAACGCGAGAGACCGAGATACCAACGTTGATAGCAGGACGAACTCCTGAGTTAAAGAGATCGGTTTCAAGGAAGCACTGTCCATCGGTAATTGAAATAACGTTTGTCGGAATGAAGGCTGATACGTCATTACCTTTTGTTTCAATGATTGGAAGACCAGTCATTGAGCCGCCACCTAGCTCATCAGATAGCTTTGCGCAGCGCTCAAGAAGACGGGAGTGTAAGTAGAAGACATCGCCAGGATATGCCTCACGACCTGGTGGACGGCGAAGCAAGAGCGAGACGGATCGATAAGCCTCTGCTTGCTTGGAGAGATCATCAAAAACAATTAATACATGGCCTCCGCCATACATCCAGTGCTGACCAATTGCAGAACCGGTGTAAGGAGCGAGGTATTTAAATCCTGCTGGATCAGATGCTGGCGCTGCAACAATTGTTGTGTACTCCATCGCTCCAGCTTCTTCTAACGCTCCTTTAACAGATGCGATAGTTGAACCCTTCTGACCAATTGCTACATAAATACACTTAACCTGCTTCTTTTTATCGCCACTTCGCCAGTTATCACGCTGGTTAATAATGGTGTCAATTGCAACCGCAGTCTTTCCAGTCTGACGATCTCCAATGATTAGCTGACGCTGACCGCGGCCGATTGCAGTCATTGCATCAATTGCTTTAATTCCAGTAGCTAATGGCTCTTTAACTGGCTGTCTTTGAACAACTGATGGGGCTTGTAGTTCAAGTGCGCGAGTAGTTTCTGCCTTGATTTCGCCTTTGCCATCAATTGGGCGACCGAGGGCGTCAACAACTCTTCCTAAAAAGCCATCACCAACAGGAACAGAGAGAATCTCTCCAGTGCGGCGAACTGTGGTTCCCTCTTCAATTCCGGTGAACTCACCCAAGATAACAACGCCGATTTCGCGCACATCAAGGTTTAGCGCAAGTCCTAAGGTGCCATTTTCAAACTTTAAAAGCTCATTTGTCATTGTCGATGGAAGTCCTTCCACGCGAGCAATGCCATCGCCAGCTACTACGACGGTACCTATCTCATCGCGTGATGCGCTACCTGGATCGTATGACTTAACAAAGTTTGCTAAGGCATCACGAATCTCTTCAGGTCGAATCGTTAATTCCGCCATGATTTTTTCTCTCCCTATACTGCGAGCGCTCTGCCCGCGTCGGCCAAACGATTGACGATTGTGGCGTCAATCAATTCATCTGCAAATCGGATGGATAGACCACCCAAAACTTTTGGATCAAGTTCAACATTTAATCTCACTGGCTGCCCAATCTTGCCAGAGAGGCTGCTTGCTAATTTATCTTTTTGCGCCTGGCTTAACTCAACTGCACTTTTAACATGAGCAATTACTCTCATTTTTCTTGCAGCTGCGGCGCTGGCATAAAAGGCGATAGTTTTTTCAATACTTCTTCCCCGCATTCCACTTACCAATGAGGCAAGTAGTCTTGAAGTTGAAGGACATACCTTTGATGCCAATAATTTTGCAACAAGCACTCGCTTGCCCTCACTTGAATACTTTGAAGAGTTGAGAATCTGACGAAGTTCTAGATCGCTCGCCACGATTCTTGAGAACTGAAAAATCTCTTCCTCAAGGCGATCTAGCTCGTTATTTTGATTAGCAACAGATGCCTCGGCCTCAACGGCTAATTGCTCAATTACATCACCAAGATTCGATGGGCTCGACCAACGAAGGGCGGTGAGGCTAATGAGCAGCTTGATGCTCAGATCGGATGTGCTCTTAGCAAAGAGTTCTTTCGCAAGTTCTGCTTTGGAATTAGCATCCCTTGAGTTATCAGTTAGCGCGCGGCGAAGTGGAGTTGAGGAATCAAGAGTTGTGACAACTGCAAATAACTGAGCAGAGAGCGCTGAAGCATCTGCTGCTGATAAGCCCTTTAAGAGCTCATCAAGTGATTTGCGAGCAGCGATAAGTGATTGGCGTGACGCCCCACCCAGTGCTGCCATTGCTCTACTCATTTTTACTTACTCTTCTCCAGATCTTCTAAGAAGCGATCAACAATTCTTGATTGACGGACCTGGTCATCGAGAGCTTCTCCGACAATCTTTGATGCTAACTGCGTTGCAAGAGTTCCGACTTCATTACGAAGTGAGGTAAGCGCTGCTTGACGCTCTGACTCAATGGCAGCTTGCGCGCTTGCAGCGATACGAGTTGCCTCTTCTTGAGCTTTGACTCGCATCTCTTCAATGATTGCGGCGCCTTGCGCTCTAGCTTCCTCCCGAATACTTGCAGCTTCACCGCGAGCATCTTGGAGTTGAGCTTTATATTGCTTAAGAGCTGCCTCTGCTTCAAGCTGAGCCTTCTCTGCTCGCTCCATACCGCCTTGAATCGCATCTGTTCTTTCTGCAAATGCTTTTTCAAAACGTGGAACAACTGCGCGTCGCAGCACCATATAGAGAAGTGAGAAGGCGATGAAGCCAACAATTATCTCTGCGGTATGCGGAATTAAAGGATTTAACTCCTCTGCCGCCAATTCAATAGAGCGCATGCTTATTTGCTTGACTCTAGAGAACGAATGCTAGAACTAGACCGAATAGCGCTAGAGCTTCAGCGAGAGCAAAGCCTAGGAATGCGATCGGCTGGAGAACGCTTCGAGCCTCTGGCTGACGTGCTACTCCATTGATATATGCGGCGAAAATAAGTCCGGTTGCAATACCCGGTCCAATCGCTGCCAGGCCAAAACCGACCAGGTTGAGTGTGCCTTCCATGTTTCTTACCTTTCCTTCTTCGTTATCCTTCACGATAACCGAGCGTTATCGTGAGTAAATCTAGTTATTTAATGCTCATCTGCTAACGCTCCGGCGATATATAGAGCTGTTAGAAGCGTAAAGATATAGGCCTGCAGGCATTGGACCATAAATTCAAAGAATGTCAGCGCAATACCGATGGCAAAGGCAAATGGGCTAATCAATTTAAGTCCAATTACTCCCTGCAGCAAGTGCTCTCCGCCCAAGATAAATACCAAAAGTAATAGGTGACCAGCAAACATATTGGCAAAGAGACGAAGACTTAAAGTCAGTGGGCGAACTAAGAAGTAAGTCGCAAGCTCAAGAGGGGTGATCAGGATGTAGGCAGGTTTTGGAATTCCTGGCAGGAACATGATCTCTTTCATATATTTGAAGAAACCTTGTTTGCGTATTCCCACATAATGAAAGATAAAGAATGTGAACGCGGCTAGAACATAAGGAAATGAGATTCTAGACATTGTTGGAAATTGCAGCATAGGAACAATTCCAAATACGTTATTAACTAAAATGAAAGTAAAGAGAGTAAATAGATATGGAACAAAGCGCATAAACTCATGGCCAATTACTTCGCGCCCTAAATCATTTCTAACAAATGAATAGACCGACTCTCCCGCGAATTGGAGTTTTGATGGAACTAATGCGGCTTTTCTTGATGCGAGTATGAAGAAGATTGAAATCAAAATTACCGAGAGAAAAACTAGAAGAATTGGCTTAGTTGCAAACTCATTACCTTCAATAAATGGAGGGAGGTTGAAGTCTCCGGCATCGGGGGGATTAAATCCCTCATCCTTGCCAACCTCGGCTGCATAACTAAGCAAGAAAAAACTCCTTGAAGCGTTATTGGACCTTATTTCATAGGGAAGACGGGGTAACCCTATGGGCAAGAGGCCAGGTTGAGAAATTCAATTTAGCCAAAATAGGGGTCAAAAGGGTTACTTGCCTTACTTAATTTTGAGGGGGCTCTCTTACTTTCGCCCAAAGCGGAGCCAGACTAGATAAAGAGCTGATCCCATTCCCAAAAGAAGGCCGGCCAGAAGGAAGAAGCCGGTATTAAGCCATTGATCAAGCCCCCAGCCAATGCCGCCCCAGATTAGAAGCCCTGAGAGCATGTATCCAAAGATGGTCCAGAAGGCATTGTCTTCACTCGGTCTTTTTGGCTCATTACTGCTCATCATCACTCCTTAGATTGGCTCTTAGGTTGAGGTAACTCTAGTCGTAGTTTAAAGAAAGCCCGAACCTCGCCAGATAGCCATGCGGCAGAGATTGCCAGAGCGCTTATCCCAAAGGCAGACCTATCAAGTGAGTCAGGCTCGCTTAAACGCGTGACCGCAATTAGAAAGAGGGCAATTAGCAAGAGCTTGGTGAAATAAGACATCAGAGCAAGGGCCATAACTGAAATTGGATCTGAGTTCCTGCTTAATATCCCAACGACGATTGAAACGGAAAAAAATATCAAAACCACAAAACTTGCAAGTGCGCTTCCAAAAAAACCTGGAGCGCCTAAGTAAATAGTAAAAAAGACAATTGCGATTACAGTTGCAACAAGTGATGCGCTTAAAGCTCCGCGCCACATCTGTTTATTAGATGATGCAATATCCATCTATGCCTTGACCTTCTTCTCTCGCTTAGTGGTAATCACGGCGCTTAGTAGCAGTAGAGCGCCAACTAGAAGCGCTGCCCATAATGGAATAAATGCTGAGAGCATCGCCGGAAGTGCAAGCATGGCAGTAACTAAGTAGAGAATAACTGCGCTTCTTTGTTGCGAGTTTCCCCATGCCATTAACTTATGATGGAGATGCTCTTGATCGGGAGCAAAGGGCGAGCGTCCCGATTTAACTCTGCGCAGAACTGCCAGCGCTAGATCAAGTAATGGAATAGCAAGAACTGCAAATGGCAAAAGAAGTGGAAGAGCGGCAGGTCCAATATTTTCTGCAAATACTGCGTTAGCATCAATTTGGCCCATCAAAGTAATAGCTGATGCTGCAAGTAGTAAACCTAGAAACATCGATCCAGAATCACCCATAAATATCTTTGCTGGATGGGTGTTATGTGGCAGAAAACCTAGACAGCAGCCAATGACGATTGCCGTAACAAGAGATGGCGCGCCAGCCCGGCTAAAGCCATTTTCAACAGCCAATAGATATGAGAAGCCAAAGAATGCTGCCGCAGAGATTCCAACAATTCCGGTAGCAAGACCATCTAGACCATCTATGAAGTTAACCGCATTAATAATTACAACAACCACAACTACTGTTAATAGCTGACCAATATTTGTTGGAAGAACAATGATTCCATCTATTGGTAGCCATAGAATTTGAATTCCAAAAATCAAAAGTATTGCTGCCGCCAGGCCTTGACCTGCTAACTTTGTAATTGCATCTAATTCATAGCGATCATCTAAAGCGCCAATTAATAGCACAAAGGTTGAAGCAAGAAATATTCCCAATAGTTCTTGAGAGTATGCCTTACCGACTAAATTAAGGCTACCTACCATCACTAATGTTGCTCCCATGGCTAGCCACATCGCTACCCCACCCCAACGCGGGGTTTCTTGCGTATGAATATCACGCTCTCTAACTGATGCAACAGCCTTTGAGCGCAGTGCAAGAGAGCGAACCAGAGGAGTGCACATATAAGTAAGTACTGCAGCAATTAAAAGAGTTAAGAGGTATTCGCGCATTAGGCTGGATAGACAGGGAACTTTGCAGTTAGTGCATTTACTTCCTTGCGAATTTGAGCAATCTTTGCCTCATCTTCTCCATCTTTAATAGCTCTAGCTATCAAAGAAGCAATCAATGGCATCTGCTCACTACCCATGCCTTGCGTAGTTACTGCTGGTGTTCCCACTCTAATTCCACTTGTCACAGCAGGTGATTCTGGATCATAAGGAATGGCATTTTTATTAAGTGAAATTCCAGCTCGGCCGCATCTTTCATCTGCTACTTTTCCATTAACCCCAGTTGAGCGAATATCTATGAGGGCTAAGTGAGTCTCTGTTCCCCCAGATACTGCTCTCATTCCCTCATCCTCTAAAGACCTAGCAAGAGCTTTGGCATTAACAATTACTTGCTTGGCATAGGCCTGATATTGCGCTGTGGCACATTCTTTTAAGGCAATAGCTTTGGCAGCTACTGCGCTCATAATCGGTCCGCCCTGCATCCCTGGAAATATTGCTTTATCAATTGCGGTTGCATGAGCAGCTTTACTCAAAATCATTCCGCCTCGAGGACCTCTTAAAACTTTATGGGTGGTAAACGAAACAACATCTGCATATTCAACAGGTGAAGGAATAGCTTTTCCAGCAACTAAACCTATGAAGTGAGCTGCATCAACCCACATAATTGCCCCAACTTCATCGCAGATACTTCTAACTGTTTTAAAATCAATCAAGCTTGGATAGGCAGTGGCTCCTGAGCAGATCATCTTTGGTTTAACTCGTAGCGCAATTTCGCGAAGCTCGTCATAGTCAATTAACTCGTTATCTTGCCTTACTCCATATGATTCAACGTTAAACCACTTACCAGAGAAATTAACTTTAGATCCATGGGTTAAATGACCACCATGAGGAAGAGACATAGCAAGTACGGTATCGCCAGGCTTTGTGAAAGCCTGATAAACCGCAACATTGGCACTTGCTCCAGAGTGTGGTTGCAAATTTGCATGTTCTGCTCCGAATAACTCTTTAGCTCTTGCAATTCCAATTACTTCAGCCTTATCAACCTCTTCGCATCCTCCGTAATAGCGCTTGCCTGGATAGCCTTCAGCGTATTTATTTGAAAGAGTTGAACCAAGGGCGGCAAGAACAGCTGGAGATGTGAAATTCTCACTAGCTATTAATTGAAGATTCTCGCGCTGTCTATCAAGTTCAGAAATTAAGATTGCAGCAATTTCTGGATCTTGTTTCTCAAGAGCTTGGAAATCTGGGCCGAAGAAAGTCTCTGACATGGCCTAAATCCTAGGCGGGAACTGAAACATTGGCAGTTACAGAGCGCAAGTCGGCAAGTGATATTGCTCCCGCTCGCACCAGTCTCGCCCCTTCTTGCTCAATAGCAATAACGGTAGAGCTTGGCCCCTCTGGCAGTTCACCGAGATCAAAGAGCGCTGCATAATCACTATCTAGGGCTGGAAAGAAAGTAGATTTTCTTGGAGCAGGTCTTCCAGATAGGCAGGCTGCTCCAACAGCTAGTGGACCTGAGGCAAGTGCCACGCTTCGAACAAATTCTGCGCTTGGCACTCGAACTGAAATTTCATTTAAGGCTCTTGCATCTCCCAAATCCCAGACTAAACCTTGAGCAGGGGTGAGATTAATAGTTAAAAGACCGGGCCAGAATTTTTCTGCAAGCGCAGTAATTGTTTCACCGAATTGGAGAGAAATTCCTTTTACAGTTTTTACATCTCCAACTATTACCTGCGCCGCAGTTGCTGGTGGAGATTGACGTAGTTTATGAATTTTCTTTACTGCGCCATGATTGAAGGCATCTGCTAGATAAACATATCCATGTTCAAGTGGGGCGATGATTAGCTTGCCATCTCGAAGAGAGGCCACTGCTCGCTCGATTAACTCATTACTATCAATTAGGCCATCGGTTAGCGAGTATCTCTCTGCCATTACTCTGCCTCTCGCCTAGCGCTAATCCATCTTGGACGATTATTTAAATCGCGATTCTGATTAATCTGAGAGTAGCCCTTTGCTAACTCAGCCTCAAGTAGGAGAGATTGACTCTCGTGGTGTTCCATAATCAGTAGACCGCCAGGCTTTAATAAGTTAGATGCAGCCTTAATAAATCTTCTCGGAATCTCAAGACCATCAGCTCCACCGCCAAAGAGCGCCTCTCTTGGTTCATTTTCAATGACTAACTCTGGCAATTTATCGCCATCTGGGACATAGGGAGGGTTTGCAATAACAATGTCGCACTTAACGCCTTCTAGAACCTCTAAAACATCGCCAGAGATAACGCGCACCGAGACATCCAAAGCCGCAATATTTCGCTTTAACCACTCAATGGCTTGATCTGATTTTTCCACAGCGACAACTGTGACTGGCCAATTCTTCTGCTCTGCCTCATGGGCAACGGAGATGGCAAGGGCGCCACTACCTGAACCTAAATCAACAACGCTTACTGGCGTTTTACTTGATTGGCCCTGCATTGAGTGAATTTTTTCAATCTCAATAAGTGCTGCTTCAACTAAAGCCTCACTCTCCGGCCTTGGAATCAAGACTCCTTGGCCCACCTGGAAGGTGAGATACCGAAATGGCGCATGCCCAATTAAGTATTGCGTTGGCTTACCTGAAATTCTCTTCGAGATAAGCTCGTCAAAGAGTTCTACTTGCTCAAGCTCTAAATCAAAATCTCTTGCATGAAGTTCCATACGTTCAACGCCTAGTACAAATGCCAAGATTAATTCAGCATCCACCTCTGAAATTCCAGCAGATGCAAATTGCACTTTCTTATCTTTAAGAACCTGCTTGATGCTCATTATTTTTATGCTTCAGCAGCTGAGAGCTTCTCTGCTTTATCAGCCTCAAGCAGCGCTCCAATTACTTCATCAAGCTCGCCATTTAATACTGCATCAAGATTATTTGCCTTGAAATTTACTCGATGATCGCTTATACGATTTTCTGGAAAGTTATAGGTGCGAATTCGCTCAGATCTATCAACAGTTCTAACTTGGCTCTTTCTAGTTGCAGATGCAGCTGCATCTGCTGCCTCTTGAGCAGCGGCCAACATTCTGGCTCTAAGAATACGAAGCGCTGATTCTTTATTCTGTAATTGGCTCTTCTCATTCTGGCAAGAAACTACGATGCCAGTTGGAATGTGAGTGATACGTACTGCTGAATCAGTGGTGTTAACGCTCTGTCCGCCAGGACCAGATGAGCGATAAACGTCGATACGTAGCTCGTTCATATTGATTTGAACATCAATTTCCTCTGCCTCTGGAAGAACTAGAACTCCTGCAGCCGAGGTGTGAATACGCCCTTGGGATTCAGTCTCTGGAACTCTTTGAACTCTATGAACGCCGCCTTCAAATTTAAGCTTTGAAAATGGGGCTGACCCCGCAGCTGCTCCGCCGCGAGCCTTTACTGCAACAGAAATATCTTTATAGCCACCCAAATCACTTTCAGTGACATCGATAATTTCAGTCTTCCAACCTTGCTTCTCGGCATAACGTAGATACATTCTCAAAAGGTCTCCAGCAAATAGAGCTGATTCATCGCCGCCAGCTCCAGCTTTAATTTCTAAAATAACATCTCGGTCATCATTGGGATCTCTTGGTAATAGCAACTCTTCCATCGCGCTTGCATATTCTTCATAGGCTTTTTCAAGAGCAGGAATCTCTGCAGCAAAGTCTGGTTCTACTTCTGCTAGTTCACGTGCAGCAGTTAGATCCTCTTCAGATTTTTTAAAGGCGCGATAGCCAGCAATTACAGGTCCTAGTTGGGCATATCTTTTTCCTAGTTGGCGAGCTTTTCCTTGATCAGCATGAATCGATGGATCTGCCATATCTTTTTCAAGTTGCTCATACTCTTTAAGAATTTCAGGCATGGTGGAGAAACGGTTGGCATTCTTCTCAGCCATTTGCTCCCTCCCTTTTTCGCCAAAGTAAACCTAGTTTGATAAATAAGAAAAGACCGCACCCCAATTAAAAAGGGGCAACGGCCTTTACGTTAAAAAGCTACTTCTTGGTCTGTTGTTTCTTAGCTCTCTCTTCGAACTTAGCTACACGTCCACCTGTATCAAGGATGCGCTGCTTGCCGGTGTAGAAAGGATGGCTAGCTGAGGAAATTTCCACAGTAACTAGCGGATACTCCTTGCCATCGCTCCAAACCATCTTCTGGTCACTTTTCATTGTAGAGCGAGTTAAAATTGCAAAATCTGCAGAGGTATCACGGAATATCACATATCCATATTCAGGATGAATATCTTTACGCATCTTCATTGCTCCTTATTTTTTCATCTAGCTGGGTCCAAGGAATTTCGGTGAACCAGCTACCTAGGTGCGAAGGCTACCTAACGCCCCCACATTTGAGCCAATTGGCCCTTACTCCCCCTTCGGGGATTGATCAGGACCAACGGTGGTCTTTTGAACCTGCATCAAAAATTCAGCATTCGACTTAGTGCCCTTCATTTTCTCTAGGAGAAGTTCAAGTGCTTGTTGGGAATCAAGGGCGTGTAGAACTCGACGTAGCTTCCAGACAATATTTAGCTCCTCAGGACCCATAAGAATTTCTTCCTTACGAGTTCCAGATGCATCGATATCAACTGCTGGGAAGATGCGCTTATCAGCAAATCTGCGATCAAGCTTAAGCTCCATATTTCCAGTTCCTTTAAACTCCTCAAAGATAACTTCATCCATCTTTGAACCAGTTTCAACCAGAGCTGTTGCCAAGATGGTTAACGATCCGCCATCTTCAATATTTCTTGCGGCTCCAAAGAATTTCTTTGGCGGATATAACGCAGCTGAATCAACACCGCCGGAGAGAATTCTTCCTGATGCTGGAGCTGCGATGTTGTAAGCACGACCAAGACGAGTAATTGAATCAAGTAAAACAACAACGTCATGACCTAGTTCTACTAAACGCTTCGCGCGTTCAATAGCAAGTTCAGCAACGGTGGTGTGATCATCTGCAGGGCGATCAAACGTTGATGCAATTACTTCGCCCTTTACTGATCTTTGCATATCAGTAACTTCCTCTGGGCGCTCATCAACTAGAACAACCATTAAGTGACACTCTGGATTATTTGTGGTGATGGCATTAGCAATTGCCTGCAGCACCATAGTTTTTCCAGCCTTTGGAGGGGAGACAATTAATCCGCGTTGACCTTTACCAATCGGGGCAATCAAATCAATAACACGAGTAGTTAAAATATTTGGAAGAGTTTCAAGACGTAGACGATCCTGCGGATAGAGTGGAACAAGTTTTGAGAAATCTACTCTCTCCTTCGAGCTATCTGGCTCCATGCCATTGATAGTGTCGAGGCGAACTAGAGCATTGAATTTCTCTCTCTTTTCTCCCTCTCGCGCTTGGCGTACCTGTCCGGTGACTACATCGCCTTTTCTAAGGCCATATCGGCGTACTTGCTGTAGCGATACATAAACATCATTTGGACCAGGCAGATAGCCAGCAGTTCGTAGGAATGCATAGTTATCGAGAATATCTAGCAAGCCACCAACAGGAAGTAATACATCATCTTCACTTAAAACTATTTCGCGCTCTCCGCGGTTTGAGCGATCCCTATCTCTAAAGCGATCACGGCCTCTATCGCGGTGGCGATCTCTGCGCCACTCTCTATCGCCTCGGGAGTTATCTCGTGAATTATTGTTGTTTGAATTATTAGAGTTACTACTTGAATTATCTGAAGGCATTTCATCCTCATCTTGATCATCATCTTGGCTATCAGATGATGCTGTCTCATTTGAATTGTTGTCACGTCGCTTTTGATTCCTTGCAGCTCGCTTTGCTTCACGTTCAGCTTTAGCAGCTTCGCGGTTAGCGGCCTGCAGATCGGTTATTGCAGTTACTAAGTCAGGCTTTTTTAACTCTGCTGCGCCTTCGATACCTAGATTAGTTGCAATTTTTCTTAACTCAGGAAGTAGCAATGCAGATAGATCGCCAGATTCTCTCCGAGCACGTGTGCTTGTTTCTGCCATTTATGGTTCTTTTCTAGACCTTAGGTGAGATCTTTTAGTTTGAATTTATGATTTTTTTATCTGGTCTTACGGGAAGTATCAGATTGTGGGCTCAATATGCATGCCCTACGAGATGGAAATCTACCACTGCCTCGACTTAACCGACAAATCCAGGGCTTGGCCCGCCTTTTAAGGCTAGTTATACCGCTGCAATCCTTACGCCGGTTGGAGAAATCTCAAGATCCATTGCCTTGAAGTAATCTCCCCCGCTTCGAATCAAATCGTCATGCTCGGCCTTAGTTGCCGTGTGCAAAACCAGAACTGAGGGCCCTGCCCCAGAGATCATTGCCGCTACCCCAGCTTTTCTAAATTTATTGACTAGATCCATTGATTTTGGCATAGCCTCTCTGCGATAACTCTGGTGAAGAAGATCTTGCGTTGCAGCAAAAAGTAGCTCTGGTCTGGAAGATAAAGCATGAACTAAAAGGGCTGATCTTCCTGAGTTAATACTGGCATCGCTATGAGATATCTGCTCCGGAAGCATTTTTCTTGCCTTGCCCGTTGAAAGTTGAGTATCTGGCACAAATAAAAGTGCTCGGATATTTGGGTCAACACTAAAGCCTGAAGCACAACCAGTTAAAACCTTTGCTCTATCTTCCATCCAAGAAATTGTTGCACCACCCAATGTTGCAGCGGCGACATTATCTGGATGTCCTTCAATATCTGTAGCAAGAGCAATTAGGTCATCATCGCTCATCAAATTACTTCCAGAAAGAACTAGAGATCTAGAAAGACTCAAGCCCCCTACAATTGCAGCAGCTGATGATCCAAGTCCTCTGCCATGAGGAATTTCATTGAGGCATCTAAGTGCAATGCCTCTTGGTTTTCCACCCATAAACTCAAAACCAGCCATCATTGCTTTAATTACTAGATGCTTGCCATCTTTCTTAACATCATCTGCGCCCTGGCCCGTTACATCAACATCAAATATTTCATCATCTAAAATTTGAGCAACGTAGGTATCACGAAGTTCAAGGGCTAGAGCTAGACAATCAAAACCAGGGCCTAAATTGGCAGAGCTTGCTGGGACGCTTGCCTGCATCGGAGTTGCCTTATAAGTGAGGCGATCTTTAAATCCTCTAGACATAATTAGCTAAGTCCAATCACTTTGGCAGCTTTTTTAACATCTACTGGGACAGTAATTGGTTTATCTGCCCCATTTAATATCCATTGAATATCCTTTAGACCATTTCCTGTTACCGTAATAACAATTTTCTTTCCCTTGGGTAGTTTCTTTGCAGCTTTATATTTAATTAATCCAGCAAGACCTGCAGCGCTAGATGGTTCAACAAAGACTCCCTCTTTAGCTGCAACTAAACGATAGGCGCTTAATATCTCAGTATCGCTGACCATATCAATCAAACCTTCTGATTCATCCCTAGCTTGTTCTGCCTGCTTCCAGGAAGCAGGATTTCCAATACGAATAGCGGTTGCCAGCGTCTCTGGATTTTTAACAATCTTGCCGCGAACAATAGGTGCTGCTCCCTTTGCTTGAAATCCCCACATAGCTGGAAGTGATTTTGAAATTCGATCAGCGTAATACTCTTTATAGCCCTTCCAGTAAGCCGTGATGTTTCCAGCATTTCCAACTGGCAGCACATGGATATCTGGCGCAAAACCAAGTGCATCTATAACTTCAAAGGATGCAGTCTTTTGTCCTTCAATTCGATAAGGATTTACTGAATTAACAAGCGATACTGGATATTGCTCAGATAACTGCTTTGCAAGAGTTAGGCAATCATCAAAATTACCTTTTACTTGTAACAACTTTGCGCCATGGGCAATTGCTTGGGCTAGCTTTCCCATCGCGATTTTTCCCTGCGGAACTAAAACAACAGGAACCATTCCAGCTTTAGTGGCATAAGCAGCAGCGCTTGCACTGGTATTGCCGGTAGAGGCGCAGATAACTGCCTTTGCGCCATCCTCGGCTGCCTTTGAAATAGCCATGGTCATTCCGCGATCTTTGAAAGATCCAGTGGGATTTGCTCCTTCAAATTTAAGCCAGACATCATTTCCTAACATCTCTGAAAGCACGCAGGCGTAGATAAGTGGAGTGCCGCCTTCATTTAACGTAACAATTGGAGTCTTACTGCTAACGGGTAGACGCTTTTTATACTCTGTTATTACGCCGCGCCATTGATGTGCGCCAGATTTCTTAAATAAGCTCACTATTTACTTCCCTCGATGCGAAGCACGCTCTCTACGCTTTTTACTACATCGCTATCTGCTAAAGATTTAACAGTTTTCTTTAGCGCCGACTCTGGGGCGTAGTGAGTTGCAACAATTAACTCTGCGCTATCTCCGCGTCCAGTCTGTCTAACTGTTTCGATAGAGACGCTGTTGGCAGCAAATAGCTGGGCCACATTTGCTAAAACTCCTGGTTTATCAGCCACATCTAGTCTTATTAGATACTGTGATTTCACGTTATCAATAGGTGCAATCACCAAATCTGCATAATCACTCTCGCCATGGCCCTGGCCACCTCTAATTTTATTACGAGCAATTGCAATTAAATCACCCAAAATAGCACTTGCTGTTGGCTCGCCTCCCGCGCCTCTGCCATAGAACATTAACTCCCCAGCAGATTGAGCTTCTATAAAGACGGCATTGAAAGCTAGACGAACCGCTGCAAGTGGATGCTTTCGAGAAATTAGTGTGGGGTGAACTCGCACTGATATCTGATTTTCTTTGGTGAGCTCTGCAATTGCAAGTAACTTAATTACACATCCCATATCTCTTGCTACTGCTACATCTCTAGCGCTTATCTGACTAATACCTTCACAGTAAACATCACTTGCAGTAATTCTTGAGTGGAAAGCAAGACCGGCAAGAATTGCAGCTTTTGCCGCAGCATCATGGCCTGCAACATCAGCTGTGGGATCTGCTTCGGCAAATCCCAAATACTGCGCTTCACTTAATACCTCTTCAAAAGATGATCCCTCTTCATCCATCTTGGTAAGAATGTAATTAGTGGTGCCATTTACAATTCCCATAACTCGATTTACATGATCTCCCACAATTGATTCGCGCATCGGGCGAAGTATTGGAATTGCTCCGCCAACTGATGCCTCATAGTAAAGATCAACGCCAGCTTTATCAGCTGCGCTAAATAGCTCTGCGCCATGTTGCGCAAGCAGCGCTTTATTAGCGGTAATAATAGATTTACCGTTGCTAATTGCTTTTAAAATTAGAGTTCTAGCCGGCTCTATTCCGCCCATCACTTCAATAACAATGTCTACTGATGGATCGCTAACTACAGATTCGCTATCTTGAGTAAGAAGCTCAGTTGGAATCTGCTCACGACTTGCTTTGCTATCTCTAACTGCAATGCGAGTTAAATTCAATTTAGCGCCAGAGCGAGCCGCAAAATCTCCATCGTCTGCCAATAGCAAGCGAGCTACCTCTGAGCCAACAACGCCGCAACCCAGCATGGCGACATTAAAGCTCTGCTGCGCGCTACTCATCTTTGCTCACCTTTGCCGATCTGTCTTGGTTCTTCCTCAATCTCCAAGGCTAGAAGGTCGCGATGAGTTTCGCGGCGAATAATGCTTCGCGCCTTGCCATTAAGGACGCAAATCACTGGCGGCCTTGTCATATGGTTGTAATTGCTAGCCATACTCCGCCCATATGCGCCGGTAGCAGGAACAGCTAGTAGATCACCCGGAGTGATATCGCTAGGCAGCTGCACTTCTTTAATGATGATGTCCCCTGTTTCGCAATGCTTTCCAACTACTCGAGATTTTCTGAGTGGGGCGCTGCTACTTCGATTTGCCAGTGCAATTGAATACTGCGCTTCATATAAAGCAGGGCGAATGTTATCGCTCATTCCGCCATCAACTGATACATACCAGCGAGTTGAGCCATCTGCCAAAGTGACTTCTTTGGTTGTTCCAACTTTATAAATTGTCACCATAGCGGGGCCAACAATTACCCGACCAGGTTCAATAGAAATTCTTGGAATCTTTAATAAGGCTTTGTCACACTCAGTCTTAACTCTACCTGCAATCACACTTAATATTTCATTAGCAGAACTTGGTTTATCACCTTCAACATATGCAATTGCATAGCCGCCGCCAAGATCTAATTCTGCTAGTTCAGATCCAAACTCATCTCGGTATTTAGCAAGGACTGCGATAAGTCTTGAAGCGCTTAATTCAAAAGAATCTGGGGTAAATATCTGAGAACCAATATGAGCATGTAAGCCCCTTAACTCAAGTGAATCATGTTTCTTCACAGACAAGATCGCATCCCACGCCGCCCCAGATGTAATTGAAAATCCAAATTTCACATCTTCATGTCCAGTGGAAATAGCTTCATGGGTGTCAGCATCAACTCCAGGATTTAGACGGAGTAATACTCCTTGTGTTACTGACTTTTCATGTGCGATTTTGGCCACACGATCTATTTCCTGTAGTGAATCAATAACAATTACTCCAACCCCGTAATCAATGGCTGCAGCAATTTCTGACTCTGACTTGTTATTTCCATGTAACTCAATTTTTTTGGCTGGGAAATTGGCTGCGATTGCTACCGCTAATTCACCATCAGTGCAGACATCAAGTCCAAGGCCGGCCTGTTCAATCCAGCGCGCAACTTGAGTTGAGATAAATGACTTCGCTGCGTAATAAGGCGTTCCAGCATTTGCTCCAAATGCCTCCTGTAGCGCTTTAGCCCAGAGGCTTGCTCTGGCTTTAAAGTCTGATTCATCAAGAATGAAAGCTGGCGTATCAAACTCATCTGCTAAATCACTAACTGAAATATCTCCAATAGTGATTTCACCACTTACACGTCTTGCACTAAGTGGCCAAATGACAGGATTTAGATCTTGGCTCATATCTACATCTTCTCCGGAGCGCTTACGCCCAATAGATTTAAAGCATTACTTATTACCTGACGGGTTGCATCACAGAGGGATGCTCTAGATGAATGTATTGCACTTGGTGATTCATCGCCTAGCGGTAGGACGCGACAATCGTTATAGAAGCCGTGATAGAGAGTTGCTAACTCTTCAATATACCTAGCGATGCGATGAGGTTGACGAAGCTCTGCAGCGCTTGCAACCACTCTAGGAAATTCTGCAAGAGAACCTAATAGCTCGCGCTCACGATCGTGGGTTAGTATCTCAGCTTGGTAGTGGTTAATTCCATAAGGAATAGATAGATCTTTAGCATTTCTTAGCACAGCGCAAATTCTGGCATGGGCATATTGCACATAAAAGACAGGATTATCGTTAGTGCGTTTCTTAAGTAGATCAATATCTAAAACCATAGGAGTATCAACTGGATAGCGAATCAAGGTGTAGCGAGCTGCATCAACGCCAACTTTCTCCACCAGCTCCTCTAAAGTGATAATTGTTCCCGCTCTTTTTGAAAGCTTAATCTCTTGGCCACCTTCAATAATCTTGACTAATTGGCCGATCAATACATGGATGTTGTACTCCGGATCATCTCCAGCGCAAGCAGCCGTTGCTTTAAGCCGGCCAACATAGCCATGATGATCTGCTCCCAGCATATAGATACAGATATCAAAGCCGCGCCTTCTCTTATCTAGATAATAAGCAGTATCAGATGAGAAATAAGTTAACTCTCCCCCCGATTTAACCAGTACTCGATCTTTATCATCACCAAAATCAGTTGTTCTAAGCCAGATGGCCCCTTCATCTTCATAGGTATGACCTTGCGATTTAAGAGTTGCTAATGCTTTATCAATGCCATCACCGCTATGAAGTGAACGTTCTGAAAACCAGATATCAAAGTGGGTTCCAAAGTTGTCTAAAACACTTTTCTGCTGTGCTAATTGCAATTCATATCCAGCTTCGCGGAAAGCCTCAATTGCGCTCTGCCCGCTGAGTTTTTTGTATTCTGGGTTCTTTATGAGAATTTCTTGAGCCAACTCATCGATGTATTCACCTTGATAACCATCTTCAGGTTTATCTTGACCAAGGGCAGCTGCGGCAAGTGATGCTCCAAATAGATCCATCTGATTACCACGATCATTTATATAAAACTCACGAGCTACTTTCGCTCCACCTGCGATCAAAACTCTTGCAAGGGCGTCACCAACTGCTGCCCACCTGGTATGACCTAGATGCAGGGGACCGGTGGGATTAGCACTTATAAATTCTAGATTGATTTTTACTCCAGCAAGGATCTTGACCTCTCCAAACTTTTCGCCTTGAGCATAGATGGTATTAACTACAGCGCCTTGTGAAGCTTTCACTAAAGTTATATTTATAAATCCTGGTCCTGCAATTTCAATTCTTTCAATAATCTCATTTAACTTTAGTGAAGTAGTAATAATCTCTGCGATCTGTCTTGGTGGCTTTTGGGCCTGCTTAGCAAGTGCGAGCGCAATTGAAGTTGCATAATCACCATGATCACGATTCTTTGGTCGCTCCAAAGTAATTTCATCAAGAGCTGCATTTGAACTCAACTCTGCTGGCAGCTCACCTTTTGCAATAGCGGCTTTGACAGATTCCAAAATCGCGGCGGAAAGGAGTTCATGAGGGGCAAGCTGAGGCGAATTTGGTGAATTAGAGGCCGACACCTAGATAAGGCTACCGACCCCACCTTCTTTCTTGCGTCAACGAGAAAAAGGGCTTGATTTTGAACTCAAAAAGGGGCCTTGTTATCAAAGTGTTATCTGCTCCCGCTCAGAATTTGAGATATCCGACTACCGCTCATGAGGTTAGTAAAAGTAGGTTTCACCCCAGGTGGGCCGCCCTTGCGGTTCATTTATTAACTACTTTCGAAAGGTATCTAATAGATATGTCAAAGCGCCGTCTCGCGATCTCTGCACTAGTTGCATCGTTCGCACTAATTCTCACCGGTTGCTCCTCATCAGATGAAGGTTCATCTGATGGTTTCGTTGGAGTCATCCTTCCAGATGCTGCATCTTCAGCACGTTGGGAAACCGCTGACCGCGGATTCCTACAAGCTGCATTTGATGCCGCTGGAGTAAAAGTTGATATCCAGAACGCAAATGGTGATGCTGCTGCATTCCAGACAATTGCTGATGGAATGTTGTCTGCTGGTGCCAAGGTTCTCATTCTTGTAAACCTTGACTCAGAGTCAGCAAAGGCTGTTCAAGATAAGGCAGCAGAACAAGGTGTACCAACAATTGATTATGACCGCCTAACACTTAACGGTTCAGCGTCATACTACGTTTCATTTGATAACGAAGCAGTTGGACGTCTACAAGGTGAAGGAATCAAGGCTTGCCTTGATGGAGCAGGAAAGACAAAGGCACGTCTTGTCTACCTAAATGGTTCACCAACTGATAACAACGCAACCTTGTTCAAGGCTGGTTATGACTCAGTACTTCGTCCATTAATCGATGCAGGCGATTACACACTTGTTGATGACCAGGCTGTTCCAGACTGGGATAACGTCAAGGGTGGAACAATATTTGAGCAGCAACTATCAAAGGCTGGCGGCAAGCTTGACGCCGTAGTCTCAGCTAACGAAGGCCTTGGCCTTGCAGCTGTTGCTGTTCTAAAGAAGAACGGACTCAATGGAAAGGTTTGCGTATCCGGACAGGATGCAACCGTTGATGGTCTCCGTGCAATTCTTACTGGTGATCTTTCAAACACCGTTTACAAGGCAATCAAGGCTGAAGCAGAAGCTGCTGCAGCACTTGCAATTGCTCTTCTAAATGGCGAAGAGGCAACAACAGCTACCGGATCTGTAAACAACGGTGTAACCGATGTTCCATCAGTTCTTCTAGTTCCTGTCTCAATCACCAAGGCAAACGTCAAGGATGTAATTGCTGATGGCTTCCAGACACGTGAAGCAGTATGCGAAGGCATCGAAGACCTCTGCACAGCTAACGGAATCTAAGAATTCTTAGAGGAATAGTTAGTTAAAAAGAAGTAAAAGAGTTCAGCCCGAGTATTAAATTACTCGGGCTGAACTATTAAACCCCACTAAGGCTAGGAATAAAGTGGCATCACCGATTCTCTCCCTTAAGCGAGTAAATAAATCTTTTGGCCCCGTCCATGTATTAAAAGATGTTGATTTCTCTGCCTATGCTGGAAAGGTAACCGCCTTAGTAGGAGATAACGGCGCCGGAAAGAGCACGCTAATTAAGTGCATCGCCGGCATCTATACCCCAGAGACTGGGGAGTTTATTTTTGAAGGAAATCCAGTCACCATTTCAGGACCAAGGGATGCCACAGCACTTGGAATTGAAATTGTTTATCAAGATCTAGCGCTCTGTGACAATTTAGATATTGTCCATAATATGTTTTTAGGAAGAGAAGAGATCAGTGGGATTACGCTAAATGAATCCAGTATGGAATCTTTGGCAAAGAAAACTCTAGATGGCTTGAGTGTTAGAACTGTTAAGTCAATAAGACAAAAGGTTGCCTCACTTAGCGGCGGTCAGAGACAAACTGTTGCTATTGCCAGAGCGGTGCTCTGGAACAGCAAGGTAGTAATCCTTGATGAACCAACTGCGGCACTTGGAGTTGCTCAAACTGAACAAGTTCTCAAACTAGTAAGACAACTAGCTGATAATGGGCTAGCCGTTATTGTAATTAGCCATAATCTAAATGATGTTTTCCAAGTAGCAGATAACATCGCTGCAATGTATCTCGGGAGTATGGCTGCGCAAGTAGAGAAGAACTCAGTAACTCAAAATGATGTAGTCCGTCTCATTACTACTGGAGCGCAAAAATGAGCCAGGATTTAAATATCAAACAATCGGCTAACGATTGGTGGAGCAAGGTCAAAGCCGGCCAAGTTGGAGCACTTCCAGCCCTGCTTGGACTATTTGTTCTCTGCATCGTATTTGGCACTCAGAGCTCGGTATTTTTAACGCCAGGAAATCTAGCCAATTTACTTACCCAGGCAGCGGCAGTAATTGTTATTGCGATGGGCCTAGTTTTCGTGCTCTTGCTTGGAGAAATTGATCTCTCAGCTGGATATGCCGCAGGAGTTTGTGGCGCCCTCTTGGTAATCATGATTACTGAGATGGATTATCCCTGGTATCTGGCATTTCCAATCAGTGTTCTTGCTGGAGTTCTCCTAGGAGCGGTTATTGGATATTTAGTTGCCCAATTAAAGATTCCTTCATTTGTGGTAACTCTTGCAACATTTCTAGCTTTTCAAGGGCTATTACTTCTCTTGGTTGGCGAGGGCGGAACAATTCGTATTGAAGATCCAGTAATTCTGGCAGTTGAGAATAAGAACCTCTCAGTTTCCTATAGCTGGATTTTCTTCCTTCTCACCGCTGGCGCTTATCTGCTCTCTGGCTTACTGAAATTTAGAAAACGCAAAAAAGCCGGCCTGGTTGATAATTTATTTAAACTCTGGGTAATAAAAACTTTTGTTTTAATTGCTATTGGAACTCTGGCCACCTGGGCCTTAACTGTGGAGCGAAGCAATAATCCAGATTTGGTAAGTCTTCGCGGAATTCCTTATGTAGTGCCGGTAATTCTGGTTCTTTTAGTTGGTGCCACTTTCGTTCTTTCTCGCACCTCATTTGGCCTTCATATCTACGCCGTTGGCGGAAATGCTGAAGCTGCTCGCAGAGCTGGTATTAATGTCAAGATGGTAAGAATTACAGCGTTTATGATCTGTACCAGTTTTGCAGCAGTTGCAGGAATGATCTTTGTATCAAGAGCAAATTCCATCTCACCAACAACTGGTGGAAGTTCAACGCTTCTTTATGCAGTAGGTGCTGCAGTTATTGGCGGAACAAGTCTTTTTGGTGGAAAAGGAAAAGTTAGTGATGCAATCCTCGGTGGCCTTGTTGTAGCAGTCATTGATAATGGCATGGCGCTACTTGGCTATCCAGCTGGAATTAAGTTCATGGTTACTGGAGCAGTTCTTCTAATATCAGCAACTATTGATGCTGTATCTAGGCGAGGAGCGAGCACGACCTAAAGGCTAAGTATTTAAGTACTTTCCAGCGGTTTTTGACTCTGGCAATTACTGGGTATCCTTACGCCTCCAACTCTTGCGGGAGTGGTGAAATGGCAGACACGCAGGTCTTAGGAACCTGTGCTTCGGCGTGTGGGTTCAAGTCCCACCTCCCGCACCAGTAGCGCTTCTGGATACAAAAAAAGAAAAGCTTTTAAATTCTGAATAATTCTTTCTCAGATCTTTGCTGCTGCAAAACCTTTCTCAAGATCAGCAATAATGTCGGAGATGTCTTCAATTCCGATGCTTAGTCGCACCATCCCTGGCGTAATTCTCGCGCTGGCCAGCCCATCTTCGCCAAGCTGTGAATGTGTAGTAGAGGCGGGGTGAATAACTAGGGAGCGCACATCACCAATATTTGCCACATGGCTAAAGAGTGAAAGTCCCTCAACAAATTTCTTACCAGCTTCTAGTCCGCCCTTAATATCAAAAGCCATAACTGCTCCAGCGCCTTTGGCTGCATACTTCAATGCATTTGAATGCCATGAAGAACTTGGCAGACCTGAGTAGCTAACTGACTCCACTTGATTGTGTTTTGACAGCCACTGGGCAACTGCTAGGGCATTTTGTAAGTGGCGATCCATTCTCATGCTTAGAGTCTCTAAACCTTGCGCCAAGAGCCAAGCATTAAATGGCGAAACGCTTGGTCCTAAATCTCTGAGAAGTTGCAGTCTGCATTTGAAGATATAGGCGACATTTCCAAATGAAGATCCCACTCCTAGATCTTTTGCATAAACCATGTTGTTATAGCTTCCATCTGGTTGATTAAAGCCAGGAAATTTCTCTGGATTCTTGGAAAAATCAAAATTTCCAGAATCAACTATCGCCCCAACCATCGCGCTGCCATGGCCAGAGAGAAATTTAGTAGCTGAATGAGTGACGATATCGGCGCCATAATCAAAGGGGCGGGTCACATATGGAGTAGCGATTGTGTTATCTACTATCCAAGGCACTCCTACTTCATGTGCAACATTGGCAATTCTCTCGATATCAAGGGCTACTCCCAATGGATTAGAAATTCCCTCACCAAAGAAAGCCTTGGTATTTGGCTTTACTGCTCGTTTCCAAGAATCCATATCGCTAGCATCTTCAACAAAGGTAAATTGAATACCGAATTTTGGCAGCGTGTATTTAAATAAATTGTAAGTCCCACCATAGACATAAGGGCTTGCCACAACGTGATCGCCAGCTTCGGCAACATTCATGATTGCAAGTGCAGTTGCTGCCATTCCAGATGAGACAAGGAGTGAGGCAATTCCTTTCTCTAAGGTAGCAAGCCTCTTTTCTACTGCATCTTGAGTTGGGTTATTAATTCTGGTGTAAACATTTCCAGATTCAGCTACGCCAAATAGATTTGCAGCATGGGCAGTATCGCGAAATTGGTAAGCAGTAGTTTGATAGATAGGAAGGGAGCGAGATCCGGTAGTTGGATCTGGTGTTTGTCCTGAGTGGATTTGTTGGGTATCAAACGACCAGTCTTGATTCTCTGACATACCTGACCTCTTCGTTGAAGTTTTCGCCGAATTCAACCTTGAGCGGCAGAATTCTGTGCCTTTGCACTCAGACTAGTAGAAATTCAGCTAAATGTGTGCACAGCGCCATAGAAATCTATATTTTCCTTAATCGCTTTTTATTCAAGACAGGGTTAGATTAGCGCCATGACAAAGGCGTCATCGCAGGATTCTTCACGCGCAAAATCGCCATCTCTGGAGTCCCCGCTAGCAACAGCTCTCTCGCAATTAAGAAGAGCGATTGAGCAATTAAAACTCTCTGAAAATGATTGGAATACCCTTTCAACTCCACGCCGCATCTTAGAAGTGGCTGTTCCCTTGCGCCGCGATGATGGACGCGTTGAGATGTATAAGGGCTATCGCGTCCAATATTCAACTACCCGCGGGCCTTCTAAAGGTGGAGTTAGATTCCACCAAGATATCGATCTAGATGAAACAGTTGCACTTGCAATGCTTATGACTTGGAAGTGCGCACTTACTAATCTTCCTTACGGTGGAGCTAAGGGCGGAGTTGCAGTAAATCCTAAAACTCTCTCACTTGCTGAAAATGAAAGATTAACCAGGCGCTACACCTCAGAAATTCTTCCAATCATTGGTCCAGAGCGAGACATTCCAGCCCCTGATGTGGGAACTGATGAACGCAATATGGCTTGGATGATGGATACATATTCGGTTAATGCCGGATTCTCTGTCCCTGGTGTAGTTACTGGAAAACCAATTGTTCTTGGCGGATCTCTTGGTAGAACTTCAGCCACTGGTGATGGCGTAGCAATTTCAGTTCGCGAGGCGCTAAAACTTAAAGGAATTGATCCAAAGGGTGCAACGGTTGCTATTCAAGGTTTTGGAAAAGTTGGATATTGGGCTGCCCTTGCCTTAGAAGAGATGGGACTAAAGGTTGTTGCAGTCAGCGATGTCTCAGGTGGTGTTACTGGATTTAAAAGCGTTACTGATTTGCACAAGTATGTGCAAGAAAATGGCACTCTCTCTAATGCTCCTGGAACAGATCGCCTGACCAATACTGAGCTACTCCACCTAGGAGTTGATGTTTTAGTTCCTGCCGCTCTCTCTGATGCGATCACTGAATCAACTGCTAGCGGAATTAAAGCCAAGGTTGTTGTTGAAGGAGCCAATGCTCCAACAACTCCTTCTGGAGATGCGATTATGAACGAGAACGGAGTGCTAGTTGTTCCAGATATCTTGGCAAACTCAGGTGGTGTAATCGTTTCTTACTTTGAATGGGTGCAAGATAAACAGAATTATTTCTGGAGCGCTGAGGAAGTTAAGACCAACCTAAGCACCATCTTGATGAGAGCTATCACTGAAGTAGCCGATAAGGCCAAGGATGAGAAGCTCACTTGGCGCGAAGCGGCCAATATGATCGGTGTTGCCCGCGTAGCCCAGGCCCATCGCCTCCGCGGTCTCTACCCATAATCAAGGGCTTCACCCCATTTTCAAGCTAGAGCCAATCGTGGGAAGATTCACGCCCCCTGAAAGTACTTACCAGAAGTGCTGAACTAATGAGGAGCTGAACAAAGTGGCAGATAAGAATTTTTTATCATGGGTTGGATTTAAGGGCGAAGAAAGTGATGCCAGTAAAACAAATCTTGCTACAGGTTCAGCCTCGCTAGAACGAATCCGCGAACTTGAATCCCAGTTAAACGATCTTCGTTCTCGCCGCGACATCACAGGGCTAACCAAGGAAGAGTTTGAAATTCTGGCAACAGAGACTGCGATGTCGATTATTCGCACTGCTCAACAGCGCGAAGCTAAAGCAAACTCAAGTGCTGAGAAAGTCTTAAACGAGAGCAAGAAGCTAGCAAGTTCCACTTTGGAGCAAGCTGAAGCAAAAGCTAAATCACTACTCTCCCAAGCTGAGTCGCGCGGTCGTAAATACATTGAAGCAGCAGAAAGTGATGCTTCAGATATTGTCTCTAAGGCAAACTCTGAAGCTGAAGATCTTCTTACCAGCAAGAAGCGTGAGGGCAGTGCAATTACAGCTTCTGCCAAGAGAGAGGCAGAGCGCCTAATTCTTGAAGCAAGCACTGAAGTTTCAGAGTATAGAAACTGGCTCGCTGGAGTTATTTCAGAGGCAGAGCGCTTATATCGAATTCAGAGTCAGTCACTTGATTCAGCTGAGAATGCGATTTCTCAATCTAGACAGAGGCTAGAGAGCGCCTTTAATCGACTAGCAGAGCTACAAAAGCAGGTTGTATCAGCAATTTCTGCAGATGGCACACCAAGTGCGGATACCAAGGTGGCTGCAAAGATTAGCGCTGCAAAAAATGGTGAAGCCAAGAGTGCAGCAAAGAAAGCTCCAAGTAAGAAGAGCGCAACTAAGAAACGTCGGTGATGTCTTCTAGCGCTCGCTATATCCACTCAGTTGATGGCCTTCGCGCCGTTGCAGTTCTAGCAGTTCTGCTCTATCACCTAGGTATTGATTGGATTCCAGGGGGCTTTCTTGGAGTTGATCTCTTCTTTGTAATCTCAGGTTATGTAATTACTGGGCTTATTCTTGACTCAATCGAAAGATCAGGCACTCTTGATCTAAGAGCCTTTTATTTAAGTCGCATAAGAAGATTAGTTCCGGCTCTAGTTGCCATGATTATTTTCACGCTGCTCTTTATCGGCGTTTATGCTCCAGAGACAGTTAGAAGATTCGTCTCTGATATTGGATATGTCTTATCAGGATCTATGAACTGGGCTCTGGTTGCAAGGCAACAGGATTACTTTGAAAGCATTGGCCGCCCTCCTTTATTGCAGCACACCTGGTCGCTAGCAGTTGAAGCACAGTTTTATCTGATCTGGCCGCTAGTCCTTCTTTTTATCTTGAAGTACTTCGGAAAAAAGAGAGTTTCAATTGTCGCCCTTGCAATTGCCATCGCATCAGGGGTTGCTCTCTTTGCCTACTCAGTGCAGATTGATACTCAAGCATCAGCAATTAGCCATGTCTACTTTGGCACTGATACTCACTCTATTGGATTATTTCTTGGATCTGCCTTAGCTGTCAGTTGGAAACCAGCAAATCTCACCAGAGAGATAAGCAAGAGAGCTCAAGACTTCATTGATCTAATTGGGGTAGTTGGTTTGCTTGGGCTACTTGGAACATTTCTCTTCATCAATGAAAGTGATCCAACGCTCTATCGAATCGCATTCCCGCTATCTGCTCTATTTGGATGTGCCACGCTAATCTCAGTTGTTCATCCTGCCTCAAGATTTGCACCAATACTGAGCACTAAGGCGCTGATTTGGATTGGTGAGCGATCCTATGGAATCTATCTCTGGCACTGGATTGTCTTTCAATTAACCAGACCATCACTTGATTTAGTTGGAGATGACTGGGCTCTCTATGCTTTAAGAGTATTGATTGTATTTGCCCTTGCCGATATCTCACTTCGCTACATCGAGATACCAGTCAGACGTGGATATTTCGAACTCTGGTTCCGCGGGATGAAATATCGCACCAAGGCAGTTCGAATCAGACAGAAACTCTCAACGCTATTAACAGTAGTTGCTTTACTTGGCGCAACGACTCTGGTTGCAAATGATGGTATAAAAAAGGCAGATGAAATTGCAGCACAAGAGAAATTAGCAGCCGAGGTTTCAGAACCCGTTGATCAAGTAATCACTAACCCTGATAGCCCGGGGCTCTGGGTCACAGGAGATTCGGTAATTCTTGGCATCAGAAATGTTCTAGCTCAATTTGAGCGAATTGAGTTAATAAATGCCAGAGTGGGCAGACAAATTGGCGAGCTGATTGAAGTGGCAAGAACTGATCAACAATTCGTTGGAGCATCCCCAGTAGTGCTAAATCTTGGAAATAATAATCGCTTGGTCGAGCGCGATGTTGTGGAGCTAATGGAAGTAGTTAAGAATCAGCCAAAAATCATTGTAGTAAATACTGCTGTTCCAAGATCTTGGAAGGGTGAAAATAACGCACTAATAGAGAGTGTCACCTCGCGATATCCCAATACCATCTTGGTTGATTGGGATTCCATATCAGCAAATCATCCAGAGTTCTTTGCCTCCGATGGAGTTCATCTAAATCCGCCGGGAGTTAATGCTTATGTCTCTGCAATTCGCGAAGTTTTACAGAAATAAAAAGACCGCCTCTCTTTTTTTAGGAAGCGGTCTCTTTTAGTAATTTAATTAGTTCTGATACTTGCCCTTTAGTGAGAACTTAGCAGCATCAACTTTTGTGCCATCTGAATAGACAGATTGCAGTAGGAACTGGGTTCCGCCTTCATCACTTGCAAGCGCGATATCAAATGAGAGCTGATCTGCTCCAACTGTTGAAACTTCAACAAAGTCAACGGCGTTATAGGAGACAGATATGGCATAACCAGTTAAACCATCAGTTGCAGTAGATGCCTTCCAGCGAAGGGTTACTCCGCCAGATGCATTTCTAATCGCGACAAAGCCAGTAGGAGCTTCATAAGCTGTAATTGCAGGCTCTTCACTTTCACTCTCTGATGGTTCCGCACTTGGCTCCTCAGAAACTGTCTCTGTTGGAGTTGGCATTGCGTCATCATCATCACTTGATGAATTAGTGAGTGCAAAAATTGCTAAAAGGACAACTCCTGCAATAACTAGAAATAGAACGCTATTTGACTTCTTTGCCGGTGCCTGCGCCGCTGGCGCGCTCGCACTCTTTGCTGGAGCCGGTGTTGATGAAACTGAAGTTGCACCTCTTGTTGGAACAGGTGGAATTACAATCTTTGAAAGATCATTTCTTGAGCTTGCTTTCTTCGCGCTTTTCTTTGCAGGGCGCTTAGCTGCGGCTTTCTTAGGCGCACGCTTACTTGACTTCTTAACAACTCTCTTCGTAGCTTTCTTTGCAGGGCGCTTTGCAGGGGCTTTCTTAACGCGCCGCTTTGCAGAAGCTTTCTTCTTTGCCGCCACTATTACTCCTTCGCTCTAAAACTTTGGGCACTTACTCATAGTTATCTACCTAGGAGCGCGCTTTTCTATTCCAAGCCTACCTGCGAGTGTGCACTTTCAACGGTTATGAAAGGGAGAGAAAAGGTGAAATTTTTGGGGCTATTTGCGCTAAAGCTTTGCCTCTATGGCTAATTGAATCCTTGATTTCAGGGCTCATCTGCGCCGTTGTGATTTCAAAGCCCGATGGTTGAAATATTGGGTCATAGCCAAAACCTTGATCTCCTCTGGGGCTATCAATTATCTGACCCAAGAGCTCACCCCTAGAAATAATGCACTGCCCATCGGGCCTGGTAAGTGCCAATACTGCAATAAATGATGCTGATCGCTTAGTTATCCCCGCCATCAGATTTAGGACTTTGGCATTGTTTGCTGCATCATCACCATGTACTCCGCTATAGCGAGCCGAGTAGATTCCAGGTTCGCCGTTAAGGCTATCTATTGCTAGCCCGCTGTCATCAGCTAAGGCAGCAAGACCTGAGATCTGGGTAACTGTGCGCGCTTTAAGAAGAGCATTCTCTTCAAAACTATTTCCTGTCTCCTCAATATCGCCGATATCTAGATCTGCCATAGAGATAAGTGAAATTTCTGGAGCGTGAATTTTTAGCATCCGCTCAACCTCCAAGACTTTGCCTTTATTTCTAGTTGCTAGTACTAGAGTCTTTTTCTCTTTCGACATTAATTTTTATCTTGCTAGCGCTTGAGCCTGAAGCGATGCAATCTGCTTACAGCCATTTGCTCCAAGATCTAACAACTTATCAAGCAGAGCTCTATCAAAGGGTTCTCCCTCTGCTGTTCCTTGAACTTCAATATATTTTCCCTCACCAGTGCAGACAATATTCATATCAGTCTGGGCTCTAACATCTTCTTCATAGCAGAGATCAATCATTGGCTCACCATCGATGATTCCCACGCTAACTGCCGCAACTGAACCAATAAGTGGAGATTTGCCAGCAATGTGTCCTTGTTTCATCGCCCATGAAATTGCATCACTTAGCGCAACATATGCCCCTGTAATCGCTGCTGTTCTAGTTCCGCCATCTGCTTGAAGTACATCACAATCTAAAACAATTGTGTTCTCACCTAGTGCTTTGAAATCCACAATTGCTCGAAGTGATCTACCGATTAATCTTGAGATCTCTTGAGTTCTACCGCCCAATTTTCCTTTAACGCTCTCGCGATCTGAGCGGCTATGTGTAGCCCTTGGCAGCATCGCATATTCACTAGTCACCCATCCTTTGCCACTACCGACTAACCAACGAGGAACCCCAGGTGTAAATGAGGCGACACATAGCACTCGAGTATTACCAAATGAAACTAGTACAGAGCCTTCAGCATTATTGAGCCAATTACGCTCAAAGGTAATTGGTCGAAGTTGCTCAGAGCTGCGCTTATCGCTGCGTTTTACCTCAGACACTTAAATACTCTCCATTCATTTAAATTAAATCTGACCCTTAACAAAGTTAACTTCAGGGCCAAGAAAGCGCCGTGCTAGATGGGCAAAGGTATCGGTGTCGCCACTTGAAATGAATTGATGACTTGGCGCGCTCTTCTCAACTCTTAGAAGTGAATTTTCTACTAAGACTTTGTAGAGCTCTTTTGCGGTCTCCTCCGCACTGGATACTAAGTTGACCTCACTACCCATCACATAGGAGATGACTCCGGTAAGAAGCGGGTAATGGGTGCAACCTAAAACCAAGGTATCAACTCCAGCTGCCTTTAGCGGGGCTAGATATTCCTGGGCAACCTTGGTTACCTCATCTCCTGAGGTCATTCCGCTTTCAACAAATGAGACAAATTTTGGACAGGCAAGTGCTGTTAGCTCAAGGTGTGGGGCTGCGGCAAAGGCATCGTTATAAGCCTTGGAATCTATTGTGGTTTGGGTTCCAATAACTCCAACCTTGCCATTTTTGCTGGCAGCAACAGCTCTTCGAACTGCAGGTTGAATCACTTCAATAACGGGAATTGAGTAGCGCTCTCTGGCATCTCTTAGCGTCGCAGCACTTGCAGTATTACAAGCGATAACGATTGCCTTAACCCCGGCATTAACTAGAGAGTCCATAATTTCTAGGGCAAAGGAGCGAACTTCAGCAAGGGGCCTTGGTCCATAGGGGCCGCGAGCGGTATCGCCAAAATAAATCAGGGCCTCATTAGGCAGTTGATCGATTACTGCTCTAGCTACTGTTAGACCGCCAAGGCCCGAATCAAAGATGCCAATCGGAGCTGAACTTTCCTTATTGGCCATAGCCGCAAGTCTAAAGGTGCTAGCTGCGATGGTTGAGCCCTTGAATTTAATAGAAATGCTCTTCACGCTCAGCGATAAATGTCCGATTTGCCCTAATAAAAGATTAGAAAAAGATAACATTTCTGAAGAATTGCCGAGGCGTTGGCTTGAATTACCGGTGAGTAGAGAGCACCCTTTCATCTAGTCGCACCACCCGAGGCTTCATATGGGCCTACGGAAGGCGCGATCGCTCGGCCCTAATTGAGTCGAGCAAACCTAATTGCCCACGGAGGCTTATCGAATGCAACTAGACGCATCTCAGTGGAGCACGGTCTACAACATCCTCTCCTTTGGACTTGTATCCATGCTCGCAACAACCGTCTATACCTTGGTTTCACAGAACCGCGTTCTACCTAAGTATCGCAACGCGCTTGTTCTTTCATCAATGGTTACCTTCATTGCTGCTTATCACTACTTGAGAATCTTTGATTCTTTCAAGGATGCAACAAAAGAAGGCACCTTTGAAGTTGTAACCGATTACAACGTAAGTTCAATGGCATTCAACGAGGGATACCGCTATGTTGACTGGATCCTTACCGTGCCACTACTTCTTGTTGAGGTAATCGCCGTATTAGCACTTGCTAAAGAAGCAGCTCGCTCACTAATCTCACGCCTCGTTCCTGCATCAGCAGCAATGATCGCACTTGGTTATCCAGGAGAAGTTTCTGCAGACCAGGGTGAGAAGATTATGTGGGGCGTTCTCTCCACAATTCCTTTCCTCTACATCCTTTATGTTCTATTCGTAGAGCTTGGTAAGTCCCTAGATCGTCAGCCTGAAGGAGTTGCAGCCACTGTTGGTCGCCTCCGTCTCCTGCTGATTGCAACATGGGGCGTATACCCAATCGCCTACCTCCTACCAATCATCGATGCAGATGGAGCAGCAAGCTCTGGAGCATTCGTTGGACGTCAAGTTGGTTACACCATCGCTGACGTAGCAGCTAAGTGCGTATTCGGTCTAACTATTCTTAAGATCGCACGCATGAAGTCAATTGCTGAAGGAATGAAGGACGATCACTAAGAAGTAAGAAAGTAGGAATCAGGGCTCGGGAAACCGGGCCCTGATTTTTTTATTCTGGAGAGAGTTCTTCTAGTAGGCCTTGTTGTAGCCAGCCGATCCAAGAATAAACTGCGTAGACAGCTTTCATGGGATCACTTTCTAACATGAGTTCATATTTATTATGAATAGCCTTGGTATCAATATCAGCGCTCTCCTGCCGGTTGCCACCAATTCCAAGACGCACCGCAAGTGCAAGCCTTAAATCATTAAGCCCTGAGAGCCAATCAAGTAGCTCTGCGCTATTAATAATCAGCCTAAAAGAGCCTTTATCAATCGGTTTTTGGCCAGGGGCAATCTCATCTACCTCGCCTTGGCTAGTTAGAGCTTCATAAATAATTCGGGCATGTGCTTTCTTTTTTTCACGGAGCCCATATTCGGTATAGCGGCGAAATTCACTAGATGAAGTTGAATCTTCATAGGCATCAGGAAATAACCTACGAAGTACTGGATCTTCAGGGAGTGCATCAGAATCAGAGATTCCTACTAAGTGCAGTAGTGGATCTTGCGCCTCAGATTGAGAATCTCCTTGAGAGAGAAGTTCTAGAAGTTGCTCGGTGAGACTTATTAATACCTGTGATTCTTGCGTTGAAATCTCAATTGAGATCTCGCCATTTTCTTCCCGTTTAAATGGCGACATTTAATTAATACTCATTATCTCTTTGTAGCGTTGCCCAGAGGCCATATTCATGAAGCCGCTGCACATCTCGCTCCATCTCCTCGCGAGTGCCACTTGAAACTTGAGCTCTTCCCTCATTATGAACCTTTAACATTAACTCAGTTGCTTTCTCTTTTGAGTAACCAAAGAGCACCATAAATACATAAGTCACATAGGTCATCAAATTAACTGGATCATCCCAGACTATGCAGACCCATGGTCGATCTGCCCTTAAATCAACTCGGCTATCTTCTTGCGTAGCGGTGCCTAGCGCCATTACTTACCTAAAGTTCGTTATTGGATTGATCATCTGGCCCTTTGCGAAGGCCGGAATGAATCTCTTTACATGTTGGACAGATTGGAAACTTATTTGGATCTCGAGAGGGAATCCATCGCTTGCCACAGAGCGCTGTTACTGGTTTTCCAGAGACAGCTGATTCAACTATTTTTTCTTTTCTTACATAGTGTGAGAATCTTTCATGATCTCCGGAATCCAGCTGCTCTCCAGTGCGAGTATCAATCAAGGTATCGCCATCGCTACTTGGTTTTCCTCTACCAAATAGCCCCATAACCTGCTCTGGCTCAAAAGCTTGCTTCATAGCGCTAATAATAGGGCGAGTAGGCAGAGCTCCAGGTAATAACTCTGGGGTCGTAAGATATGCAGATGAAAGATCTCTTGCGCAGCCAAGATCTGCTCAAATCTGATGTGGAGATGCTTCTTGCTACCGCATCCGAGTTTGCAAGTGAGCCACTTAAGGCATCAAATCTTCTCGCCAATAAAACCGTTGCGATTTATATGTCTAAGCCATCAACTAGAACTCGTCTGGCATCTGAGAGCGCGGTTGCTCATCTTGGTGGCACTCCTATATTTCTTCGCGGCGATGATCTCCAAATTGGTCGAGGAGAGACAATTGCAGATACCGCTAAGGTGATAAGCCAATTTGCAGAGGCGCTAATAATTCGCACCTTCGCTCAGAGCGATGTCGATGAATTAGGAGCTAACGCCAGCATCCCAGTAATTAATGGTCTTACTGATTATGACCATCCCACCCAAGCACTTGCTGATTGGCTAACTATCCGTGAAGTATTTGGAAAAGATATTTCTGGAAGAAAATTTGCATATTTTGGTGATGGAAACAATGTCACCACTGCTTGGCTAATGATGGGAGCAATCATGGGAGCTCACGTGGTTGCAGCAACGCCAGAGGGCAAGTTTGCTCCTAAGGGAGAAGTTGTAGAGCTTGCAAGTAAGTTAGCTTTAGAAAGCGGTGGAAAAGTTGAAGTAACAAGTGATCCTAGATCTGCCGCGAGCGGGGCAAGTGTTTTATATACCGATGTCTGGATGTCGATGGGAGATCCTGAAGCAGATCGGATTGAGAAAGAGAAAGCCCTTGCAAGTTATTCAGTAAGTGATGAGTTGATGGGCCTTGCGAGTAAAGATGCAATCTTCATGCACTGTTTGCCAGCCCATCGCGGCCAAGAGGTCAGTGCATCTGTCATGGATGGTCGCGCTTCAAAGATTTGGCGTCAGGCCTATCATCGCCGAACTACCATTCAAGCCATTCTCTATCACAGCCTGCGTGGAGAATTAAAGGGAAGGAATTGAATCTAATTTCATTAAAGGTTCACCCATTTGAAGTGGCCGGCTTTTTAGCCAAAGAGATAGGCTTTTGATATGCGCGTAGTGGTTCCTGCTGAGAGTAAGACTGGTGAAAAGCGAGTAGCCCTTCTTCCAGACATCATCTCTAAATTAACTAAAGCAGGTATTAGCGTCTCTATCGAATCAAGGGCAGGAATTCATGCCGGGGCAAGTGATGAGAGTTATATAGAGCAAGGCGCAACAATTTTTAGCGCAAGTGACCAGAGAAAAGAATTAGCTGGCGCTGATGTAATCCTCACAGTTCAGCCACTAAGTCCAGATCAGGCTAGTAGCCTAAAAAGTGGCGCAATTACTATTTCATTTCTCTCAAGCGTTAGCGCTAAAGAAAGCATTGATGCACTAGCTAAATCTGGAGCCACAGCCTTTTCACTAGAAGCGCTACCTAGAATTTCAAGAGCGCAATCGATGGATGCACTAACTTCCCAAGCGCTCTGCGCTGGCTATAAAGCAGCCCTGGTGGCAGCCGAGCTTTCTCCGCGCTTTTTTCCATTACTTATGACTGCTGCAGGAACTGTTACTCCTGCAAATGTTCTAGTTCTTGGTGCAGGCGTTGCAGGGCTTCAAGCAATTGCAACTTCTAGAAGGCTAGGAGCTGTTGTCTCTGCCTATGATGTTCGCCCATCTTCTGCTGATGAAGTTAAATCGATGGGCGCTACTTTTATTGATTTAGAGTTAGAAGCACTTGAAGGCTCTGGGGGTTATGCCAGAGAGATGAGCGAGGAGCGCGCTGCAAAGCAGCGAGAGCTTCTCACGCCTTACATCACAAAATCTCACGTTTTGATTACTACTGCTGCAGTGCCAGGAAGAGCTGCTCCAATGCTAGTTACAAAGCAGATGTATCAAGCAATGGCTCCTGGTTCAGTAATTGTTGATCTAGCTGCTGAAAGCGGTGGAAATGTTGAAGGATCGAAGCCGGGTGAAGTAATTACAGTTGGAAATTCAGTTTTGCTCTGGGGTGGAAAAGATGTTCCAAGTCAACTGCCATTTCACTCTTCCTACTTGCTCTCAAGAAATATGGTCAATCTTCTACTCCTGATGGTTAAAGATGGCGCAATTGCTTTGGATTTCTCTGATGAAATTATTGACGCCTCAGCCCTTACTCATGGCGGAAATCTAAGGAAGGGGTCCTAACACAATGGAAGCTATGGCGATAATTTCCATTTTCACGCTCTCTATATTTGTTGGATTTGAGGTAGTTTCCAAGGTCTCATCCACTCTTCACACCCCACTTATGAGCGGTGCTAATGCAATTCACGGCGTTATCTTGGTTGGCGCAATTATTGTCGCTGACCATAGCGATAACTCGTTAGAGCTTGGTTTATCGCTAGCTGCAATTGTCCTTGCCACAATTAATATGGTTGGTGGATTTGTTGTCACAGATCGCATGCTTGAGATGTTTAAAGGCAAAGGCGCAAAGAATAAAGGCTCTGGTGATAAATAAATGAGCCGCTTTTTATATGAGTTAATCGGTCTTAGCGCTGGCGTTATGTTCATTCTGGCACTTAAGGGGCTATCTCATCCAAGAACTGCAAGGCGAGGAAATCTTCTAGGAGCAGCGGGAGCAACAATTGCAACCGTTGCAGTCTTTTTCTATAGCAGCGATGGCGAGCTACCCTTAAATAATCTTGGTTGGATATTAGGAGCAATTGCATTTGGTTTAATTATTGGAGTTCCTGCAGCAAGAAGAGTTCAGATGACGGCGATGCCGCAATTAGTTGCGCTCTTTAATGGCGTTGGCGGCGGAGCAGCAGCCCTTGTAGCAATTGTTGAATATCTAAAGCTAGGCCAGAGCGCATCAACTGCAGTTGTTATTGCAACGGTCTTTACGGTTATCGTTGGCTCAACTTCATTTTCTGGATCAATTGTTACCTTCCTAAAGCTTCAAGAGTTGATGACCACTCGCCCTGTGGTTTTTGCAGGAGGAAGATTTGTTATCGCTGGAACTCTTCTTGCCACACTTGGATGTGCTCTCTGGGTTGTCTCATCCCTTGGCACTACCCCACTGCTAGTTCTTGCAGGTCTTTCACTTGCCTTTGGTATTTTATTTGTGCTTCCAGTTGGCGGCGCCGATGTTCCTATTGTTATCTCATTGCTAAATGCTTTCACTGGTTTAACTGTTGCAGCTGGCGGCTATGTACTTGATTCAACGCTATTAATTATTGCTGGAACTCTAGTCGGCGCCTCGGGAACAATTCTGACTCGCTTGATGGCAGAGGCTATGGGGCGCTCTCTCTTTGGAACTCTATTTGGAGCATTTACTGCAAAGCCTCAAGATAGTTCTGGCGCTGGGGAAGATCGGCCCGTTAAATCAGGATCTCCTGATGATGTGGCTATTTTGCTTAACTATGCACGCAGAGTTGTAATCGTTCCAGGCTTTGGTCTGGCAGTTGCCCAAGCTCAACACACAGTCAGAGAGCTTGCAGACCTCTTATCTGCCAAGGGAATTGATGTGGCTTATGGAATTCACCCAGTTGCAGGTCGCATGCCAGGGCATATGAATGTTCTTCTGGCTGAGGCCAATGTGCCCTATGAGCAATTATCTGAGATGGATGAAGTTAATCCAACATTTCCACAAACTGATGTTGCCCTAATTATTGGAGCAAATGATGTGGTTAATCCTGCTGCAAAAACAACTCCAGGATGTCCAATCTATGGCATGCCAATTCTTGATGTAGCGCAAGCAGGAAATGTAATTTTCCTAAAGAGATCTATGAGACCAGGCTTTGCTGGAATTGAGAATGAACTTCTCTTTGATCCTAAGACCACACTTCTCTTTGGCGATGCCAAGGCCTCCCTAACAAAAGTTGTGAGCGCTCTTAAAGCCCTTTAAAGTGCTTAATTAATCTTAGGTCTACTATCTAGCCATGGAGTCATTAGCTCTTCTAGTTTCAATTATTGTCTTTCCAGCAATGTTTGGTGGACCGATTGCGCTCTTGCTATCACTTTACAGGCCAGCGGGTATGTCGCGCTTTCGCAGAATCTTTATCATTATATTTGCAATTCTCTCAAGTATTGTTGGAATTTTTCTACTCATTGAAAATGTCAGCAGAGGAGCAAATGTAATTGGAGCACTTGGTTTAAGCACTGGCCTTGGATCGCTATGGCAATTGAAGAGATATAGAAAACAAACTCCTTAAATTTTCTTTAAGGAGTTTCTCTGGTGGAGGTGCCGGGAATCGAACCCGGGTCCTTCGACACTGAAACAGGGCTTCTACGGGCGTAGCGCGCTATTCGTTTTCTCTGTCCCGGTTCTCTCGCACGCTAGTAACCGACAGACTCAGTTGTGAAAGATTTCCTTACCGATAGCCACAACAACTTCGGTTAGTAAGCCCCCCTATCGACGTTGGATTCTGAGGCGGGGAGCGCGCTCAGGCCAACGGATTACTTAGCTCGCTTAGGCAGCGAGGCGGTAATCAGACGAAGTTTTATCTGCGTCTGTATGTGTGCACGGGTTTTTGTGGTTAACGAGATCATCCCGGCTTCCTCGGCCCGCTTCCCCTGGC
>JBMTBW010000002.1:0-185520 GCA_049430265.1 Candidatus Nanopelagicaceae bacterium | reverse complement strand
AAATGAAATTAACTCGCATTGCCAAGGTAGCAATTGCTACTGCAGCTGCGGCGGGTCTTGCGGTTTCAACGCTCTCACCAGCGAACGCTGCAACTCGTTCAACTGTGGTACTTGTTACCAGCAATCAGCTAACCGGCTTGAATCCAAGCGTTACAAATATGAACCTCACCTTCAACAGTGAAGTTGCATATATGCAGGGCTTTGGTTTCAACTACTACGATAATTCACCAAAGCTTGTAGATAACAAGATTTTTGGTTCATACAAAATCGTAAGTCAGAAGCCGTTTAAAGTTCAGTACACCGTAAACAAGGGCAAAGTTTGGTCAGATGGAACACCAATTACTGGTGTAGATCTTCTTCTGAGCCACGTTGTTTGCTCCAGTTCATATTCATTCACTGCAAAACTTGGTGATCCTACCGATAACGAAGTAGCTCCTGCGTTTAATTCGCTCTGCTACGGCGGTGTCTACGATCAGGCCCACGTTGGTCTTCCAACTCTCTCATCTGACAAGATGTCAGTAACTGTTGAGTATGACTCCAAGATTCCAGATTGGCAGATTTATGGCCCAGGCCCATCTGCTGTCCACGCTCTAGTTCATCTAGCAGAGGGCAAGACTGGTCTACAGAATGCTGCTGCAAACTTGGCTGCTAAGGCAAAGTTTGAAAAGGCTTTCTATGACTACAACACTAAGTTGATGAAGGCTGCCGGAGAAGTCTGGTCAAAGTCTTACAACATCAACAAGGTTGATAGCTCAACCAATCCATTGCTACTAGTTGGCAATGGTGCATATATTCTTAAGACTGCTGTCCCAGGACAAGCAGTAACTCTCGGATTGAATCCAAAGCACGTCACTAACCCATCTGGTCCAAAGACCAGCGGTGTTAAGTCTGTTGTCTTCCGCATCATCGGTGATGGAACTGCGGCAGCACAGGCGCTACGAAATCAGGAAGTAGATATTTATCAGGGCCAGCCAACAGCTGACTCGGTAAAACTTCTTTCAGAGATTCCAACTGCCAAGATCATTGGTGGAGCTCAAGCTGTATATGAGCACATCGATCTTCGCGTTGGCACTGCCAATGGAGTTTCAGAGGAGTACACAGGTCCATTTGCTGGAGATAGCCAGAAGGCAAAGGATCTAAGAACTGCATTCTTGATGGCATATCCACGCGATGAAATCGTAGATAAGTTGATCAAGCCAATTAACTCCAGCGCTGTGCGCATGGATTCACTACTACTATTCCCAGGCGAGCCTGGTTATAACGATATGGTGAAGAACAATGGAGTTTCTAAGTACACAAAGGGAACTCAAGCACAGCGTGAAGCAGAGGCTCTTGCACTCGTTCGCAAGTACTCTGCAACTGATGTGAAGGTAAACCTACTTTGGGGAACTCCATCAAATGCTCGTCGCGCTGCATCTGCCCAGATTGTTAAGGCAGCTCTAGGTCGTGCCGGCTTTGATGTAAATGCTCCAGGTGTAGTTGCTTGGTCAAGCCAACTTGATTCAAGTGCGTGGGATGCAGAGTTCTTTGCGTGGGTAAAGTCAGCAATCACCCAAGAAGGTAACGCAGATCTCTTCTACTCTGATGGCGGAAACAACCTCTTGGGTTATAGAAACAAGACAGTTGATGCTGCAGTAGAGAAGCTACGCAAGACACTTCTTCCTGAGAAGGATAAGTTGGCTCAGTACACGATCATTGAAAAGCAGATCATGTCTGATGCCCTCACCCTTCCTATATTCCAGCACCCTGGCGTTACTGCAGTAAATAAGAAGCTGCAGAATGTCAAGCCAAATCCACTATCACCACAGTTGGTTTGGAACTATTGGGAGTGGAAGTACTCAAAGTAAGGCTAAAGCCTCAATTTGAGTAAAAGCTCGCCTTGAAAAAGGTGAGTAAATAGCAGTAATTCGAGTGGCACTTGGCTAAAATCCCAAGTGCCACTCGAAGCATGTAAAGTAGCGCGAAATAGATATCAAAGGGGAGGTTGGAAGTGTTTGCATACATTCTCCGCCGACTCGGCGCACTTGTTGTCATTCTCTTCGGCTCTAGCTTCTTGCTTTATAACCTCTCGGCTATCTCAACAGATCCTCTTGCAGAACTTCGGCTAAGTGATGCGCCGAATAAGGAGCAGTTAATCCTGGCTCTAACTCGTGAACTTCGCCTTGATTTACCGCCACCACTTCGATATTTCATCTGGCTTCGGGGAGTATTAGGAATTTTCGTAGGACGCGCCAACTTTGGCTTAACTCGAGAGCAAGAACCAGTTCTTGAGGCGATTATGGGAGCAATCCCCACAACAATTCGATTAGTGGCCGTCGCAACTTTGGTTGCCATTGTTCTTGGTATCGCATTAGGAATAACCTCAGCGCTTCGTCAATACTCTCGCTTCGATTATGGAATGACATTTTTTGCATTCTTACTCTTCTCACTACCTATTTTTTGGGTAGCAGTTCTTTTAAAGCAGTATCTAGCCATTGATTTCAATGACTTTTTAGTTACGGCAAAAATATCGCCGCCCTGGATTATTGGTTTTAGCATCGTCACCGGATTTTTCTGGGCGGCCATAATTAGTGGCTCAAGAAGACAGGTGTCATTGATTTTCCTTGGGGCTTTTGTGGCCAATGCAATTTTCTTAACCGCCATTAGCGCCTCTGAATGGCTCTCTTATCCAAGGCTTGGACCTATTGCAATCTTTGTAATTGGCGTTGGAATCGCTATTGGAGTTACCTATCTTTCAGTTGGCCTCTCAGATCGCAATGCTCTTAAAACTACGCTCTTGATGGCTGTGGTTGGAACCATCTCTTATTTCCCAGCCCAACCATTATTGAGTTCTGATCGACCAAGACTGGGAATTCTTCTTTTGTTTATCGCGCTTCTGATTGTTTCAGTATCTGGGGCTCTCTTATTTGCTCGCATTGATCGTGGTCCAATTATTAGAACTAGCGTAATTACTTCTGTATTGATTGGCATTTTGATTTTAGTTGATCGAATGATGCAGGCCTGGAGGCCTTATGTAGAAAGCGATGATGTTAATTATCGCCCGGTAGCAACAATTGGACAATCTACTATCTGGCTTAGCGAAGTCTCTTTCTGGGTCAGGGTCTTAGATTTTGCTATGCATCTAATTCTTCCAACTCTTGCGCTAACACTGATTTCTTTTGCAGGATATGTCCGATTCTCACGCGGAACCCTCCTTGATGTTTTGAATCAGGATTACATTAGAACTGCAAGAGCTAAGGGATTGACTGAGCGGACTGTGATTATGCGCCACGCATTTAGAAATACCATGATTCCGCTAACCACCATTATGGTGGGAGATATCGCTGGAATCGTCGGCGGAGCCATTATTACCGAGCGTGTTTTTGCTTGGCAGGGAATGGGAACCCTATTTAATAAGGCGATTAACTCTTTTGATTTAAATCTCTTAATGGGGGTTATTCTCTTTCTCTCGACCCTAGCTATTTTGGCCAACTTAATCGCTGATCTTCTCTATTCAGTTCTAGACCCTCGGATTCGTGTAGGAGCTGGTAAGTAATGGCACGAAAGAGTAAAAATGTTGAAATCGTTAATGATGCCAACGAAAATGCCATTTTAAATAAGGAGACTGAAGGTCTAAGCCAAGGTCAGATTGTTCTTCGTAGATTCATCCGCCATAGAGCAGCAATGATCTCTGTGGTTGTCTTATTCACTTTAATTACTGTGGTGTATACATCACTTGATTGGCGTATTGGCGATGAAGAGGATCCTTTTGTTATCCCTGGTTGGTGGAAATATGGTTTTGAGGATATGCCAGAGCTTCGCTATGGCGAGGATTGCGTTGATGGATCTCTAGGCTGCCCATCGATAGACATGGTGCCATTTATAGATGGCGATGGTCTCTCACTTGGGCCTCACCCATTCGGCCAAGATGATATTGGTCGAGATTACTTGGCCCTTGTGATGCGCGGCGCTCAACGTTCACTCTTAGTTATGTTCATCATTGGAGCAATCGCAGCAACTCTTGGAACAGTAATTGGTTCAATTGCCGGATATTTCCGCGGGTGGGTAGATGCGATATTGATGCGCCTTGTAGATTTCATTATTACTGTGCCAGTAATCATCATTGGCTCAGTTATTGGTTTTCATTTTGGCAATAAGGGAGCTGCCTTTCTTGCCCTCCTTTTGGGGCTCTTCTCGTGGACAGGGCTATCAAGATTAGTTAGGGGAGAGTTTTTAACGCTTAGAGAGCGAGAATTCGTTGATGCCTCGCGCGTAGCCGGGGCAAGCAACAGGCGTATTATTTTCAAACATATTCTGCCCAATGCTGTCGGCGTCATCATTGTTTCCGTAACTCTTTTGATGTCTGGCGCGATTTTGCTTGAAACCGCCCTTAGCTACCTTGGCTTTGGGGTAACCTCACCTGATGTCTCACTTGGTTTGTTGATTTCCACCTACCAGGATGCCTTTACTACAAGGCCGTGGCTCTTCTGGTACCCAGGTCTCTTCATTATTGTGATTGCTCTTTGCATTAACTTCATTGGAGATGGACTGCGTGATGCCTTTGATCCAAGACAGCGCCGTAGATTAAGTCGTAAAGAAAAAGCTACTGCTCGCGAGATGCAAAATCGAAGGGAAATGGCTTAAGCATGAAAAAATTGAATAACCAGGGCGAGAGTCAAAAGTGTTGTAATTATGAGCAGTCCGGATTTGTTGACTGCGATAGCGAAATTAAGGCCAGTGAGATGTCCAGACTTTCTGAAGTTTTCCTGCCTGGCTCGAGCGATAGCCGTAGCAGCGCCCGAATTACTCCTGGGACTCTCTCCAGCCCTAATCATTCCGCTTTCACCAATTCGAAGTCCCTTAACTTCATTCGGATGGATGTTTCTGCTGTGATATCGACCTGGGGCTTGAGCAGCAAAGGCGTGATACCTCACCCCAGTTGGGAGATGATCTACATACATTGTGAATCGAGCGTCAATTTCGGAGATTTCCTGCCAACCAATGGTGATCTTCTTCATAGGATTAACAATCACAACTCCCTCGTCAGAGAAGATGACTTTGGGATGTATGAAAATCAAATAAAGCAGGGCGCAGAGCCACAAGCCCCAAACGATACTGGGCAAACCACCTTGAAAGCCGTAATCCAAGATATTTACGTAGGAAAAAGAGCTAATTGCAAAATAGGCGGTAAAAGCGAGAAGATAGCCACTTCGGGGTCGAAAATTTTCGACGTTGCTCATAAGGGCATCATCTCACGGACAGATGAAAGGGCGGCATAGATGTCTCAACCAATTCTTCAAGTTCGAGATTTCACTGTTGAATTCTGGGTTGATGGGGTCTGGTATCCAGCCGCAATCAAGATGAACTTTGATGTTAAAGCAGGCGGTACTCTGGCAATCGTTGGTGAATCTGGCTCTGGCAAATCAACTACCGCACTTGGCGTTATGAATCTACTTGCATCGAATGCAAGAACTTCGGGAAGCGTGAAAGTCAATGGTATCGAAATGCTTGGCGCCTCACCTAGCGCTTTACGAAAAGCTCGTGGAAAAGAAGTGGCATATATTTTCCAAGAGCCAATGACTGCGCTAAATCCGGTTTACACGATTGGTTTTCAGATAGTAGAAACTCTTAGAACTCACTTTGACATGGGGCCAAAGCAGGCGCGGATTAGGGCCGTTGAATTAATAACGATGGTAGAGATTCCAGATCCTGAACTTTCCTTTGACAAGTATCCCCATCAACTCTCCGGTGGACAACGCCAAAGGGCAATGATTGCCCAAGCCCTAGCCTGCGATCCAGGCCTCTTGATAGCCGATGAGCCAACTACTGCTCTTGATGTAACGATTCAAGCGGAAATCTTGGATTTAATGCGCAACTTAAAAACTCGTCTTAATTCAGCGATTCTGTTAATCACACATGACATGGGTGTTGTGGCCGATATGGCTGATGAGATTCTAGTTATGAAGGATGGGCTAACAGTTGAGCATGGCTCAGCTGATCAAATATTTAATTCTCCAAAGCATCCTTACTCCAAGGAACTTCTAGCTGCAGTTCCAGAGCTTGGAACATCAGCAAAGCGTTCTCTAGATGCATCTGCTCGTAAGCAGGCCCCTGTAATTAAACTAGAGAATGTAACAATTGCATATCCAAAAAGAGGTCGAATTCCAGAGTTTGTGGCAGTTAGAGATTTCTCCCTGGAGATCTTCCCAGGTGAAATTGTGGGCCTTGTAGGAGAATCTGGCTCGGGCAAAACTACCGTGGGAAGAGCTGCTATTGGATTACTCCCAATAAAATCTGGCAAACTTGAAATTGTTGGTAGAGATATAAGCAATGCCTCGCAAAAAGATCTTTTCACTCTTCGTCGCCACACCGGAATTGTCTTCCAGGATCCGGCGTCGTCACTAAATCCTCGCCTTCCAATTGGTGAATCAATCGGTGAACCGATTTTTCTTGCAAAGCTTGCAAAGGGTGATGAATTAAATAAGAGAGTTGAGGATTTGCTTGAACAAGTGGAACTCCCTCGTTCTTACCGAAACCGTTTTCCTCATGAACTCTCAGGAGGACAGAGGCAGAGAGTGGGCATTGCAAGAGCGCTTGCCCTCACCCCAGATTTGTTGATTGCAGATGAACCAACTTCAGCACTTGATGTTTCAGTTCAAGCCCGCTTCCTTGAATTATTACTTGATTTGCAAGATAAATTGAAGTTTGCTTGTTTGTTTATTAGCCATGACTTAGCTGTAGTAGACATTCTGGCTCATAGAATTGCAGTGATGCAAGATGGACTTTTGGTTGAAGTTGGCGAGAGAGATGAGATTCTTAAGCGAGCTAAGCACCCTTACACAAAGCGCCTTATTGCCGCCGTTCCTGTCCCTAACCCTGCTGAGCAGAAGAAGAGACGCGAGGCTCGTCTGGCTGGAAAGTTATAAAAGAGTTGTATTTGCAGACTAATTTCAATTGCAATAACTGCCATTTTTCGGCAAACTCTCCCAAAAGCAAAGGCTAAAGGGTGGTGAGTTTTCCATCTCTGGGCTAGAGCTTCCCTCGGACAAGGAGAACTAATGAATAAAAAGCACAAGCTACGAGTAGGACTTGTAGCCCTGGCTTCTTTAGGTCTGGTTGCGGGAATATTAGCGCCAGCCCAAGGAGCAAGAAACACCATCGTCTTTCACGAGACAAATCCATTAACTGGGTTTAACACTGGTCAGAAGAACATGAACCTGACCGCTAATACAGCGGTTTCATATATGAGTGGTATTGGCTTTGGTTACTTTGATGATAAAGGTAATTACATCGATAATACTGTTTTTGGAACCCAGAGAGCTTCAGGATCCGGCTCAAAGTTTAAAATTACATACACCGTTGCTCCAGGACGAGTATTTTCGGATGGAACACCAATCACTGCGGTCAATCTCCTACTTAGCCATGTAACCAGAAGTAATGCCTATGCAATTGCTGCGGGGCTTGGCGATCCTAAGAGCGCTACCGCTTCAGCATTTGACTCAGCTGGATACTCTTCAACCTGGGATCAGTTTGTAGTTGGAGATCCTGTTCTGAGCGCAGACAAAATGTCTATCACGGTTAGCTTCAAGGGTAAGTTTGCAGACTGGAAGCTTTATGCCCCAGGACCATCAGCTGTGCACACCATGGTTCTTATTGCTGACGGAAAGACTTCCCTCCAGCCAGTAGCAGTAAACGTGGATGCAACTGCTGATTTCGAAAAAGCTTTCTTTGCTAAGGACACAGCATTTCTAAAGAAATTGGCTACTGTCTACAACACTAACTACAAAATTACGACCGTTACTTCAAGCACAAATCCTCTTCTCTTTGTTGGAAACGGTGGTTACATCGTAAGTTCAGCAGTAGATAAGCAATCAGTAACCATGAAGAAGAACCCTCGTTATAATTCGGGTCCTGCTTTTAAGGGTGATATTGATACCGTTGTATTCCGCTATATCACCGATGGAACAGCCGCCAGCCAGGCACTTTCCAATGGCGAATTGGACGTTTACCAGGGTCAGGTTACGGCTGATGCTCTAGCAGCTCTTAAGAAGATCTCTTCCGTCAAGGTAGTTGGAACTTCAGCTGCAATTTATGAGCATTTTGATACTCGTCTAGGCAAGAATGCCAATGATCCTAATCAACCTGAATACAACGGTCCATTTGCCGCAAAATTTGGCGAAAAGGCTCGAGCACTTCGCCAAGCATTCTTGATGTGCGTTCCAAGGCAAGAAATTGTTGACAAGCTGATCAAACCATTTGATCCAGCATCGGTTGTATTAGGTTCAACCTTCACCTTGCCTGGTAGCGATATTTACGACAACGTAGTTCGTGCCAATGGATCTAAGTTCTATACCGGAACCCAGGAAGAGTTGAATAAGCGAGCTCGTGCCTTGATCAAGAAGTATGCACCAGAAGTTACTGTTGCTAAGCCTCTAAAGATCAAGATCCAAGTCCCTGGAAATAATGAACGCCGTGCAAATCAGTTCGCCCTAGCTAAGGCAAATATGGCTAAGTGCGGATTTGATTTAGTCGGCGATGTGCAAGCAGCTTGGAGCCCTCGTATTGGATTCACTGAATATGATGCAGTCTTCTTTGCATATGTTCAAACATCTAATGCTCAGGCAGGAAGTGCTGCTAACTTTAAGCTTGGTGGATCAAATAATCGCATGGGTGTAAATATCCCAGCGCTTACCACTTTGATGGATTCACTAAGCACCCCAATGTCACGAACCGTGCTCGCGCAGAAGTTTATTGCTGCAGAGCGCATCATTCATGATCAAGGCATAACTGTTGGTGTATTCCAGCATCCACAAGTTACAGCCGTAAACAAAGATCTCTCAGGCATAAAGCCTGCGGTCTACTCACCAACATTGGTATGGAACTGGTGGGAGTGGAGCTACTAGAGAGTTATCCTAAAAATTAGGTAGCTTTTTAGCTTATGTGGTCAGATACAGTGGTGCGTTTTGCGCCACTGTATCTCTCCGTTTTATCCATAAAAGAGGAGAGATTGAGATGTTGGCATATGTAATCAGACGTCTTGGCATTCTATTTCTAATCCTCTTCGGTTCCAGTTTTATTCTTTACAATCTTGCCGCAATTTCTGGAGACCCCATTGGTGAACTGCGCTTCTCCGATGATCCTGGGGCTGCCCAGGCAATTATTGATTTAACCCGACAGCTCCGCCTAGATGTCCCGCCTCCGCTTCGTTACTTCATCTGGCTCAAGGGGGTTGTAGGTATCTTTTGGGGCAAGGCTGACTTTGGATTGACTCGAGATAGCTTAAGCGTTGCTACCGAAATAGGAAATGCAATTCCAGTCAGCATTCGTCTAGTTTTTGTAGCCACCTTTGTTGCTATCGTAATTGGAATTGCCATTGGAATTGCTAGTGCGCTGCGTCAATATTCGCGTTTTGATTACACAATGACATTTTTTGCGTTTTTACTTTTTTCACTTCCAATTTTTTGGGTAGCAGTGCTACTAAAGCAATATATGGCAATTCAGTTTAATAATTTCTTATCTGATCCAAAGATACCATTTGGGTGGCTCCTATCATTAAGCTTACTTACGGCAGTCTTTTGGGCTTCCGTTTTGACTAGGAGCCGAGGAAAGTTCTGGCTGATTTTCTCAACAGTGCTTATCTTCACAGCCGTTTCAATAAAAAGTTTGGAAATTTTGGGATGGTTCACAAATCCAAGGCTTGGACCAGTCGTTGTTTTCCTTCTATCTGTGGGAATTGCATTTGCAGTCACTCATATATCAGTTGGGTTATCAAATAGAACTGCATTAAATGCCTCCCTCACCATGTCAGTTCTTACATTAGGCTGGTATTTCCCAATCCAGTCTATTTTTAATTCCCAAACATCTATTTTGCAAATTTTGGGCCTGGGCGTTGTAACCATATTTGTGGCCACAATTACTTCACTCTTCTTCTCGCGCATTGATCGAGGGCCACTGATCAGAACCACAATTTTGACTGCGCTCCTATCTGCCTTTTTGATTGTGGTGGACAAATACATGAGAACTTGGAGCGCATACATGAGCGAGGATGCGGTCAATTACCGTCCTGTCCCAACATTCGGTCAATCTAAGCCGCTATTGCCGCAAGAAGATTATTGGATAAGAACATTAGATATTCTTGTCCACCTTGTTTTGCCAACAATTGCATTAACTTTGATTTCCCTAGCAGGATATGTCCGCTTCTCTAGAGGAACACTTTTGGAAGTTTTAAATCAGGATTACATAAGAACTGCAAGAGCAAAGGGATTAACTGAGCGTACTGTAATTATGCGCCATGCATTTAGGAATACTCTCATTCCGCTAACTACAATTTTGGTGGCAGATATCGTTGGTATTATTGGTGGAGCTATTATTACTGAGCGAGTATTTGGTTGGTATGGAATGGGAACCCTCTTTAATAAGGCAATTTCGACTATTGACCTAAATCTCCTAATGGGAGTCTTCTTCATAACAGCTACTCTGGCTGTTTTAGCCAATTTAATTGCAGATTTGCTTTATTCAGCCCTTGACCCACGCATTAGAGCTGGGAGTGGAAAGTGAAAATTCTCAAGCTTGGCAAGAAGAAACAAGTAAGTGAAAATCTTGATTTGACTGGCGAGAATGCAATTGCCAATAAAGAAACTGCTGGCTTAAGTCAGAGCCAGATTGTTTTAAAGCGCTTTTTACGTCATAGAGCTGCGGTATTCTCAGTGGGAATGCTTATTTCAATAATTATTTTTGTTTTCTCAGCGATTGATTCAAAGATTGGCCCGATATCGATTAATGGTTGGTGGAAGCATAAAACTGATGACCTTCCTCCGTTGCTTTATGAAGGTTGTCCAGATGGTACTGTTGGTTGCCCAACAATCTCACTGAAACCAAAATGGCTTGGAGGAGCAGGTATTGGTTTTGGAGAGCACCCATTTGGCCAAGATGACATTGGCCGCGATTATTTTGCGCTAGTAATGAGAGGGGCGCAGCGATCCGTGATGGTTATGTTCATCATTGGGTTTTTTGCCGCCACCATTGGCATCGTTGTAGGAGCAGTTGCGGGATACTTTAGAGGCTGGATTGATGCGGTTTTAATGCGCTTTACAGACTTTATCATCACCATACCTTCAGTGATTATTGGAGCGGTGATCGGCGCAAAGTTTGGAAACCTAGGGGCAGCAGTTTTGGCCGTTTATTTAGGCCTCTTCGCCTGGACTGGGCTCTCAAGACTTGTTCGAGGTGAATTCCTTTCCCTTCGTGAAAGGGAGTTCGTGGATGCTGCCAGAGTAGCTGGGGCATCTGCGCGCCGTATTATTTTCAAGCATATTTTGCCAAATGCAGTTGGAGTTATTATTGTCTCAGTTACCTTACTTCTCTCTGGAGCAATTTTGCTTGAGACTGCGCTTTCATATCTCGGCTTTGGAGTTGTTTCACCCGATGTCTCACTCGGCCTATTGATAAGCAACTATCAGGCGGCTTTCTCCACTCGCCCCTGGCTCTTCTGGTATCCAGGATTCTTCATCATTGCAATTGCTCTCTCCATAAACTTTATTGGTGATGGACTGAGAGATGCTTTTGATCCAAGACAAAAAAGGGCGATTAGCAAAAAAGAGAGATTACGAGCGATGGTGGGAATTAGAAACAAAGAATAAAGTTATCTAAATATTATGAATAGAACACTTATTGCAATGGGAATGTAAAAAATACCACTAATCCTTCGCGATTCTGGAGCTAATTTGCTCTCCAAGCTTCTCCTTCTTATCCATTCTTGGCGAGATATATAGGCGGCTGCGCCTGAATCTGTCAGCGGGGAGTCGCTTGGACGTACTAGTTCGCTATTTTCAAGATTTACGCCACGAAAATCAGTGGGGTGCACTCTCTTGAAGTGATAGCGACTCGGTGCAACTGCAGCCCAGGCTTTGATTGTCTTATCCTGCAAAGTCATAGTCAGGCAGTATTTGGTTTCAATCGCTGATATGTATTTCCAAGGAATTTTATGAGTGCTTAGTGGATTGATCACTTCAATGTGTGAGGCGTAGATTTTCAACTTTGGACGAATCATCACTAGATAAATCAGGGCTGCGATGAGGTATAGATAGGGAGCTGAAGAGATCAATTCTTCTCTGCTCCCATAAAAAAGGCTTTGTGCAAGTGAGCCAAGAAGTAATCCGATTCCTATATAACCCAGGAGTACTGAACTAGTTGCTCTAAATGTTGAGATTATCTCCATAGTCAGACCCTACTAGCCCGACAAATAAATTCTTAATGCCCAGGGAAGTCACTTGTGGCCCCTCTCTTAGGCCACTAGGCTCAAATACTGTAATTTCATAGAAGTACTCAAGTACTCCAGGATAGAGAGTGGTTAACAAGATGAGTAAGTCAGTATCTCTAGAAGCTTTTGGCCTCTCTAAAGAGTTTGGCTATATGCAACATAGCGATCCAGTTGCATCACTATCAGATGCAAATGCGGCTTGGGATGAGATGGCGCGAAACTTACCTAAATATCTAATGGGCTCAGATTTTAGGGTCCGGGTTAAATCACTTCCACCATTCAAAATGGATGCGCTAGCAAGCGAGGGCGAAGTTAGACGTGCAATGCTCGCCCTTTCCTATATCGGCATGGCCTATCAATGGTCAGAAAACGATGCAGCCCATGTGATTCCTGCAGTTTTAGCAAAGCCTTGGTATGAGCTAGGGGTCAAAGTTGGTCGCCCGCCAATTCTTAGCTATGTCTCATACTCAATTGATAACTGGTATCGCCTCGATCCAAAAAAAGAAATTGAGTGCGGCAATATCGCACTCTTGCAATGTTTCCTTGGGGGACAGGATGAAGAGTGGTTCATTCTCATTCACATTGATATTGAAAAAAAGGCTGGAATTGCACTTCATGCAATAGAACTCGCCCAGAAGGCAGTGGTTGCTAACGATAGCGACGCACTAGATATCGCTCTTACTCAACTAAGAGATGGCATCAAGAGTATGTATGACGTATTGGCTCGAATGCCGGAGAAGTGTGATCCATATGTTTATTTCCATAGGGTCAGGCCATATATCTTTGGCTGGCGCAATAACCCAGCTCTTCCAAATGGCGTTGTTTATGAAGGCGTTGAGGCACTTGGCGGCAAGGGAATGACTTATCGAGGAGAGACTGGCGCCCAGAGCGCAATTGTTCCAGCACTAGATGGAGTCTTAGGTATTGAACATGAAAGAGATGAGCTTCGAGAGTATCTAATGGAGATGCGCGAATATATGCCGCCAAAGCATGTGGCATTTATTGAAGCTGTTGAGGCAGGTCCATCGGTGCGGGAGTTTGTTAAGAAGGTTAATCGCGCCTCAACAACAGAGCTCTTTAACCAATCTGTTGAGCTAGTTGCAGATTTTAGAGCGATGCATCTTGAGTATGCAGGGCAATACATTCATGCCCAGGCCCAGAAAGCCCCAGGAAACCCATCAGCTGTTGGTACAGGCGGAACTCCCTTTATGACCTATCTGCGTAAGCATCGAGATGAAACAAAGGCGCAGAGCCTCTAATAAGCCTTAGCGCCCCATCTGCCGGTGAGCCAAATAAAAATAGGAACCATAACTACTGAAACCAGAGCCGCTGGCCCCCAGGGCACTTCTGGCACGCTAAACAGGCTTACTGAAGGAAGGGCTGAATCTTGGCTGGATATAAAAAGAGCTGCGAGTAAGTTATTGGCAAAGTGCGCGCCGATAGCAAGTTCCAGGCTCTGATCTCGATAAGTCACCCAGGCCAACATAAATCCTGTTGATCCATAGCTAATGATTGGAAGAAAGAGTTCATTGCCCGCTACTTCAGGATTTGCAAGATGAGGAAGTGAGAAGATAGCGCCGCTAAGAATCGAGATGCTCCACTGCCTCTTCTTGCCATTATCAAGCCAGCGTTGAATCCAGCCCCTAAAGAAGAGCTCCTCTGCTGTGGTTTGAATTGGTAGGAGAGTAAAAGCAATAAGTAAGTAGGGCAGAAAAGCTGAAGCTTTAAAGCTAAAAGTGTAGGAATCCCAATTAAGTATTAAATCAAGGGAGCCAAAAGCCATTGAAATTAGGGCAAGGGATGCAAAGCCAATCCAAGTCCTTTTATATGAGTATTTATCGCGGGAGGTAAAGAGGCTCTTTAAATCCTTCTTCAAAAAGATGCGATAAGCCAGAAGTGTTGCAATTAGCAATGGCAGAAACGAAATCAAAACAGTTGCTGCGCTACTCCATGCCGGAAGGGCTCTAATAGCGGCCAGATCCTCATCAGCTGTTGAAAAGAGCAACTCAACATCAAGGTCAAAGTAGGAGGCTAATAAAAAGGTTAGACCCAGGCCTAATACTTGCCAGGTGGTTACGATAAATAGGGTTCCAAGAATCCACTTAACTAACTTTGGATGATCAGCTCGTCGCACACCTTTAAATCGAGTCCGAATGTTGCTCCACTTATTATCAACCCAGGTATTAAATCTTCTGGCCCATTGGAATTTTCTTCCCAAGAATCTAGTGGCTAGAAGAGTCAGGGGAACCCCAAGTTCTGGCAGAAGGGGCAGCAGTATGGTTCCTATCGGCAGAAGGAGAAAGCCTGCCGGCAGGGCAACGGAATCTGGAATTTTCGAAAGTAGTTTTCCCACCTCTAGATATCCCGCTCTCTCCAAGCCATAACCATGGATGGCAGTGAAGCAATAGTCATAACTAGGGATATGTAAACAAAGTCCGCATCGCCTTGCTCGCCCTCTGAAAATGGTCGGGTTTCGGGAGCAATGGCAAGAAGGATCATAAAGACAATCAGTACATATCCTAGAAGGAGATAGGAGTACCTGTAGTTGGAGTTGCGAATCGATCTTTGACGTTCATCTAATAACTCATCAGGTGCTTCGGCAATGCCTCGGACGCCGACTCTTAACAAACTAAAGCCAGCTAAAGTCAGAAGGGCAATCGCTATCAAAACAAATAGCGGAATTAGGCTGTCAACAGCAAACCACTCTTTGAACTGCTTGTAGTAACTACCTGAAGCAATAAGGGCAAGAATAAGTGCGTAACCTAGGACTAAGATTCGCCGATTTCTCTGGGAGCGAAGCCAATTAAACCCCTGGTTTTTTAGAAGACCTTCAATATCTTTTTTGGTCGTGCCTTCCATCCAATAGATCTTGTTCTTCTTTGACATTTTACTTACCTCTCTTAAGTGGGGTCAGCGAAAAGATTTCTGTAACATCTTGATTGAGCGCATTTGCGATGCGCAGCGCTAAGACTAGGGAGGGGCTATATTCCTCGCGCTCTAAATAGCCAATGGTTTGGTAGTGGACTCCAACTTTGTCGGCCAGCTCTTGTCTTGTGAGACCAAGTGCCACACGAGCCACCTCGATGAGGTTATAGACCGGCTCTTCTGGGTTACGACTCATAGACATAGCATATATGCTATGTAGTATTAATACAACAAATTATTGAAGCGAGTATTTCTCAGCTCTTGCTCTTTATTAACTTGGCTCGGGAAAGAGAAAAGCCCGGCGCATATGCAGCCGGGCTTTTTCCGTAAATCTAAAGCGTGCTTACTTAGCAGCTTTCTTACGACGACGACGCTTTGGAGCAGCCTTTGCAGCAGCTTTCTTACGACGACGCTTTGGAGCTGCCTTCTTTGCAGCAGCTTTCTTACGACGACGACGCTTTGGGGCAGCCTTTGCAGCAGCCTTCTTACGACGACGCTTTGGTGCTGCCTTAGCAGCAGCTTTCTTACGACGCTTTGCAGCCACGTAGTGTTCCTTTCAGAATGGTTCGATCCGTCACCGAACCTGTTGCAGGACAAATCGTGGCACTTATTGGCCAAAGTTTCCACTATTTGGGGAAAATAAATTGGGTGCGTGTCGGATTACTTTTTCTAAAAAAAGTGTGTATAGCGCGATTTTTTTCCCTCTTTTTACGCACTTTTTACGCGTAAATATCGCGATTTTCGTAAAACTGAAGAAAAAACGGCTTTTTAAAACCTAGTTACTAAAGGGTAGGGGGTTAAAAATATTTTAAATATTTTCCCTATTTTTGCGCACTTTTGCCTCTTTGAGGGCATATTCATTGGTCCGAACATCATAGCTACGAAACTTTGGCATCACTGCTGCGATCAGAGAAACAAAGCCAATACAGAGTAATCCGCCGCCAACGATGGAGGTTCGCAAGGAACTCATCGCTGCCATGCCTCCTGCCCTGGCCTGTCCTCCAAGTGGGCCGAGTAAATAGGAGAGCATCTCAATTCCTGCAAGACGCCCCCTTAGCTCATCTGGAATTGATTGATTCCAGATAAATCCGCGAAATAAAGCGCTGACTTGATCAAATGCGCCAGCGATAACCAGGCAGGTGATTACCAAAACAAGTGAATTACTACTTCCTGCCGCAACGATTGCAACCCCCCAACCAAGGGCTCCGATAATTACAGCCCTGCCATGATGGGGGTAATTTCTCATCCAACCACTTAGAAGAGTTACAAGGACTGCGCCAAAGGTAATTGAAGAATAGAAGAAACCTAGGGCATAAGGGGCGCCAATTTCATCGGCCCAGAAAGGAAAAAGGGCCATCGGCATTGCAAGAAACATTGCTGCTAAATCAACAACATAGGTTCCAAGCAGATCCTTTCTCTTAAAGGCGTAGTTAAGTCCCTCCATTAAACCTGCCATAGATGGTGGGGTGGACTTATCAAGTGGGGGAACACTTCTAACCTGCCAAATCAGCGCAAGTGAAATTACAAAGGTGAGGCAATCAATAAAGTAAGCAGCACCTGCCCCATAACTTGCAATGATTATTCCGCCAACTGATGGTCCAACGATTCCGCCAAATTGCCATCTAAGACTCATTAGCGCGCTGGCACTTGGCAGATCATCATGATTTACAAGCCTTGGCAAAATCGCATCCTGACTAGGTCGTTTTAGCCCGCTTAAAGCAGCGAAAATTGCTGCAATAACAAAGATCAAGATAACGCTAGGTTTTTCTTGTAGGGAATTAATTAGAAGAATTGAGGTTGCAATAAGAGTGCCAAATTCTGTAAACCAGATCATCTTTTTTCGATCTAGGTAATCAGCTAGGACCCCGCCATAAAGGCCAAAGACAATAAGGGGGATTATCTCCACAACACCAATTAGCCCCACAGCCCAAAATGAGCCGGTTAGCTCTTTGACTTGGAAAGGCAGGGCAACGAAGGTGATCATCGAGCCGAAGTAGGAGAAGAGCCCTGCGGTAAAGAGCAGCTTAAAGTCGCGATACTTCTTTAAGGGGCTTAAATCAATGGCGTATTTGCGCACGCCTTATCTTAGTCAAAGCTCTCTTTATCAGAGGGGAAGGAGCCTGACTCCACATCTGAAATCCATCTGCCAACTGCTGCAACCATATCTTGACGTAGATTTAGATAGGCCCTTGAAAAACGTGGCGGCTTTGGAGTTAGCCCCATTAGATCTGTCCAGACTAGAACTTGGCCATCGCAGTTAATCCCAGCGCCAATACCAATAGTTGGAATTGATAGCCTCTTTGAAAGCTCCGTTGCCAATTTGGCAGGAATCAACTCAAGCACAATTGCAAAGGCACCTGCTTCTTGAAGGGCAAGAGCATCTTTGATGATCTCATCTGCCTTACTATCTCTTCCTTGAACTTTAAAACCGCCAAAGGCATTAACTGATTGCGGGGTCATTCCAAGATGGCCCATTACTGGAATTCCACTATTAACTAGAGCTCTAACTTGCTCGCAAACTCTGACTCCGCCTTCAAGTTTTACCCCGGCAACTCCTGCCTCTTTCAATAATCTAATGCTGCTCTCTAACGCTATTTGTGTTGAAGCTTCATAGGAGCCAAAGGGAAGATCGGCAATTACTAGAGCCTTCTCTGAGCCTTTAACTACAGCTCTAGATAGCGAGATTAATTCATCCAAGGTAACTGGAATGGTGTTCTCATGGCCAAGGAAGTTATTGCCTGCGCTATCGCCAACAAGCAGTATCGGTACCCCGGCTTGATCAAAGACTGAGGCCATCGTTGAGTCATATGCGGTGAGCATGGCAAAGGGCTTACCTGATTTCTTCCAGGCAGCTAGATCTAAAACGGTATAGCGGGCCATTTACTTTCCTTCCTCGAGGCCAAGTGCGGTCCCCGGGATTACAAGTGCGAGTCTATCGGTACTCTTGAACTATGCCTACAGCCAAGAGCGCTCCGCTAAGAATTGCGATGGCCCAGATCAATCCTGTCCTGGGTGATTTAGAGGGCAACAGTCAATTAATTCTTGGCGCAGTTAAAGAGGCGCTAGTAAGCGGGGCTGATGTGGTTCTCTTCTCTGAGATGGTTTTAACTGGCTATCCAGTTGAGGACCTTGCCCTAAGGCCTGCATTTCAAAGCGCTTCGAGAAGGCGAGTTAATGAACTAGCAGAGCAGATAGAAAAAATTGGGGGCGGAGAGCTCTTAACCATTATTGGATATCTAGACCATAATGAAAAGCCTGAAAATGCTCTAGCTGCAATCCATCGAGGAAAAGTTGTTGGTAAATATGTCAAACACCACCTACCAAATTACGGCGTCTTTGATGAGTTTAGAAATTTTGGTCAGGGAGATAAGAGCCTAGTAATTCGCTTTGGCTCTATCGATATCGCGCTAGCAATCTGTGAAGATATCTGGCAAGAAGGCGGCCCAGTTGCCAATTTAAGTAAGGCAAATCCTGGAATTTTGCTAGTTGCCAATGGCAGCCCTTTTGAGCGTGATAAAGATGGAGTAAGGCTAGATCTTGCAAGAAAGAGAGTTAAGCAATTGGGCTGCCCGCTGGTCTATCTCAATATGGTTGGGGCTCAGGATGATCTAGTTTTTGATGGCGGTTCATTTGCTCTGGATAGCGCGGGAGAAGTAATTGCAAAATCTGAACAATTTGAAAGCTCGCTAAATATTGTTGATATTGAATGCGAGCTAGAAAGTGGTTCCCCTGATCTGGTTTTGAGCGGAGCAATCAATAAAGATAAAGGGGCAGCAAGAACTCTGATTTCTCCATCGCTTTCTGATGAGGAAGAAATCTGGAAGGCGCTAGTAGTTGGACTAAAAGATTATGTATCTAAGAATGGTTTTAAATCTGTCGCCCTTGGCCTCTCAGGCGGAATTGATTCAGCACTCACCGCAACATTGGCAGTTGATGCCCTTGGCAAAGAGAGCGTCTATGGCCTACTTATGCCAAGTAAGTATTCATCAACGCACTCGATATCAGATGCTAAAGAGTTGGCTGAAAATCTTGGTATTGGCTATGAGATCATTGAGATCGGCGCAATTGTAAGTAGCTTTCAAAGTGCGGTTGAGCTCTCAGGCCTTGCTGAAGAGAATATCCAAGCCCGGGTTAGAGGCTCGCTACTGATGGGCCTTTCAAATCAGCGAGGTCATTTAATTCTTGCAACAGGCAATAAGTCAGAGCTAGCTGTTGGATATTCAACGTTATATGGCGATGCGGTGGGAGGCTTTGCTCCGATAAAAGATATCTTCAAAGTAGATATTTGGCGCCTTGCTAGATGGCGCAATAGCCAGGCCGGGGGCAAGGTGATGATTCCAGTTAACTCAATTGAGAAGGCGCCAAGTGCGGAGTTATCTCCAGGCCAAAAAGATAGCGACTCTCTGCCAGATTATGAGCTCCTTGATCAAGTATTGAAGCTTTATATTGAGAAAAACATTGATGCCACAAAGATCATTGCATCAGGCTTTGATAAAGCCATCGTTGATCGGGTGGTAGCAATGGTTGATAAAGCTGAATATAAGAGGCGGCAATATCCACCTGGGCCTAAAGTCTCACCAATTGCATTCGGTAAAGATAGACGTTTGCCAATGACCTCAAGGTGGAAAGAGAGTTAGAAAAACTTGCAAAGTATTTGCAAGTAGCGCTATTTATTATTTAGCCTAAACTTCTGGCTATGGCTTCGATTCGCTCATGGTTTTTTACCCGCCGCCGCGTTATCGATTTTGGCCGCACCGCATCAGCAATCTGCTGTTTGTAATTTAAGAATTCTCGAAATTCAATAAGCATTTCTTGCGCTTAAGGCGCTTTCATTTAATTCCAATTTAAATAAATTTACTTAGGAGAAGATTATGAAGGTTTATGAAAATATCACCCAGGTCTATGGCAATACCCCGCTAGTTAGGCTAAATCGAATTACAGATGGGGCCGAGGCAACTGTCTATGCCAAGTTGGAGTTTTACAACCCAACCAGCACGGTTAAAGATCGAATTGGCATCGCTATGGTTGATGCCGCAGAGAAAAGCGGAGCTCTAAAGCCTGGCGGAACAATCGTTGAGGCAACCTCTGGAAATACCGGAATCGCACTTGCAATGGTTGGGGCGGCTCGCGGCTATAAAACAATTCTCACCATGCCAGATTCAATGTCAAAGGAGCGACGCACACTTCTTAGAGCATTTGGCGCAGAGCTAGTCCTTACTCCAGCGGCCGAGGGAATGAAAGGCGCGGTTGCCAAAGCTGAGGAGCTAGGAGCAAATGGCGCAGTAATGGTCCGCCAATTTGAAAATGAAGCAAACCCAGAAGTTCATAGAAGAACAACTGCGCAGGAGATCTGGCGCGATACCGATGGCCTAGTTGATGCAGTAGTTGCTGGAATTGGCACTGGCGGAACTATCACTGGAATTGGTCAGGTATTGAAGTCAAGAAAGCCTGAAGTAAAGATTTTTGCTGTTGAGCCTGCTGCTTCTCCTATTCTCAATGGCGGAAAGCCTGGCGGACATCCAATTCAAGGAATAGGTCCAAATTTCATTCCACCAATTCTTGATCGAAGCGTTTACGACGAAGTGCTAGATGTAAGCGCTGAAGATGCCGTCAAGTATGCAAGGCGAGCAGCAGCTGAGGAGGGAATCCTTGCTGGAATTTCATCAGGTGGTGCGCTCTGGGCAGCTGCGCAAGTTGCAAGGCGAAAAGAGTTTGCTGGTAAAAATATTGTTGTGATCATTCCTTCATTTGGCGAGCGTTATCTTTCAACTATCCTCTATCAAGACTTAATGGATTCATAAAAAGATGTTTAAATTAATTAGCCAAGATCTAGAGACAGCACTATTAAAAGATCCGGCTGCCAGAAATAAGTTAGAAGTATTTCTTACCTATCCTGGGGTTCATGCGCTCTGGGGTTATCGCATCTGCCATTGGCTCTGGAATAGAAAATTAAAGTTAGCCTCCCGAATCTACGCCAATTGGATTAGAACCATTACTGGAATAGAGATTCATCCTGCTGCCAAGATTGGTAAGCGCTTCTTTATCGATCACGGTATGGGGGTAGTAATTGGCGAGACAACGGTAATTGGCGATGATGTGATGATTTATCACGATGTCACACTTGGCGCTAGAACTTTTGAAAACGGCAAACGCCATCCAACTATTGGCAACAGAGTTGTAATAGGGGCGGGAGCAAGGGTCCTGGGCGATATAAAAATTGGCGATGGGGTTCGCATCAGCGCTAACTCTGTGGTGGTTAAAGATGTTTCACCGCAGAGTGATATCGATGCCTCAGAACAATTTGCTATCTAAGGCTCATTTTTAAGCCTAGTTAACATAGCCGTAACTAAAGGCGGGCATTATGCCCCCATGGCTAAAGCAGATATTGAGATAGCAAAGCAGAAGGAATTCGTTCTGCGCACCCTAGAAGAGCGCGATATTCGCTTTGTTCGTCTCTGGTTTACCGATGTACTGGGATTTCTAAAATCTGTCGCGATTGCCCCGCCAGAGCTTGAAAATGCCTTTGCTGAGGGAATTGGCTTTGATGGCTCTGCCATTGAAGGCTTTGCCCGCGGCAGTGAATCAGATATGTTGCTAAAACCAGATCCTGCAACATTTTCAATTCTTCCGTGGCGAACTGAAAAACCAGGGGCAGCAAGAATTTTCTGCGACATCGCACTGCCTGACTCGGCGCCATCGCCAGCTGATTCAAGAAATGTATTGAAGAGAGTTTTAGAAAAAGCTGCCAAGATGGGTTATACCTGCTACACCCATCCAGAGATTGAATTCTTCCTATTTAAAGATGCTCCAACTTTTGGAGTAAAACCAACTCCGGTTGATTCTGGGGGATATTTTGATCAAACTCCAATTGCTATCGGACAAGATTTTCGCAGGCAGGCAATTACTCTGCTAGAGGCGATGGGAGTCTCTGTTGAATTTAGCCATCATGAAGTAGCTCCAGGGCAGCAGGAGATAGATCTGCGATATGCAGATGCGCTAAGTACCGCCGATAACATAATGACATTTCGCCATATCATTAAAGAGGTAGCACTGGATCAAGGATGTCATGCATCCTTTATGCCAAAGCCTTTTACCGAGCACCCTGGTTCAGGAATGCATACTCACTTCTCACTCTTTGAGGGTGAGAAAAATGCCTTCTATAAAGATGGATCAGCAAGTGGTGAGCTATCAAATGTTGGCAAATCATTTATTGCTGGAATTCTCAAACATGCGCCAGAATTTATTGCAGTTACTAATCAATGGGTTAATTCTTATAAACGCCTCCATGGCGGGGGAGAGGCGCCAGCAAAGATAAGTTGGGGCGCGCAAAATCGTGATGCGATGATAAGAATTCCGCGCTATAAACCAAATAAAGAAAACTCAACCAGAATTGAATTTAGAGCCCCAGATTCTGCCTGTAATCCGTATCTAGCTTTTGCCGTCACTATTGCGGCAGGACTTAAGGGTGTTGAGAGCGGCTATGAATTAGGAATTGATGAGAGTCCAGCAAGCCTTCCTGCCGATCTTAATGAGGCGATCTTGGCGATGCAGGAGAGTGAATTGGTTAGGCAGTGCCTAGGTGAGCATCTCTTTGATTATTTCCTTCGCAATAAGAGAGCCGAATGGCTGGAGTACTCCAAGCAGGTTACAGCCTTTGAACTTGATCGCTATTTGCCAGTGTTATAAGGCCTTGGCTAACCTTAGGCCCATGTTACGCAGCGAATTATTACTTCTAGCTCTTCTGAGCACACTCCTTCTTCGCTGCCGTGGCGAGGCCAAATAACCGGTCTCCTCGCTTCGGGGTTTTAACGCACCGGTTATCGGTAGCAATGAAACCCAATAACAATTAAGGAGTAAAGAAGTGAATTTTCCAAAGCAAGAAGCCTCAAAGATGGCTAAGCATCGCTACTCATCTTTTATTCCAATCAAATTAGATGATCGCACTTGGCCAAGTAAAACTATGAAAGAGGCGCCCAAGTGGTGCTCAGTTGATTTAAGAGATGGTAATCAAGCCCTCATTGATCCAATGGATGTCCCAAGAAAATTAGCGATGTTTAGCCTACTTATAAAGATGGGCTATAAAGAGATTGAAGTTGGTTTTCCTAGCGCTAGCCAGACCGACTTTGATTTTGTTAGAAAGATCATTGAAGATGGATTAATTCCAGATGATGTAACGATTCAAGTTTTGACCCAGGCTAGAGATGCTTTAATTAGAAGAACTTATGAATCTTTAGTGGGGGCAAAGAGCGCGGTAGTTCATCTTTACAACTCCACCTCAACACTTCAGCGCAGAGTGGTATTTGGACAGGATAAGGAAGGAATTAAAAAGATTGCAGTCGATGGAGCTAAGTTATGTAAAGAGTTAGTTTCCACTCTGCCAGATACCAAGATCTCCTTTGAATACTCACCTGAGTCCTACACCGGCACTGAGCTCGAATTTGCACTCGAGGTCTGTAACGCTGTTAATGACATCTGGCAGCCAACCCCGACCCATAAGAGCATTATTAATCTCCCAGCAACTGTTGAGATGGCTACCCCTAATGTTTATGCCGATTCCATTGAGTGGATGGACCGTAATTTAAAGTATCGAGATTCCATAGTACTAAGTCTTCACCCACATAATGATCGCGGAACTGGAGTTGCTGCAGCAGAACTTGGGTATCTTGCGGGAGCAGATCGCATCGAAGGAACGCTCTTTGGCAATGGCGAGCGAACGGGAAATGTCTGCTTAGTAACACTTGGGCTTAATTTGTTAAGCCATGGCATTGATCCGATGATTGACTTTAGCGATATTCCAGAGATTAGAAGGACTGTGGAGTATGTAAATCAATTAAGAGTGCCTGAGCGCCATCCATATGGAGGAGATCTAGTCTTTACCGCCTTTAGCGGTTCTCACCAAGATGCAATTAAGAAAGGCTTTGAGCATCTAGAAAGAGATGCCAAGGCTGCCGGCAAGCAAGTCGATGATTTCACCTGGGCCGTTCCTTATCTGCCAATTGATCCAAAAGATATCGGCAGAAGCTATGAAGCTGTTATCAGAGTTAATTCTCAATCCGGTAAGGGCGGCGTTGCTTATGTAATGAAGAGCGAGCACCAATTAGATCTTCCTAGAAGGCTGCAGATTGAATTTAGCCATGTGATTCAATCTCACACCGATGATCAAGGCGGAGAAGTATTTCCAGATCAGATGTGGAAGATATTTGTCGATGAGTATCTGCCAAGTGAAGATAACAAGTGGGGAAGATTTAGATTCACATCCCTTAACCAAAGTAGCTCTGCTGGCAAAGATGTTGAGTTAAGCGTTGATCTTCTTGATAATCAAAAGCAGATAACACTTAGCGGAAGTGGTAATGGTCCTATCTCTGCATTCTGTAATGTGATGCACAGCTATGGAGTAGATATTCAAGTAGCTGATTATTACGAACATGCCATGAGCGCTGGTGGGGATGCAAGCGCTGCCGCCTACCTGGAGTGCACCGTTAACGGGGGAACTTATTGGGGCGTTGGAATCGATCCATCAACGACTACCGCATCGCTAAAAGCGGTGATTTCTGCGGTCAATCGCGCTCTTCGATAACCATCTGCTCTAAGTTGTGCCTGTGGCGCTCTATCGTGATGAGGCAGTTGTTATCAGAACCCAGAAGCTTGGGGAGGCAGATCGCATTGTCACGCTCTTTTCAAGGCAGCGCGGTCGTATAAGAGCCGTTGCAAAGGGAGTTAGAAGGACTAAATCAAAGTTTGGCGCAAGGCTTGAGCCAGCTAGTTATGTCGATATTCAGTTATACACCGGCAAGACTTTTGATGTTGTTACTCAAGTTGAAGCTATTGAAAATTATGGTGATGCGATCTCTGGTGATTATCAGAGGTGGACTATTGCCTCTGCGATTCTAGAAACTGCTGAGCGCTTTACCAATAATGAGGGAGAGCCAGCGCTCCAACAATTCCTACTTCTAACTGGCGCACTTAAATCACTTGCGCATCAGAGCCATGATCCATCACTAATTCTTGATGCCTATCTACTTCGATCACTGTCAATTGCTGGTTATGCCCCATCGATGACAATTTGCTCAAGGTGTGAAGCGCCAGGGCCACATAAATACTTCTCCCTAGTTGGCGGCGGATCAGTTTGTTTAGATTGTCGACCCTCTGCTTCAGCAACACCAGCTCTTGAAACTCTTCAATTGATGTCAGATTTAGTAAGTGGAGATTGGCAAAGTGCAGAGAAGAGTGAAATTAAGAATCGCAGAGAAGCATCTGGCTTAATTGCCGCATACCTGCAATGGCATCTAGAACGAAACTTGCGCTCTCTTCCCATGGTTGAAAGAGTCATCTTATGAAAGCGCCAAAAATTGCTAAGGAGAAAATTCCTCACCACGTGGCACTTGTTATGGATGGCAATGGCAGATGGGCAAAAGCGCGCGGCCTTGCAAGAACAAAGGGGCATGAAGCTGGAGAGGCTGCCTTATTTGATGTGGTCCAAGGCGCAATTGAAATTGGAGTTAAAGAGCTATCTGCCTTTGCTTTCTCAACTGAGAATTGGCGGAGATCTCCTGATGAAGTGAAATTCTTAATGGGCTTTAATCGCGAGGTCATTAGACGCAGGCGAGATCAGATGAATGAGATGGGGGTAAGGATTCGCTGGGTTGGCGCCCCAAAGCGGTTATGGAAGTCGGTAATTGATGAACTTGAGATTGCTCAAGAGCTAACTAAGAAGAATAAAGTCTTAACCTTAAATATGTGTATTAATTATGGAGGCAGAGCTGAGATTGCATCTGCAGCTCAAGAGATAGCAAGAGATGTGACAAGAAAGAAAATCAAAGCAGATCAGATAAATGAGCGTCTCTTTGCTAAATATCTCGATGAACCAGGGATGAGTGATGTAGATCTATTCTTAAGATCCTCTGGTGAGCAGAGAACTTCAAACTTTTTAATCTGGCAGTCGGCTTATGCTGAGCTAGTCTTCATGGATGTGCTCTGGCCCGATGTGACTAGGCAGACGCTCTGGCAGGCAATAGAGATTTATTCCAAACGTGACCGTCGATTCGGAAAGGCTTAATATGAGTAAAAGTAATGTGCAGTTCTGGTTTGATCCAATCTGCCCTTGGGCATTTATGACATCGCGCTGGCTATTGGAAGTTGAGAAAATTAGAGATATTTCCATCACCTGGAATCTATTTAGTCTTGCCCACCTCAATAAGGATAAGGATTTGGCGCCCGAATATAAAGCAAGGCTAATTCGCTCCTGGCAAGCAACAAGAGTCATTGCTGCTGCGCAAGAGAAAAACGGTAAAGAGATAACACTTCCGCTCTATACCGCCATCTCATCAAGAATTCACTTGAAAAAAATGGATGTAGGCCAAGAGTTATTTACTCAGGCGCTTAAAGAAGTTGGCGCGGATGAAAATCTAGCAAGCGCAGAGAGTGATTCTAAATTTGATAACGCAATTATTGCTAGCCATGAGGCAGGAATTGCTCTGGTTGGAAGTGATGTGGGAACTCCAATAATTGCAGTTGAGGGAACGGCATTTTTTGGTCCGGTTATTTCTCCCGCCCCAAAGGGAGAAGAAGCTGGAAAGTTATGGGATGGAGTATTACTTGCAGCCAGCTATCCAGGATTTTTTGAAATTAAGAGAAGCAGGAGCGTTGGTCCAATATTTGATTAGAGTTTAAAACTCATTTATTTGAGTTCAGCAGGATAAATATCAGCCATGCTCTCTTAACTCTCTAGGCAGGCAGATCGACAGGGGTGGGGGGCAGTTAATAGCGCCCCACAATCTGCTCAACTGGCATTATCAAGCAGATAAATCTCAATTTCATAGTTTTTCAGGATTAAAAGAAGCAGTTATTTATATTAAAGTGCTCTAGCAATATGGGCATATTGGCGTGGGAATTCCAGGTATATCACCCATTTTCTTCTTTATGATTATGCCCATCGCCATGTTCAATGGCAGATTCGTGGTCGTGAACATGTACAGCTTCTAACTGACTGACTAAGCCCCACATAATGAGAACACCAACAATTGTTGACACTAGCGTCCAGCGAGAATTATGACGAGCATGTGCCTCGGGCAAGATATGACTTGTTGCAAGATAGATAAGAATTCCAGAGAAAGTAGCAAGATAGAGAGAAGTAAAATCTTCGCTCAGTGCCAAACTCGAACCAACAGCAGCTCCGCTTATGCGGGCGATTGAGTCAACACCAATTAGCCAGATGCCTTTTCGTGTCCACTTACCACTCTTGATAAGAAGCGAGACGGTGTTTAATCCATCGCTGAAGGCATGAACAAGGAGAGCTACAAAGACCGCAATCCCAAGTTTTTCATCGATAGTAAAGGCAACTCCAAGTGCTAAGCCATCAAGAAATACATGGCCAGCCATCGCAAAAGCTCCAAGGCCTCCCGCGACATTTACGCGATGCTCATGGTCATCGCTGAAATCAGATTCTGCGGGTTCATGAGTTCCAAAGAACTTCTCATATAGATGTAAAAGTAAAAAGCCACCAACAAGAGCTACTGAAACTGCAGGAGCTCCAAGAAGAGTTGCGGAAGACATTTCAAAGACTTCAGGCAGGAGATCAAAGGCGACAAGACCTAGAAGGAGTCCGGCGGCAAGGCCAAGAACTAGATGGAGACGATCTTTAGCCTTGAGTGCAAGGAGTCCGCCAGCTGCTGTTGCTAAAGCGGTTGCAGCGGCAAGAAGGATAGGTAGGTTCATGGGCAGAAGTTAGCACAAATGAGAATCATTTTCATTAAGGGGGTTAAGGGATTTAAGCGTGTCTCGGGGGGTAAAATTTGGCTCCTGCGCCCAGCTTCCTTTGTGAACTGCGACCGGTGCGCACCGCCTGCAGCCAGCCGGATGGAGATCACCATGGCAGATCGTCTTGAAGTAATTGTTAGCCTAGCCAAAAGGCGCGGCTTTGTTTTTCCCTCATCTGAAATCTATGGCGGTCTTCGCGCATCCTGGGATTACGGCCCACTTGGGGTTGAATTAAAAAATAACGTCAAGCGCCAATGGTGGAAATCAATGGTGACAGGACGTGAGGATGTTGTTGGTCTTGATTCCTGCGTCATATTGGCTAAAGAAGTTTGGGAAGCATCTGGCCATGTTGAGACCTTTAGTGATCCGCTAACTGAGTGCACCGAGTGCCATAAACGATATCGCGCTGATCATCTAGAAGAAGCTTATGAAGCAAAGCATGGAAAGAAGCCAACATCTTTATCTGAAATTAATTGTCCGCATTGTGGCAATAAGGGAAAGTTCACTGTTCCAAAACAATTCTCAGGACTACTAAAAACTTATCTAGGTCCAGTTGAAGATGAATCTGGTCTTGCATACCTAAGACCTGAGACTGCTCAAGGAATTTTTATTAACTTTGATAATGTGGCAACAACTTCTCGAAAGAAACCACCATTTGGTATTGGCCAGATCGGAAAATCTTTTAGAAATGAAATTACTCCAGGAAACTTTATCTTCCGTACTAGAGAGTTTGAACAGATGGAGATGGAGTTCTTTGTCGCCCCAGGAAGTGATGAAGAGTGGCATCAAAAGTGGATTGATACCAGACTTGCTTGGTATGTTGATTTAGGAATTAATCCGCAGCGCCTTCGCCTCTTTGAACATCCGAAAGAAAAACTCTCCCATTACTCAAAGAGAACTGTGGATATTGAATATAACTTTGAATTTGCGGGAACCCAATGGGGGGAGCTTGAAGGAATTGCCAATCGAACCAACTTTGATCTAAAGGCCCACTCTGAAAAGTCAGGTAAAGATCTCTCTTTCTTTGACCAAGAAAAAAATGAGCGCTGGTTTCCTTATGTTATTGAGCCTGCAGCAGGCGTTGATCGCTGCGCCCTTACCTTCTTAATGGATGCCTATAGCGAAGATGAGGCGCCTAATTCCAAGGGGGAGATGGAAAAAAGAGTTGTTCTCCGTCTTGATTATCGACTAGCTCCAGTAAAGGTTGCAGTTCTTCCGCTATCTAGAAATGCAGATCTCTCACCGAAGGCAAGAGATTTAGCTGCAGCGCTTCGTAAGAACTGGAGCGTTGACTTTGATGATGCTGGAGCAATTGGCCGGAGATATCGCAGACAAGATGAGATCGGTACTCCTTATGCAATTACTGTTGACTTTGATACTTTAAATGACAACGCGGTAACAATTAGAGAACGTGATTCAATGAAGCAGGAACGAATCAGTATTGATCAGGTTGAGGCATGGTTAGCCCCACGGCTACTGGGCTGCTAGATCTAAAACCGCTTCATCTTCCAATTCGTGGTGGCGGTTTAGATTTAACTGTGCCAGTTGTTCTTGCTCCAATGGCTGGCATTACCAATGCTGCTTTTCGATTGCTTTGCCGGGAACAAGGCGCTGCCCTCTTTGTCTCAGAGATGGTTACCGCAAGAGCCTTAATTGAAGGCAATGACGAAACTTTAAGAATGATTACGCCAGGAGTTGGTGAGCATCCTCGCTCTATTCAGCTCTATGCCACAACTGCAGAGGATTTATCACGAGCAGTTGAGATTTTAGGAAGTAGAGATTTAGCAGATCATATAGATCTAAATTTTGGTTGCCCAGTTCCAAAAGTCACAAGAAAAGGGGGAGGTTCAGCACTTCCCTATAAGAGGCGTCTCTTTGCTTCTTTAGTTGAAGCGGCAGTAAAGGGCGCAGGTAAGTATCAGATTCCAGTAACAGTTAAGATGCGAGTTGGAATTGATAGTCAGTATGAAACTTATTTAGATGCTGGGAAAATAGCTGCAGATCTAGGAGTTGCATGGGTGGCACTTCATGCCAGAACTGCCGCGCAGCTCTATGAAGGAAAATCTGATTGGAGCAAAATTAAGAACCTAGTTGAACACCTTGCTCCAACTGGCATTCCAGTGCTTGGAAATGGCGATATCTGGTCCGGCTCTGATGCGATAGAGATGGTGAAAACAACTGGATGTGCAGGCGTTGTAGTGGGCAGAGGATGTCTGGGACGGCCATGGTTATTTGCAGATTTAGTTGCAGCCTTTAATGGCCAAGAGATAAGAGCTCTTCCAACTCTATTTCAGGTTAGAGAAATTATTTATCGTCATGCAGAACTTCTTACTCAGTATTTCTCAAGTGAGGATAGAGCTTGTAGAGATTTAAGAAAACACATGGCCTGGTATTTAAAGGGCTTTAGAGTTGAAAGAGAGCTTCGAGCAAAATTTGGAATGGTTTCATCACTTCTTGAGCTTCGCCAGCTATTAGATCAATTAGTTGATCAACCATATCCAGTTGCAATTGGTGATGCGCCGCGAGGACGAACCAGCCATGGACGCGCTGTGAGTCTGCCTGATGGCTGGCTCAATGATCCAGAGGAACTAGTTGCAGTAGATGGCGAAGATTCTGGATCTGGCGGCTGATGTTCTTATTTAAATTTGCTTGGAAGTTTATTAGCTTTCTACTTCTAGTTGCCTTAGTTATTCCACTTTGGGCAATTGGAAAGACTTGGTATACCGCGCAGAATGAAACCATTAGAAAAGCAGATGCGATAGTTGTTATGGGGGCCGCACAATTAGATGGAAGACCTGGTGAAGTTTTAGAGGCAAGGCTGAAAGAGAGCCTTCGAATCTATGAGAAGGGCTTTGCCACAGAAATCTACACCTTAGGTGCGGGAGCGCCAGGAGATCGATTTACCGAGGCAGCAGCTTCAAGAAGTTATTTGATTTCTAAAGGAGTAAGAGCAAAGAGCATTACAGCAGTTTCTAAGGGACGCGATACTTTTCGAAGTATCCAGGCTCTATCGAAAGCTGAAGGAATAAAAGGTATTAAAGAAATAATAATTGTCACCGATCCTTATCACTGCTTAAGATCTATGACGATGGCAAGTGACTTTGGATTTAACGCGACCTGCTCACCAACAAGGGTTGGCATCGCTAGCTTGGAAGAGGCTGGATTTCGCTACTTATTGCGAGAGAGCGGGGCCTATCTTGCATATCTAACCCTTGGGCGCCGTGGCATACATATCAGCGACCACGTAGCCTAAGCACCTTATGGCCCTTCATCCTGCAAATGAGCATCTTGGTTATAGCGAGCTGGATCGCGAAAGATTTCTCGATGAGCCAGCAAAGCGCAAGGGGCGCACTGAGTTTGCCAGAGATCGCGCAAGAATTATTCATTCATTTGCCCTAAGGCGTCTTGCTGCAAAGACTCAAGTAGCTGTTCCTTGGGCAAGTGATTTTCCAAGGACGAGACTTTCTCACTCACTTGAGTGTGCGCAAGTTGGTAGAGAAATTGGCGCCGCCCTTGGCGCAGATCCTGACCTTCTAGAAAGCGCCTGTCTGGCTCATGATTTAGGACATCCGCCATTTGGGCATAACGGCGAGAAAGCACTTGCAAAGATTGCTAGAGATATCGGCGGCTTTGAAGGTAATGCGCAGAGCTTTAGGTTATTAACTCGAATTGAAGCAAAGACCGTTGATCAAAATGGACTCTCTGTTGGCTTAAATCTAACTCGAGCAACCCTTGATGCGGCAACAAAATATCCTTGGAGCAGTAAAGAAAATCCAGATAAGTTTGGCGTTTATCAAGATGACTTAGAGATATTTAATTGGGTCAGGCAAGAATCTCTAGAATCAAGAACGTGCATGGAAGCCCAGATTATGGATTGGTCCGATGATGTGGCATATAGCGTTCATGACCTAGAAGATGGCCTAGTTACTGGACAGATTGATATTTCAAAGTTGAATGACGATCTAGAGCATCTCTATCAGACTGCAATTAGAGATTACCTACCTGATTTGAGTGAGCAAGAGGCTAAATCTGCTCTTAACTCTTTGCATAATCTCTCATGCTGGCCAAAAGAATTTGATAGAAGCCATAGACACCTTGCTCAGTTAAAGGATTTGACCAGTCAATTAATAGGTCGCTTCGCTCTCTATGCAGAGCGAGCCACAAGAGAGAGATATGGCGAGGGGAATTTAACTCGATATCAAGCAAATCTGATTGTTCCGCGTGAGGTAAGAATTGAGGTAGCGCTGCTTAAATCAATGGCGGGTTACTACATAATCGGCGCAGAAGTATCCAAGGAGCGTTATGCAAGACAAGAAGAGGTAATTATTGAATTAGTTGAGGCTGTAAGCCGCCTTGCCCCAGCAAGTCTTGAGAGTTTCTTCCTCCAGCAATGGCAGGTCGCAGAGAGCGCTGAGGCAAAAATGCGCGTAGTAATTGATCAGGTGGCTTCATTAACAGATATGGGTGCATACGCCCTCCATGAGAAATTGATTGGGGCTTAGGATTACAGCCATGTCTGGACGAATTCGCGATACCGATGTGAGCTATGTTCGCGATCATTCACCAATTGATGAAGTTGTCGGTGATTATGTCCAACTAAAGAGCGCTGGTGGGGGACAGAAGAAAGGGTTATGTCCATTCCATGATGAGAAGAGCCCCTCATTTCATGTAACTCCTGCTAGAGGATATTTTCATTGCTTTGGCTGCCAAGAAGGTGGAGACGTCATTGCCTTTATTATGAAGATTGATCATTTGAGTTTTACTGAAACTATCGAAAGATTAGCTTCAAGAATTGGTTATCAGTTAACTTATGAACAAAGTAGTTTCGGAGCAAAGGCTCCAACAGTTCAGCGCTCTAGACTTCTTGAAGCAAATAGCCAAGCATCACTTTTTTATCAAGAGCAACTACAACTTCCTACTGCAAGCCATGCCAGAGAGCTACTAATTAAACGTGGCTTTGATAAAACTGCTAGCCAATCATTTGAAATTGGCTACGCCCCTGATCAATGGGATGCGTTAAGTAAATTCTTACTTGGAAAAGGTTTTAGCGCAGAGGAGCTTCTTCTCGCAGGATTAACGAAAGAGGGAACCAAAGGAGCTATTGATCGCTTTAGAAATCGTTTGATCTGGCCCATCAGGGATATCTCTGGTGATTTAGTTGGTTTTGGCGCTAGGAAATTAGCAAGTGATGAAGAAGATACTGGTCCGAAGTATCTAAATACCCCTGAGACTTCGATCTATAAAAAGAGCCAAGTTCTCTATGGTCTTGATAAGGCCAAGAAGGAGATAGCAAAGAAGCGCCAGGTAGTAATAGTTGAGGGCTATACCGATGTAATGGCAGCGCACTTAGCAGGAATACCAACCGCCGTTGCTACCTGTGGAACCGCCTTTGGTGATGAGCATATAAGGATATTGCGAAGGCTATTAATGGATGATGATGCATTCCGCGGCGAGGTGATCTTTACATTTGATGGCGATGCTGCTGGACAGAAAGCAGCGCTTCGTGCTTTTGGCGATGACCAGAAATTTGTTACTCAAACCTATGTCGCAGTTGAGCCAAGTGGGTTAGATCCATCTGATTTAAGGCAAGAGATGGGAGATGCTGCTCTTCGCGATCTCATTGCAAGACGGGTCCCACTTTTTGAGTTTGCAATCAAGAGCTCTATAAAACAATTTGATTTAGGCAATGCCGATGGCAGAGTTCAAGCGCTAAATGCTGCTGCGCCTCTTATTGGAAAGATTCGAGATGCCTCACTAAGACCAGAGTATGCAAGATCTCTTGCTGGCTGGCTTGGGATGGAAGTTGAAGTTGTCATGGCTGCGGTGAAGAAAAACACTTCAACTAAGCCGGCAAGTATTGATGCTGCGCTAGCTGGCGAGCAATGGCGGCCAGATCCAAGTGAGCCAAGATTAATTCTTGAGCGAGAAGTTCTAAAGGTTCGTCTGCAGATGCCAGCGCTAGTTAGAAATTGGCCAGAGTTAGAAAAGAATGCCTTTTCACATCCTGCCTATATCAAGCTAAGAGAATTTATTGATACCCAAGAGGATTTGATGGCAGTTAATTTAGAGGCGACAGGCTCTGATGAACTTAAGTCATTTATCACTGAGTTAATGGTTGAACCAATACGTACCGATGGTGAAATCTCAGATCGCTATGTCTCAAGTATTACTGCCAGATTAAACGAGGTAGCACTTGCCAGATCTATCGCTGAAGTGAAATCAAGCCTCCAGCGATTAAATCCGCTTGAGAGTGAGAGTGAATACAATCAGATGTTTTCAAGGTTAGTTGAGATGGAGGCAAAGAGGCGGGCCCAGCGAGAATTGGCGCTTGGGGAGTCTCTGACCTAGATTTAGCCGCTGAACGATCCCTGATAGCTCAATTGGCAGAGCAGCCGGCTGTTAACCGGCAGGTTCTTGGTTCGAGTCCAAGTCAGGGAGCTTTTCATTTAGACTCATCCCTATGGCAATGGTCCGTATTCGTGTAGCACTTCCTGATCGCCCAGGATCTTTAGGCGCTGTGGCATCTGCAATTGGTTTTGCTGGCGGAGATATTCGCGGCCTTGTTGTTCTCTCATCTGAAGGCGGGCGAGGAATAGATGACATTACGGTGGCATTTCCAGGAAGTGATCCGCAAGATTTAGTGAATGTATTAAGTGCAATTGGCGGCGTTGAAGTCATCTCAGTAACGCCGGTCGTTTAAGAAATAACTTTAGCTCCATCACTTGGTAGCGAATCAAAAAATCTAGGCGCTTTAAATCCACTTTGAGCAAAAGCTTTCTCTATTGCTAGAGAAATTGCTCCTGCATCACTTTCATTAATTAGCGCAATAGCGCTTCCGCCAAAACCGCCGCCAACCATTCTTGCCCCTAGGGCTCCAGAGTTAAGTGCGGTATCAACGGCTAGATCTAATTCAGGGCATGAGACTTCATAATCATCTCGAAGCGAGTTATGAGATTGATTTAATAACTGACCAAGAGCTTTAAAATCTCCCGCCTCAAGGGCCTTTGTGGCATCTAAAACTCGGTCCATCTCACTTACGCCATGACGCGCTCGTTTAAATTGAATATCGCTTAGCTTTGATTTGTGGGATAGCAGGTTATCCATAGTTAACTGGCGAAGAGATGGAATAGAAAAGATTTTTGCTACCTCCTCGCAGCTCTCACGTCTCTTGGCATATCCGCCATCTGTTAGGGCGTGGTGGGCCTGGGTATCAATTATCAAAAGCCGTAAAGAGTTTGAAGCAAAATCAATTTTGATATGCCTAGTTGAGAGATCCTGGCAATCAAGTAATAGTCCATAACCAGCTCTTGCCATTAGCGAAATTGATTGATCCATAATTCCGCAAGGCACTCCGACATACTCATTTTCTGCTCTCTGGGTCAGGCGAGCTAACTCAGGTAAAGTTTTTTCTAAGTGAAATAGATGATTTAGTGCGGTAGCAAGTGAGCACTCAAGGGCAGCTGAAGAAGATAATCCAGCGCCAAGTGGCACCTTTCCATCGATATAGATATCAAGGCCAGAATCTATTTCCATCGCCCAGATAACACCATAGATATATCTCGACCAGGTAGATCCATCTTTTGCAGCGATTGCTTCTAAATTACTTTCAATCATTTCATTCTTCTTCTGCGCTGAAATAATTCTTATTTTTCTGTCATCTCTTTTGGAAACTGCACACATAGTTACTGCATCGATAGCGAAGGGGAGAACAAAACCCCCACTGTAATCCACATGTTCGCCAATCAAGTTCACTCGACCTGGAGCGCTTGCTACTACTGCAGGGGGATAGCCAAAGCCTTTAGTGAATAACTCTGTTATTTCCACTTTGTTTTAAAGCGCCACATCGCGCAGCTGCGCCGCAGATTGCTCTGGCTTTAGATCCATCATAAATGCACCAAATGCAGATTCAGATCCTGCTAAATACTTTAACTTTCCTGGAGCTCGTCTAACTGAGGCTATCTGCCAATGCAGACGCGTTACATCACGACCGACTCTTACTGGCGCTTGATGCCAGGAGGCGATGTAGGGCATCGTTACACCAAAGACTCCATCAAGTCTAAGTAAAACTTCTTTAGCAAGAGGAGCAAATGCATCTGATGCAGCTTCATCAAGAGCTATAAAGTCAGGGACACTTCTTCTTGGTGCAAGATGAATTTCAAATGGATATCTTGAGGCATATGGCACATAGGCAACCCACTCCTCATTTTGAGCCACGATGCGGACTTTATCTGAAAGCTCTCTAGCTAAAATATCTTCAAGAAGAATATTTCCAGTCTTATTTTTATGAGCAGTTGCTACTGCTAGCGCTCTCTCAGCTTTTGGAGGTAGATAGGAGTAGGCATAAATCTGGCCATGAGGATGATTAAGAGTTACTCCAACTTCCTGCCCTCGATTTTCAAAGGCAGCTATATATTCAATATAGGAAAGTTCCGAGAGCTCTGCAGTGCGATCGCGCCAAGCCTCAAGAACAGTTCTTATCTGGCGGTGTGAGAGATCTTTAAAAGAGGCTTCATAATCCGATGTAAAACAGATAACTTCACACTTGCCTGCTGATTCAATCGCTGGGCTCGAAAAGTCTGGATTATCTATTGCCTCAAAACTTGATCTGGGAGCGGCAAGTGATGGCGAGCGGTTATCAAAGACAACCACTTCATAATCACTTTCTGGAATTTCAGTAAGTGAACCTGGCTTACTTGGAGCCAGTGGATTTAATTCTTTAGGTGGAAGAAATACTCGTTCCTGGCGATGGGCTGCAATCACTACCCATTCATTATTTAATGGATCAAGGCGCATCTCGCCGATACTTGGTTGCTCTTCACCACTTCTTTGATCTACTGCGGTGCGAGATTGGCCCTTTGTGTCGTAGTAGCGGATGGTGCGCCCATCCATGAGCGTGGCATCACTTCGAATAACGCCTGCGGGGAGTTTCTTACTCGACATAATGGCTATTACTCTACCCGTATGTCTTCTCCAATACCTTCATCTAAGGCCGGGGCCAGGGCGCAGCTAAGCAATGGCGGCGTTGATTTACTCCTTGAGGTTATAGATGGCGCGCCGGTTATTAGATATTGGGGCGCAAGTTTTAAGGGCGAGGCAAGTGAACTACTTTTTGATCGCTCCATTGCAAATAGTGATTTTGATGCAGTTACTAATCCAGGAATGATGCGAGAGCACTCAAGAGGACATTTGGGATATCCCACAATAAAGGGACATAGAGCAGGTCTTGATTGGTCAACAAAATTTAGCGTCAAAGAATTTAAAAGCGATAAAAGTAGTTTTCAAATTCAATTAGAAGATAAGGATGCCAAGTTAACTCTTGATATCGGCGCATCCCTAGATCAATTTGGAGTTTTAAAGCTCTGGCAAGAACTAACAAACCTTGGAGATACTTATTTTCTGGATGAGTTAAATTATTGGATGCCGCTTAGTGATAGTGCGACCCAGAGCTTAGATTTTGTTGGGCGCTGGTCCAATGAGCGCAATCCGCAGCGGCGAGATATTCCAATTGGCAGATATGTTCGAGATAGCCATGAGGGACGACCTGGGCATAATTACACGATAGGAATGATTGCTTTAGAGAAAGAAACTAATTTTGCATCAGGACAATCTTGGGCGCTTAGCCTTGCATGGAGTGGGGATAGCCAATATTGCATTGAAAAAAATTATGAGGGAAGTGCAAGCATTTCAGCCGGAGAAGTACTTCTTCCAGGCGAAGTGATTCTTGAAAAAGGTAAGAGTTATAGAGCCCCTGATCTCTTTGCTCTCTATTCAAATGCTGGCCTTGATGGACTTTCCTCAAATATGCATAAGCATTTAAGAGCAAGAAGTGTGCATCCAAAAACTCCTCGACCTATGACCCTAAATTTGTGGGAGGCAATCTACTTTGACCACAATGAGGAGAAGATAAAGAAGATTGTTGATACGGCAGCTGAAGCCGGCTTTGAGCGAGTTGTTTTAGATGATGGTTGGTTTGGCTCCAGAAGAAGTGATCTAAGCGGCCTTGGTGATTGGCAGGTAAGCAAAGATGTGTGGCCAAATGGTCTTGGATCACTTGCTAATTACATAAGAGATAAAGGAATGGAGTTTGGCCTCTGGTTTGAAGGCGAAATGGTTAATCCTGATTCAGATCTCTATCGCTCACATCCCAATTGGATATTAAAGGTTGGAGATCGAGTAGGTCCAACGTGGCGCCATGAGTTGGTCCTAAACCTTGATAATCAAGATGCATATAACTATGTCTTAGATTCAGTAGACAAAATTCTTACTCAATACCAGATTACTTATATCAAGTGGGATCACAATCGAGTTCTTATTGATGCGGGCTCAAATAACCGAGCTGCAATAAGAAAGCAAACTCAAGGACTTTATCGTCTCTTTGCTGAACTAAAGAAGCGCCATAAAAATCTAGAGATTGAATCTTGCGCTTCAGGGGGAGCAAGAATCGATCTAGGAATTATTGATTTAGTCGACCGCTTCTGGACCAGCGATAATAATGACGCTCTTGAGCGAGCCAGAATTCAGAGATGGAGCGCGCAATTTATTCCGCCTGAGTTGCTCGGAACTCATATTGGAGCAGATCCTGGTCATCAAACTGGAAGATCTATCTCATTTTCTTTTAGAGCTCTAACTGCTCTCTTTGGCCACGCAGGTGTAGAGCGAGATATCACTCAACTTTCTAGCAGTGAGATAGCTGAATTAAAGAGCTGGATTACTCTCTATAAATCAAAGCGCAAACTTCTTCATAGCGGGGATGTTATCCGCATCGATTATCCAAAGGATTCTCACTATCTCAATGGCGTCATTTCTAGTGATAAGAAATCAGCGCTATTTTCATTCTCATGTCTTGAGACCATTCCAGAGTCTCACGCGCCGCGCATGCGCATAAGAGGACTTGATTCTGATCGCAGATACAGTGTTAAGGTTTTAAGTGGAGGTCAAAAATCAAATTTCATGGCTATCGAGCCGCCCAAATGGATTACCACTGGTCTTGAATTAACTGGTTCAGAGCTTGAAAATATTGGCCTTAGCGCGCCAATCCTGCGCCCAGCATCAGCGCTTTTAATTGAAATAACTGCGCTTTAATCAAGCCAGTTTAGAGTCTTTTCAATGGCTTTCTTCCAATTCTTAAATCCTGTAGTTGCAAGCGCGCTGGCTTTATCTGGCTTAAAGCGCTTATCTTCGCGCCACTTGGCTTTTAGCTCACTAGTATCTTTATAAAAACCTGTTGCAAGTCCTGCTGCATAGGCAGCGCCGAGGGCGGTCGTTTCAATTATCACCGGCCGAATTACTTCTACTCCCATAATATCTGCCTGCATCTGCATACATAATTCATTAGCAGTAATTCCGCCATCTACTCTAATTTCAGTGAGAGCAACATTGCTATCAGCGCTCATCGCATCTAATACATCGCGAGTTTGATAACAGATTGCTTCAAGTGCTGCTCTGGCAAGGTGTGCTTTGGTAGCAGCTCTACTTAATCCAACAATTACCCCTCTTGCATCACTTCGCCAGTAAGGAGCAAAGAGTCCTGAAAATGCAGGAACAAAATAAACCCCACCATTATCACTAACGCTCTTTGCTAACTCTTCAACTTGGGGAGCTGAAGTAATAATGCCTAATTGATCCCTAAGCCATTGGATAGCAGATCCAGTAACCGCTACAGAGCCCTCAAGTGCATATCGAGCATTGTCGTCACCAAATTTATAGCAGAGCGTTGTTAATAGGCCATGCTTAGATCTAACAATTTGGGTTCCAGTATTTAGCAGAGCAAAGTTTCCGGTGCCATAGGTTGTCTTTGATTCTCCAAGTTCAAAACAAGTCTGCCCGACCATCGCTGCTTGTTGGTCGCCAAGAATTCCAGAGATTGGAACAGCGCTTGCAAGTGGTCCATTACTCATGCTGTGGCCATAAACTTGCGAAGAAGATTTGATTTCAGCAAGTATCTGACGAGGAATTTCAAAGATTTCTAACAGCTCACCATCCCAATCAAGGCTCTCAAGGTTCATAAGTAGCGTCCTACTGGCATTGGTCACATCGGTGTAGTGGACCCCGCCATTTACTCCACCCGTTAAATTCCATAGCAGCCAAGAATCAATGGTTCCTGCCAGCGCCCTTCCATCCTTTATTGCCAGGGCAACTTCGGGAGAATTCTTAATTAGCCAATTAATCTTGCTTGCTGAAAAGTATGGGGCGATAGCAAGGCCTGTTTTATAGACGATCTTTTCTTTAACCTGATCACTTAAGGCGTTTAGAAACTCTGCCGTCCTTGTGTCTTGCCAGACAATTGCGTTATGAAGGGGTAGTCCGGTGCTCTTATCCCAGATAAGAGTGGTTTCTCTCTGGTTTGTTATTCCAATTGAGTTCAAATCTGAGCCTTGAATACCAGCCCTCTTTAACGCGCCAGTAATAACACTGATGCAAGCTCGCCAGATTTCCGCACCATCATGTTCCACCCAACCTGCTTTGGGGAGAATTTGAGAGTGTTCTAATTGTTCTTGTCCAACGATTTGACCAGTTTGATTAAAGATTATGAAACGAGTGCTTGAGGTCCCTTGGTCGAGAGCGCCGATGTAGCCCATAGCCCGTATCCTAAGGGGCGTGTCCATATCTAATTCCAGCCTGAATATCGCCACCCGAGGCTCCGCCATTGCTGCTTTGAGTGAGAGCGAATTTGATATTTTGGTAATTGGCGGCGGAATTAATGGCGTGGGAATTGCTCTTGATGCTGCATCACGAGGGCTAAGCGTTGCTTTAGTTGAAAGCGGAGACTTCGCATCAGGAACTTCCTCCAAATCTTCAAAGTTAATTCATGGCGGACTTCGCTATCTTGAACAATATGATTTTCGCCTTGTAAGAGAGGCGCTTTATGAGCGAGAGTTAATGGTCACTACGCTCTCACCGCACTTGGTGAAGCCAGTTTCATTTCTCTATCCACTCCATGAAAAACTAATTGAGAGAACTTATGTGGGAGCTGGAATGGCGCTCTATGACGCGCTACGAGGCTTTAAGAGAGCGCTTCCTTGGCATAAACACTTATCCCAGAAGAAGGTAAGCGAGATTGCGCCATCACTGCGCCTTGATGTAATAACTGGAGGATTTCAATACTTTGATGCTCAAGTAGATGATGCTCGACACACCATGAGCATTGCAAGAACTGCTGCTAAATATGGCGCAGTTATTACCACAAGAACTAGATGTGAAGAAGTTGTAAAAAATGGTAAGCGAGTAGTTGGCGCAAAGATTAGAGATTTAATTAGTGATGAGGTAATTGAAGTCCGTGCAAAAGCCACGATTATGGCATCAGGGGTTTGGAGTGATCAGCTCCATGAGAAGTTTGGACTTAAAGCCGGTTATAAGGTTCGCATGTCGAAGGGTTCACACATTGTTGTGCCCAAGAGCGCAATAAACTCTCAAAGTGGCGTAATTATTAAGACCGATGTTTCTGTGCTTTTCATCATCCCTTGGGGCGAGCAATGGATAGTTGGCACAACCGATACTGATTACCAAGAGAGTAAAGAGGAGCCACTAGCAAGTAGCGATGATGTTTCATACATAATTAATCAAGCTAATCGAGTACTCGAGCCCAAACTAAGACGCGATCAAGTAGTCGGTGTATTTGCAGGCCTTCGTCCACTTGTTTCAACTGATCCTGACTCACCAACAACTACATTATCTAGAGAGCATGTCGTTGATAGCCCTGCACCTGGCTTTGTTTCAATCGCTGGCGGTAAATACACCACATATCGCGTGATGTCAGAGGATGCAGTTGATGAAGCTGTAAATCACTTAAGGAGAATCGTTCCTGATTCAACAACTGAAAACCTTGCCATCATTGGCGCTGAAGGTTATTCAGTATTGATAAATAAGATTCCAAAACTTGCTAAAGAGTATGGTCTATCTGAAGAAACCATCAGACATCTTCTTGATCGCTACGGATCTTTATTTGATGAAGTCTTAGCTCCAGCAAAAGAAGATACTTCACTGCTTGAGCCTCTAATTGAAGGCTTGCTATATATAAAAGCAGAAGCGCTCTATGCCATTACCCATGAAGCAGCTCTAACTATCGATGATTTGTTATCAAGAAGAACTCGTATTGCATTTGAAGCAAATGACTCTGGGCTGAGTATTACTAGCTATCTAGGCGAACTCCTTGGTAAGTATGTAGGGCTTGAAAAGAAAGAGATTGCCAAATCTATTAATGAGTATGAGCAGATAATCCTTCGTCAAAAGAAAAATTTAGAGAGAGCTACTCAGATAGAGAGTAAAGTAGGTTAATTCTTAATTTGATTCTTGCAAGAATCAAAAGGCACTACCGGCTTACTCGGCTTTGGCGTTGGAGTAACAACAACTTCAGGTCCTTGAATCAGATTAATTGATAAGTCTTGGCGATTTTCTAAGTGCGTTCCAGTTTGATCAACAAATGCGACATATCCTTGCGTAAGACCTGCAGGAAGATTCCTTAGAGTTAGAGTCCAGATCCCAGCCCTATCTCGGACTGGGTTCTGTTCCACTTTAACAACTGGGCCCCCGCCCTCAACAGGACTTCTCCTAAAAGCTACGGTTCCAGTAACAACAGGCTCTCCGCTTGGGCGTTTAACTTCCACCTTAATCTTCACCGGCTTATCGGTGCTAGTTGCGTTAACGCTGGTGATAAGCAGAGTGGTCGGTTCCTTGACCGGAAGATAATCGCCAACAGCAGGGGTCCAGATACCTCTTGTTAATTGAAGGAATGAAGCGCTATCTCCTCTAAATACATTTAAATCGACCCTTGGTGATGGCACTCCATATTTCTCGCCAATTCCGCACGATGAATACTGCCAAATTTGCCAGAGCGATGAGCAGTTGGCAGTTGACCAAGAGTGAACAAAGCAGCCAAATGCCTTTCTCCCTGGCTCAGCAATCGGATCTGCAGGATTGATCCCGTATTGTGCTTTCCATAGTGGATATTGGCGTAATTTTTCACTTCTTACCATAGCTTGCTCTAGAAATGTGGGATAAGAATAAAGAAACGGCTTACGGCCTGTTTTTTCATACATCGTTTCAAGCCAAGTTTCAGCCCAGAGCGTTACTACAGACTTTGGTGCATACTTAACGCAGCTGCCGTTGGTAACTTGCACACAGTTATATTCCAAATCAAGTGCGTATGGCAGATCTCGCTCGGTATAGCCACCAAGGCTAGTGAGTCGCCACAACGCTTTTTGAGCTTGAGCTTTGGCATCAAGAATTACGAATTCTTTATTGGTGGTATTAGGCAATATTGTGTAGTGGTAATAACCGGTATAGATACCTGCCGCTTGGGCTGCATCACGATCCATCAAGAGATACTTAAGAGCAAGTGCGTCAGCATCATCTCTTGTATCAGAGGCTTTAATCATTACAAATCTAATTCCTGCGTTATACATCTTCACAAAGTCAATCGGTTTATCTTGCGGATGCTGCCAGCGGCTTATATCAGTGCCATGAATGCGACCGCCAGGACCGCTAAGTGAGATTAATTCATCTGGAGTAGAAATGGCTGGGTTCTGCTCAATCACAATTCGCTTAGTCTTTGTGGTGAGTGTTTTTCCTCCAATAATCACTTTTGCTCGATAAGTTGCGTTGGCAGCAAGGGCTGTAGCTCTTGCTTGAATCTTCCAGGCTCCGCTTGGGGTTGATTTAGTTCTAAGGCGGGTATCACTCCAAGAGTTGCCAATTTTTACATCAATTTTTACCACTGCATTTTTTACCTTCGGCTTAATAACGCCATGAAAAGTTACTTTGTAATCAGGAAATGCAGGAGTCTGAGTTAAATTAAAGGATGAAGTTGTCGCCGCCTGCGAAATAGGGGAGCTGATATTGGCTAGTAGCGCCCAAATGAGTAAGAGAAGGGATACGCGGCGGGGAGAAATCACTCGGTAATTATGACGATACTTACTCCAAAAATCTCTTCTATTGCAGCTTCTAAGGCGTGGCGGTGAGAATCTTTTCTCACCTGAGCATAGTTATGTGCTCCGCTTAACTTCTCAGCATCAATGAAGGAAAGTTTAAGTTCATTGTTACTAAAGCTCACCAATCTGGCATCAAAGAATGCCAGCCATGCCACGCGATTTTCACGCTCGAGAAGATCTAGGACATCATTCCAGCGAGATTTAATCTCAGCTAATTCCATAATTTTATGCTAATTAATGATCGCAAAGATAATGGCGGCAATACCGATAATCCAGGTAATTGTTCTGCCAAAAGACTTTGCTAGAAAGGCTTTACCGAAATTTAGATAGGTCAGGGTAAAGATGATTACACCTGTTCCTGAAATTAACACTGTTTTTAAGACAAGGTCGCTAGCTCCAGTTTGGTAACGTAGATTAATTAGGCCAAGGGCAAAGAGCGCATAGGCTAAGTATCTAAGGTAGGAAAGCGGGCTCATTTTCTGCTCTCTGTAACATCCTGGCTAGATTGGGATGGAAGTAGCCACGCTCTTGATGGATCAAATGAGTACTTAGCTATTTTTCCAACCGGAACAATCTCATCATAAATTGGATCTGAGACAACTGAGATAATTCTTCCCTCATCAGTATCTAAGGTGTATTCAACGTGATTTCCATAGAAAACAACATTTTCAACTAATCCTTCACCCTTTCCAGGCTTTGAACTTCTGCTCTTTGCAGAGGTGACCAAGATTGATTCAGGACGAACCAATAAGACTGGCTTGCTTGAAGAAAGGGCTTTTGAGTGAGCAGCAACTACCATTTTCTTGCCACTAACCTCGATTTTGGCCTTGTTTTCTGCAGCTTTGCTAAAAGTTTCAACTGCTAAGAAGTTTGAGCGCCCAATGAAATCAGCAACAAATACCGTTGCTGGTCTGCGATAAACCTCATCAGGTGTGCCAACTTGCTCCACAACTGCATTCCGCATAACAACAATCCGATCAGAGAGGCTCATCGCTTCATCCTGATCATGCGTCACAAAGATGCTGGTAATGCCTAGTTTTTGTTGAATTGAGCGAATCTCAATTCGCATCTGCGCTCGCAATTTGGCGTCAAGATTTGAAAGTGGCTCATCGAATAAAAGAACTTTAGGTCTAACAACCATTGCTCTAGCAAGAGCAACTCTTTGCTGTTGTCCACCTGATAATTGATTAGGAGCGCGATTTGCAAGATGGGAAAGACTCATGGAATTTAGGACTTCACCAACCGCTTCTTTTATTGCAGCTGCTGACATCTTCTTAATTTTTAGGCCATAGGCAACATTGTCAAAGACGCTAAGATGAGGAAACAATGCATAAGATTGAAAAACCATTCCCATCGGGCGCTTATCTGGTGTTAGTGAACTTAGATCTTCGCCATCTAGCAGAACTTTTCCACTAGTTGGGGTTTCAAATCCAGCAATCATTCGAAGTGCAGTTGTTTTGCCACAGCCAGATGGGCCAAGCAGGGTGACAAACTCACCAGGATTGATAGTCAGCGAAAGTTGGCGCACCGCCACTACCTTCTCTTTGTCATTACCAAACTCCTTAGTAAGGGCATCAAGGTTTAGTCTTCCTGATTTATTCTTCATTATTTCTCCTTAGCGTCCTGTCACCATCGGGCGTTCTATTGAAACTTGACTTCTGCGTACTAGCAGATTGATTAAGCTGCCAATTACTAAAATAATTAAAATCAAAATGCAGCAGAGGGCAAAAACATTGCCGTATCTACCCTGGTCTGCCTCAGCCAGAATCTTCTGGGTAAGTATTGATGTATCTGGGGTTACCAGGAAGATGATGGGAGATAGCGTGGTCATCGAGTGAGCAAAGGCGTACATAAGTCCTGATAAGAATGCGCCGCTAATGAGCGGAAGGGTAATTAGGCGGAATGTCTTACCGCCAGGTGCACCAAGTGAGGCAGATGCTTCCTCAATTGAGGGATCAATCTGTTGCAACATAGAAATACCAGAACGTTGTCCTGCTGGACTTGATCTAATGATGTAGACCATAACAATTGCAATAGAGCCACCAAGTAGAGCAGCTCCCCCTGCAACTTGAGGAAATACTGTTACGCCAGCAACTTTTACCGGATCGTTATAGGTGATGGCATATCCAATACCGATAACTGTTCCAGGAACTGCGATACCCAACATACCTAAGAAATCTAGCGCTTCAGAGCCTCGCTTAACTTTTCTAATAACTAGCCATGCAATCAACATACCGAAAACTCCAGCTAGGGGAGTGGCTATGAGAGCAAGCATCGTTGTTGTCTTAATCGCTCCATTGGCAAAACCACCGAGGAGATAGCGGAAGTTTTCTAAAGTGAATTCATTATTTACTCCAATGATCTTTACAAATGCGCCAAAGATCACAGTTGCATAGACCATAACAATAAGAGTTGTGAGTAATCCTGTTACCGAGAGCAAGAAGAATTTTGCGCCCCTAGATGTAACTAGAGTTGGACGGCCACTTGGCTTTCCAGTTACTGAAACCACACTCTTCTTCTGGGCCCAATAGCGTTGGACCAAAAATACAAGAAGCGCGGGTAATAAAAGCAGCGAGGAATAACCTGCAGCAAGTGAGATGTCGTAATCACCATTAATTGCCATATAAGCCCGTGAGGCAAGAACTGTGTAATTACCACCGATAATTATCGGATTTGCTAAATCGGCAATCGATTCAATAAATAGCAGTAAAAATGACCCAGCAAATCCTGGAATCAAAAGTGGAAGAGTCACGGTTCTAAATATTCTGGCCTTATTAGCACCAAGACTTGAACCAGCTTCATCTAGGGCAGGATCAAGGCTTCTTAGCATTCCTAAGAGATTCATATAAGCAATTGGAAAAAATGAGAGAGTTAAAACTAGAACCAGTCCTGGAAAGCCATAGAGTGTTGGGCGCCAATCAAATACACCTCTAGTGATCATTCCACTTCGGCCAAAGAGCACAATGATTGCGGTAGCAAAAGCAAATGGCGGAGAAATGATTGGAATTAAGTTGATGATATGAAGAATTTTCTTGCCTCTAAACTCAACTCGAGCTTGGGTGTAGGCCATGATGAAACCCAGAACAGTTCCAAGTGCCGCCACCGTAAGACCTAGCTTTACGGTATTCCAAATAATATTCCTAGTGACAACATCGCTAAAAGATCCAGTAATGATGGCGCTGCCTGAAGGCTGCGTGGAATAAATTAAGATATTTATTAGAGGCAGGATTATTAAAAATCCGATGATGAAAATAACCAGAATTAGAGCAATCTTTGTGAAGATGTCGTATTTCGCTCCACTGGCTTTAATGCTCAAAAAACTGCTCCTTAACTCATATTAGTAGTGAGGGGCTCTGAAAGTTATTTCAGAACCCCTCGAACTACGTTACTTATATTACTAGGTTACTTAGCGGATGAAGTTAGCGCTACTTCCTTATCGAAGCGAGCCTTGAGTGCAACTGCTGCAACTCCTGCTGCCTCTGCTTGATAATCAAGCAAAGTAACCTTGCTTAAGTTGACCATTCGTCGGTCATACTTTCCATTTGGATTGGTAAGAATCTGGAAAGACTCAGCCTTTGCAGGTCCAAGATTTTGCGCTTCAGCCGATAGTGAGAAATCAATATAAGCCTTAGCAGCTTCTGCGTTCTTGGCGCCCTTAACTAGAGCAATTCCACCAATTTCAAAGCCAGTTCCTTCTTTAGGGAAGGAGACGACTAATGGATTGCCACGAAGTTTTGCTGCGGTGCAGTCGTGAGAGAAGACCAAACCAGTTGCAACTTCGCCGCGACCAAGTGGACCGGTTGGACCAGCGCCGCTTCTGGTGTAGCTAAGAATGTTCTTGTTTAGATCTTTCATGTAAGCAATCGCTGCATCTTGAGATCCAAGGCGCAATACCTGTGACCAGAGTGCGGTGTATGCAGTACCTGAAGTGCCAGGGTGGGCCATCATGATGTTGCCCTTGTACTTAGGATCTAGAAGGTCATTCCAACTTGTTGGAGCGCGAAGACCAAGACGCTTTAGCTCATTGGTATTTGAACAGAAACCTAGAGCTCCCATATAAATACCGGTCCAATAACCATCGCTGTCTTGGAACTGCTTCTTGAGCATATTTCTAGTTGGCGACTTGTAAGTATCTAGAACTCCTTGAATTCGACCTGAGATATGGCTGTCATTCGGTCCGCCAGTCCAGACATCAAACTCTGGATTATTTTTGGAAGCAATTAGACGAGTTAGAGCTTCACCTGATGAGAGGCGAATAAATTTTGTAGTGATTCCAGTTTTTGCTTGGAATGCCTGTGTCATTGCAACGCACCAGGATTCTTGTGGTGTGCAGAGAACATTTAGTGTTCCAGAGAGTTTACGTCCCTGGGCATACTGCAAAGATCCGCTAACGCGCTCGCATGTGTAGGTAACGCCTTGAATTGTGCGAACTAATCCCTCTTGTGCACATTTACTTCCCTTTAGATCACGAGCTGCTTGAGCTGGAGCAATCGCTGAGAGAAGAGAGAGCGTAAGAGATGCCAGAGCGGCGAAAGCAATAATTCTTGATTTTTTCATTCTTACCTTTCATGACTTGGAAGTGATGTGGGGAGGAATTGAGGGTGAGCGTATCAGCGCAGGGCTAAGAGTTCACAGGAGGACTTGAGAGCATTTACGCTCAATTGATCAAGTGGGGCAGGTAGGGCTCGAACCTACGACGACCGGATTATGAGTCCGGGGCTCTAACCAACTGAGCTACTGCCCCCAACGTGCGCAGTCTAGCCGAATCTAATTCGTTTCTTTTCTTTGAATCTGATCGCGAAATATCGAGCTAATTTGAAAGAGAGCTGAGACAAAGAGCGTAATTGCAATCAAAAGAACCATCACTCCAGGATCATCAGCCTTTGGGGCCACTATAAGAATTAATAAAATCGGAAAAAACGCGGCAGCTTTAAAGCTAAGTATCAAACGATTCATCCAAAGGTAGCTTGCAGTGGAGTGAAACCTACCTTGCTCGGTTTCGCTAATTATTTTCCAGAGTGAAATTATAGCAACCTGTGCACAGGCAAAGAGTGCTACAACTACCAGAGTTAGTAGAATTTCAATGAGCAGTGATAGCCCATTGACGCGACGCATATGTGCGAATTGACCAGGAAATGAAAAAAGCTGGAGCACTGTGACAATTCCAAAGAGAGCTAATAGGGAAAACCGAGCAACCTTGAATCTATTTAAGGACATCATCGAATCTTACCTGCATTAGTTTTTGATTCCCAAAGACTCATCACTGCCAAAATCATTGCAAAGCCAAAGATCAAATCTTCAATCGGCGCTCCCGCAAGACGCAATCCAATTATTGACTCACTGTTATAGATGACAATCTCTCGCGAAGTGAGCCACCAATTAGTAAAGAGTTGAAATGGCAAAATGATGAAATAGCTAAACCAAAATCTCAATGTGGAAAGAAGCGAGTTTTTAGTAATAAACATGTCAAAGAAGATAGTGAGAATCAAGGCATAGACCGTTATCTGAGTGTAGGAGAGTTCAAATCTCATCTCTTAATCCTATTCAGAACAACTTTAACGCCCTCTAGGGTAAGAATTGCTGCAATTGGAATGATTACAAAAAAAGCAAACTCCTCTAGTGGAATATCTAAGGGTCCATAAAATCCCAAGATTTGATCTGGATCAAAGGTCCAATGCTTTTGGTAGATTGCAAAAGCATCCCAGGTAAGAAAGAAAACACTTATGGGAAGAATCGATAGAAGCAATTTTTTAGGACGGCGGAGCACTTTGATTTTAAATGCAAACTCCAGCCACCAAGATCCGATGAGAGTAAATAGCAACATTGCAACATATGACCAGTTGGCAAGCTCTAAACCCTGCGACATTTCGATAGTTTCTCATATTGACCAATGCGGTTTTGCTAATCTGCCTATATGTCGCTTGCACAAAAGAGGATCTTTACAAGCACCAGGAGCTTTTCAAGCCTAGCCGCAACTTTTGTTCTACTGCTCTCTCTTGTCTTCTCGCAATTGATTGATGAATCAACAATTACCTGGCAAGTAATAATTGCTTTGATCGCTTTAGCGATTGGGATTCCCCATGGCGCGCTAGATCATCTAGTTACTCTTCCGCGCTCCTCAGTTATAAAGATGACATTATTTATTGCAATTTATGTTGCAATTGCAATCATTGCAGTTTGGGCAATTCTTAATTGGAATACTGCCGGCTTTATCGCTGTGGTGGCAATGAGCGCCCTTCACTTTGGAATTGGCGATGCTGCATTTATTTCAGAGTTAGATAGATCGGCCAATCAAAGCGCTTCACCTCGTTTAGCTCAATTCTTTTATGCAGGAAGTGCTGGATTAATACCGGTAGTAATTCCGCTAACAAATCAGATGAGCACCTCAGCTCTTAATGCAGTAAATCCAGCTCTATTAAATTGGCATGGGGGATTTGCCGAAGAGCTAAATAACTTAGTAACTATTTTCTTTCTCCTCGCTCTAATAATCCAGCTCTTATCCAAGCGCTTTCGAGATGGGTTAGATCTTTCAATTCTCTTTCTTTTAGCAACCCTTACTCCGCCACTTGTTGCCTTTGCTGCCTACTTTGGTCTCTGGCATGCGATGCGCCACACGGCAAGGCTGACGTTAAATCTAAAGAGTTCGCAGAGCTTTGTTACTCAAGGCAATTCAGCTAAAGCATTTCTCCAAGCAGTCATTCCGGGCCTGCCTGCACTTGTGGGCACTTTCATAGTGTCGCTAGCACTTGCTGCCTTTAGCCCTGAAAGACTTAGCGATGAACTGCTCTGGCTCTCGCTGGTTGTGGTCTGGGCGCTAACAGTTCCTCACATGATGGTTACAGCAAGATTAGATAAGGCGGCCTTTAAATGAAGAAAACATGGCTAGTTCTAACTCTACTTTTCGCTAATTTATCACCAAGTTCTGCCGCCCCCATCTATACCTATCCTGTAGTTGGCTGCGAAACAGTCTATGGAAAGTATCATCATGATTATCCGGCAACTGATATCAAGGCAGAGCTCGGTTGCTCATTTGTGGCTCCTATTGGGGGAGTAATTCAAGATGTAAGTAGAAAAGATCTCTGGAGCGGTAAAACTAATTTAGGTCAACACCGTGGCGGTCGCTCAATCTCTCTAATCGGCGATGATGGTGTGCGCTACTACGGATCACATCTCTCTAAAGTTATGAAAGAAATTGTTCCTGGGCTTCGAGTTGAAGTTGGTCAGAAGCTAGGTGAAATTGGAACTAGCGGTAGCGCTAGGGGAGTTCCTCGCCCACATCTCCACTTTGGAATCTCTTATCAAACGCAGCCAGGAGATTGGGAAATCAGACGAGGAGTTGTTGCTCCTTGGAAGTATTTAGATGCTTGGAAAGCGGGCAAGGATTTATCTCCAGCAAAAGCTGTTGCTAATGCAAAGGCTAAGGCTGGGAAATAAAAAAAGCCCCAGATTTCTCTGGGGCTTTTCTATAACTAGTTAGTGTAATTAGTTAGCAGTAACTGCATCTGCCTGAGGACCCTTTGGTCCCTGGACAACTTCAAACGTTACTGACTGACCCTCTTCAAGGGACTTGTAGCCGTTTCCTTGGATAGCAGAGTAATGAACGAATACGTCCTGTCCGCCACCATCAACAGCGATGAAACCAAAACCCTTTTCAGAGTTGAACCACTTAACTGTACCTGTTGCCATTTATAACTTTCCTTCGGTATTTTGGGGACAAACGTGAATTCCACGTTCGCCAGTCTTTCCGTTCTACAGCGATACCGATTCAAGCGAAAGCTATCAAGCGGGTACTGATAAGCGTTGGACTAGCGCCAAGCCTACCCTGAAGGTACGAATATCAAAAAAGGGGCAAACGTCCTGATCTATTGAAATAAGCGTGGAACTATGGCAAGAATTCACCTATTGCAAGAGCGCTATCGCTAGGTGGGCTGGGGAAGGTCGCATCTAAGAGATAGATACGTCCTTATATATAAGGAGCAGCTCTTGATTACCTATAGCCCAAGTGAGATCGGCTATTGCCATGGCCGGCTAAATATCTACTCATGCCCTAAAACTCTAATAAAGCATCTCGAGGCCGGGCTAGAGCGAGAGCTTAATGAAAGGGTAAATATTAATTGGCATAGCCAAGTGCTAAAGCCAGGTTCTTATCGAGGGCAGATGAGTTATAGCAGCGCAATTGGAAGTGGGGCAAAGATTGTCAACGTCCTTAAATCTTGGAGCTATCTAATCTTTGAACTTTCTGAGTTTAATTCCTCTGAAGGGTCTATTTATTTCTATACCAAAGAACTTGGGCTCTACCGAGGATCTATAAATAGTCAAGGACAGATTGTGGTTAGTGAAGATATGTTAAAGAGTGCTATCACTCAAAATTTAATCCAAAGTGATTTAACACTTGCTCTTGAGAAGTTGATGGGAAGGCCCTGGGATGATTTTCTTGAACCTTTTCGCAGGGTGGAAATTGAGGCAGCATCAAATCTTGCTGATAGGCTCTCGGTATGAGTGAGAGCCAGAGAGAGAAATCTATAACTTTAATTGCAGCATCTGCAGTTTTAGCAATTGCAATTGGGCTTGGTCTAAACCAAGTCGGTTCTGGATTTGCCTCAAGAAGTAGTGAGGGAATAACAGTTACTGGCTCTGCCCGCGTTGATGCTAAAGCAGATCGCGCAGTATGGACTTTAAATGCCGAGCAAGTAGCTCCCACAATCTCTGAATCAGTGAGAAAAGTTGAAGCTACAACTCTTGCTGTCACTGAGTATTTAACAAATGGGGGAGTAGCAAGTGGAGCAATTGAACTTGGCTCTGTCTCTGCCTATCCGCAAGAAGAGTATTCAAATGGAAATAGCACCGGACGAATTCTTAACTATCGCGCTTCAAGGTCAATAACTGTTAGAAGTGATGATGTTGAGTTGATTTTTAAATTAAGTAATCAGATTGGATCTCTTCTTCAAAGCGGAATTAGCGTTACCAACTATGGACCACAGTTTTATGTCTCTAAGTTAAGTGAGCTTCGCCCAGAGCTACTCAAAGAAGCGATGACTGATGCCAAGATACGTGCTGAAGCAATTGTTGAAGCAACAGGGGGAAGCGTTGGTGCAGTAATGAGCGTTCGATCAGGGCCTTTCCAAGTCACATCTCCTGATTCAGTTGATACTTCATCGGGTGGCTTTTATGACACTCAAACGATTGATAAGACAATTACTTCAACCGTTTCAGTAGTTTTTAAGGTCGATTAACTCCGATTTATTAACCAGATCTGCAGAGTCAAAGCTTTTATTGAGAAAGTATCATCAGGCTTTTTTAGAATCGGAGCAAAGTCAGAGACGCTCTCACTAGAGTCAAAGATACTTCGATAGGAATTACCCCAGCTGGCTCCCGGAAGCTTAAAGTCTAAGTCGCTCATCCCGCCATTAATTGCAACAAATAATCCTTGAGCATCCCTTGCATCGATAGCAAAGCCCAGATAGCGAAGTTGGGGTTCAAGCCAGCTTCCTTCAGCCATCTCACTTCCATCACTTTGAAACCAGGCAATATCTTTTCTAAGGCTTTCCTGATCAAGATCTCCAGTAAAGAACTCCTCGGTTGCATCAATCAAGTAGTTAGTGCGAATCTGGCTAAGCGTTGCTAAAGATTCTAAAGCAGTTTTTTGCAGATTATTAAGCTTCCAATCTAGGGCCCATGCGCCATAGAGATTTTCTCTGCTATCAGGGCGATGATTTGGCGAGAGAGAGTATGCATTATTGCAGCCATGCTGAGTTCTAGATATTTCATCACCCATAGCAATCATCGGAACTCCAGATGAAAGTAAGAGAGTTGCCAGCATTGATCTTTGCAATTGGGCTCTCTTAGCTATTATTTCTAGATCGCTACTCACCCCTTCAACTCCTAGATTCCAAGATCTATTCTCATTACTGCCATCGCGATTCCCTTCGCCATTTATCTCATTATTTTTCTGAGAAAATGAGGTTAAATCATTTAGAGTAAAACCATCGTGAGCAGTGATGAAATTAATAGATGATGTTGGCCCGCGAGATGAGAAGATGTCATCTGATCCTGCAATTCGTTTAGCTAGATTTGAAACTCCAGAAGGTGAGTTATTTGCATTATCAGCTAGCCAGAACTGCCTTAAGCCATCCCTATAGGCATCATTCCATTCTCTAAAGGGGCGTGGAAAAGCTCCTAGTTGATAGGTAGTTACATCCCAAGGCTCTGCAATTAATTTTCGCTGACTTAAAATTGGGTCATCTAATATCGCTGCAATTAAATCGGTGCCACTCTGGCCCCAGATTGCGCTAGTTAAATCAAATCTAAATCCATCGACGCCAATTATCTGAGACCACCATTTAAGAGAATCAATAATCATCTGAGTGACAAATGGGTTTCTGCTATCTAGAGTATTTCCACAGCCAGTTAAATCTTCGTAATTAGAGTAATCACTATGGCGATAGAAATAGCGATTATCAATTCCTTTAAAGCTATAGGTAGGCCCTGCTAAACCTTCTTCAGCGCTATGGTTATAGACCACATCAAGAATTACCTCAATGCCTGCTAAGTGAAGCGCATCAACACTTGCTTGCAGTTCGCCAATTGGGTCATCTGTTGCTGCATAGCCCCGGTGCGGAGCTGAGAATGCAATTGGGTTATAGCCCCAGTGATTTACTCGCCCTCTTGCTGCAACTGCAACTTCCGTTGTGAATTGATGAATAGGAAGAAGCTCAAGAGCGGTTACGCCAAGAGTTTTTAAATATTTTATTGTTGATGGATGAGAGAGCGCTTTATAGCTTCCACGCTCATGTTCTGGAATCTCATAATTCTTAGCTGTTAATCCTTTTACGTGTGCTTCATAGATGAGAGTTCTTTTCCAAGAGGTGTTTGGACGACTTAGAATTCTTGGGGCGTTTGCAGTTACAACAGAGAAGGGGATAAAGCCGGCAGAGTTTCGATCATCTATTTCATTGATATCGCCAGTGCCATCACTTGCCAAAGCGCGGTGGCCATAAATCTCTGGGCTATAAATAACTTCACCCTCTAGAAGATGCGCGTAGGGGTCAATGAGAAGTTTTGCTGGATTAAATCTCGCGCCCTCATCTGGCTTCCATGGGCCATGGATTCGATATCCATACCTTTGTCCAACTCCCACACCTTCTATATGCCCGTGCCAGATAGCTCCATCTCTATGAGTTAATTCAAAGTGCCTCTCAGCAAAGCCGCCATCTACTTGATCAAAGAGGCAGAGTTCTACTCGACTAGCCGACTCTGCGGCCCAGATCGCAAAGTCGGTGCCGCCATTTCTAACCTGACTGCCGAGAATGTGGGGATTGGCTGGCTTCACTTTGCTATTCAAGCACTCTCCTAATCTTTATTGATGCCACCCCATAGCGATCAATTGGAGTGGAGAGCAAGGTTACTGCCCAGTAACATAATGCCTGTGAAGATAGCGATATGTGTCAAGCAAGTCCCAGACTCTTGGGCCGAGAAGAAAATGGTCAATGGACTTCTTGATCGAGCCAGCGTGGATGCAGTTTTAAATGATTTAGATGAATATGCCATTGAAGAAGCGCTTCGAATTGTTGAACCGTTAAATGCTGCAGGAGCAACTCATAGCATCACTTTAATTTCTATGGGACCAGATCGGGCCAGTGAGGCAATACGTAAAGGTCTATCGATGGGAGCAGATGAAGCGATATTGATCAGTGATCCAGCTCTAAGTGGATCTGATGCGCTTACAACTTCAAAAGTATTAGCAAAAGTAATTAGCGATGGCGGTTTTGATTTAGTTTTCTGCGGCACCGAATCAACTGATGCACGTATGAGCGTTATTCCTGCAATGCTTGCAGAACGACTTGGTTGGGCCCAACTAACTTTTGCAGGATCTGTAAAAGTTGATCCTTCATCATCTAGCGTTGAAATTGCCAGAATGAGTGAGAGCGGCGTTGAAGTTATGTCGGCAGCTCTTCCTTGCGTTGTTAGCGTTATAGAAAAAATAAATGAACCTCGCTATCCCTCATTTAAGGGAATCATGGCTGCTAAGAAGAAAACAATCGCAACCAAAAGCCTTAGCGATCTTGGAATTTCCCCAAGTGAGGTTGGAATAAGTGGCGCCTGGAGCGCAGTGTTAGATGCAAAGGCTCGTCCGCCTCGCGATAAAGGCATCAAGATTGAAGATAGTGGTGAGGGCGGATTAAAACTTGCCGAGTTCCTTCAAGAAAAGAGATTGGTCTAGCAATGGCAAAGGTATTGATTTTGGTCGATCACGCCTCAGGAAAAGTAGCGAAAACTGCTGGGGAGCTAGCAACTTTTGCTAAGCGAGCAGGCGATTGTGTTGGGCTAATCCTTGCACCAGAGGGTCAGAGCCAAGCCTTAAGTGAGCAATTAGCAAATACTGTTATCGGACAGGTCATTGCAGTTGAAAGTAATGATTTTGCAAAGCACGGCCAGGCTTGCCTTCTTGATGCAATTACTCAGGTAGTTGAAAAAGTAAAGCCTGATGCAATCTTGATTCCCTCAACTTCTGCAGGAAAAGAGATAGCAGGGAGATTGGCGATTAGATTAAATAGCGGAGTTATTACTGATGCTATCGATTTCGCCTCTGATCTAAGCGCTACTCAATCTGTCTTTGGTGGTTCATTTACGGTCTCTTCAAAAGTCAGTGCAGGAATTCCAGTGATAACTATTCGCCCCTCAGCAATTGAGGCTGAAGTTGGATCAAGTGCGCCAGCTTTTGAAAAAGTCGATGCTGTGATTTCTGAAAAGGCAAAACTTGTAACTATTACTGATTCCAAACCTGCCGTCAAAGGCGGGAGGCCAGAGCTAACAGAGGCAAAAGTAGTTATCTCCGGAGGACGTGGAACAAATGGAGATTTCAAACCGGTTGAAGCGCTAGCAGATTTACTAGGGGCAGCAGTTGGCGCTTCAAGAGCGGCAACTGATGCTGGTTGGTATCCACATACTCATCAAGTTGGTCAGACTGGAAAGACGGTTAGCCCACAACTTTATTTAGCGTGCGGAATATCTGGCGCAATTCAACATCGAGCGGGCATGCAGACCTCAAAGACGATTGTGGCGATTAATAAAGATCCAGAAGCTCCAATATTTGATGTCGCTGATTTTGGTGTGGTTGGAGATTTATTTGCAGTTCTGCCTCAAGTTGGGCAAGCGATCTCAGCTAAACGCGCTTAAAGCTCGGCTCCATTAAGCGCTTTTCCTAAAGACATTTAGAATTAGCAATATGCCTCAGGTCTATTTCGATCATGCTTCAACCACCCCGATCTCATCGGTGGCACTTGAGAGCTTTATTGAACAATCAAAACTGGTGGGAAATCCATCAAGCCTTCATAGCAATGGACGCTTGGCGCGAAAGAAAGTGGAGGAGTCAAGAGAGACTCTAGCTAACCTAATTGGCTGCCACTCAAGTGAGATTATCTTCACCGCATCAGGAACAGAGGCTAATAACTTAGCCATTAAAGGAATCTTCTGGCATCGACTAAAAGAAGATCCAAAGCGAAGATTGATTCTAATTTCATCTTTCGAACATCACGCTGTTTTAGATCCAGCGCTCTGGCTTGGTGAATCTGGTCAGGCAGAAATTTTGATGATTAATGTCAGCAAAGATGGATATATAGATCTAGAGCAGATGGAATCAGTAATCAAAGAGCGCCATGAAGAGATAGCTCTAATAAGTGTGATGCATTCCAATAATGAAGTGGGAACAATTCAGCCAATTAAAGAGATTGCAAAACTTGCAGAGGCTTACAAAATCCCGCTCCACAGCGATGCAGTTCAAAGTCTTGGAAAAGTCAAACTCTCCTTTAAAGATCTTGGTCTCTTTGCCATGACAGTTAGTGCCCATAAAGTTGGCGGGCCAGTTGGAGTTGCTGCTCTGGTTTTGAAAAAGGGCGTTGATATCACTCCATTACTTCATGGCGGGGGACAAGAGAGAGATATTAGAAGCGGCACGATAAATGCTGCCGGCATTGCATCCTTTGTTTCTGCAACAGCGTCTGCGATGCGAGATATGGAGAGCAATTATCAGAAAGTATTTGCTTTACGAGCAAAACTTATCTCTACAATTCAAGGTCAAGTCAGTGATGTGAGATTAAATTCGCCTTTAGAAGGAGAGATATTGCCTGGAATTGCTAATATCGAGTTTCCTTCCACTGAGAGTGATTCAATGCTTCTGTTATTTGATGCTGAAGGAATAGCTTGTAGCACTGGCTCTGCTTGTAGCGCTGGAGTCCAGGAAGCAAGCCATGTTCTGCTAGCTATGGGAAGAAGTCAGGCTCAAGCTCGCAGCTCTCTGCGTTTTTCCCTTGGAATCAGCAATAGTGAGAGTGAAATCGAATATCTTGAAGCATGTATCAAGCGCGTAATTGATCGCGCCCGAGCCGCTTACCGAGGTTGAAAATAAAGATATGAAACTCATCGCAGCAATGAGCGGAGGAGTTGATTCAGCCGTTGCTGCTGCGCGAGCAAAAGAGGCCGGTCATGAAGTAATTGGTGTTCATCTTGCCCTCTCTAAAAATCCAAAGAAGTATCGCTCTGGAGCTAGAGGCTGCTGCACAATTGAGGATTCACATGATGCAAGGCGAGCAGCTGATGTAATAGGAATTCCTTTTTATATCTGGGATATGTCAGATGAGTTTCATGAAAATGTAGTTGAGAACTTCTTATCGGAATATGCTGCCGGCAATACTCCAAATCCTTGTCTTAGATGTAATGAGAAAATTAAGTTTGCAGCTGTTTTAGATAGAGCAAAGGCGATGGGCTTTGATGGAGTAGTAACTGGTCACTACGCACAAACTAAAGATATTGATGGCCAGAGATTGCTCTATCGAGCAGTGGATTCTGGAAAAGATCAATCCTATGTTTTAGCAGTGCTTAATCAAGAGCAGATTAATGGCGCGCATTTTCCACTTGGTGATACCACTAAAGATGATGTTCGACTTGAAGCAAAGTCACGTGGTTTATCTGTTGCACTTAAGCCAGATAGCCATGACATCTGCTTTGTTCCATCTGGCGATAATGCTGGATGGTTAAGAGAGAGACTTGGTAGCCAAGTCGGAGATATTGTTGACGAAGCTGGAAATAAATTAGGAGAACATAATGGGGCCTACACCTTTACTATCGGGCAGAGACGAGGTCTTGCGCTAAGCGTTCCAGAGAAGACAGGCGAGCCAAGATATGTGCTAAAAGTTGAACCGGTAAATAACCGCGTGGTTGTTGGAGTTAAAGCTGATCTTGCAATTTATGAAGTATCTGGCCTTAACCCAATCTGGTGTGGCCCAAAGCCAAGTGGGCAAAAAAGTGGATTTATTCAAGTAAGAGCCCATGGCAGCGCCCATAGTTGCAAGTACTTTCTTGATGAAAGCGGCCCTCTGCCAGAGCTAAAAGCAGTTGTTGATCAGCCAATCTACGGACTTGCAACAGGTCAGGCAATGGTTATTTATGATGGTGATCGAGTAGTTGGCTCAGCGACAATAACAGGAACTAAGTAATGGCAGGCGATAGCGCAATTAGAGCCAAGATGGCACAGCTTGCTGAAGCAATTAGGGATCATCAATATCGCTACTATGTTTTAGATAAGCCAGTAATTGAAGATAGCGAGTTTGATCAACTCTGGAATGAACTACTAAAACTAGAGGAGAAGAACCCAAAGCTAAGGGATCCTCACTCTCCCACATTTGAAGTAGGGGGAGGCTTTTCAACCCACTTTGATTCGGTAGATCATATTGAAAAGATGATGAGCCTTGATAATGCTTTTGATGAATCAGAACTGGATGCCTGGTTTGAAAGGGTTGCTAAAGAGAGTAAAGAAAATTCTTGGCTCTGCGAAGTCAAAGTAGATGGCCTTGCGATAAATCTGCTCTATGAGCAATCAAGATTAGTACGTGCCCTTACCAGAGGAAATGGCATCACAGGTGAGGATGTCACGCTAAATATAAAGACCATTAAGGAAATTCCACATCAACTAATTGGAGATAAGCTTCCGCAGCGCGTTGAAATACGAGGCGAAGTCTTCTTTCCGTTAAGCAAGTTTGCGCAATTAAATGATGAACTTGAAGAGGCTGGAAAGACCATCTTTGCAAATCCTAGAAATGCAGCTGCAGGATCACTTCGCCAGAAGGATCCAAGAGTGACAGCTTCACGGCCACTTTCAATGGTGGTTCATGGAATTGGAGCACTTGATGGAATAACTCTGGATACACAAAGCCAAGGCTATGAACTAATGAAGAGTTGGGGCCTTCCAGTTAGTAAGCGCTTTAAGGTGGCGAAAAATAGGGGTGAGGTAAAGGAATTTATCGAGTATTACTTGCAAAATCGCCATGGAATTGAGCATGAAATTGATGGCGTAGTAATAAAGGTAAATGAGCGAGAAGCTCAAAAAACTCTTGGTTTCACCTCGCGCGCACCAAAGTGGGCTATTGCTTATAAGTATCCGCCAGAGGAGGTAACTACCAAGCTTCTTGATATCAGAGTAAGCGTTGGTAGAACTGGGCGAGTAACACCATTTGCATTTATGGAAGCGGTAAGAGTTTCGGGTTCGAGTGTAAGCAATGCCACTCTTCACAATATGGAGGAGGTAGCAAGAAAAGGGATTTTGATTGGCGATGTTGTAGTTCTTAGAAAAGCAGGAGATGTTATCCCTGAGATTCTTGGCCCAGTTCTTGAAAGCCGTGATGGGACAGAGCGTGCATTTGTAATGCCAAGTAATTGTCCTGAGTGTGGCAGCAAGCTTCGCGCGATGAGCCAGGGCGATGTAGATATTCGCTGTCCCAATACTAGAAGTTGTCCAGCGCAATTGCGCGAGCGTATCTACTACATCGGATCAAGAGCCGCTCTTGATATTGATGTACTTGGCTATGAAGCAACGAGCGCGCTATTAGAAGAGAAATTAATTGTTGATGAATCAGATCTCTTTGATCTAGATAGCAAGAAATTACTAAAGTGTGAGTTTTTTAGGAAGAAGGATGGAACACTTGGCGCTAATGCTGAAAAATTACTTGAGGCGTTAAATGAAGCAAAACAGCGACCACTCTGGAGAATTTTGGTTGCGCTCTCTATACGCCATGTTGGACCAACTGCAGCGCAAGGTCTTGCTAATCATTTTGGATCAATTGCAAAAATTGCTGCTGCGAGTACTCAGGAGCTTGCCTCAGTTGATGGCGTGGGATCAGTAATCGCAGAGAGCGTTAAAGAATTTTTCGCTCAAGAATGGCGCGCTCAAATTGTGGCTAAATGGGCAAAAGCTGGGGTGAGAATGGAGGGGGTTTCATCAAGTGATAAAGCCCAAACGTTAAAAGGATTGACCTTGGTAGTTACGGGTTCGTTAGAGAGTTTTACTCGAGATAGTGTTAATGAGGCGATACTTGAGCGGGGTGGAAAGGTTTCCTCATCGGTTTCTAAGAAAACTGATTATGTAGTTGTTGGTAGTGAGCCAGGATCTAAGGCAAGCAAGGCGGCAGAGCTTGGCGTTCCCACTCTTGATGAGAAGAGTTTTATAGAATTATTGCAGAATGGGCCTAAGGGTTAAGATAGGTAAGTGATGAAGTTACTTTCAATTGCGATGCTGATGGAGAGCTTTAGTGAAACCAAGCGTGAACTTCCTGCCTCCCCAGTATTTTTTGGAGTATTTACCTTTGCCACTTTAATGCTGATGCTCTATCTAGTACTACGCCTTGATCGCGACTAAATCAATCGCCTTATTTGGGGGAAGTTTTGACCCCATTCACAATGGGCATCTTTTTGTCATTGAAGAACTTTTAAGTTCTGCGCGTTTTGAAAAATTTATTGTTATTCCTGCTGGCAACCCTTGGCAGAAGAGCGTTGCAGCTACCGCGGCCCACCGTCTTGCTATGGTTGAAATTGCTCTGAAAGATTGTATGAGCAAATATAGAGAGCTTGAGATAAGCAGATTTGAAATTGATGATTCAAAGCCAAGCTATGCTTTTCAGAGCATTAATTATTTCACCATGCAAAATCCTGGGGATAATCTAGTTTGGATAATCGGTAGCGATGCTTTTGCAAAAATTAATCAGTGGAAAGAGATAGAGCAGGTTGCAAAGAGTGTGCAATTTCTAGTAATTACTCGCCCTGGTCAGAAATTAGAAAGTTTAACGGTTGCAAAGTCAATTACTTATAGCCAGATAGAGATAAACGCGCTAGATATCTCCTCAACCAAGGTTCGTAATTTGATAAAGGCATCAGAGCCTTTTGATTCACTTGTGCCGGCCGGAGTTGCTGCCTATATAAAAAGCCAAGGGATCTATGCCGCCGCGTAAATCAACGCTTGAACATACCCAGATAGCTGCCGCTGCCGCTATAGAGAAGCTGGGCAGTGATTTACTGGCAATTGATTTATCAGAACAGATGCTCTTAAGTGAAGTATTTCTATTAATTAGTGGAGGTAATGAGCGACAAATTGATGCAATTGCTGATGAAGTAGAGCGCCAATTATCACTCTTGGGGGAGAAGCCAACTAGACGAGAGAGTTCAGAGAATTGGATTCTTCTTGATTATCAAGATTTAGTGGTTCATGTCCAAACTCAGCAGGCACGCCAGTATTACAGCCTGGATCGGCTTTGGAATGATTGTCCAAGTATCAAATTAGATGCGCTAACGGCAGCTGATGCATTTAAGGCAGGCAAATAAAAATGGAGAGACAACGCATAGTTCTCTGGCGCCATGGCCAGACTGATTGGAATATCGCTAATCGATTTCAGGGACATTCTGATATTGCCTTAAATGAGGTTGGTATTCGCCAAGCGGAGCGAGCAGCCCCACTACTTCTAAATCTTCAACCTTCGAAAATAATCTCAAGTGATCTAATTAGAGCAAGAAAGACTGCCGAAGCGCTAGCCAAGTTAGCTGGCCTAGAAGTTCACATTGATCCAGACTTAAGAGAGACCAATGGCGGCAATTGGGAAGGAAAAACTGGGGAGCAAAATAGAGCTGAGGATTATCATCGATTTGTTCATTGGTTAGATGGAGATGATGAGAGGGCAGGAGAAGTTGGCGAGAAGAGAAGTGAGATTGCCACAAGAGCTGTTAGAGCAATTGAAAAGGGTTTACGCGGCGATGTTTCAACTCTAATAGTTGCAACACACGGCGGAACTGCGCGATGTATTTTAGGCAAGATGCTTGATATGCCGATGAAACAGTGGTCATCACTTGGTGGGCTATCCAATGCTTCATGGTCGATACTAGAAAATGGCCATCATCGCTCTGGCTGGGTTTTAGTAGAACATAACTCTGGCTCACTACCGGAGCCGATATATGGAGAGGAAAGTGGGGCGTAGTTTGAGGTAAGGTCTGTTCTGTTACCTCAAAAACTAAATAAAAATTCGGGGCTATGGCGCAGCTGGTAGCGCACCTGCATGGCATGCAGGGGGTCAGGGGTTCAAGTCCCCTTAGCTCCACGTTATGGATAGCAACTCAGAGAAAAATGCGCTCGCTCTTCAAGTAATTCCGCGCGGCTGGAACGCTAGCGATATTGGCGATCAAAGCGGCAAACATTTTCTTATCACTGGAGCAACTAGCGGAATTGGTCTTGAGAGCGCTAGAGAACTAATTAGAGCAGGGGCGCAGGTAACAATTGCTGCGCGCGATCTAAAGAAAGCCGAGCAGGTAGTAAAAGAGTTATCAAGCCAGAAGGCTCAAATTCTCCATCTCGATTTAGCCGATTTAAATAGTGTTAGAAAAGCAGCGAGAGAAGTCAAGCAAGACATTGATGTTTTGATATTAAATGCTGGGGTCATGGCTACTCCATTCACAAAGACTGCTGATGATTTTGAACTACAAATGGGTGTGAATCACCTAGGCCACTTTGCACTTACCGCTCTGTTAGCAGATCGAATCAAATCAAGAGTTGTCTCAGTTTCAAGTGCAGCTCATCGATTTGGAAATTTTGGCCAAGGTAGCCAAGATGCAATTAGAGATATCTGTCTTGGCAGAAATAAATATCAACCCTGGTCGGCCTATGGTGCAAGTAAATTAGCTAATCTACTATTTACATTTGAATTAGAGAGAATTGCTAGAAAAGCCAATTATAGTTTTAGCGCATTTGCCGCCCACCCTGGTTATGCAAATACTAATTTACAGAGCGTTGGACCAAAAATGCGAGGAAGCATTATCGAAGAGCGAGGGGCAGCATTTGCTAACTCCCTTATTGCGCAATCAGCATCAAGAGGCGCGCTTCCAACGCTTTGCGCTGCAACATTTTCAAATCTCTATGGCGCTTCATATCTTGGTCCTGATGGATTGTTGGAGATGCGCGGTTTTCCAAAAGCAACAAGAGCTCGCTCTATTGCCTATGATCAAGGCTTGGCGCGAAACCTCTGGAGCGTTAGCAGTGAATTAACTGGAGTTAATTGGCGGTAATCTAGGGCAATGCTCTCGGCCTATGACTTTCACTTCATTCAAGAGAAGTGGTTGCCAGTATGGGACAAATTAGCGCCATTTAGATCAGGAGATCCAAGTGATCCCCGCCCTAAGAAATATGTACTGGATATGTTTCCCTATCCATCGGGCGATCTTCATATGGGCCATGCCGAGGCTTATGCCTTAGGTGATGTGATTGCTCGTTACTGGGTGCAAAAAGGCTTTAACGTCATGCATCCAATTGGCTGGGATGCTTTTGGTCTCCCAGCAGAAAATGCTGCAATCAAGCGCAATGAAGATCCAAGTATTTGGACTTATGAAAATATAAATACCCAGAAAGCTTCGATGCGAAGGTATGCCTGCTCATTTGATTGGGATCGAGTGCTTTATACCTGCGATAGCGAGTATTACCGGTGGAATCAATGGATATTTTTAAAACTATATGAAAAGGGACTGGCTTATCGCAAGAACTCACCAGTTAATTGGTGCCCGGATTGCCAGACTGTTTTGGCAAATGAGCAGGTAATTGCAGGGCTATGTGAACGCTGTGATAATCCGGTAACAAAGAAGAAATTGAGTCAGTGGTATTTCAAAATCACTGATTATGCCGAGAGATTACTTGATGACATGAAAGAACTCGAGGGCAAGTGGCCTGAGAAAGTTCTAACTATGCAGCGCAATTGGATTGGAAAATCTGTTGGAGCTGAAGTTAAATTCAATATTGAAGGAAGGGATGAGGCTTTAACGGTCTATACCACCAGGCCCGATACTCTATTTGGCGCAACATTTATGGTAGTTGCTGTTGATAGCGAATTAGCTAGAGAGTTAGTGGCAAATACCCAAGTGCAAGCTGACTTTGAAAAATACTTCGATAGCGTTAAGTCGGCAAGCGATATCGATAGATTGGCAACAGATAGAGTCAAGAGCGGCATTTTTCTAGGACGATATGCAATAAATCCAGTTAATAACGAGAGAATTCCAATCTGGGCTAGTGATTATGTGCTAGCTGATTATGGAACTGGGGCCATCATGGCTGTTCCTGCTCATGATCAGAGAGATTTAGATTTTGCTAGGGCGATGAAGCTACCGGTGAGAGTAGTAGTTAATGTAGAGGGGCAAGAAGATCCTGCCGTTAGCGGAGTTGCTACTAGTGGATCTGGGGTAATGGTTAACTCTGGCAGCTTAAATGGGCTTGATAGCACAGCAGCCATTGGAAAAATAATTGCAGAACTTGAGAAAAAGAATTTAGCAAAGGCATCTAATAACTATCGACTTAGAGATTGGTTAATTTCACGTCAGCGATATTGGGGAACTCCATTTCCAATTATTCACTGTCAGAAGTGCGGCGAAGTGCCAGTAGATGAAAGTGATCTTCCAGTTAAATTACCGGATTCAAAGTCGCTAGATTTAAGGCCAAAGGGAACATCACCTCTTGCCACAGCAAGTGATTGGGTTAATGTTAAATGTCCTAAATGTGGCGCTGGCGCTCTAAGAGATACCGACACCATGGATACCTTTGTTGACTCATCTTGGTATTTCTTGCGCTACACCAGTGTGAATACCCACGATAAACCTTTCGATAGAAAAGAAGTCGATACCTGGCTACCAGTGGATCAATATGTAGGTGGAGTAAGTCACGCCATCTTGCATCTGCTCTATTCACGCTTTTTTACCAAAGCGCTAAAAGATATGGGCTATGTAGATTTCTCAGAGCCATTTACCAGACTTCTTAATCAAGGAATGGTTTTAATGGATGGTTCGGCTATGAGTAAGAGCCGTGGCAATTTAGTAGCCCTCTCTGAGGAACTTGAAAAACATGGCGTAGATGCAATCCGGTTATCAATGGTCTTTGCCGGTCCACCGGAGGATGATGTTGATTGGGCTGATGTTTCACCAACAGGGTCATCTAAGTTCTTGCATCGCGCTTGGCGCCTTGCTGGAGATGTCAAGAGTGAGCCAGGAATTGATTTTTCAAAAGGTGATTTAGAGTTAAGAAAAGTTTCTCATAAAGCTCTATCTGATATCTCATTTGCAGTTGAGTCTTTTAGATTCAATGTTGTGGTAGCAAGGATTATGGAGCTAGTAAATGCCGCAAGAAAAGCAATTGATTCCGGCGTTGGCCCATCAGATGCTGCAGTAAGAGAGGCCGTTGAAATAGTGGCGATTTCACTCTCTTTAATTGCGCCATATACCGCTGAGGAGATGTGGGAGGTATTAGGCCATCAGCCCTCAGTTGCGAGAGCAGGATGGCCAAGCGTTGACCCACAACTATTAACTCAAGACTCAGTCACTGCTATTTTCCAGATAAATGGCAAAATCAAATCTAGGGTTGAAGTATCACCCAATATTACCGATGAAGCCCTTGAGAAGATGGCTTTAAGCGATCCAGCAATAGTGTCTGATCTTGGGGGAGTAAACCCTAAGAAAGTAATTACTAAGGCCCCAAAGTTTGTAAATATCGTTTTATAGCAATATCCACAGCTCCAACTTCTCCACTAAAAGAGTTAGTTAAAGAAATAAATATTTGCAATACCTGATTTCATCAGGCCATGAATTTTGCGAAATTGAAAGAAGATTTTCAAGATTACACCTACTCACAGCGAAGAGCGCTTATTGCTATATCTCTAGTCGCCATTCTCTTTGCCACATTCTTATTTACAAATACTAGGGGACGAGCAGTTGCGCAAGAGTCTGCTAAACCCACCCTAACTATGCCGGCAGTAGCCAAGACGATACTCATTCATGTCGCTGGCAAAGTTAAGCGACCAGATGTGTATCCACTACTTGCAGGCTCTAGAGTCTCAGATGCAATAAAGGCAGCAGGTGGAGCAAATAAGGGCGTTGATTTAGGTGACATCAACTTAGCTCGAGTCTTAATAGATGGCGAACAGGTCTATGTGGGATATGTTGCAAAAGCTAACTCAAGCAGTAGCAAGAGTAGTAAGTCTAGATTTACCGGAGTTATCAATATAAATCGAGGTACAAAGGCTGAGTTTGATTCACTTACTGGGATCGGACCGGTAATTGCTAGCCGAATAATAAATTATCGAAATACAAATGGGCCGTTTCTTGCCCTTGATGATCTACTGAAAGTTTCTGGTATAGGTAGCAAAACTCTGGAGCGGATTCGCCCACGTTTGAGCCTCTAGACCAGAGGGTAAGAAGTGATTACCGCGCACTGCTCTTTGCTCTAGCCCTCTGGGTTGGGGTGCTGGGTGCGACCTATTTCTCTTGGTCTGCGTTAGCGGTAAGTGCGGTAATCACATCTTTTACCTATTTATTCAAGCGACGTTTTTACATCATCTCACTCGCGCTCCTTATCGGCAGCATCCTATTTTCAATTCATAGTCAGATCTTGCAAAGTAGCGAAATTGCTCAGTTAGCCAAAAGCTCTAGCAATGTGAAGGTGATAGCAAGTGTTACTAGTGATCCAAAACTTACATTTGAAAGAGTTCGTGGCTCAGATATAAATCCGTCACAGAGTTCATTTCTAGCTAGAGCCTCTTATGTAGAAAGTGAGACGGCAAGTTATGAAGTAAGAGTTGCTATTAGAGTTTTGATCCCAAAGAAAGTGGCGTTGATTCCCGGTGATTTAGTTCAATTCCAAGGAAGGCTGATAAAGAGTAAAGAGCGGCGAGTAGCGGCTCTCTTGATTGCAGATGAGGAGTTTAATCAACTATCCAAGGTAGGGGCGCTGGGTCAGTTACTGGCAGAGATTCGATCTAAATTTCGCAATCAAGCAGCGGAATATGAGAGTGATTCTGGCGCGCTAATTCCTGGAATGATCTTGGGGGATACCTCACTTCAAAGCGAAGAATTTACTAAGCAGATGCGCCGCTCTGGCCTTGCTCATCTCACAGCAGTAAGTGGTGCAAATTTTGCCATTGTTAGCGCGCTAGTTTTCTTTATTCTGCGGCTAGTTATTTCAAATCTTGGCGTCAGGATAGTTACTACGGGATTAATTCTCTTTCTCTTCCTACTTTTAGTTAGGCCATCGCCCTCAGTTTTGCGGGCAGGGCTAATGGCTCTTGTAGTTTTATTGGCAATTGCCACTGGCAATCGTGCAAATGCAGCAGCCGCCTTATCTAGCGCCGTAATTGTTCTTCTTCTCTTTGATCCCTTTCAGGGACAAGATCCTGGTTTTATCCTCTCTGTTCTTGCTACTGCTGGTTTGATATTTCTCTCACCTGGAATTAAGGCATACCTACTTAGATTTCTACCATCTTGGCTGGCTGAAATTGTTGCGGTTTCAACTGCTGCAACCCTGCTCTGCACTCCCTATCTGATTGCCTTTACCTCCCAGGCTCCACTTCTTGCTATTCCGTTTAATATCGTGACCTCACTTTTAGTAGCTCCGGTGACCGTTCTTGGGTTTCTTTCAGTGCTTACTCTTCCGATCGCCTTCATATCAGAGGGGCTATTAGCTATTGCAGAGTTTCTTGCTCGTTGGATTGCCTACATTGCATCACTCTCTGATCAAACGCCAACGCTTTCGCTCTCACATCAACTTCTTCTGATAACTCTGGCTCTAGTTATTGCAGTTTTATTCTTTGCGCCTTTAAAAAGAATTGGAATCGCAGCATTTGTTGCACTTATCCTTTTTGGAGTATTTAGTAAGGCTAGCTTTCCGGGAGATGCTTGGCGCATAGTGCAATGCGATGTTGGTCAGGGTGATGCTCTGGTGCTAAAGATTTCTGCTAGTAGCGCTCTGCTATTTGATGCTGGTCCTGACCCTGATCTACTTGATCGTTGTTTAAAGAGCATTGGTATCAAGTATTTGCCACTAATTGTCTTAAGTCATAATCATGCAGATCATTACTATGGGGTTTCCGGAGCTTTAAGAAAGCGAGAGATTGGGCAAATCTGGAGTAATGGGAATATCTCTAGAGAGGAGCTCTCTAAATACGAAGTATCAAAAGTTGGAGCTGGCGATATTGCAAGAATTGAAGATGTATCGCTAGAGGTACTTTGGCCACCTACAGCTTCCTCTAATTTTTCAAATCTATCTGGCGATGGATCTAAGGAAAATAATCGCTCATTAGTAATTCTTGCCCAAGTGGGGCAGGTAAAGATCTTAATTACTGGTGATATTGAACCTGAAGCACAAGAGGAGATTGCAAAGAGATACGACCTATCTGGCATTTCAATACTGAAGGTTCCCCATCATGGCTCACGTTTTCAAAGCGAAATCTTCTTACGGCAAATCTCGCCAGAAATCTCAGTTATTAGCGTGGGTGAATCGAATAGTTATGGCCATCCCGATTCTTCCCTTGTGGAGAAGCTAAGGGTTATGGGCTCTAGGGTTTATCGAAGCGATCAAGATGGGCCAATTTCACTGTCCTGGAGGTTTGATGAGGGGGCGATGGGCTATATATTCACTACTAGGAATGTAGGAAGGAAGTGGTGGCAGATTCAATGGCTCTAGCAAACCTCTTACTTATCCATGGCGCAGAGAGCGTTTTAGCAGATCGCGCCCTAGCCGATGCGCTAGTTGCGCGCGTTGATTATGAGAAAACTGTCCTAGAAGGTGCTGAATTAGAAATTGGCGGCTTTGCCTCAGCAATTGCTCCTTCACTCTTTGCTGATAAACGCGTTGTAGTTTTAAAAGACTTACAAGATTTAATCAGCGAAGTGCAAGAAGAAGTAGAAAACTACTTATCTGCACTTGATTCCTCGCTTCATATAATTTTTATTCATAAGGGCGGCGTTAAAGGAAAATCACTTCTAGAAAAGATTAAGAAGTTAAAACCAGAGATTATTCTCTGTGAGGCGATGAAAAAAGAGAGTGATAAATCTAGCTTTGTTGCCCAGGAATTTGAAAGACAGGGACGCAAGATTTCATCTGCTGCAATTAGCGCGCTAGTTGATGCCACAGGAAGTGACACAAGAGAGCTAGCAGCAGCTTGTAGTCAGATTGCTTTTGATACTAGCGCTGCCAAAGCAGTAATTGATGAAGAAGATATCGCTCTTTATTATCAGGGAAGAGTTCAAGCCACAGGCTTTGATGTAGCAGATGCGACATTGGCGGGAGATAGCAGGGCTGCGCTGATTTCACTAAGAAATGCCCTTGATACTGGAGTTGATCCAATAATGATTCTCTCTGCAATCACTTCATCAATTAGGGCACTTGCAAAAGTCTCAGGGGCTCCGCGCGGGGCCAATGCCTTTCAACTTGCTGGCTCTCTTGGCCTTGCTCCCTGGCAGATTGATAAGGCGAGGCGCCAATTAGGAAAGTGGACTCCAGCGCTAATTGCATTCTCGGTTGGTGAATTAGCAAAAGCAGATGTGGCCATTAAAGGAGCTGAGGCCGACCCGCTCTATGCCCTGGAGCGAAGCGTTCTGGCAATTGCCGGCAAAGTAGGGCGTAAATAGGCGGTATTTGGCAAGGCTGAGAATCTCGGTTTGAGTCGAGATAACTCTGGCTGATACCCTGCCGCGTTGTATTTCACTCAAATGGAAGGCTTTAAGTTCGTGGCAAATATCAAGTCCCAGATCAAGAGAATCAAGACCAATGAGAAGGCTCGCTTGCGTAATAAGTCAGTGCGTTCTTCATTTAAGACCGCTATCCGTCGCTTTCGTGATTCCCTTACTGCAGGAGATTCAAAGCTTGTTGCCACTGAGCTCTCAAATGCCTCTCGTGAACTCGATATCGCGGTATCAAAAGGCGTAATACATGCCAACCAAGCTGCTAATAAGAAGTCAGCTATGGCTAAGTCAGCCCACAAAGCTGGCGTTCGTTAATCCAGCCAACTCTTTCACACAAAGTAGGCGATAGGCATGCCTGCAATTGACTTAAGTAAAGCGCCGCAACCTGCTGCAACTAATCCTGAGCAGATTCGTAATTTCTGCATCATCGCCCATATTGATCATGGCAAATCCACTCTGGCAGATCGAATGCTTGGAATAACCGGTGTTGTTGAAGCGCGAAATATGCGAGCCCAATATTTAGATCGTATGGATATTGAACGCGAACGCGGAATTACTATCAAGAGCCAAGCTGTTCGTCTTCCTTGGAGGTCAGGTCTTGATGGCAAGGAATACATTCTAAATATGATTGATACCCCAGGACATGTTGATTTCACTTACGAAGTATCAAGATCTCTTGCAGCATGCGAAGGGGCTATTTTATTAGTGGATTGTGCGCAAGGTATTGAAGCTCAAACACTGGCAAATCTTTATCTAGCGATGGAAAATAATTTAACCGTTATTCCAGTATTAAATAAGATTGATTTGCCTTCTGCTCAACCAGATAAGTTTGCAATTGAATTATCTAAGCTAGTTGGATGCAAACCTGAGGATTGCTTGCGCGTCTCTGGAAAATCAGGAATTGGTGTTGAAGAACTCTTAGATCAAATTATTGCTCAAATTCCGGCTCCAAAAGGAAATCCGCAGGGTCCTGCCAGAGCTTTAATCTTTGACTCGGTCTATGACACCTATCGAGGTGTAGTGACATATGTTCGAGTATTTGATGGACATCTCTCACCACGTGAGCAGATTCAGATGTTTTCAACTGGAGTTAAGCATGAGCTATTAGATATTGGAGTTATCTCGCCAGAGCCAGTATCAAGCAAGGGCCTTGGAGTAGGCGAGGTGGGTTATCTAATCACTGGCGTTAAAGATGTTCGCCAATCAAGAGTTGGAGATACGGTAACAACTTTCCATAAACCAGCACTTGAAGCGCTCTCTGGATATAAAGATCCAAAACCTATGGTTTTCTCAGGTTTATTTCCCATTGATGGCGATCAATATCCATTGCTTCGAGATGCGCTCGATAAATTACAGCTAAATGATGCAGCTTTAGTCTATGAACCAGAAAATTCTGCAGCCCTTGGCTTTGGATTTAGATGTGGCTTTTTAGGACTTCTCCATATGGAAATTGTTAGAGAGCGGCTAGAGCGCGAGTTTGATCTAACGCTCATCTCAACTGCTCCGAATGTGGTCTACACAGTTACCACTGAGAGCGGGCAAGTGTTAATTGTTACCAATCCCAGCGAGTACCCCAATGGAAAAGTTGCCCAGGTCAGGGAGCCAATAGTTAAGGCAACAATTCTCTCTCCAACAGATTACATCGGAACGATTATGGAGCTTTGCCAGCAGCGACGAGGCGCGCTAAATGGCATGGATTATCTCTCTGAAGATCGTGTAGAGATTCGCTACACCTTGCCCCTTGCCGAAATCGTCTTTGATTTCTTTGATCAACTAAAGTCAAGAACTAAGGGTTATGCCTCACTGGACTATGAACCAATAGGCGAGGCTGAAGGAGATCTAGTCAAGGTTGATATTTTGCTTCAAGGAGAGACTGTTGATGCCTTTAGTTCAATTGTTCACCGTGAGAAGGCTTATACCTATGGAGTCATGATGACTTCAAAACTTAGAGAGTTAATTCCAAGGCAGCAATTTGAAGTTCCGATTCAGGCAGCTATTGGCGCCAAAATTATTGCTCGAGAGACAATTCGCGCCATTCGAAAAGATGTTTTGGCAAAATGTTATGGCGGCGATATCTCTCGTAAGCGCAAACTTTTAGAGAAGCAGAAAGAGGGAAAGAAGCGTATGAAGATGGTGGGAAGAGTTGAAGTACCACAAGAGGCATTCATCGCTGCGCTTTCAACGAATGCTGATGAAGAGAGCGGAAAGGTGAAGAAATAGCGTGAGCCAGCGGCTCTCCTTCTATATTCACATCCCTTACTGCGCTAAAAGATGCGGTTACTGTGATTTTAATACCTATACCCCGAGTGAATTAAAAAGCGGAGATTTAGACTCACTTTCATCCTCCTACATTGATTCAGCTTTAAAAGAGATTGAGATGGCCGCTCAAGTAGCTGGCCCTGCAATTGTCCCCACAATTTTCTTTGGCGGGGGAACTCCTTCACTTCTACCGGCAGCGCAATTAGCACGAATAATTGATGCAATCAAAAGCAGATTTACTCTAGATAAAAATATTGAGATAACACTTGAGGTAAACCCAGATTCGGTCACGCAAGAATTTCTAGATGAAATTAGAAGCGCTGGGGCAACACGAATCTCTATGGGAATGCAATCTGCTGTTGGCTCAGTACTAAAAGTTCTAGATCGAACTCATAATCCTGAAAATATTGAACGCGCAGTTTCAATGGCGAGAGCGGCCGGCTTTGAACATGTAAGCGTGGATTTAATCTATGGCTCACCTGGTGAAAGCATGGATGATTGGCGAAGAAGTGTGGAGTATGCACTTGCGCTAGATATCGATCACATCAGCGCTTATGCCTTGATTGTAGAAAAAGGCACAAAGTTAGCGGCTCAAATAAATCGCGGTGAGTTAACAATGCCGCCAGATGATCAGAGCGCTGATAAGTATTTGCTTGCTGATCAACTCTTTGAAGCAGCAGGATTTAATTGGTATGAGTTAAGTAATTGGAGTAAGCCTGGTGGGCAATGTCGCCATAACATCGCTTATTGGGATGGTTCCTTTTGGTGGGGAGTTGGGGCAGGAGCTCACTCCTATTTAAATGGCAAGCGTTGGTGGAATGTAAAACATCCGAGTTCTTATCAGGAGAAAATCTCGCAAGGCCAGAGCCCAGAGTTAAGTCATGAGATATTGACTCCAGAGAATCTCTCTGATGAGTTCATCATGCTACAAATCCGAAGGCGTGAGGGAATTCTGCATAATCACTTGAACTCTACACAGATTGCTAAGGCTGAAGAATTTCTCAACTCTGGTTTTCTAGATAGTGCAAGTTGGCAAGATATGCGATTGGTATTAAGCAGAGATGGGCGCTTGATTGCCGATAAAATCGTGCGCGAGTTAGTCTTGTAGTAACTTTGCCTTATGGCCACTATGCACACAGTCATTACCCTTCTACTAGCCCTGATTTTCCTCATTGCAGGACTATCGAAAGCAAGTGGCAGCAGCGCTGGACTTTCTGGAACTAGAGATGTGGGTTTTCCAGATGGACTTGCAAGGCTAGTTGGAATATTTGAAACTCTGGCCTCGACATCCCTTGTTATTGGGTTTGCTCTTGATAACTCAGATCTAGAACTATATGGATACATTGTCATCTGGTTTGTAATGGCTGGAGCGTTATTCTTTCACTTTAGAGCCAATAAGATCCGCACTGGTTTTCCTGCGATGCTATTAATTGTTTTAGCTACTTTAGGTATTGCAACGCTTTAGTGAGAATGAAAGGGAATTTCTAGAAGATGGAAAGTAGGCAGCTTGAGATCCTTAAAGCCATAGTTGAGGAATATGTGGCTACAGAGGAGCCTGTCGGTTCTAGGATAATTTCAGAAAAGAGCGCCCTAGGAATTTCTTCAGCGACGATTCGAAATGAGATGTCAATTCTTGAAGGGCAAGGCTTGATTACTCAACCACATACCAGCGCTGGAAGAATTCCAACTGATAAGGGATATCGGCTATTCGTAGATAAAATTGCAACAGTAAAACCGCTATCAAGCGCAGAACGAAGAGCCATCGAAACATTTCTTGAAGGCGCTAATGATCTAGATGACATTGTGATGAGAACAGTGCGGTTGCTTGCTCAAGTTACAAAGCAGGTAGCAGTTGTTCAATACCCACTTCTAACCAAATCTCGAGTAAGGCATATTGAGTTGGTTCTGCTAACACCATCTCGATTGATGCTGGTGCTAATTACTACTACTGGCCGGGTTGAGCAGCGAGTCCTTGAGCTTCCCTATGATCTAAGTGATGCACTCTTGGCAGATTTGCGACAAAGATTAAATGCTGCCGTTGTTGGCAAAGCGATGTCGGATGTTGGTCAGGACCTTGAGGCGATATTGGCCCACTTTGGCAAAAATGAGAGAACTTCGACTGCTCTGATAATTTCAAACCTCATTGAGATGGCACTTGAAAGGCCTGAAGAGAAAGTTGTATTAGCCGGCACAGCAAATCTTGCCAGATCAAATAGTGAGTCATCTGCTGAGATTCATGGCGTGTTAGAGGCGCTAGAGGAGCAAGTAGTTTTACTAAGACTTCTTAGCGATGCTGGAGATACGATGCGAGTTCGTATTGGAGCTGAGCAGGCAGAGAGTGGATTGCAGCGCACTAGTTTGGTTTCAATGGGTTATGGAGTAGATGGTAATTCACTTGGCGCACTTGGAATTCTTGGCCCAACCAGAATGGATTACTCATCTTCAATGTCTGCAGTCAATGCAGTTGCCCGATATGTCGGTAGATTTTTGATGGATAGCCAGTAATGAGTGATCTCTATAAGGCTTTAGGCGTTGAGAGAAATGCCTCACAAGATGAGATAAAGAAGAGCTATCGTAAATTAGCGCGCGAGCTTCACCCGGATGTTAATCCAGATCCAAAAGTGCAAGATCGCTTTAAAGAAATTACTGCCGCCTATGAAATCCTAAGTGATCCAGAAAAACGTAGTAATTATGATCGTGGTGGCGATAATTTTGCTGGCTTTGGTGGCGGCTTCGGCGGATTTAGCGACATTATGGATGCTTTCTTTGGGGGAGGCGGAAATCCAAGAGGTCCAAGAGCAAGAACTCGTCAGGGTCAAGATGCATTAATTAGAACGACAATAACCTTGGCTGAAGCATGTTTTGGAACTGAACGTGAAATTGGAGTTGAGACGGCAATCATCTGCACAAAATGCGGTGGAGATGGCTGCGCGCCTGGAACCTCTCCGAGCACATGCGATATTTGCCGGGGACGTGGCGAGATTCAACAAGTTACTAGATCTTTTATTGGACAGGTAATGACATCAAGGCCTTGTGGCACCTGCCAAGGTTTTGGAACTGTAATCCCGCAGGTCTGCACTGAATGTTCGGGAGATGGCCGGGTAAGGGCGCGTAGAAACGTTTCAGTGAAAATTCCAGCTGGAGTTGAAACAGGAAATCGAATGCAGCTCTCTGGTCAGGGCGAAGTTGGCGCAGGCGGTGGACCTGCAGGAGATCTTTATGTTGAGATGATCGTTGAAGAACATGAATATCTCCTTCGCGATGGCGATAATCTGCATATCGCCGTTTCAGTTCCAATGACAGCAGCTGCCCTTGGAAGTGAGATGAATATTGAAACTCTAGATGGTGAGATAAATATCGAGATTAAACCTGGAACTCAAAGCGGAGATGTAATTGCCGTCAAAGGCAAAGGCATGACTAAGTTGCGCGGAGGTGGCAGAGGAGATCTCTATGCCCATGTAAGCGTTGAAGTTCCCAGCAAGTTATCCAAAAAAGAGAGTGATTTACTAAAGGAATTTGCCAAATTGCGTAGTGAAGATAAAAGTTCAAATAAGATGAAATCAAATAAGGAAGATGATCAGGGCAGCTCTGGTTTCTTCGGAAAGTTCAAAGAGGCGTTTAGAAACTAATGCTTCCAGTATTTATCGTCGATGAGCTGCCAGATAAGGGTGAGCTATTCGTTTCAGGCGATGAAGCACATCATGCAATCAACGTAACGAGGATAAAGGTTAATGAAATTATTGCCTTAACCGATGGCAAAGGCCGCAAAGTTAGTGTTGAAGTAACTTCCATCACCAAGAAATCCTTTTCTGCAAAGGTATTAACGGTCCAAGACTTTCCCGCTTCTAAAATTTGGCTCACCGTTATGCAGGCTTTAACTAAAGGCGATAGAGCGCGAGAAACAATAGAGTTATTAACTGAGGCAGGAGTTGATGAGATTATTCCTTGGAGTGCCAACCGCTCCATTGGTCAATTTAAAGATGAGCAAGATTCACTAGATAAATGGCGGAGTTGGGCAAGGGAGTCCACTAAACAATCACGAAGAGCTTGGTTTCCAAAGATCTCAACGCTACAAAGTGGAGTGAGTGCAAGTGAGGTTTTATTAGATTTCGATTTAACACTTCTTTTTCATGAATCTGATGGAGGAAAGTTGTCGGATCTGCTAGCTAAAGCTCAGAGTGAGAAGAGTTTAAACAAAGTCTTACTAATCATTGGGCCCGAAGGTGGAATTAGTGATGAAGAGGCAGCTGCCTTTTTAGAGCGCGGAGCTCTCTCAGTAGCAATGGGACTTCCAATCTTTCGCTCTGCTCACGCCGGGGCAGCAGCTCTTGCTGCAGTACAAACTGGCCTTGGAATCTGGTAGAGATAACCCATGAAATGCCTTTTTTGCGCAATAGTTAATGGCGAAATACCTGCCGACATAGTTAGACAGAGCGAAAATGTTTTAGCATTTAACGACATAAATCCTGTTGCTCCAACTCATGTTTTGATAATTCCAAAAATCCACGCTGAAAATGCAGCTGAGTTAACTCTTGCAAATCCAGAAGTTCTAATCGAGTGCTTTGAGATGGCTGCAAGTATTGCCAAAGATCGAGAGTTAAATGGCTATCGAACCGTCTTTAATACTGGAGCTGATGGTGGCCAAAGCGTTTTTCACGCTCATCTGCATCTTCTTGGTGGTCGTGCGCTGAGCTGGCCCCCTGGATAGAATTGGCGTAATGGATCGAATCACTCTAACGCTACCTAGCGATATCTCCAGCGTTTCAATAACTGGGCCAAACGATTCCTACATCAAAGCAATCGAGAGCGCATTTCATGATGTGGCAATTACGGTTAGAGGAAATGAAGTAATTCTTCGTGGGAGTACTCAAGGATGCGAGCGCGTAAAGCAGCTGATTCAGAGTTTTCTAACCGTTATTCGAACTGGACAGCCATTAAGTGATGACGCTGTTAGACGCTCAATAGCAATGATCAATGATGGAAGCTCTCCTGCTGAAGTATTGACTTTAAATATATTAAGCAATCGTGGCAAAACAATTAGACCCAAGACCTCGAATCAAAAGCGTTATGTCGATGCGATAGATAAAAATACTGTCACCTTTGGAATTGGACCTGCCGGAACTGGTAAGACTTATCTTGCGATGGCAAAGGCTGTTCAATCACTTCAATCTAAACAGGTAAATAGAATAATTCTTACCCGGCCTGCAGTTGAGGCGGGGGAGAGACTTGGTTTCTTGCCTGGAACTCTCCATGAAAAAATTGATCCATATCTTCGCCCGCTCTTTGATGCCCTCCATGACATGCTTGATCCAGAAGCGATTCCTCGCTTAATGTCATCAGGAACTATTGAAGTTGCTCCTCTTGCCTATATGAGAGGTCGAACTCTTAACGATTCTTTTATTATCTTGGATGAGGCCCAAAACACTTCCCCTGAGCAGATGAAAATGTTTTTAACCAGACTTGGATTTTCTTCAAAGATGGTCATCACCGGAGATGTTACCCAGATAGATCTGCCAAGCCATCAAGACTCGGGATTGAAGATTGTGCGCGATATTTTGGAGGGAATCGATGATATTTCTTTTATGGATTTAACTTCAGAGGATGTAGTCAGACATCGATTGGTAAGTGAAATTGTTGATGCCTATGGACGTTTTGATAATTTAGTCGCGGGAAATAGAGCAGATAGACGAGAGAATAAGCCACGTTCGCTAAGGAGTGATCGCTAACTTACTTAAGACCATTAGGTAAAGTGCGAAATGAATATAGAACTTAGTAATCTAACTGATTCTAAATGTGATTTAGAGCGCCTTAAATCAATTGCTCAATTCACTATTTTGGCTCAAGGAGTTCATCCTGATTCCGAGCTCAACATCTCTTTACTTGATGAAGATGAGATGAGCGCACTTCACCTGCGCTGGATGGAGGAAGATGGACCAACTGATGTTCTAGCATTTCCAATGGATGAAGTAAAACCAAATTCAGCAACCCTTGGCCCTGCAATGCTGGGAGATATTGCTCTCTGCCCAACATATGCCAATCAGAATGCGCTTAAAGTTCATTCCAGCCTCCAAGATGAATTAGAATTACTAACAGTTCATGGAGTTCTTCATCTTTTGGGATATGACCACATGGAAGCAGATGAGAAAGAAGTGATGTTCGCCTTGCAGGATAAATACCTAGTTGAATGGAGAGCTAAACGGTGAGCCTTACTGAAGTTCTATCAGTAGTTGCCCTCTTACTCTTTGCCGGATTTTTAGCTGGCTCTGAGTCGGCAATTAACTCCATCTCTCGAGTATTTGTCGAAGAACTTGAGCTTAAGTCATCTAAATCAGCTGCTTGGGTTGCAAGAGTTATAAAAGAGCCGGCCCGCTACTTAAATGTGATTTTATTTGTAAGAAAAGCATCAGAATTAACAGCAACAGTCATTGTTGCACAAGCTTTTATTATTTTATTTGAGCCAATTGCGCTAGCGATGTTCATCGCTGTAGCTGCCATGGTCGTTCTCTCCTACGTAGTTGTTGGGGTTGGTCCAAGGACCTTGGCAAAACAAAATGCTGGGCGATGGATTATTCCAGCCTGCGTGGTTGCGGTTGTAATGTCAAAAATCTTAGGTCCATTAACTGCGCTCTTAATTGCAATAGGAAATGCAATAACCCCAGGAAAAGGATTCAAATCTGGGCCATTTGCTAATGAGGCAGAGCTTCGTGATCTAGTTGACCAGGCCCATGAACGAGGGCTCGTTGAAGAGTCAGAGCACGAGATGATCCACTCAGTCTTTGAATTGGGCGATACTTTAGTTAGAGAGTTAATGGTTCCAAGAACAGAGATGGTCTGGATTGAGGGAGGCAAGAACTTAAGACAGGGTCTTTCCTTAGCACTGCGCTCTGGATTTACCAGAATTCCGGTGATTGGCGAGAATCTCGATGAAATTCTTGGCATTGCCTATGTAAAAGATTTAGCAAGAAGGACTCATGAATATCGTGAGGCTGAAGTAACCGAGCTAGTTAGCCAGCACATTAGAGGCGCAACATTTGTTCCAGAGACTAAGACCGCATCAGAGCTATTAAAGGAGATGCAGAGAGATCAGATTCACCTCGCAATTGTGGTTGATGAATATGGCGGAACTGCAGGCCTGATTACTATCGAAGACATTCTGGAAGAGATTGTTGGCGAGATTGCTGATGAATACGATGATGATGTAGAAGAGTTTGAATGGGTAACTACTTCTCAAGTTAGAGTCTCAGCTCGGCTTCATTTAGAGGACTTAGCAGATAAACTCGAATTTGAGTTAAGTGAAGATGAGAAAGAAGATGTTGACACAATTGGTGGATTTGTAGCAAAGAGTTTGGGACGTGTGCCAATTCCTGGAAGCACAGTCACGCTTAAGGGCTGGGTTCTCACTGCCGAGCGCCCAATTGGAAGAAGACATCGAATCGCAACATTTCTAGTTGAGCGTCCAGCTGATCTAGTTCCTGACAAAGAGGTTTAGAGTTAGCTAATGCGCATTGTTAGATTCTCTCCTCCTGCTGGCTCAAAGCTGGGTAGTGATCCTCACTTTGGTCTTCTAGAAGATGATATGAGCATTACTGCAATCGCTAGCGACCCTCTATATGCCGGAATCTTTAAGCAAGAGGAAGTTTTTGCACTTAGCGAAGTCAAGCTTCTTGCCCCAGTAATACCGAGAAGCAAAGTGGTCTGTGTTGGAAAAAACTATGCCGATCATGCAGCCGAGATGGGCGGGGAAGTGCCTGCTGAGCCAATTATTTTTATCAAACCAAATACGTCAGTAATCGGCCCAGATGATTTGATTCAATGGCCAGATACAAGCGAGCGAATAGATCATGAAGCAGAGTTAGCAGTGGTTATCTCAAAGATTTGTAAGGAAGTGCCAAGAGAAAAAGTGAATGATGTCATTTTTGGCTACACCCTAGCCAACGATGTCACCGCAAGAGATCTACAGAAAAAAGATGGACAGTGGAGTAGAGCAAAAGGCTTTGACACTTTTTGTCCTCTTGGACCATGGATTGATACCAGTTTTGTCCCTGGAAATCAGTTAATTACTGCTCACGTTGATGGCGAACTTAAGCAGAGTGCAAAGCTTTCAGATATGGTCTTTGATGTGCCATTTATTATCGAGTTTGTCACCAAAGTTATGACGCTGCTTCCAGGAGATGTGATTCTTACTGGAACTCCATCAGGAATTGGCCCGATGAATCCATCAGGTGAGGTAAGCGTATCTATTGAGGGCCTTGGAACGCTAAGAAATAGGGTCAGTAGCCGTGGCTAATTCATCGTCTCGTGAGGTTAGAACTCGTTTTGCTCCATCTCCCACAGGAGATCTTCATGTAGGAAATATTAGAACTGCGCTATTTGCATGGGCCTATGCCAGACATTGCTCCGGAAAATTGATTTTCCGTGTTGAAGATACTGATCGCGAGAGAGTTACTGATGAATATATTGCTCGCGCCATCGAAACCCTTAAGTGGCTGGGAATCAATTGGGATGAGGGCCCTGAAGTTGGGGGAGAACACGGGCCATATCTGCAATCGCAAAGGCTAGATGTTTATAAGCATTGGGCTGACATTTTTATCAAAAATGGCGATGCCTACCATTGCTACTGCTCAACTGAGGAGCTAGAAAAGAGACGTGATAAGCAACGAGAGTTAAATCAAGCTCCAGGTTATGATGGAAAATGTCGCGATCTGACAAGTAGTGAAATCGAAGCATTTATTAAAGAAGGTAGAGCTCCAGTAGTGCGCATGCGGATGCCAGATGGATCAACCACCTTTAATGATTTAATCAGAGGTGAAGTTAGCTTTGAGCATAAGTACGTTCCAGACTTTGTCTTGATGCGCGCTGATGGTTCTCCGCTTTACACCCTTGCTGTTGCCGTCGATGATGTCTTAATGAAGATCACCCATGTTCTCAGGGGCGAGGATCTACTCTCATCAACCCCAAGACAGATTCGGGTCTATCAAGCGATGGGAGTTAAAGCAGATGAGTTTCCAGTCTTTGCTCACCTGCCATTTGTTATGGGTCAAGATAATGCCAAGTTATCCAAGAGAAATGGCGAGGTCTCTATTGCTTGGTATCGAGAGTCAGGATTTTTGCCTGAGGCAATCTGTAATTACCTAGCTCTTCTTGGTTGGTCTCCTGGTGATGATCGGGAAGATGTCTCTATGAGCGAATTAGTTGAGCTATTTGAATTAGAACGAGTTAATAGTTCGCCGGCTAGATTTGATATGAAAAAGCTTGAAGCAATAAATGGCGAGAAGATTAGAAAATTAACTCTCGATGATTTCCTTTCAAGAGCCCTTCCTTTCCTTCTTAAAGATGGGGTAGTCAGCGGCATAGATGAGGAGATTAAAGTTCTTCGCCAAGCTCTTCCTATAATTCAAGAGCGGATTGCAAGAATGAATGAAGTTAGCGCCATGCTTAAATTCTTATTTACCGAGCAGCTCTCCTTCGATCAAGAAGCTAGCACTGCTCTCTTAAGTGATCAGGCGCAGGCTGTAATTGCTAAATCTTTAGAGGTTCTGCAGGGAGTAGATGATTGGAGCCATGGCTCAATTGAGGCGAAACTGCGCGAGGCGCTAATTGATCAGATGGCTCTTAAGCCGCGCCTTGCCTTCTCGCCAGTTCGAATTGCAGTCACAGGTAGCCATATATCTCCGCCGCTTTTTGAATCAATGGAGCTCCTAGGAAAACAGCGCTGCATTACGCGTCTAAAAGCAGCAGTTTCTTAAGGCGGAAAATTCAAGGTATTCTTAAGCCCCTCTTATAAGAAAAGTTGAGTAAAAATCTTTGCTTAAGTTTTCTAGTGAGAGTAAATGCTTTGGGGTATGGGGTAATTGGCAGCCCAGCTGATTCTGGTTCAGCTTGTCTAGGTTCGAGTCCTGGTACCCCAGCGGAAAAAACTTAATAGAACTTGTTTTAGTTAAGAAGATAAATCTGGCTCCGTCGTCTAGTGGCCCAGGACTCTGGCTTCTCAAGCCAGCTACGGGGGTTCGAATCCCCTCGGAGCTACCAGGTATTAATTCTTCTTTGAAATATATTCACTAAGGCGATCTGCCGTTGCAACTAAAGCTGCAGCATGGATTCGCCCTGGTTGTCTTCCGAGTCTCTCAATTGGACCACTAATACTTACTGCAGCAATTACTCGATTATTTGGACCACGCACTGGAGCAGATATTGAGGCCACCCCCGCCTCTCTCTCGCCAACGCTCTGTGCCCATCCACGTCTTCGCACTGCAGCAAGTGCTGCAGCATTAAATCTTGCTCCAGTTAATCCGCGATGTAATTTCTCTGCATCTTCCCAGGCAAGAAGTATTTGAGCCGCAGAACCAGCGCTCATAGTTAGAGCTGCTCCAATTGGAACTGAATCTCGAAGACCTGATAAACGCTCAGCAGCAGCAACACAGATTCGCATCTCACCTTGGCGGCGATAGAGCTGAGCGCTCTCACCTGTTGCATCGCGAAGGGCAATTAGCGCTGGAGTTGCTGCGGCTAATAAGCGATCCTCACCTGCTGAGGCTGCAAGCTCTCCCGCTCGCACTCCAAGGACAAAGCGCCCGGTTAAATCGCGTGCGAGCAGGCGGTGATATTCCAGAGCCACAGCAAGGCGATGGGCTGTTGGGCGCGAAATTTTGGTAGCGGCGACAAGCTCGCTTAGCGAGTGGGGGCCAGATTCAAGAACAGAGAGGATCTTTACCGCTTTATCTAAGACGCCAACTCCGCTATTCTTTTTGTCCATAATCCAATATTGCCATCTCATCATTTGAGAAGCAAGTAGTAAGGGAGTTTGAAGAAGTAAGTATGGCTAAGACATTGGCAGAAAAAGTCTGGGATGACCATCTAGTTAGAAGCGCTAGTGGGGAACCAGATTTACTCTATATCGATCTTCATTTAATTCATGAAGTAACAAGCCCGCAAGCCTTTGATGGGCTCCGCCTTGCAAAAAGGGGAGTTAGAAGGCCTGATTTAACGCTAGCTACTGAAGATCATAATGTGCCAACTCTTAATATCGATAAGCCAATTGCAGATCCAGTTTCAAGGCTACAAGTTGATACCTTGCGAAAGAATTGCCAGGAATTTGGCATAAGACTTCACTCACTTGGAGATGTTGAACAAGGAATTGTCCATGTCGTTGGCCCGCAGTTAGGTCTAACTCAGCCTGGAATGACAATTGTCTGCGGCGATTCTCATACCTCAACCCATGGCGCCTTTGGCGCACTTGCCTTTGGAATTGGAACTAGCGAAGTTGAACATGTTCTTGCTACCCAGACGCTTCCATTAAGTCGGCCAAAGACGATGGCAATTAATGTTGAAGGAAAGCTAAAACCTGGAGTCACAAGTAAAGACATAATTCTTGCCATCATTGCCAAAATCGGAACTGGCGGAGGACAGGGATACATCCTTGAATATCGCGGAAGCGCCATTAGGGCACTCTCTATGGAGGCTCGCATGACAATTTGTAATATGTCGATTGAAGCTGGCGCAAGAGCAGGACTTATCGCCCCTGATGAAACTACCTTTGCCTATCTAAAAGATCGCCCGCATGCACCAAAGGGTGAGGATTGGCAGAGAGCGCTTGCCTATTGGAGCGAGTTAAAAAGTGATAGCGATGCTAAATTTGATAAAGAGATTACCCTTGATGCAGATCAACTATCGCCATTTGTTACTTGGGGAACTAATCCTGGACAGGGAATACCCCTGGATGGCGTAATTCCAAGTCCGCAGGATTTCACAGATCCAGAAGAGGTTAGCGCCGCAGAGCGCGCATTGGTCTATATGGACCTTAAAGCTGGAACCCCGATGAAAAAGATAAAGATTGATACTGTTTTTCTCGGCTCCTGCACCAATGGCCGAATTGAAGATCTAAGAGCAGCAGCAGAAATCATCAAAGGCAAGAAAGTTGCCTCCGATATTCGAATGATGGTTGTTCCTGGCTCGGCTCGAGTCAGATTACAAGCAGAGGCAGAAGGCCTAGATAAGCTCTTTTTAGAAGCTGGCGCGGAGTGGCGAAGCGCAGGATGTTCGATGTGCCTTGGAATGAACCCTGATCAATTAGCACCTGGGGAGAGATCAGCCTCAACGAGTAATAGAAATTTTGAAGGAAGACAAGGAAAAGGTGGAAGAACCCACCTAGTAAGCCCCTTAGTTGCTGCAGCCACAGCGCTTCGCGGAACCCTCTCATCACCGGCAGATCTATAACGGAGAAAGCAATGGAAAAATTTATTTCTCATACTGGCTCTGCACTTCCGCTGCGCAGAAGCAATGTTGATACTGATCAGATAATTCCTGCGGTCTATCTAAAGCGAGTTACTCGCTCAGGTTTTGAAGATGGCTTATTTGCTGCCTGGCGAAGTGATCCTGAATTTGTATTAAACAAGGCGGAATACAGCAAGGCCAGTATTTTGGTAGCTGGAGCTGATTTTGGCACTGGATCTTCAAGAGAGCATGCAGTCTGGGCGCTGCAGAACTATGGCTTTAAAGTAGTTATCTCATCGAGATTTGCCGATATCTTCCGAGGCAACTCATTAAAAGCAGGCCTTTTAACGGTAATTCTTGGCCAGAGCGATGTTGAAGCTCTCTGGAGCGCAATCGAGGCAGAGCCATCACTTGAGATAAAGGTAGATCTTGAGACTCGTTTAGTTTCCTATAAAAATCAAGCAATTTCCTTTGATTTAGATGACTATACGCGTTGGCGCTTGATGGAGGGCCTTGATGACATCGGTTTAACGCTTCGAAAAATTGATGAAGTTGAGAATTTTGAAGAAAAACGAGCAAAATACAAGCCAAAAACGCTCCCGGTCTTGTCATAAGTAGTACTTTTGCGCGACTCTCAACCTTGAATTGAGAGTTTTTTACACATAAAAATTGCGTTTTTTCACCATTGCCAGCAATTAATTTATTGCGACACACCGATGCTATTGCGCGAAAACCTTGATTTTCTTGCGTAAATTAATCAACAGGTTAAGCAAAAGCTTAACTTCACGCGTAAATAAGGGGATTAAATGAACAAGACCCAGTTCATTGCTTCGTTGGCTCCTCACTTCAACGGAAGCAAGAAAGAGGCGGCACACGCTGTTGAAATCGTCTTCGATTCAATCGTGCGCAACATTCACAGAGGCGAAGATGTCACCATCAACGACTTTGGTAAGTTTAAGAAAGTAGATCGCAAAGCTCGTAAGGGACGCAATCCTTTCACCGGCGAAACGATCCAAATTAAGGCAAGCAAGAAGGTTCGTTTCCTTCCTGCAAAGGCCCTCAAGGAGATTGTTGCTGGAGCTCGTAAATTAGCGCCAGCTCCAAAGCCAGCTCCAGTAGTAAAGCCAGTGGCTAAGAAGGCAGTAAAGAAGGCCGCTAAGAAGGTTGCGAAGAAGAAAGTCGCAAAGAAGAAGGGCAAGAGGAGATAAGTATCTTTTCTGATAAAGGCCACGCCTAAGGGTGTGGCCTTTATTTTTTTCTATCCTAGGCTAGAGCCATGAGCGATGTGCGCCCTGAGATTTCATATCTTCCGCCTCAAGGAGATCCGCTAGGAGTTAATCCTTGGTTTCGCTTTGGAGCCTCAGTACTAAAGCCAATACTCAACTTGATAATTAAGAAAGATTGGAAAGGCAGCCAGCACCTGCCAAAGAGTGGGGCAGCAATAGTTGTTTGTAATCATCTCTCATATGTTGATCCACTTACCTTCACTCATTTTCTCTATAACAACGGGCGAGCCCCGAGATACCTTGGAAAAGAATCAGTCTTTCGCATCCCCATTATTGGCAGAGTTATTAGGGGGGCCGGACAGATTCCAGTTAGTCGTGAATCAAAAGATGCGGTTAAAGGTTTAGAGCATGCCATTGCCGTTCTAAAGGCAGGACACCTTCTTGGCGTTTATCCTGAAGGAACGCTAACTCGCGATGAGAATTTATGGCCAATGAAAGCTAAGACTGGAGTTGCTCGTCTTGCACTTATTACCGGAGCTCCTGTAATTCCATGCGCCTCTTGGGGGCCAGAGAAAGTTTTGCCGCCCTATAGTAAAAAATTAAGACTTTTTCCTCGAAGTAAAGTTTCAATTCTTATGGGGCCTGCAGTTGATCTCTCACCTTGGCAGGGAAAGAGTGATGATTTAGAGGCAGTAGAGCAAGCGGCAGATCACATAATGGATCGGATAACTGAACTACTTGAAATATTAAGGGGGCAGAAAGCTCCTGCAATTCGCTTTGATCCTAAAAACTCAGATCTTCCAAGAATTGGCAATTTCAAGAAAGCAAAGAAGGCTAAGAGCAAGTGAAGATTGCAGTTCTTGGCTCCGGTCAATGGGGAAGCACGCTCGCCCAAGTTCTAATCGATGCTGGAAACGATGTAATTATCTGGGGAAGAAATAATGAAGTAGTAGCTGAGATTAATTCAATACATAAAAATCAGAGCGCACTCGGTGAGCATCTCTTGCCAGAGGCGCTTTATGCCACATCTGAAATCAACGAGGCTTTATATGGAGCCCAACTTCTTGTTCTTGCCATCCCTTCGCAATCTCTGAGGCAAAATTTAGAGCTCTGGAAAGGCCTAATTGGCCCTGATATTCCCATTGTTTCAACGCTTAAAGGCATTGAGATCTCAACTCAGCTTCGTATGAGCGAGGTTATCTGCCAAGTTTTGGGAAGAGATGAATCAAGTATCTCAGTATTAACTGGGCCCAATCTGGCCCGCGAAGTTATTTTAAGACAGCCCGCAGGAGCAGTTGCTGCATCGGCTAACCAGAAATTATCAGAATTAACATCAAAGGCATTTAGCGCGCCATATTTTCGTGTCTATACCTCAAATGATGTCATCGGCTGTGAATTAGCAAGCGCTACTAAAAACGTAATTGCAATTGCAGTTGGGATGTCCATTGGAATGGGATTTGGCGAAAATACTCAAGCACTTGTTATCACTAGAGGATTAAATGAGCTAACTCGCCTAGCTATTGCTAGAGGAGCGCAGCCACTTACCTTTGTTGGACTTGCAGGAGTTGGCGATCTCTTAGCAACATGCGGGTCTCCACTATCTCGGAATCGCACATTCGGTGAAGCTTTAGGAAGAAGTGGTTCAGTGGAGCAAGCGCAGAGAGCGATCTCATCAACTGCAGAGGGGTTAACTACCGCCCAGGCTCTTGTTGAGCTTGCTCATCTAGTTGGAGTGGAAGCCCCGATCATGGAAGCTGTCTGCGATGTGGTTACAAGTAAGATTAGCCCGCAGCAGGCGTTTCTTAACTTAATGAAGATTCAAACCGGAGCGGAGATTGATCACGTATGAAGAAAATACGCGTGGCAATAGTCGCAGGCGGGCAAAGCAGCGAGCATCCCATCTCTTGTATCTCAGCAAGTGGCGTACTAGCTGCAATTGATAAGTCAAAGTTTGAACCAATACTAATTGGCATCACCCAAAGCGGCACTTGGATTGATATGCGCGAAAGTGACTTTGAAAAGGCAGGAGATGGACTCTCCTATGTTCCAGAACAAGGCGAGAAGTTAGTAGTTGATGTTCACGGCATTAAAGATAGTAAAGGCAATGACTTGGGAATTGATCTGGTCTTTCCGCTTCTACACGGGGCATATGGCGAAGATGGAACGATTCAAGGGTTATTTGAGATGGCGGGAATTGCTTATGTTGGCTCTGGGGTTTTAGCTTCAGCTGTTGCTATGGACAAGAGTTTTGCTAAGCCAATTTATGCAGATTTTGGACTAAAAGTTGCCGATGGAATTACGATCCATAAAGATAATTGGAAAAAGTCAAAAGACCTTGAGATCGCAAAGATTAGAGCGCTAGGTTTTCCAATCTTTATAAAGCCTGCTCGAAGTGGTTCCAGTCGGGGAACTTCAAAAGTAAAAGATGAGGCTTCGATAAGCGCAGCACTTGAAGATGCTTTTAATTATGACCCTAGGGTTTTAGTTGAAGCAGCTGTGGTTGGTCGCGAGATTGAGTGCGCTGTGCTCCAGATCGATTCAGTTGCAAGGGCCTCTGTTTTGGGTGAGGTTAGAGTTCATCCGCCCCATGAGTTTTATGACTTTGATGCCAAATACATTGATGGCTCAACTACCTTTGATATTCCAGCAAATCTTCCAGAGCCAATTGCCAGCGTTATAAGCCAAGCAGCCATTACTGCCTTTGAAGCTCTTGGCTGTGAAGGTCTAGCAAGAGTGGATTTCTTTTTAAGTGAGGATAATCAGATTATTATCAATGAGCTAAACACTATGCCAGGATTTACTCCAACTTCAGTTTTTCCAGCGCTCTGGCAGAAAACAGGCAAGAGCTATAGCCAGATAATTACAATTTTGCTTGAGAGCGCGTTAAGTAGAAAGCGAAACGTAATTCGCTAAAAAGTTCTTTAAAGTAATGCAACCGGGCAGGTAAGTGTTCTAGTAATTCCAGGAACTGCCTGGACTTTTGCAAGAACGCTTCTTCCCAGATCCTCCATACTTGATGCTTCAGCTCTCATGATTACGTCATAAGGGCCGGTGACGCTCTCGGCAATAGTCACTCCAGCTATGGCATTAACGGCCTTAGTTACGCTGGCGGCCTTGCCTACTTCAGTCTGAATCAAGATATATGCCTGGATCGACATTGTTAACCATCCTTTAAAAGACGAGATAAGCCTGAGTCGCCCCATTGGACTGCCCACTCTTAATCTCTCACTTGTTATGTGGTGAGAGGTTAGCGCATTTAGGCTAACCTGCGTAAGTATTAATTCTTAAGGGAGTAGGCCTTGCGCGAAGATGAAGTACTAAAGAATGTGCGCGCCATCTTTGATTATGGCCAGAGCGATTCAGCTTTAATCGTTGGAAATGGCGATGATGGCGCAGTTCTTGGCCCACGAAGCGAACTCACTGTTCTTGCTAGCGATATGGCAGTTGAGGGAATTCACTTTAACTTTGCTTGGAGCAGCGCTATGCAAGTTGGTCGAAAAGTTAGCGCTGCAAACTTGGCAGATATCTGCGCTATGGGCGGCTGGCCAGAATACTTCTTAGTGGCTTTAGCATTTCCTCCAAGTTTTTCAGGTCAAGTGCTTGAGTTAGCTAAGGGCATTAAAACCGAGTGCCAAAGAGTGGGCGTTAAAGTAATTGGTGGAGACTTAAGTAGATCAAATGAAGTTGTAATTTCCATTAGCGCAATTGGAAGAGTTAAAAGACCAATACTTCGAAGCGGGGCAAAAGTTGGAGAAAGGCTCTTTATTTCAAATCTTCCAGGATTTTCGCAAGCCGGCCTCTTGCTGTTAAAGAGTTCTAGTGATAAACAAAGCCCTGCAGCAAATCGAGCTCGCATGGCTCAACTAGCACCTGATTTAGATTACGAGAAATATCGAAAGAGTTATGAGTACTTATCATCTGCAATAGATACTAGTGATGGACTTGTCATTGATGCATCTCGTATTGCCGCAGCAAGCGGAGTTGGAATAGATATCAGAGTTGAAGCGCTAATTAATGCTCCAGAATTTAGCGAACTTGAGAGCGCGAGCGGATCTAGAGAGAGCGCTCTTGAAAGTGCTTTATATGGGGGAGAGGATCACTTACTTCTTGCCACTAGCGATGCTCAAGATTTTGGATTTCTTGAAATCGGGCAGGTAATAAAAGGTGATGGAATTTATCTAAATGGAGTTAGAACGAAGACTTCGGGTGGATACCAACACAGTTGGTAGGCCAAATCAATTAGCGGAGAACTTTTCCAGCCTTTAGGCAAGAGGTGCAGACGTTCTTACGCTTGGAATAACCGTTAATGAGAGTGCGAACTCTTTGAATATTTGGATTCCAACGGCGGCGAGTACGGCGCTTTGAGTGAGAGACATTGTTACCAAAGCTTGGTCCCTTGCCACAGATATCGCATACAGCTGCCACGTTACTTCTCCTTGAATTTGCCCTTGATTGAGCTTGGTTAGTTGCGGGCGCAAGATTAGCCGCAAAGGCGCTACTTTCGCCAATTACCACCCAATCTATGCGAGAAATTTCCCGACTTGGCGAGCAGAGCGCGCCTAAGGCTTATCACCGCCACCTGAGAGAATGAAGCATGGCAAGTCTGGATTCATCACTGCTATCAATACTTGGTGATAGAACAGCCGAGGTATTGGATGAGAATTTAGGGCTTAAAACTATCTCAGATCTTCTGCGTCACTATCCCAGACGCTATGTCATACGCGGCGAACTTACCGATATTGAGAGCTTGATTGAAGGCGAGGAGGTAACAATCTTTGCCAAGGTTGAAGGTAGTAAAGTCAAGAGAATTCCAGGTAGAAAGAGCGCAATTCTTGAAACTGTCGTAACTGATGGACGAGCAAAATTAACGTTAACTTTCTTTAATCAAGCTTGGCGCGAGAAAGAATTGCGCCCTGGAAGACAAGGTTTGTTTGCGGGAAAAGTTGGATTGTTTAAAGGAAAACGTCAGCTAGCTCATCCAGATTACTTACTTATTCCTGAAGGCGATGATGTGGACCAGGCAATTGGTGATTTTGCTGGAAAGTTTCTTCCGGTATATCCAGCAACAGCAAAGATGCCCTCATGGAAAATTGCTAAATGCGTTCGCTTAGCACTTGATGGACTTGATGAAATCGCAGAGTATTTACCGCAAGAATTACTATTTGAATTTAATTATCCAAAGATTTCCGAGGCCTTTAGGCAGGTTCATCAGCCAGATAGCGCTGAGAGCGCAGAGTTGGCGCGGCAGCGCCTGACCTTTGATGAGGCGCTATTAATGCAGTTATTTTTAGTCTTGCGAAGATATGAAGTAAGAGCGGCGAAGACAACATCACGCGCACCAAGAAACGATGGAGTATTGGCTGCTTTTGATAAGCGACTTCCCTTTGAACTAACAGCAGGACAGCGGCAAGTTTGGAGTGAGATAGTTAAAGATCTCTCTAGCGATCACCCGATGTATCGTCTCTTGCAAGGAGATGTAGGTTCTGGAAAAACTATTATTGCTCTACGTGCAATGCTCGCAGTCGTTGACTCTGGCGGACAGGCGGCTCTTCTCGCGCCCACTGAAGTATTAGCCCAGCAGCACTATCGAAACTTTTTATCACTACTTAAAGATTTAGCTGAGGCAGGAATGATAGGCGGGAATCAAAGTGGCATACAGGTTCGTCTTCTAACTGGATCCACTCCAGCTGCGCAGCGACGAGAAGTGCTTTCAGCAATTTCATCTGGTCAAGCAGGAATAACAATTGGAACCCATGCACTATTGGGTGAGAGTGTGAGTTTTAAAGATCTTGGACTTATTGTTATTGATGAACAACATAGATTTGGTGTTGAGCAGCGAGATGCACTTCGAGATAAGGCTAGAGAGCCAGCCCATGTATTAGTAATGACCGCAACTCCAATTCCTAGAACTGTGGCTATGACAATCTTTGGAGATTTAGATGTATCAACTCTTAAAGATATGCCACTTGGTAGATCTCCCATAACCTCTCACGTTGTTTCACAATCCAGCAAACCAGATCATCTAACTCGAGCTTGGAAGAGAGCTTGCGAGGAAGTTGGTAATTCAAATCAGGTCTATGTAGTTGCTCCTAGAATTTCAGCAGATGATGAATCAGATCTGCAGAGATTTGGGCTTACGCCAGATGAATTAATTCTTGCAAAAAATCTAATAGATGATGAGGATAGTTCCTCGCTAAAGCTTGCTATGAGCTCAGTAGAAGAGCTTTATCCCATGCTCACAGCCGATGTAATGAAAGATTTAAGAGTGGGAAAGCTCCATGGTCGCCTATCTTCCGAAGAGAAAGAGGCGGTAATGCAAGCCTTTGTGCGACATGAGTTAGATGTTTTAGTCACTACAACTGTGATTGAAGTTGGTGTTGATGTTGCAAATGCCACGATGATGATAATCATGAATGCAGAGAGATTTGGTGTTTCACAACTTCATCAGCTCCGTGGTCGTATTGGCCGCGGTGTTTCTCCTGGTCTCTGTTTATTTGTCACTTCTGCTAGCGAGGATTCACCCGCAATGGCCCGGTTAAAGGCAGTTGCTGCAACAACTGATGGTTTTGAACTCAGTCGCCTTGATTTACAAGAGCGTAGTGAGGGTGATGTCTTGGGAAGCGCTCAATCTGGAGCAAGATCTCACTTAAGGCTTCTAAGAGTTATTAGGGATGAGGAATTAATTGCTCAAGCGCGCCTGGTAGCGGAGAATCTGCTCAGTCAAGATCCAACGCTTTCTGCAAACCCAGAACTTGCTCAAGCAGTTGAAAAGTTAAGACAAGAAGAACGAGCTGCCTATTTGGAGAAACGCTAAATGAGAATCATTGCCGGCCTTGCAAAGGGAAGAAATATAAATTCACCAATTTCCCAAGTTCGTCCAACCTCTGATCGTGCAAGAGAAGCCCTCTTCTCTACTCTTGAATCTGAATTTGGTTCTCTTAGTGATGCAAACTTTCTTGACCTCTACTGCGGTTCAGGAGCAGTTTCTTGTGAAGCGCTCTCACGTGGCGCTGGGGTGGTAGTTGCAGTGGATAATGAAGAAAAAGCAACTTCTGTAACACGAAGTAATTTTGAATTGCTTGAAAAAATCCCTGGCATTGGTTCCGCCTCTGTCATAACAATGTCTGCTGGAAAGTATTTAGATAAAGGTGCTGATTTGGCTTTTGATATTGTTTTTATTGATCCACCGTATGACTTGCCAAATAGTGATGTTGAAAAAATATTGTTATCACTTGTCAATAACAGATTTCTAAAAAGTTCCTCAATAATTGCAGTAGAGCGCGATTCAAAAACTAAACCCTTTTCATGGCCCCAGGGCTTAGCTGAGTTGAAGGTTCGAAAGTATGGCGCAGCCAGTATTTACTACGGCGAACCTAGGCAATAGCGTATTTAGTAATTCGTGTTAGCGTTGCCCCGTGAAGAAAGCAGTATGCCCGGGCTCCTTTGACCCAATCACTAATGGACACCTCGATGTCATTGAGCGTGCCAGTCATTTATTTGACGAGGTGGTAATTGCAGTTCTTGTAAATAACTCAAAGAGCTCTCTGTTTACGATAGAGGAGCGGATAGTTCTAGCTAGAGATTGCGTGAAGCATTTGCCGAATGTAAAGGTTGATATGTGGAGTGGCCTATTAGTTGATTACTGTCGAGAGAATAAAGTTGATGCGATTGTTAAAGGGCTGCGCGCAGTGAGTGATTTTGATTATGAACTTCAGATGGCCCAAATGAATCTGCAATTAAAGGGCGTTGACACTCTTCTTATGGCAACTAAACCTGCCTATTCCTTCCTTTCATCATCTCTAGTTAGAGAGATCGCCCGCTATGGCGGGGATGTTTCAAATCTGGTTCCTGCTGGAGTTTTAAGTGAGTTAACTAGGAAAGCAAAAGATTCTCCTTCGCCAAGTTCGCAATCTGGAAGGTCATAACATGGAAGCAATAGAGAAACTCCAATCTGCCATAACTATGGTTAATGAAGCACGCTCAGTTCCATTATCAGCTTCTTGTGTAGTCCATCGAGGTGAGATGTTGGAACTGCTTGAGGAGATAAATCAAGCACTACCAAAAGATCTCTCAAATGCGCAGAAGCTCCTGGGAAGCAGAGAGACAATAATTGAAGAGGGCAGACAGAGCGCAGAGCAGTTAATTGCTCATGCAAGAGAAGAAGTTGCTCGAATGGTTGAGCAGACTGCAATTGTTGCAGCTGCAAGAGAGGAGTCTGCAAGATTAATTGATGAGGCTCACTCAAAAGTTGAAAAAGAACGTGAAGAAGTTGATGCCTATATCGATTCTCGTCTTGCAACTCTTGAAGTAATTTTAAATAAGACGCTCGAGGCAGTTAATCGAGGTCGAGAAAGATTGGCTGGCGCAAGCGATAAAGATGTACTCTCTCAACTAGCAGAGTAGTAATTACGTGAACTCCAAGACTGAATCACCATTTAAAGTTAATTTCCACGAACTTCCAAGGCGAGCTGGGGAGTTTCGCCAATATCACCTGCAATTTAGCGCACCACAGGCAATCGGTATCGCGCTACTTGAGATTCCAAAGTCAGAGCCGATTGATATCTCATTCAAGGCTGAATCTGTCGATGGCGGAGTTCTACTGACCGGAACTGTTATCTCTCATGCCAAGGGGGAGTGCGGACGGTGTTTAGACCCAATTGACTTTGATGTTAATCAAAAATTCCAAGAGCTATTTCTCTATTCTTCAAAAGTTAGCGAGGTCGAAGATGATGAAGATGAGGTCTTTAGCCTTGATGGTGATATTGCAGACCTTGAAGTTCCGATTCGCGACGCCGTTATTCTCTCGATGCCAATTAACCCTCTCTGCCAGAGTGATTGCTTGGGGCTCTGCTCAGTTTGTGGCCTGAAGTGGCGGGAGCTGGAAAAGGATCACGCCCATAAGGCCAGTGATCCGAGATGGAGCGGATTGGCTGACTGGAAGCCCTAATCAGGCGTGATTTTGCAAAGATATCGAAGCTGAGCAATACTTAGCCCTCAAGTTTGAAGTAGTAATTTTTAAAAGGAGAATAACGTGCCATTACCAAAGCGAAAGATGTCGCGCTCGCGCACACGTTCTCGTCGTAGCCAGTGGAAAGCAACACCTGCATCGACTGCAAATTGCCCACAATGTGCGCAACCTAAGTTGCAACATACTGCTTGCCCTACCTGCGGCACATATAACCGTCGTCAAGTTCTAGAGGTTTAATCTGAGTCTGGCTCTGACCGAAAAGCTTGGAGTTTCGGTAAAACCAGAGTTACTCGAACTCGCCTTAACTCACCGTTCTTTTGCTTATGAATTCGGTGGTCTTCCAACAAATGAACGCTTAGAGTTTCTAGGCGATAGCGTCCTTGGTTTAGTAATTACCGAAGCGCTCTATGAACGCTTTCCGGATCTTGATGAATCACGTCTCTCACCACTTCGCTCAGGGATAGTAAATATGCGCGCCCTTGCAAGCATTGCAAGAGAGTTAGAACTTGGCTCAGCGCTAAAAATTGGCAAAGGTGAAGAGGTAACGGGAGGAAGAGATAAGAATTCAATTTTGGCAGATGCCTTTGAGGCTCTGGTTGGAGCGATCTATCTAGATCATGGTTTTGATGTCAGCGCAGAGATCATTATGCGTCTGATGAAGAGCGCTATTGATGAAGCAGTTACAAGGGGAGCAGGTCTTGATGGAAAGACTGCGCTTCAAGAAATTGTTGCCTCCTCTGGATGGGCGCCACCTGAATATAAAGTCAGTGAGTCAGGCCCAGATCACGATAAAGATTTTGTTGCCTATGCAATTGTTAATGGAGTTACATACCCGCAAGGTCATGGCAAGTCAAAGCGCGAAGCAGAACAAGTTGCGGCAAGAATTGCCTTTGAAGCTCTTTCAAATAACTAACTTATGCCCGAATTACCCGAAGTTGAAACGGTAAGACGAGGTTTAGAGCCATTCATTGTTGGAAGAAAAATTAAAGAAATCGATGTAGTTCATAAAGGTGGAAATAGATCTTCAACTTATGCTCCATACAGCGCTATTGAAGGCGCAAAAGTTTTGAGTGTTAATAGACGTGGAAAGTTCCTGTGGTTTGAATTAAATCGAGATTTTGCACTGATGGCCCACTTAGGAATGAGCGGACAGTTGTTGATTCAAGATAAGCAGAGAGAATATGAGAAACATCTGCGAGTTCGCATCGATTGCGGCGATAGAAGAAAAGAGATCAGATTTGTCGATCAGCGAACCTTTGGTTGGATTTCAATTGATAAGTTGGTCTTTGAAGGCCAAGACCTAATCCCTCAATCATTTACTCGAATTGCACCTGATTTATTTGATAAGAAATTTGATCGTAGAGCGGCTATTAGCCGGATTAGTAAAAAGAATAGCGCGATAAAGCGAGTACTTCTTGATCAGGGCGTGGTAAGTGGTGTGGGTAATATCTACGCCGATGAAGCACTCTGGCGCGCCAAGATTCATCCCGAGCGCCTTGCAAAGAAACTGTCAGAACAAGAAATTTCTAAGCTTCTTGATGCAACTAAATTTGTTATGGAGAAAGCCTTGAAGGCAGGCGGAACTAGTTTTGATGATCTCTATATCAATGTAAATGGCGAGAGTGGCTACTTTGATGTTGAGCTTGAGGCATATGGCCAGGAAAATGAGCCCTGCTCTAGATGTGGCTGCGAGATTCGCAGGATTGCTTTCGCAAACCGCTCTTCACATTTTTGTCCGCAATGCCAGAGCAAATCGCCCCTGAAGAAAGCGGGAAAAAAGAAGGATAGAAAAAAAGTCAGCTTTAAGCGGGGGTAAAACCCGAGCGTGCGCGGGCTCACCCGATAGGTTCTACCCGTGTATTTAAAGAGTATGACCCTGAAGGGCTTTAAGTCCTTTGCGGCTCCAACGACCTTGAAGTTCGAGCCTGGGATCACCTGCGTGGTGGGACCAAATGGTTCGGGCAAAAGCAATGTCGTTGATGCTCTCTCTTGGGTAATGGGCGAGCAGGGAGCAAAGAGCCTGCGCGGCGGGAAGATGGAAGATGTCATCTTTGCTGGAACTTCAGGAAGAGCGCCTCTGGGACGAGCAGAAGTATCAGTCACTATCGATAACGCAGATGGCGCACTACCAATTGAATTTAGCGAAGTTACTATTTCAAGAACTTTATTTCGAAATGGTCAGAGTGATTATCAGATCAATGGTGAATCAGCTCGCCTTCTAGATATTCAAGAGCTATTAAGTGATAGTGGCATCGGACGCGAGATGCACGTCATCGTTGGTCAGGGGCAACTTGATGCCATCCTCACAGCAAATCCTGAGGAGCGCAGAGGATTTATTGAGGAAGCTGCTGGAATATTAAAACATAGGAAGCGAAAAGAGAAAGCACTTCGAAAATTAGATTCAATGCAAGGCAATATGTCTAGAGTTCAAGATCTCACCAATGAATTAAGAAGACAACTTCGCCCGCTTGGTAAACAGGCAGAGGTCGCCAGAAAAGCTGCGGTGATTCAGGCAGATGTGCGAGATGCGAAGCTAAGAATTCTGGCTGATGACTTAATTGCATTCAATTCAACATTAAGTTTAGAAGTTGCTGATGAAACTGCTCTTCGTCAGAGACGTAGTGAAGTTGATCAAGAGCTGGAGCAATTACGTAAAAGAGAGATTGAGCTAGATCAAATAGCAGCAATTCAGGGACCAGAGTTAGCCAGTGCGCAGAATAATTACTACAGCCTAACTGCCCAGAAAGAAAAGCTAAGAGGAACTCAGAACTTAGCATCGGAGCGTGCGCGATTCTTAGCTGAAGAGGCAGAGGAGGCTAGAGCATCAGGTCGAGATCCTGAAGCGCTAGATGCGGAAGCAAAAGTTTTAAGGGGCGAGGAATCTGTTCTGCAAGGTTCATCAGATAAAGCAAGAGCTGAATTAGTTGCCGCAAGTAATAGCGTTACTCAATTAGAAGCGCGGTTAAAGGGTGAAGAAGATCGAGTTGCCGCAGCACAGAGAGCACTTGCTGATTATCGAGAAGGAACTGCCAGACAAGAAGGGCATATAAAGTCTCTGCAATCTCGAATCGATGGCGCGGGCTCTGAAATTAGTAGGTTAGAGATCGCGTTAACTGGCGCCAAGGCAAGAGTGGCTGAAGCTAAAGTTGAATTTGCTCGACTTGAGAGTGAAATTGCAGGCCTTGATGCAGGAGAGCTCGGCCTTGATGCAGAATTTGAAAAAGCAAAAGCTCTGCTTAATAGCAGCAAAGCGGGCCTTGAAAAGTTAAGAAGCGATCTCTCTCTAGCTGAGCGAGCAAGAGCTGCTTCTGAGGCAAAAATTGATGCGCTCCGGCAAGCAACGCTTCACAAAGATGGAAGTGGTGCGCTATTAACAAATGATCAAGGGATCGTAATTCGTGGCAGCCTAGCATCACTTTTAACGGTTGAGCCTGGTTGGCAGAGCGCAGTGACCAATTCGTTAGGCTCATTAGCAAATGCCTTAGTGCTTCAAGATCTAAATCAAGTTATCTCTGCAATCACTTTCCTGAAATCTAAATCTGCTGGCAGTGCTGAGCTGCTCTTTATATCCGAAGGTGATTCAAGGCCAGTTATTGAGATTCCAAGTGGATTGACACCACTAGCAAGTAAAGTTTCCTCAGCTACTTTGAATTCCATTTTGCCGGCTCTTTTCTCTGGTCTGGTTGCTGCCGAATCACTCAGTCAAGCAAGTCAGATCATCGCTAGCTATCCATCACTTATTGCAGTTACTCGTGATGGTGATTTGGTTGGTAGAGGAAGAGCCAGTGGCGGCTCATCTGCTCGCACCTCATTAATTGAGATCTCTGAAATGATTGAAAAAGGTGAGATAGAGCTGCAGCGGCATGGCCATGATTGCGATCGGATTCACTTTGATATTTCTACTGCTGAAACAAAATTAAGATCTGATCAACTTACCTACGATCAAGCCTTAGCTAGATTAAATGAGTCAGATGCTGCTATGGCAGCCCTGGCTGAGCAGATGGCAGCAGCTAGCCAAGGAGTAAAAAGCGCTAGCGGTGAGGTTGAGCGACTAGAAAAATCCATATCGGAATTGAAGCAAGCGCTAAATAATGATTTAAGTGAGCTAAATATTGCTAGAAGTGAATTTGAGAAAAGTAGTGAACCGCTGGAACCTGAGTTAAGCACTCTGGAAAATCTAAGAGCAACTCTTGCTACAGCAAGAGCAGTTGAAGTTGAAGCTCGTCTTGCGCTTCGAACTATTGAGGAGCGAGTAGCAGCAATCTCGCAGAGGGCTAGAGATCTGGAACTTGCAGCATCGAATGAGCGCCAAGCAGCAAGTAATAACATCGCTCGCCGCGCAGCTAGAGCAAGGGGCGCTGTTACGGCGCAAGCTATTGCTGATGCTGCCTATGAAGCCTTAATTCAAATTGAGAGCTCTATCTCCAGGTCAAATAGTGAGCGGGAAAGACTTGAACTCGCTCGCTCTAATCGCGATGGCGAAATTCTCTCTATTCGCCAAGCAATCAGAGATCTAAGCGTTGAGCTTGATCAATTAACTTCCAGTGTTCATCGCGACGAGATAGCTAGAGCTGAACAAAGATTGAGAATTGAACAACTTGAGATAAAAGCTATGGAGGAATTTGGAGTTGATAGTTCATCTCTTGTAAGTGAGTACGGTCCAGATAAGCCAGTTCCAACCTTCATCGAAGATGAATCTGGAAATTTGAGTCAAGGTGAATTCATTCCGTATGTCCGTCAAGAGCAGGAAAAACGTCTAGCTGGAGCTGAGAAATCTCTGGCTCTTCTTGGCAAGATCAATCCCTTAGCACTTGAGGAGTTCTCATCCCTTGAAGAGCGGTTGAAATATCTGGCAGATCAGTTAGAAGATTTAAAGAAATCAAAGAAGGATCTTCTAGACATCATCAAATCAGTTGATGACAAGGTCCAAGAGATTTTTGAAGAAGCTTTTAGAGATACGGCCCGAGAGTTTGAAAAAATCTTTGCTCGACTCTTTCCAGGGGGAGAAGGACGCCTGCTGTTAACTGATCCAAGTGATCTTCTTAATTCTGGCGTTGATGTTGAAGCTCGCCCACCAGGAAAGAGAATCAAGCGACTATCACTTCTCTCAGGCGGTGAGCGCTCATTGACTGCGGTAGCGCTTTTAGTGGCAATATTTAAAGCTAGGCCAAGTCCGTTCTATGTTTTAGATGAGGTTGAAGCCGCCCTTGATGACACAAATCTTGGTCGCCTACTCTCAGTTCTAGAAGAGCTAAGACAAGCATCGCAATTAATTATTATCACTCATCAAAAAAGAACTATGGAAATTGGCGATACCTTGTATGGCGTAAGTATGCGCGGTGATGGAGTATCAGAAGTTATCTCACAGCGTCTTCGCGAGATTGAAACTGAACCCGCTTAACTATGGGCTTATTTGGCTCTTTCCTCAGCAAGTTCTCAAAATCTAAAGCAACAATTGAAGATCTTGAACAGTTTAGACAGATTCTAATCTCATCAGATATTGGGGTGAAGATAACTGAGGAGATTTTAGAGTTAGTAAAACGCGAGAAGAGTGAAGAGCTCTTAACAGCTATCGCTAACTCCCTCAAATCAAAATTAACTACCTCATCAAGGGCCATTAACATGTCAAATAATGGGCCAACCGTAATTCTGCTTGTTGGAGTTAATGGCACTGGAAAGACCACTAGCGCAGCCAAGCTAGCCAATTATTATGCAAAGAGCGGAAAGAAAGTTTTATTAGTTGCTGCTGACACCTTTAGGGCTGCTGCCGTTGCTCAACTTCAGACTTGGGGTCAGAGAATAGGTGTTGAAGTTTTAAGCGCTTCAAGCAATAGCGATCCGGCAGCGATAGCTTTTGATGGAGCAAAAAAAGCGAAGGATGAAGGTTTTGACTTTCTGATAATTGATACTGCTGGAAGGCTTCATACCAAGAGCAACTTGATGGATGAGCTAGGTAAAATTCAAAGAGTTGTAGAGAAGGTAACTTTAGTAAATGAGATTTTATTTGTTCTTGATGGAACAACTGGTCAGAATGGAATCAAACAGGCAGAGACCTTTGCCGCTAGCGTTAATTTAACTGGGATAGTAGTCACAAAGCTTGATGGCTCTACCAAGGGCGGTATTGCAATAGCCACTGAGGCTGCTCTGCAAGTTCCCTTGAAGTATGTTGGATTTGGTGAGGGGATAGAGGATCTGACCCCCTTTGAGGCCGATGGGTATATCGCTGAACTTTTAACATAGCCGTAACAGAGGGCGCGCAAGTGTCACCTTGGTGAAATCTATTTGAGCCATCAGGGGAAATACTTCTACAGCATGATCTGCTCGTTCTCAGAGTTGAGATATTTACCTTTTATTCACGGGGTCTGCATTTAGCAGCCCGGTTCGGAGAAAAAAATGGATGAAGTAGTACTAAGTGCTGGCGATACCGCTTGGGTTTTAGCTAGCTCTGCCCTGGTTTTACTAATGACCCCAGGGCTTGCTTTCTTCTATGGCGGCATGGTGCGAGCAAAGAGCGCGCTAAATATGATGATGATGTCGATAATCACTATAGGAGTAGTAAGTATTCTCTGGGTTATCTACGGTTTTAAAATTGCCTTTGGCTATGAAGCTGATTCACCTTGGTATGGATCTTTCTCTACATCTGGATTAGGTGATGTAGTAAATGAATTGGCAAATAATGGGGGCGTCTATCCAATCCCGCTTCTAGCATTTGCAGTATTTCAACTTATGTTTGCCATTATTACACCGGCGCTGATCTCTGGTGCAATTGCAGATCGTGCAAAATTCTTCTCATGGGCGATCTTCGTTGCTATTTGGGTGACTGTGGTTTATTTCCCAGTAGCTCACTGGGTATTTGCCTTTGGAAATAAAGTTGGCGATACAGTAACTGGCGCTGGATATCTTGCCTCACAAGGAGTTCAAGACTTCGCAGGTGGAACTGCAGTTCATATCAATGCTGGCGCTGCAGGTCTTGCACTGGCAATTGTTCTTGGCAAGAGAATTGGTTGGCAGAAATCCCCAATGCGTCCTCACTCACTTCCACTAGTACTCCTTGGCGCTAGCTTGCTATGGTTTGGATGGTTTGGATTTAATGCTGGAAGCGCACTTGCTGCTAATGGGATTGCAGCTCTGGCATTTATCAACACTCAGGTAGCAACAGCGGGAGCAGTGATTGGCTGGATTCTTACGGAGAAATTCCGCGATGGACATCCAACAACGCTAGGCGCTGCATCTGGAGCTGTTGCAGGACTTGTTGCTATCACTCCAGCTTGCGCATTCGTTGAACCATGGGCAGCGGCAGTTATTGGCATTCTTGCTGGAATCGCCTGCGCACTTGCAGTTGGTCTTAAGTACAAGCTGGGCTATGACGATTCACTAGATGTTGTTGGCGTTCACTTAGTGGGAGGCATTGTTGGCAGTTTGGCAATTGGCTTCTTTGGAACCAGCAAGATTCTGGGACTAGATGGACTCTTCTATGGTGGCGGAGTTGAGCTCCTTGGCAAACAAGCCCTCGGTGTTGCTCTAGTTATGGGTTACTCATTTGTAATGACGCTAATCATCGGATTCCTAATTGAAAAAACGATTGGGTTCAGAGTCAAGAGCGAGAGTGAGCTAGTAGGAGTCGATCAATCAGAACACGCAGAGAGCGCCTATGAATTAGGTGGAGTTCTCAAGGGAGGTCGTTAATCATGAAGTTAATTACCGCAATCATTAAGCCCGGAAAGTTTGATGAAGTTAAAAATGCCCTAAGGGCAGCTGGAGTCAAAGGAATGACAGTCTCTGAAGTATCTGGAGTTGGTCGCCAAGGTGGCCACATCGAGGTATATCGCGGAGCCGAATATCCCATCGACTTAATAAGCAAAATAAAGTTAGAGATTCTTGCTGAGAATAAGGATGTTGATTCCGTGATCAACACCATTGTGAAGGCGGCATCTACTGGATCAATTGGCGATGGCAAGGTCTGGGCCACCCCCGTTGATAACGTAGTTCGCGTACGCACCGGCGAGAAAGGTGAGGCTGCAATCTAATAATTGCCCGCATCTAGGCAGTGAAACTTGAAAAAAGGTGGAATATGCGAGGGCGTATCCACCTTTTTTCTATTTGCCTAGCCATTATGTAGGCTTAAAGACATGTTCGATTCCTTAAGTTCTAAGTTCTCTGATCTCTTTGGATCACTTCGAAGAAAAGGGCGAATTACTCCTGAAGATATTGAGAGTACTTGCCAGGAGCTACGCACCGCCTTACTAGAAGCTGATGTTGCTTTAAGCGTTACTGAGGGCTTTGTAGAGAAAATTAGAAGTAGATCACTTGAAAGACTTCCAGAGATTAGGCAATCAACTAATCAATCAGAAGAGATTTATTCAATTATCAACCAGGAGTTAATTGCAATTCTTGGCGGGCAAGGACGACGAATCCGATATGCCAAAACTGGTCCAACGATAATAATGCTTGCAGGTCTTCAAGGATCTGGAAAAACAACGCTAGCTGGAAAATTAGCTCGATTTCTAAAAGAGGAGGGAAATACTCCGCTTTTAGTGGCAGCAGATCTGCAGAGACCCAATGCCGTTACGCAATTACAAGTGTTGGCAGAGTCAATTTCAGTTCCAATCTTTGCACCAGAGGCAGGAAATGGAATTGGCGATCCAGTAAAGGTTGCAAAGAGCGCAATTACCTATGCCAAAGAAAAAGTTCATAATGTTGTAATCGTTGATACTGCGGGAAGACTTGGAATTGATAGTGAGTTAATGCAACAGGCAAGCTCAATAAGGGATGCAATTAATCCCAATGAAATTCTCTTTGTGGTAGATGCGATGATGGGACAAGATGCCCTTACTACCTCGCTAGCCTTTTTAGAGGGTGTGGGTTTTGATGGCGTTGTATTAACAAAACTAGATGGCGATGCGAAAGCTGGAGCTGCCTTATCCATTGTTGAAGTTACAGGAAAGCCAATTCTCTTTACCTCAAGTGGGGAGAAATTAACCGACTTTGATTACTTCTATCCCGAGCGAATGGCTTCAAGAATTTTGGGCCTTGGCGATATCGCAACCTTAGCTGAGCAGGCAAAGCGAGCCCTCGATGGCGATAGCGCTAAGCGTCTAGAAGAGAAATTTGTTTCAGGGCAAGATTTCACGCTAGAGGATTTCTTAGAGCAATTAGGGGCAATGAAGAAGATGGGTTCGATGACCAAACTTCTTGGCATGCTGCCTGGCGCTAACTCTGCTGCAATGAAAAAGCAGATAGATAGCATTGATGATAATGAACTAGTTAGAACACAGGCTATTGTGCAATCTATGACGCCAAGTGAGAGGCGAGATCCAAAAATATTAAACGGATCAAGACGAGCACGTATTGCACTTGGTAGCGGCAGAAGTGTTACAGAGGTTAACTCTTTAGTAGATCGATTCTCTGCTGCACAGAAAGCGATGAAGCAGATGAGATCAGGTGGCGGATTACCCGCAGGAATGGCGCTTCCTGGAGGAATGAGCCTTCCCACTGCTTCTCCGATGAATTCGCCAAAGATCGCGCCGAAGAAGAAGTCACGATCTGGAAACCCCGCCAAACGAGCAGCCCAAGAGGGGCGATAGCTAAGCTCAATTGGGAAATATCAAGGGCTCGTGGCAATATTGGCCTCCTGTTCAAGGGCCCTCTACCTCTTGACCGGCACTTATAAACGTAAGAACTTTTTTTCTACACTTGGCATCCTACTCAAGGAAGAAAAGATAAGTTCGATTAACTATGCAAGGAGAAAGCCTTCGTGGCCGTAAAAATTAGATTGGTACGTTTGGGAAAGATCCGCACTCCTCACTACCGAATTGTTGTTGCAGATTCCCGTAAAGCTCGTAATGGATTAAAGATTGAAGAGATTGGTCGTTACTCACCAGCATCTGATCCTTCGCTAATTGAAGTTAATTCAGATCGCGCTCAACATTGGCTAAAAAATGGTGCGCAACCAACTCCAGCGGTAGAGGCAATTTTGAAAGTTACCGGCGATTGGCAGAAGTTCAAGGGAATCGCTGGTCAAGAGGGAACTCTAAAGACTCTTCCAGTTCGTCCGAATAAGCGCGTTGCTTATGAAGAGGCAGTAAAGGCAGCAAGTAATGAACCAGCAGATGGCGCAACTACGATGAAGAAGCGCGCAGCTGAAAAACTTGCGGCAAAGAGCGCTCCGGTAGAAGTTGTAGCAGAAGCAGCACCTGTTGAGGCAGCTCCAGCAGATGTCGTAGCTGAGGCAACTCCGATTGAGACCCCAGTAGCAGAAGTTCCTGCAGAAGTAGTTGCAGAGGCTGCGCCAACTGAAACTCCAGCTGAGTAAATATGATGATTGATGAAGCTCTAGAACATTTAGTTAAGGGAATCGTAGATAACCCTGAAGAGGTAATAATCTCTGAAAAAGAGGGAAGACGCGGAACCACCCTTGAGGTAAGAGTTCACCCTGAAGACATTGGCAAAGTAATCGGTCGCAATGGTCGGACAGCAAAGGCGCTACGTACTGTGGTTTCAGCTCTTGCTGGGCGAAGTGTTCGCGTAGATCTTGTTGAGGCGGATGAGGCGCGTTAATCGCGCTTAGCTAATTTGTTACTTGTAGTAGGTCGCATCGGTCGCGCACATGGAGTGCGCGGCGAGGCAACTATTGAAGTTCGAACCGATAGCCCTGAAGAGAGATTTGCTATTGGTGCAATTCTAAAAACAGATCCAGAAGATAAAGGTCCCTTAAAGATAACAGGCGCCAAAGTGCATAGCGGAACTCTGCTGCTCTCATTTGAAGGCTATGGCGATAGAAGCGCAGTTGAAAAACTTCGAAACGTTCTGCTTCTTGCTGATGTTAATCCGGCAGATTCAAATATTACTGAAGATGATTTTCACATCTCCCAAATTCTAGGTTGCAAGGTAATAGATAGATCTGGCAAAGATTGGGGCGAAGTCAAAGAGGTTCTCCAGCTTCCATCTCAAGACACTTTAGTGCTTAGTTATCAGGGGCGAGACTTTTTGATTCCATTTGTTAAGCACTTCACCCCAGATATTGATATCGCAAGTAGGATAATTACTGCCGATAATCTAGAGGAGCTAATGTGAAGATAACTGCTATCTCTATTTTCCCCGAATACTTCTCGCCACTTGAGCTCTCCCTAATTGGCAAAGCTAGAAGTCAATCGTTAATTGACTTTAAAAGTATTAATTTAAGAGATTTCACCACTGATAATCACCATAGCGTTGATGACACTCCTTATGGCGGTGGAGCCGGAATGGTGATGATGGCAGAGCCATGGGGCCAAGCCATTGATTCAATCTTGAAAAAAGATAGCGAGATAGATCTAATTATTCTCACCCCAGCAGGCTCTAAGTTCAACCAAAAAAAGGCTGAGCAGTTAATTGATGCTAAGCATCTGGTATTTGCCTGTGGTCGCTATGAAGGAATTGATGCAAGAGTTGGCGATTACTATCGAGATAAAAAATCGGTAAGGGTTCATGAAATATCTATCGGTGATTATGTAGTAAATGGCGGCGAGGTAGCGGCGCTAGTGATAATTGAAGCAGTAACTCGATTAATTCCTGGAGTAATTGGTAATCCTGCATCACTTGATGAGGAATCACATAATGAAATTGGCGCACTGGAATATCCAACATTTACTAAACCTGCTAGTTGGCGAGATCTAAACGTTCCTGAGGTTTTACTCTCAGGAAATCATGGCGAAATTCAAAAGTGGCGACAAGAAGAAGCCAAACGCCGCTCAGAATTCGGCCAATAGGCTTAACAAACGGGGAATAATCGCGACACGCCGAGTGTTGGATAGGACAGCGAGCAAGTAGTTGGGCATTATCCGCCCGTAGCCAAATGACTAAACGGTCTGGCTCTATGTAGGAAGAGATTGGTGGTGAGAGATCAATGGCAACTGATTACGACACGCCTCGAAAAACCGATGAAGAGTTACATGAGGAATCCCTAGAAGAGTTAAAGGCTAGAAGGGCTGAAGCTCAATCAGGACAGGTTGATCTCGATGAAGAAGAGGCAGAAAATGTTGAACTGCCTGGAGCAGATTTATCTGGTGAAGAGTTATCAGTTCGGGTAGTTCCAAAGCAAGATAATGAATTTACCTGTTCCCGTTGCTTTTTAGTTCATCACATTACTCAACTAGCGCGCGGTGAGGGAGCAAAGGCAGTCTGTAAGGATTGCGCTTAAGGAGTTAATCTCTCTAAGAACCTCTCTGGATTTTTGGAACTTATCAACCAAAAAGGCGTGGGATCTCTCGGGTCTACAATTTCAATTTTTAGACCTCTTTTAATCCAAAAGCGCAGCGCAAGATAGGCCTGAGGATTAATCCCAGCTCCACGGTGAAACAACATATCTTCTTTACTTAAAACTTCTATCTTGCCTAAGTATTTAACCTCAATGTTGGCTCTACCCGCCTTAAGTCGTTCTGTAGTGAGCTCAAGGGTTAGTGATGTTACATAGTAGAAATAGATAGTTGATGCGGTAAGAATAATGGCAGTAACTATTGTGGCTTGATTACCAAGTGAGGCCCAGATTGCGAGCAATATTGCTAGATCAAGGCAGATAATTAATAGAGTCAGCCAGATTGGCCATCTCATTACCTCACGCATGAGGTGAGAGTACTTGCTTGCATTAGATAGCGCTTGCCTGTCGACAGGGTAATCTTCACCCCATGTCACGCGAGCTAAATATTCAAGTTCCCCCAGGAGTAAAAGTCCCGCCTCGACATCCTGACGCCCCATCAAGTGGCAAATTACTCGGCTCTCATAATCCTGATTGCTATGGATGCGGCCCTAACCATCCTGCAGGTTTACATCTTGTTGCCTATGCAGGAGAGAGTATGAGCATTACTGCGCAATTTACAGTTACCGATTTACATCAAGGAGCTCCAGGTCTTGCCCATGGCGGCCTACTTTCATGTGCTTTTGATGAAGCTTTAGGAAAATTAATGTGGTTAGTTAGAGAGCCGGCAGTAACTGGAAAACTTGAAACGTCATTTCTCGCGCCAGTTCCAGTTGGAAGCACCTTATTTATTAATGCTGAGATTACTGGCCAGGATGGTAGAAAGATCTACACCAGGGCTGAGGGCAGAATTGGTTCAGATAAAGGAGTTTTAGCAGTTGAGGCAGCAGCGATATTTATCATTGTTCCCATGGAGCATTTCATCAAGCATGCATCAGCGGAATTTAAGCAGGTATTAAAAGATCGAAGAGATTTATCTATCGATACTGAGTTTGAGATCAACCCATGAAAGTACTAATTTCTCAATTAGATACCGGCCTTCCGATGCCCTCCTATGCAAAACCTGGTGATGCTGGAGCTGACATTTATTCAGCTATTGATATCACTGTTGCGCCTGGCATGAGAGCTCTTGTGCCAACCGGTATTGCCATTGCGCTAAGTGATGGATATGCCGCCTTTGTTCATCCCCGCTCTGGCCTTGCCATTAAATATGGCGTTGGGCTGGTCAACGCTCCAGGAACAATAGATGCGGGTTATCGTGGAGAGCTTTGTGTAATAGTCATTAATCATGATCAGAGTGAGACTTTTGAAATAAAACGTGGCGATCGCATCGCGCAATTAGTTTTTCAAAGAGTTGAACGTGCTGAGTTTGTTGCAGTAGAAGAACTTCCTGGGTCTGCTCGAGGTGGCGCTGGCTTTGGTTCAAGTGGGCGCTCATGAGTGAGAGCGAAGATAAAGCAAAAATCCTCTCTGCTATGGGGGGAGTAAAAGGGCTAATAGATTCTGGACTTCCTGCTCTGCTATTTCTTATCGCATTTAATATTACAAAGGATGTTAGAGATTCAGCCTACGCCGCCCTTGCTCTATCGCTACTTCTAACGCTGGTTAGATTGGTAAAGCGCGAAACAATTCAGCATGCAGTTTCAGGGGTGATTGGAGTTGGAATATGTGCTTGGCTCTCCATGCGAACTGGAAAGGCTGAAGATTTCTATCTGCCAGGACTTTGGACCAATGCAATCTATGGATCTGCTTATTTAGTTTCAATACTTCTGCGCTGGCCAGTTATTGGCCTCATCATTGGTCCACTTTTGGAAGAAAACTTTAGATGGCGTAAAGATCCTGCGCGAACAAAGGTCTATATCAAGGCAACCTGGCTCTGGGTAGGCATGTTTGCAATCCGCCTTGTTGTGCAATACCCGCTATATGTCAGTGGCAATGTAAATTTACTTGGAACAGCCAGGTTGGTTATGGGCTATCCACTATTTATTGCTACCGCCTGGGCAACCTGGCTAGTAATTAAGAGTGGTCCAAAGCTAAGAGATGATTTAAGAATTGATAAAGAGAGTTAATCCTTAATAAAGCAAGCCTTTAGTGAAACTTCTGCCTCAGCAGTGGTTACAAAAATTAGCTCATCGCCAGCTGCAAAAACATCATGATCTGCTGGCGTTATGACATGGCCATCTCTGATAATTGCTGCAAGGGATGCATCTTGGGGAAGTGAGATCTCTTCAACAGATTTTCCAATGCAAGATGAGGTATCGGGCAGAGTTAACTCAACTAAATTAGCCTCTCCAGCTTTAAGCGAGAAGAGTCTGACGATATCTCCAACTGATACAGCTTCCTCAACTAGGGCCGCAATAATTCTTGGCGTAGAAACAGCCACATCAACGCCCCAGGAGGAATCAAAAAGCCACTCATTTTTTGGATGATTTACTCGCGCTACAACTCTTGGGACTCCATATTCAGTCTTTGCAAGAAGTGATGACACAAGATTTACCTTGTCATCACCGGTGGCTGCAACCATTACTTGGCAGGTATCAAGCTTGGCCTTATCAAGAGAGCTGATTTCGCAGGCATCAGCTAAAAGCCATTCAGCTGATGGAACGCTCTCCATCTTAAGAGACTTTGGGTTCTTATCGATAAGTAAGACTTGATGGCCATTTTCAATTAGCTCTCTTGCAATGGCTCGACCTGCATTACCAGCTCCTGCGATAGCAATTCTCATCTTCACTCACCACTCGGTGGAAGAGCAAGGGATGCCTCTGTTGCAGCTAAATTCTTATCTTCTACCATTACATGAATAACATCGCCTTCTTGCAAGACGGTATGTTCATTGGGTATTAAGCCTTCACCAAGCCTTGTAACAAATGCAACGCGAGCATCGGTATGTTGTTCTATTAATGAAACAGGCCTTCCGTACCAATCTCGATGCAGAGCAATCTCAGCTAATTGCACTTTTCCTGATGCATCTTGCCACTCAGAGCGAGATCCCTGCGGAAGAAGCCTTCTCATAATTTGATCTGTAGTCCAAAGAACTGTGGCAACAGTAGGAATTCCTAGCCTTTGATAAATCTCAGCTCTGCCTGGGTCATAAATTCGAGCCACAACGCTTGCTACTCCATAGGTTTCTCTTGCAACTCTTGCTGCCAAAATATTTGAATTATCGCCATTTGAAACTGCGGCAAATGCATCAGCCCGTTGAATTCCTGCTTCTAACAAAGTGTCGCGATCAAAGCCCATTCCAGCCACAGTTAGCCCATTGAAATCTGCGCCAAGACGGCGAAATGCTTCACGATCTTGATCGATTACGGCAACGCTATGGCCTAGAGCCTGAAAATCTTTTGCCAGGGTAGAACCGACTCGGCCGCAACCCATGATTACGACATGCACAAAAGGAGAATTTACACCTTTAGGCTAGATTCCCTCTAATCCACGCGAGGGATAGCACGAGAAATAAGTGCTTCAATGAACTTTTTTAGAAAGGTGCGCGAGTGCAAAGCGGTGATCAATTAGAAGTCGATATCACAGCTATTGCGCACGGCGGCCACTGCATAGCGCGCCATGAAGGAAGAGTTATTTTTGTAAGACATGCAATCCCTGGTGAGCGCGTGATTGTTGAGATTAGCGATGTGACAAAGAGCTTTGCTAGAGGAAACTGCATCTCAGTAATTAAAGCTTCTAAACATCGGGTAAGTGCGCCTTGTTCATATGCTCGATTTGATGGCTGCGGGGGATGCGACTTTCAACACATCGATCTTAGTTATCAGCGGGAGTTAAAGAGCGAAATTATTAAAGAGCAATTTAGCCGTCTTGCCAAAATGGAGGTTGATGTTGAGGTTGAAGAAGTTAAACCGAATTTACATTGGCGCAGCAGAATGGAATTCACCGTATCTGAAAATGGCAAGGTTGGTCTTTATGCCTCGCGCTCAAATCAATTAGTTGAAATTCATAAATGCCTAATTGCTCACGAGGATATTGATATCGAAAAAATCAATCAGATGAAGTTGCCCAAATCAAAGCGGGTAGATGTTGCAATCACTAGCAAGGGCAAGAGCGCGGTAGTTATAGAGGGTCGAGAGAACTTAGAACTTATTGAGGAGAAGGTAGATGGCATTGAATTCTCGCTAAATCCAATCACCTTCTGGCAGAGCCATCGCATGGCGCCGACTGTTTTAAGCCAAGTAGTTAAGGATTATGTTCAAGCAAAGCCTGCAGATCACATCTTCGATCTCTACGGTGGAGCTGGGCTGTTTAGCGCAGCCCTTTTAGCTGATCTCGGCGTTGCAGGAAGAGTTACGTTAATTGAATCCGATGAGAATGCGATTATCGATGCCAGACGAAACTTTGCACTAGAACCAAGAGTTGAGATAGTTGAAGCAAAAGTTGAAGCGAGTTTGAAGAAATATCGTGCAGCAAATGTAGTTCTCCTTGATCCTCCTCGTGCTGGAGCTGGGGAAAGAGTCATTTCAACTATTACCTCACTTGCTCCCAGAGCGATTGTCTATGTTGCCTGTGACCCGGCCTCACTTGCCCGAGATAGCGCCTATCTTTCAGCACAGGGATACAAGTTGGATCAAATCAGGGCCTTTGACCTCTTTCCAATGACTGCTCATATGGAGCTTGTGGCGCGTTTCATTATTTCTTGAGAAATACTCTAGTAATTCGTCTTTGAGCACTTTATGCGACAACAGTTAAGATGGGCTCATGAGCAAGAACTCCTTCGGCGCAAAGAGCTCGCTTGAAGTATCAGGCAAGAGTTATGAAATATTTGATATCACCAAACTTGCTCAAGCAAATTCTCTTCCCTTTTCCTTAAAAGTACTACTAGAAAATCTCCTTCGCACCGAAGATGGTGCAAATATCACAGCCAAGCAGATCGAAGCTCTTGCTTCCTGGAATCCTGAATCAATTCCTGATACTGAAATTCAATTCACACCAGCGCGTGTGATCATGCAAGATTTCACCGGAGTTCCCTGTGTTGTCGATCTTGCCACTATGAGAGAGGCAATTGCAGAACTTGGCGGAGATCCATCGCGTGTTAATCCCTTAGCCCCTGCTGAACTAGTTATCGACCACTCAGTTATTGCTGATAAATATGGAACGGCAAGCTCTTTCAAAGAAAATGTTGATATTGAATATGAGAGAAATCAAGAGCGATATCGCTTCCTTCGTTGGGGCCAGAGCGCCTTTGATGAATTTAAAGTAGTTCCACCTGGCACTGGCATTGTTCATCAAGTAAATATTGAATATCTTGCGAGAGTAGTAATGGTTAGAGCTGTAAATGGCGTGCAGCGGGCATATCCAGATACTGTGGTTGGAACTGATTCACACACCACTATGGTCAATGGCCTTGGTGTTCTTGGTTGGGGAGTGGGCGGCATTGAAGCAGAGGCAGCCCTTCTTGGTCAGCCAGTTTCTATGCTCATTCCTAAGGTTCTTGGGTTTAAGTTAAGTGGAGCGCTAGCAGTTGGAACAACTGCAACTGACTTAGTTTTAACAATTACTGAGATGCTAAGAAAGCATGGCGTAGTCGGAAAGTTTGTTGAATTTTATGGCCCTGGAGTGAGCGCGCTTCCGATGGCTAATCGCGCCACCATTGGAAATATGTCACCTGAATACGGCTCAACTGTGGCAATTTTCCCAATAGATCAGGAAACCATTAAGTATCTAGAGTTAACCGGAAGAAGCGGAGAACAATTAGAGCTAGTGGAGAAATATGCCAAGGCTCAAGGACTATGGCATGACCCATCGGCAGAACCACGCTATTCCGAGCGGTTAGAGCTAGATCTTTCAAGTGTCGTGCCATCAATAGCAGGACCCAAGAGACCACAAGATCGGGTCTCCCTAAGTGATGCCAAGAGTTCCTTTGCCAAAGTTCTCCCTTCTTATCTTTCTAGCAATACTGCTACTAATCCAATAGCAATTGAAGTAAATTCAAGAAAAGGATCTATTACCAATGGCTCAGTGGTAATAGCTTCAATCACTTCTTGCACTAATACTTCAAATCCTTCAGTGATGATTGGGGCAGGACTACTAGCAAAGAAAGCTGTAGAAAAAGGTTTGATGAGCAAACCTTGGGTTAAGACCACACTTGCTCCAGGTTCAAAGGTAGTCACTAACTACTACGAAAAATCAGGGCTAACTCCATATCTAGAAAAACTCGGATTTAACCTTGTTGGCTATGGATGCGTTACCTGTATTGGAAACTCTGGTCCATTGCCTCTAGAGGTTAGCAAAGCAGTAAATGACAATGATCTCTCCGTTGCAGCGGTGCTTTCTGGAAATAGAAACTTTGAAGGTCGAATTAGCCCTGATGTGAAAATGAACTACTTAGCATCGCCTCCGTTAGTTGTAGCCTATTCAATTGCTGGGACTATGGATCATGACTTTGATAAAGATCCACTAGGTCAAGATAGCTCTGGAAACGATGTCTTCCTGAAAGATATCTGGCCAAGTATGCAAGAAATCCAAGGCGTAATTGATTCAGTTGTAACCTCTGATATGTTTAAGAAAGATTATTCAAGTGTTTTTGCTGGAGATCATCACTGGACCTCTCTTGCAACCCCTGAAGGAAAGACTTTTGAATGGGATCCAAAATCTACTTATGTCAGAAAGCCACCTTACTTTGAGTCTATGCCGAGAAACCCACTTCCAGTTACTGATATTTCAGGTGCCAGAGTTTTGGCAAAGCTTGGTGATTCAGTAACTACTGATCACATATCACCAGCAGGTTCTATTAAGGTTGATTCTCCAGCTGGAAAATATCTAGCAGAAAATGGGGTAGAAAAATCTGACTTTAATTCCTATGGTTCGCGCCGTGGAAATCATGAAGTAATGATTAGAGGAACGTTTGCAAACATTCGCTTGAAGAATCTTCTACTTGATGGTGTTGAAGGTGGCTTTACTAGAAACTTTATTGATGGTGGTAAGCAGAGCACTATCTATGATGCATCAATGGCATACCAAGATGCCAACATTGCTTTAGTGATTCTGGCAGGAAAAGAATATGGCTCCGGATCTTCTAGAGATTGGGCTGCAAAAGGAACCGCGCTTCTTGGAGTAAAGGCAGTCATTGCTGAATCATTTGAAAGAATTCACCGCTCTAATCTAATTGGAATGGGAGTTCTTCCTCTGCAATTTCTTGATGGTCAAGATGCCAATTCATTAGGGCTTAGTGGCGAAGAAGTATTTTCAATATCTGGTGTTACTGCGTTAAACGAAGGTCGTATTCCAAGCATTGTTAAGGTAACGGCTGGAGATAAGAGCTTTGAGGCAAAGGTACGTATCGATACCCCAGGTGAGGCTGATTACTATCGCCACGGTGGAATCATGCAGTTCGTCTTGCGCTCTCTTCTTTCTTAGTTCACCGATAGAATCCAGACATGAAACACCTTAGCCGGATTAAATCTCCTGGCGACTTGGCGCGCTTTAGCCAAGAAGAGCTAACAGAGTTAGCAGCAGAGATCAGAGCTTTTCTAATCGAGAAAGTTTCAAAGTCAGGCGGACATCTAGGACCAAATCTTGGAATTGTGGAGTTAAGTATCGCGCTTCATCGCGTATTTGAATCTCCCCAAGATGTAATGGTTTATGACACAGGCCATCAAAGTTATGTCCATAAGATATTAACTGGAAGAGCTGCAGGGTTTGAAAAGCTTCGTCAGCGCGGAGGACTTGCAGGATATCCAAGTAGGGCAGAGAGCGAACATGATGTTATAGAGAACTCGCATGCTTCAACCGCTCTCTCATGGGCTGATGGAATAGCTCGTGGTTTTGCGCTGCAGAATCAGAGCGATAGAACCGTGGTAGCAGTAGTTGGAGATGGAGCTCTAACAGGTGGAATGTCTTGGGAGGCTTTGAACAATATTGCCGCTTCAGATGATTTAAAACTTGTAATTGTCGTTAACGATAATGAACGCTCATACTCTCCAACTATTGGCGGAGTAGCCACCTATCTTTCAACTCTTCGCGCTACCAAGGGATATGAAAAATTCCTTGATTGGGGAAAGCAAGTATTGGAAAAGACTCCGGTTGTCGGAAATCCAATCTATGAAACTCTCCACGGAGTGAAGAAAGGCATTAAGGATATTGTTGCACCGCAAGGAATGTTCGAGGATCTAGGACTTAAGTATTTGGGACCAGTAGATGGTCACGACATTCCTGCACTTGAGCGTGCTCTATCTCAGGCAAAGAAATTCTCAGGGCCTGTATTAGTCCATGCCATCACTGAAAAGGGACGGGGTCATGCTCCAGCGCTCAATGATGAGGCAGAGAAGTTTCATGCTGTTGGGGTCGTTGATCCTGAAACAGGGGAGCCGCTTTCAAATAATGGGGCTACCTGGACGAAAGTATTTTCTGAAGCGCTAGTTGAGATAGGGCGAGAGCGAAAAGATGTTGTAGCAATTACTGCTGCCATGCTTGGTCCAACGGGGCTTGATAGATTCCAAGCTGAATTTCCAGAGCGAACATTTGATGTGGGAATTGCTGAACAGCACGCTGTCACCTCGGCTGCTGGTATGGCCTACACCGGCCTTCATCCAGTAGTTGCGGTCTATTCAACATTTTTAAACCGCGCATTTGATCAATTGCTTTTAGATGTTGGATTACATAAAGCTGGAGTCACTTTTGTTTTGGATAGGGCAGGAATAACTGGCGATGATGGGCCGTCGCATCACGGAATCTGGGATCTAGCACTTACTGGAATAATTCCAAATGCATTTGTCGCAGCTCCCCGTGATGGTGCGAGATTAAAAGAATCACTATCAGAAGCAGTTGCAATCTCTGATGCGCCTTCAATTATCCGCTTTCCAAAGGGAGCAATTGGGAAAGATTTGCCAGCATTTGAAAGACGTGGTGGGCTAGATGTTCTCTATCGCGGTGAGAGCTCAGATATTCTTCTTGTGAGCATTGGCGCTATGGCCCCGCTTGCAATTGATGCGGCAGCTCAAGCCTTTCGTGAAGGTGTTGGAGTAACTGTCATCGATCCACTCTGGGTTAAGCCTCTTCCAGCAGACTCACTTCTTGCCATGGCTCCAAGATTTAAACGAGTAGTGGTGCTAGAAGATGGAATTAAACACGGTGGAATTGCTAGCACCTTATCTGAGCTATTTCGTGAAAATGGTTTAGATCTACCAATTCATTCAATTGGAGTGCCTTTGGAATTTATTCAACACTCAAAGCGCGCCGAAATTCTGCAAGATATTGGAATCACTTCACAGAGCATCAGCCGTCAATTAGTTGGCTGGGCTTCGTTAAATGTTAAGCAGGAAGGGATGCAACTTGCGGCGGATGAAAACGCTGACCGCAAACCGCTTCACTAATTCCTTCTCTATCAAGATAAGGCAATATTCCGCCTAAATGCATTGGCCATCCCGCCCCTAGCAACATACAGAGATCAATCTCTGATGCCGTTGCAACAACGCCTTCATCCAGCATCATTCTTGCCTCTTGAGCAAGGGCTGAAAGAGCTCTGGTGCGAACTTGCTCGGCAGTTGATGGTTTATCTCCCTTTTCAATCAGAGCAAGGGCTTCGGGATTAGCGCTCAGAGCCCCTTTCTCATCTTTGACATAGAAAGTTTTTACGCCTTTCTCCACCATTCGAGAAACAGTTGGAGAAATGCGATAGCGCGGACCTAGGTTGGCATTCAAAGTCTTTGAGACATGAAGGGCAACGCCTGGGCCAACTAAGCCAAAGAGTTCAAATGGCGACATAGGAAATCCAAGTGGACGTAGAGCGTTATCGGCTACATCTGTCGGAGTTCCTTCATCAACAGCATCTGTAACTTCGCCCATAAATCTTGTTAGCAGGCGATTAACCACAAAGCCCGGAGCATCTTTACAGATAATCATTGTTTTCTTTAGCTCTTTACCGACGTTAATTGCAGTAGCGGTAGTGGCATCATCAGTTTTTGAAGTTCTTGCTACCTCCAAAAGTGGCATAACAGCTACTGGATTAAAGAAATGGAATCCAACAACGCGCTCTGGGTTTTTCAGACCCTCACCCATTTTTTCAACCGAAAGCGATGAAGTATTGGTAGCCAGAACGCACTCAGCAGAGATTATTGCCTCCAGATCCTTAAACAACTTCTGCTTTATTGAGAGCTCTTCAAATACTGCTTCAATTATGAAGTCACAGCCAGCAAAAGCAGATTGGCTCACAGATCCTGAGACTAGAGAAGATAATCTAGCTGCAGCCTCTGGGCTTAAGCGCTTTTTCTCAACTAACTTAGTAATTTCATTTCTAACCCAAGCAACACCTTTATCAACGCGCTCTTGGTCAAGATCAGTCATAACTACTGGAACTTTTAGATTTCTAATCATTAGAAGTGCTAATTGAGACGCCATCAAGCCAGCTCCTACAACTCCAGCTTTTGTCACCTTTCTTGCAAGAGCAGCCTTTGGAGCGCCTTCAACTTTCTTACGCTTCTTTTGAATCAGATTAAATGCATATAGCGAGGCCCTTAAAGGATTGCCCATAACTAGATTTGCCAAGATTTCATCCTCAGCATCAAAACCTTGGTCCAGGGTGTTACTTCTTGCAGCAGAGATGAGTTCTAAGGCGCGCCGTGGGGCTTCAATATCTGCTCCGCCATATTTTTTGGCAATTGCAGCTTTGCCCGTTTCTAAAGCTTTATCCCAATTGGGATCTGTTGAATAATCTTTACGCTCTATCTTCTCTTTTCCGGAAACAATTCTGGCAGCAAAGGCGATTGACTTTTCTAAAAAGTCAGCAGGCTCAAATACTGCATCAACAACTCCAAGGCCCTGGGCATCTTTAGCCTTCATCATCGTATTGTTATTTAAAGCATTTAAAATGATTACTTGCACTGCTCTCTCTGGCCCTATTAGTTTAGGAAGCAATGTTGCTCCGCCCCAACCAGGCACTAAGCCAAGGAAACACTCGGGGAGGGCAGTAAGGGCAGTTGTGGCCATAGTTCGATAATTGCAGTGCAGGCCTACTTCAAGGCCGCCACCTAAAGCCAGCCCATTGATAAAGGCAAAGGTGACCTTCTTGCTTCTGCCCAGTCTTTTGAAGATGTCATGTCCTAATTTTCCAAAAGCTAGCGATTGCTCTCGCTTGGCAACATATGAGATGCCAGATAGATCTGCTCCAGCTGCGAAGATAAAAGGTTTTCCAATAATTGCTATCGCTACCGCGTCGCTACTTTCAGCTGCGGTGATTGCATCATTTAGCGAGTTTAGCGATTGAATTCCAAAGGTATTTGGCCGAGTGTGATCATGGCCGTTATCTAAAGTAATTAAGGCAAGGGAGCCGGTTGCGCCGAAAGCCGATAGATCAACTTGGCGCAAGAGAGCGTTTGTTACTACTTCATCTGGGGGAGTTGTTATCTCTGCCATATTGCTTATGCTCCCTTTTTGTAATTTGGGTTCTCCCAGATGATGGTTCCACCCATTCCAAGTCCAATACACATAGTGGTAATTCCATATCTAACTTCTGGGTGTTCTTTAAAGCCCTCAGCAAGATTAAGAATCAAACGGATTCCAGAGGATGCAAGTGGATGGCCAACAGCAATTGCTCCGCCATAAGGATTGACTCTTGGATCATCATCTCCAATTCCAAAGTAGTCAAGGAATGAGAGCACTTGGATCGAGAAGGCTTCATTGATTTCAAATAAACCAATATCTTCAATCTTTAGCCCTGCCTTATCAAGAGCCTTAAGGGTTGATGGCACAGGCCCATATCCCATGATCTCTGGTTCAACTCCAGCGAATGCAAAAGTAATCATTCTGGCCTTTGGTGATAGTCCCAACTCTTTAGCTTTGCTCTCGCTAGCAAGCAGCGCTGCTGTTGCACCATCGTTTAGTCCTGCCGCATTTCCAGCAGTTACTCTGCCCTGAGGACGAAATGGAGTCTTTAGCGCAGCGAGTGCTTCAAGAGTTGTTCCAGGTCTTGGTGGTTCATCAACTGTTGCAACTCCCCAACCTTGCTCAGCGTTTCTAACTGCAACGGGAATTAAATTAGGTTGAATCTTTCCGCTCTTATATGCAGCAGCAGTTTTTTCTTGAGAGCGAAGTGCGTATTTATCTGCACGTTCTTTAGTTAGATGTGGGAACTTATCGTGCAGACGCTCTGCAGTATTTCCCATCGAGAGCGCATCGGTATCAACTAACTTCTCTGCTAAATATCTAGGGTTTGGATCCATGCCATCGCCCATTGGGTGATTGCCCATATGTTCAACACCGCCAGCGATTGCAAGATCATAAGCACCCATCGCAATAGATCCAGCGAGAGTCGTTACTGAAGTTAGCGCGCCTGCGCACCAGCGATCGATTGAATATCCCGGAACCGTATTTGGAATTCCGGCAAGAAGTGATGCGCTTCTACCAATGTTCATTCCTTGATCGCCATATTGAGTAGCAGCGGCAATTGCTACATCATCAATTTCAGATGGCTTAACTGATGGATTTCGCTCAAGAAGGCCGCGAATAGTTCGAACAATAATGTCATCGGCGCGGGTGCCGGCATATAAACTTCCAGCTTTTCCAAAAGGGGAGCGAACAGCATCAAGGAGAACTACATTGGTTGAGGTGGTGGCAGTATTCATAACGCTAGGTTACTGGTCAGTAGCCTTATCTGGCACCCATCTGATTGGCCCTTTATGGCTCACAAAAATAGTTGAGCCAACTTCAAGGCCCTTGGTATCTGTGACCCTGGCCCTTACCACTTGAGAAAGACCAGCAAAGCTCAGCTCGACCAAAGCGTCATGTCCGTAGTAATTGATTTTGCTTATATTGGCCGAAACTCTTCTCTCGCCAGGCTCGAGGTTTAGCGCTATCTCCTCGGGACGAACCAGGATCTGGCCAGATTCACATCCAGCTCTCTGCCCAATCTGCTCAACGGGGCTATTAAGGGGGGAGAGGTATTGATTACCTTCAATCTTGTTTGCAGGAAGAGTGAGAATGTCTCCAGTGCTCTCAGCTGCTGCAGCAGAGATTGGTTTTAGATAAACCTCAGCTGGGCTTCCTGATTGCACTACCTGCCCATCTCGCATCAAAGCGATGATATCTGCAGAGACCAAAGCATCTTCGCGATCGTGGGTGACCATGATTGAGGTAGTTTTACTAGATTTCAAAAGCGCAACTACCTCTTGGCTAATTTCCGCTCTTAAAGTTTGATCAAGTGCGGCGAAGGGCTCATCAAGCAAAATCATGGCTGGCTTCATAGCCAGTGCGCGAGCCAGGGCAACTCGAGTTTGCTGCCCACCACTTAATTCTTGTGGAAGTCTCTTTTGATAATTTGGCATTCCAACTAAATCAAGTAGCTCTTCTACTAACTCATCTCTTTCTTTTTTGGAAGTTTTCTTCCCTAGAGAGAAAGAGACATTTTCTTCTACCGAAAGATGAGGAAAGAGACCTCCTTCTTGCGGGACATAACCAATATTTCGCTTATGGGGCGGAAGCACTAGCGAGGAAACGCTAACTAATTGCTTACCAAATCTTATGGCTCCACCTTTTGGCGTGATAAGACCCGCAATACTTCGTAGCAGCGTAGTTTTGCCACAACCTGAAGGACCTAATATCGCTGCAAAAGATCCAGAAGAGATTGTTAAATCAAGGTTTTTAAGGATTATTCGATCGCCCAACTCAACTGTTAGGTCTCTAATCTCTAGCGAGGTCATATTTGATCACCTCCGATTCCATCACTTTTATCTGGCCGGTTAATTAAGAAAGTTGGAATTGCTGCAATAAGGACTAAGAGTAAAGCGTATGGAGCAGCTTCGTTAAATCGAAATATCGAGCTGTAGCTCCACATCTGTGTGGCAAGAGTTTCAAAGCCGATTGGTTTAAGCATCAAGGTGGCAGGAAGTTCTTTCATGGCAGCTAGTAGCACCAATAAAGTTCCACTCAATAGCCCTGGAGTGGCGAGGGGAACAACTACTCTTTTAAACGTTGCTGACTTTCGAAGGCCCAAGGTTTGCGATATCTCAATTAAATTCTTCGGCACTCGATCAACGCTACTTCGCACCGAACCCACCGCTTTAGCCATAAAGAGCAGGGCATAGGCAACTGAGAGAAGTAGCAAGCTCTGATAGAGCCAGCCAATAGATGAGCCAAATGAAACTAGAGCTAGCCCCATAACAATTCCTGGTAGAGCGTGAACAATCAAAATCGCCTTATCACTAACTCTGCCGAGCCTGGATCTTTGAGCGGAGAGAACTCCAACTGGAAGAGCCAGAGCTAGAGCAATCAGCGCGCCAAGGCAGGCAGCGATTAGGGTTGATAGCGATGCTTGAAATAGAAGTGCGTAATTAATTCTGGTTGAGTTTGCAAAGAAAATAGAGAGAAGTTGAAACATTGGAATCACAAGGCCAAGTGCTAGATATAAACCGATACCAAGAAGCGCTATTACCTTAACTTTAAACTTATCGTTAGCTTTAGCTCGTTTGATGATACGACTCGAGGATTTTAAGATTCGAAGCTTCTGCCGACTCCGCTCTTCAAGTCTAATAACTAGCGCAGAGATTGCCACTAAGATTAATGCCAAGATAGATGCACTTGATCGATCAAAAGAGCCTCGATAAATATTTTCGATTGCTCTAGTTAGAGTATCAACTCCTAGAAGTGAAATTGCTCCAAAGTCACTTAAGACGTAGAGCGCTGAAAGAAGAGAGCCAGCAGCAACAGAATTCTTAATCTGTGGCCAAGTAACTCTTGCAAATATCTGGAAACCATTTAATCCAAGTGTTTGAGCAACTTCATAGGTAGACCAATCGCTACGGCGCAGAGCAGCCAGGGTTGTCAGAGTTATGTAGGGAGTAGTTGCAAGAACTAGAACAAAGAGTGCAGCCCATAGCCCTTTAAATCCAGGAATTAGAGAGATCCAGCTATAGGTAAATACATAACTAGGAATTGCAACTGGCAAGATAACAAGTGCTTGAAGCGTAGATCTAAAGGGAAGATCGATGTTAAATAGTGTCCAAGCCAGAGCAAGTCCAATTAGAGTTGATAGCGCTGTAACTGCAATTGTTAAACCTAAGGTAGTTGCCAAAATTTCTAAAGTTTTACTCCTAAATAAAATCAGGGAAACTTCTGATATCTCAGCATCTATGGCTCGCCTGAATAGATAGAAGAGAGGCAGGCTGGCAGCAAGAAACGCGATTAGGGATGCTGCAAGCAGGGTGATATTTGGTCGAGATTGCCTATTGGCCCAAGCCTCTTGGCCTAGGTCAGTTTCACTTAATTTAATTGAAATTAGATCAACCCCACTTTGATTAGCAAGGCTTGGGTCTTAGATAAGTTAGCTAGAAGTGAGAGATCAACACGCGGCGATGGAATCTGACTAAGCGGTGGAAGCCCTACCGGGCTAGCATCTTTAAGGACTAAAGAGTATTCATAGGTCTCTTCAATAAATTCTCTCTGGGCTTCATCGCTAAGAAGATATGTCAAGAGTTCAAGTGCCAATTGATAATTGGTAGAGGTTTTTAGAATGCCAGCTCCAGCAACATTTATCATATTTCCGGTATCGCCTGGAGCAAAGAATCCATTAGCAACTGCAATATCGCGCCCCAAGGCCTTTGAGACTTCCCAAAGGTAATAGTGATTTACTAAACCAAGATCAATCTCACCAGCATCAATTGCTGCCACAATTTGAGAATTCTTTTCATAGAGTTTTACATCATTAGCTTTGAGTCGCTCTAGCCAATTAACTACCGCCGCTTCGCCTCTTGATTGGATTAGCGCTGTGATAAAAGCTTGGAAAGATGAATTTGTCGGAGCAATTCCAACCTTGGCGCGATAAATCGGTAGAGTTAATTGATCGATACTACTTGGAAGGTTTTTGACTCTCTCTGGCGAGTAGGCAAAGACTCGAGCTCTTCCAGTAACTCCAACCCAATCCGATCTACTGGATTGATACTTATCTTCAACGCGATCTAAAACTTGCTTTTCAAGTGTTGCAAATAAACCAGCCTCACTAATTGCACCTAGCGCTCCCGCATCTTGAGAGATAAATAAATCTGCAGGTGAATTAGAACCCTCTTCAAGAAGTTGAGCAGCAAGAGCAGCTGAATCACCGTAGCGAACATCTAATTTGGTTCCAGTAAGGGCGGTAAATTTATTGAGAAAAGGGGCGATGAAGCTCTCGCTTCGACCAGAATAGATCACCAAACTCTCGCTTTTTTGAGATGCGCAGCCGACTAGGAGGCTCGCACTGAGGCTCAGGGCAAGGGTGACAATTCGGAGTTTTTTAAGGGCCATAGAGACGAGGTTATCTCGCTATGGGGTATTTAAGCAACATTTATGTTGCGTAATTCACCCTACGGCTTCACTCTCTGATTCAGCCTCAGCCGTAGGTGTGGCTAACGGCTCACTTTCGGTAAGGCTCTCTGCGATGGCTTTAGCGCACTTTTCTATCTGCCACTCTCTTGCTCCATTAAGCCTTAACTGCGTTTCAACTCTTTTCAGCAGAGCCTCACTCATTTTATGGATTTGTTCACTTGCTTGATCAAAGCAGATTTTTCTTACCAACTCAGGTCCCATGAGGTTTTCTAGGGGGAGATTAAGTTCTAGAGCAATTTCATTTAACTTAGCTTTGGCATGGCTTATGTGAGCATAGGCGATAGGAAACTTTGCCTTCCAAATCTTTACTGGCGGAAGGGAATCACTTCTGCTTCGAAGTTCTGGCCACTGCTCTTGAGTCAATGACTGGGCTGCAAGAAATGTCTCTAACCAAGTTTCAATGTAACTCTTTTGGGTTTCATTTCTAATTCGTGCCTTAGCTTCGCTAAGTTTCATCATTTCTTCTTTACTTTTCACATTGGATTTAGCCAAAGCTATTATTACCGCATCTGATAAGAGCCGTCCTGGAGCTAGGTCAATTGAGGCTGCAATCTCATCTCTTCTCTGCCAGAGCTGCCTAATGATTGCTAGTTGATATCGCGATTTAATCTCATGCATTCCAGAAGTTCTTCTCCAAGGTTCTTTTCGTTTTTGAGGGGGAGGACTCTTTAATATTGCCGCAAAGTCTTGCATTGCCCATTCTATTTTTCCTTGTGCCTCAAGAAGTTCTGCTACTTTATCTCTCAGGTCAATAAGTAGGGCGACATCAAGTGCTGCATAATCAAGCCACTCTTGCTCTAGTGGGCGGATGGACCAATCAACAGCTGAGTGCTCTTTAGCAAGTGAGATCTGCAATAGACTTTCAACTAAATGACCGAGGCCAACTCTTGGACAACCTGCAATTCTTGCTCCTAATTCAGTATCAAATAGCTCTTTCGGATCTATGCCCCAATCACGAAGACAAGGCAGATCTTGAGTGCTGGCATGGATGATTGTTTCCTCGCCTCTAATAACTTCATTTAATTGGCTAATCAGAGGACTTTGGACAAATTGGATTGGATCAATTAGATGTAGGCCCCCGCCTCTTCGATATATCTGTATTAGATAGGCCCTTGAGCTATAGCGAAATCCTGAGGCGCGCTCGGCATCAATAGCAATGGGGCCGTGACCAGATTTGAGTTGGTCAATTGCTGCAGCCAAGTGATCCTTCGTTGTAATTAGTTCTGGAGTTCCCTGTTCTGGAACCTTTAGGGCGCGAAGATTTGTCTCTTGCTCACTCACAGTTAATTAACGCTTTTGCGGAAGTGAGGCCACTCCCTCAGGAAGAGGGGCAAGACCGGCTGCGCTTGCCATTAGTTCTAGCCAAGCATGGACATGGCGCATTAACTCTTCAGAATTATCTGCAGTCCATGAGGCTCGAATCTCTATCTCGGATGATTCGTCATGTGATGAAAGTTCTCCAAATGATGCGCTCGCCACTCGAGTAACGGTTCCGCTGGGCTGGCTGTAACTTGCACCGCTGTTTTTTAGCGCGTCAATAAACCAAGACCAGCCAACATCAGGCAACATGGGATCTGATTGAATTTCAATATCAAGGGCTGAGCGAACAAAAGTTACGCAGCGAAAAGTTCCGTCCCAAGATTCTTGTCCATCAGGATCATGAAGGAGAACGAATCTGCCAGTTGCGATGTCATCTTCGCTTTCAAGGTCAAGTGCTAGATCGGCGGTAATAGCAAAGGCATAGGGGGCAAGTTTTTGCGGCGCAGGTATTTCAGAGATGGAGATTTCAGGACGCGCCTTAATGGCTTTTATATCTTCGATAAAAGTATCGAAGTTGCCATTCGCTGCTTTCATAAGGATAAGGGTAGGCAAGAGTTAAATGAGTCAGCGGGAGGCGCGAGGGCCGATGAGGCGATAACCTTGATTAATGGGCTCATTACTTGCGCTAGCTTCCAGTCTGCTCTGGGGAACTGCGGATTACTTAGCTGGAAACCTCTCTAAGCGCTTTAAAGCAATCGCCGTCACAGCGATCTCGCAGCTATTCGGACTTATCTTTGGCCTTTTAACAATTCTCTTTTTTGCAGATTTCATTAGGCCAAATCTTTCAATGAGTGGCTATTTCATCCCAGGAGTTATTGCTGGCATCGCTGGGTTCATCGGCCTTATCGCTTTTTATACCGGTCTTGCTACCGGACGTATGGGAGTTGTTTCACCAATTAGTTCGCTCTCAGTTCTAATTCCATTGTTTTTTGCGCTGGCAAGAGGTGAGCGACCTACCTCTCTTGAGTTGATAGGGATATCAATTGCTATCGCTGGAGCATTTATGGCAAGCGGGCCTGAGATAAGAAATGGTCTTCCAGTTAAGCCTCTCTTGTTAGCAGTGCTAGCTGCAATTGGTTTTGGAACTGCCTTAACATTTATTGCAATTGGCTCTGAGACTGATTCCCTTCACACCATGACCTCGATGCGAGTTGCTTCAGTATCGATCTGCATTCTGCTAGCGATTAGATATCGTAGCCTTGGCGGAATTCCAAGAAAAGAATTTCCACTATTGATATTTATTGGTATTGCAGATTTTCTAGCTAACTTTCTCCTTGGGGTTGCAACTACTAAAGGATTAGTTTCTATCGCTATGGTTTTAGGTTCGCTATTTCCGATAGTGACAATTCTTTTAGCATATAAATTTCTTCATGAGAGATTAGCTAAAGTTCAATACTTAGGAATTGCTTTTGCGCTAGGCGGAGTACTTTTAATCGCTGCTTTTTAACTTAACTCCCCAGATTTCAAAGCTAGCACCATCTATGACCTCAATGGATTTCCTCTGGTAATTCTCTAGTAATTGGCTCTCATTAAAGAAGTGGCCATCACCATCTTGATTAACTCTGGTGATATAGAGAAGATCAATTAGGCTCTCGGCAATTAAACTCGAGATGAAATTAACCCCGCCCTCTATCAACACTGGGCTGCCCTGCTCTAATAAAGCGCGATTAATTAGCCAGGCTGGATCTTGATTAAAGATGAATTTATTACCAACGGCTCCTTCGCTCAGCGTGCGAGATGAGATATAGAGCGGGAGGCTCAATTTTGAGTAGGGCTCATTTCTATAACTCTGGCCGCCAATTAATATCGCCTTGGCTAGTGTGCGAATCTGGTGGAATCTAATTCGATCACTTTCTGGGCTTAACTCCCTTGAGCTACCCCCAAGGCTGGTGGCCAGATTTCTTGCCAAGAGAATATTGGCCATCGTTTTGACCTCTGGTCCTTGCTTCATAAGTAGCACGCTACCGCCCAAGTGATGATGTCAGTGCCGCTCTCTATTGTTGTCTTCATGATTATTGATTGCGATAGTTGCATCATGCGAGATATCGCATGTAAAGATTGCGTAGTTTCCGTCCTAATCTCGGCCCCTAGTAATCAGAGCCATGAGCCATCAGAGCTTGGCCTTGAGGAGGCGCGAGTAATTGATCTTCTCTCCTCGCGGGGAATGATTCCTCCTCTTCGCTACGCTCAAAATGAGAGAGAAAGTGATAATTCACAGGCAAATCAAGCCCTTTCAGGTTGAGCTCGCCTTACTTTCGCAGTTAGCCTAACGCGATGAAATTGGCTCTTCGGTGGCTAACGCCTTTCTTGGCTCTAGTTCTAGCCATCACCCTTCTTCCAACATCTAGCGCTGCCCCAAGCGCTGACTTAGTTGCAGTTAGGGCAGAGGTTGAACGCCTTCAAGAAGATGCCGCTGAAGCCGGAGAGAATGCCCAAGCTGCCAAGATTCAATTAGCCAGACTTAAATCCCAATTGGAGTCGGTGCGCCAAGAGGCAGATCTTCAAAAAGCTAGCGTTGATTCAATTGAGAAATCGCTTTCAGCAATTGCAGTTGCTCGATATAAATCAACGGGACTCGGTGAAGGTTTAGAGCTGCTCTTCTCCTCGGATCCATCCCTTTATCTCTCAGCTGCTGGCTCGCTAGAGGATGTAACTAGAAAACAATCGCTAGAGCTTCGAAAGTATGCCACTGCGAAACAGCGCCTCGATGCCACATCGCTAACAGTCAGCGACAAAGTTAGATTGGTTCAAGCCGCAGAGGCGCGCTATCGCGCGCAGGCTGCTCAAGTTAAAACAAAGCTTGCTCAAGCTGAAAAGTTACTATCAAAATTGGAGAAAGCAGATAGAGATAAAATTCTAAAGCTTCAGGCCATGGATGCCGATGAACGACAGAGATACTCGATAGAGCAAGCAAAGCTTGCTAATGCAGTATCGGGAAGAGCTGGAATTGCCCTTCGATATGCAGTTAAACAAATTGGCGATAGCTATGTCTGGGGAGCAGCAGGACCAATTCGTTGGGATTGCTCAGGGCTGACCATGCGCTCCTTCCAACAATCTGGGGTTAAATTGCCACACTCATCCCGGGCGCAATTTGGCTATGGAAGATCGATATCGAGAAATAATCTCCAAGCAGGCGACCTAGTCTTCTTCGGCACTCCGATATCTCACGTTGGAATCTATATTGGCAAGAACAAGATGGTTCATGCGCCAAGACCTGGAGCTAAAGTGCAGATTGCAGAGTTTGGAAACTACTTTGGTCGGAAAAAGTATGTAGGAGCGCGTCGACTCTAGAGTTGATCAGTAGAATTTAATAATGCCTTCAATATTGCTTTTGACTAATGATTTTGGCCCGCGCGCAGGAGGAATTGAAACTTTCATTATTGGCCTTCTTGAAAGAATGCCAAAAGGTGAAGTTATTGTCTATACCTCAAAGCAAATTGGTAGTGAGAACTTTGATCAGAAATGGCTAGAAAACTTTGGCGTTAGAGTAATTCGCGACTCATCCAAGATATTGCTGCCTACCCCTCGGGTCATAAGAGCAGTTAGAAAAGTAATAACGCAGGGCAAAGTTGAGAAGATTTGGTTTGGAGCTGCAGCTCCACTTGCAATCTCTGCAAGGTTTTTAAGAGTAGGTAATGTCAAGAAAATTGTTGCCCTAAGCCATGGCCACGAGGTCTGGTGGTCAAAGGTTTTTCCCTTTAACTTTGCAATGAAGGAGATTTCTAGAAGTGTTGATGTTCTAACTTTTCTAGGCGATTACACCGGATCAGTCATTGGAAAGCACTTTAAAGATAAGGCTAAGTTAGTAAAAATCGCTCCTGGAATCGATATAAATCACTTTAGGCCAGAGCGAGATCCATCCAAAGTTGATGTGGTCAGAGCTGCATTAAAGATTGGTTCTGAGCCCTTAATTTTATCGGTTGGAAGGTTAGTCCATAGAAAAGGTCAAGATAAGTTAATCACTGCAATGCCTAAGATTCTGGCTAAGCGGCCCGATGCTAAATTGCTATTTATTGGCCAAGGTCCTCGAAAAGCAAAGCTTGATTCGTTAGTTGCAAAATATGGCATAGAAGGCTCAGTGATTTTTCTTGGAAGTATCGCCTATGCAGATCTTCCAAAGTATCTAAACGCGGCAGATTTATTTGTAATGCCATCAAGATCTCGCCTGATGGGTCTTGAGGTAGAAGGTCTTGGAATTGTTTATCTAGAGGCAAGTGCCTGCGCTCTTCCAGTTATTGCTGGAAGCTCTGGGGGAGCCCCTGATGCACTACTTGATGGCAGAACTGGATATGTTGTAGATGGAATGGATATCGATCAGATTGCTAATCGAGTGCTTTCTTTAATCGATAATCCGAAAGTAGCAAAAGAGATGGGCGAGGCGGGAAGACTCTGGGTTGAGAGCAATTGGAGTTGGGATATTTGGTCAAGTGCTTTTAATGAACTATTGGAAATATCAGGGAAGTAGCCCAGTTTTCCTGGCTGTGTTTATACATTGAACGCGATTTTTTGCGCCAAACTTCTTATAAATTGATGCCAGGTGAGTCTTTATTGTTGACTCGGTTACAAATAATTGAGCTGCTATTTCAAGGACAGTATCACCGGTTGGAAGCTTTTCAAGGATCTCTAATTCTCTCGGAGTAAGTCCTACTTCTCGATTTTTAGCATCGATTGCTTGAGTCAACTTTCTAGCAGTAAAACTTAAAGGCTTAACTGAACTTGCCTTTATAGCACTCAGTAGCTCACTGCTTGGCGATGCTTTATCAACATGAGAGCTCGCCCCTGATTGCATTGATGCTAAAACATGCTCCGGCATATTAGACATTGTTAAAACCACTATTCCAATACGCTGCGAGAGAGATCTGGCCCAAGCCACCACTTCAAGGCCATTTCCGTCAGGCAGATTTAAATCAACAACAATTACATCAGGGTTTAGATGCGATATCTGAGCAAATGCTTCTCTCTTAGATCCTGCTTCGCCAATTACACAGATTTCTTCGTCGCGGGAAATTAAACGGCGCAGGCCTTCTCTAACCATAGTGTGATCATCGATTACCAATACCTTAAGCATTATTGCTCCCAGATTTCCTAATCTGGAATTTAAAGCTACTGCCATCTGCTGTAGATGCACTGGAGTAGGAAGATGAGATTTGGATTAGTAGTTCATCAATACTTGCTAAACCAAATCGAAAATCTTTAGGTTTAACCCCGCCAATTCCATCATCACCAATTTCAAACTCGATGCTCTCTTCATCCTCCTTAAAATTGAGATAGAAGCAAGTTGCTTTAGAGTGGCGAGATGTATTTCTTGCAAGCTCCAAAATTACCTGACTTAAGCCCTCTTCAACGAGCTGATCAAATTCTGGATAGGTAAAGTCGGCCGCTAGCTTGATCTCACCTAAAATCTCTTTTACTTGATTGGATAGTTGTTGCCTTGAGGTGAGCTTTAATTGGTAGATCTGATCGCGAAAAGACTTGGTAGTTTGGCTTATCGAAAAACGAATCTTGCGCAGCGCTATTCGATGTGTCTTGCCTAAATTTGCATCACCAATTACTTCATCGAGCTGATACCCAATTACAGCTAGATCTTGGGCCAAAGTCTCATGGAGACGGCGAGCCAAATCTAGGCGAAGAGTGCTCTTTTGCTTCTCTGGTTTAGATTTAGCCAAAGAGTTCGGCGATCTCGGCCGCGAACTCTTTATGGACTACGTGACGCTTAACTGACAACTTGGCAGTCAAATGACCTCCGGCGATGGTGAAATCAACCGGCAAGATTGTGAACTTACGAATTGACTCAGCACGGCTTACTGCCTTGTTAGCTTCATCAACTGCAGTTTGAATGACTGCAATTAGATCAGGATCATTGGTGAGCTCCGCGAGAGTTGCACCATCCTTCTTGTTTGCAGTGATCCAACCCTTGAGTGCATCAGGGTCGATAGTTACTAGTGCAGCGATATATGGCTGGTTATCGCCAACTACTATGCATTGGCTAACTAGTGGATGGGCGCGTAAGCGATCTTCAAGAACTGCAGGGGCAACATTCTTTCCACCTGATGTAACAATGAGTTCTTTCTTTCGACCCACGATATAGAGGAAGCCCTCTTCATCTAGTTTTCCTAAATCACCGGAGCGGAAATATCCATCATCGGTGAAAACTTCTTTGTTAGCCGCATCATTCTGCCAATACCCGCGCATAACAATTGGGCCCTTTATTAAGACCTCGCCATCTTCGGCAATCTTGATTGTGGTTCCTGGGATGGGTTTTCCAACTGAACCAACCTTATGAGCAGTAGATAAATTAAGAGTTGCGCCAGCGGTGGTTTCAGTTAAGCCATAACCCTCAAGGACTCTAACTCCAGCGCCGCGATAGAAGTGGCCTAAACGCTCACCGAGTGGAGCGCCACCTGATATCGCTGCCTCAACTCTTCCGCCAAGACCATGTCTAATCTTGGAATAAACCAATTTATCAAAGAGGCCATGCTTTAACTTCAGAGTCAGAGACGGGCCGCCATTATCGAGTGATTTGCTGTATTCCACAGCGATAGCTGCAGCCTTGCGAAAGATTGCACCCTTTCCTGCTGCGTCAGCTTTTGCCTCAGCTCCGTTGTAAACCTTTTCAAAAATTCTTGGCACAGCAAGAACGAAAGTTGGTTTAAATGATGCAAGGTCAATCGGAAGTCTGCCAACAGGATCTGGGCAGTGAGCAAGATGTAGACCTGCACGAATTGCGCCAATTTGCACCATGCGACCAAATACGTGGGCAACGGGAAGAAACAGCAGAGTTGAACCCCCAGCTTTCATAAATAAGTCAGCAGCGCCCATAACTACATTTCCACACTCTGATAAAAAGTTTCCATGGGTAAGTGTTACGCCCTTTGGCTTTCCAGTTGTTCCAGAGGTATAGATAAGTGTTGCAAGAGAATCTGGAGTTAGCGCATTTCTGCGATTATCAATTTCTTGATCGGAGATATCACGGCCAAGGTATGCAAGTTGCGCTAGAACATTCTCAGTCATGACCCAACAATTCTTGACATTGCTATTTAGAACGGGGGTTACAGTTTCGCGAAGTTGTGGGGTTTCAACGATGATTGCAACCGAGGCTGAGTCCGAGAGAATCCAATCAACTTGCTCAGGAGATGAAGTTTCATAAATTGGAACAGTTACTGCGCCAGCAAACCAGATAGCAAAATCTAGAACGGTCCATTCATAACGAGTGCGAGCCATAATTGCTACGCGATCGCCTAATCCGATTCCAGATGCAATAAGTCCTTTAGCTGTTGCGCGAATCTCCGCTTCAAATTCACGAGCGCTTACAGGTTGCCAACCATCGCCGAGTGGCCGTGAGACCAAGATTCGCTCTGGTTCAAACCAGGCTCTCTCAGCTACTAAGTTCGTTAAGTTTCCTTGGGTTGCTTTTGGCTCTAGGGCCGGAATGAAGTATTCGCTCATGGGGGCAAAATTAGCGGTTACTTGTAGGTAACGGGAAGAGGTAGCCTCTACCCATGGCCGATATCTCATCTCACTCAACCCAAATCCAGGCTCCAATCGAGCAGGTACGCGAAATTCTCTTCAATCTTGAGGGCTATCCCAGCTGGTCAAGTGCAATCAAAACTGTCGAGGTCTTGGAGCGCGATTCTTCGTCCCGTCCTACAAAACTGACGCTTAAAGTTGAAGCAGGAGTTCTAAAAGATCGTCCAACTCTTATTTATGACTGGAGCAAGGCGCCTAATGAAATCTCTTTCTCACTTGAAGAAGCAGATCTGATGACTCAGATGGATGGCAAGTATGAGATTAAAGATAATGGTGATGACTCAGTCACTGTCACTTACTCACTTACTACCGCTTTAACTATGCCAGTTCCTGATTTAATGAGACGCAAAGTAGAGAAGTCAACTATTGAACAATCTCTATCTGAGTTAAAGCAGAAACTCGAAGGATAAATGTCTCTAGCCCTTGGTATCGATGTTGGTGGTACCAAAGTTCTTGGCGGAGTCGTTGACTCATCCGGCAAAATAGTAAAGAGCGCTCGAAAGCAGACTCCACCTCAAGGTGGCCAGGCCCTAACTGAGGCAATTGCAGAGCTAGCACTCGAGTTAATTTCAGAATTTGAAATTTCAGCAGTTGGTGTTAGCGCTGCAGGATTTATTTCATCAGATCGCAAAACAATGCTTGCAACTCCAAATATTGCTGGGTGGAATGGTGTCGACCTAACTGAGCAGTTAGAGAAAAAAATTGGCAGAAGAGTTGTTCTAGAAAATGATGCAAATAGCGCAGCATGGGGCGAGAAAAAATTTGGTGCGGGTAGAGATTTTCGCACCGTAATTATGTTAACTGTAGGAACTGGCTTAGGTGGCGGATTAATTGTTAATGATCAGCTCTATCGCGGGGCCTATGGAATTGGCGCAGAGTTTGGTCACACCAGAGCAGTTCCAAATGGACACCTCTGCGGCTGCGGCGTTAGAGGATGCTTTGAGCAATATGCCTCAGGAAATGCACTTCTGCGTCATGCTCGCGAAGCTATTGCTGCCTCACCAGATTTGGCTAGAAACCTTTTAGCTAGAGGTGATTCAAGTATTGATGGGCTAACAGGAAAACACTTAAGCGATGCTGCAAGAGATGGCGATAGCGTTGCAATTGCTGCCTTTAACACCACCGGCCAGTGGCTTGGCGCACTATGCGCATCCCTTGTTGCATCCCTTGATCCAGAGGCATTTATTATCGGCGGGGGAGTAATAGATGCCGGAGATATTCTCTTAAATCCAACCAGGCAAGCGATGAATGAATTGATTCCTTTTACCGGCAAGCGACCAGCTCCGGTTATTGTCTCTGCGGTATTAGGAAATGATGCGGGACTAGTTGGAGTTGCAGATCTAGCTAGAAACTAGAGCTACTCAAAGGGGTATGTAACTCCAATTTCAATTCTTATCTGATCCATGATCTCCATAATCTCTTGGCTATCTTGATGAGTTATTAAATCTGATTCTTTTGCTCCAGCTCTATAAAGCTTGGCAAATTCAATGGCCTGCTCTCGAAGACCATGGCCTTCATAATTTTTCGGATAATCAATTACCTCACCATTAGTTTTTATCAGACGCATACTTGCTGGGTTATAGAAAGTACTATCGATTTCTATCCGAGCCTTGCTACCTATTATCTCTGCCACACATGGAGTCTTAACTAACATGGTGCAAGATAAATTCGCCACAGCGCCGCTTGGATAATCAAGAAATATTGAACAATGGCCATCGACTCCAGTATCTGTAAGTTCAGCAGTGACTTGAATTTCATTAGGTTTTCCTAGAATGAAATGTGCAAGCGATATGGGATAGACCCCAAGATCTAGAAGCGCGCCTCCTGCAAGCTCTGGAGCATGGAGACGATAATGTTTTGGTAGCGGAAGGAATTGGCCGTGATCCGCAGAAATAGAGATGATTTCACCAAGCTCGCCAGCTGCAAGTAATTGCCTGATAAGTCGGTAGTGTGGCAAGAAGCGAGACCACATCGCCTCAACTAAGAGCAGGTTTTTTTGCTTTGCCAGTGAAATCATCCTGGCTGATTGGGCTGCATTAACGGCAAATGGTTTCTCACAGAGAACAGCTTTACCCCCGCTTAGTGCAAGCAGCGTATTTGGCTCATGCATGGGATGAGGCGTTGCAACATAAATAGCATCTACATCACTTGCCACCAGCTCTTCATAGCTGCCAAAGGCGTTGCCGCCATATTCTTTACTGAAATTTATAGCCTTATCCAGAGAGCGAGATCCAACAGCGCTTACTTCATGGCCACTAGTAAAGGTCAGATCTTTAGCAAATGCCCTTGCAATGCCTCCAGTTCCTAAGATTCCCCAACGAAAATTCTCACTCATATCGCAGATCCATCTCCATCTTCATCTGCATCTGGCTTAATTTGGTAAAAGAAAGCAAAAATTCCAGCAACTAAAGCAATTCCTCCAGGCCAAGGACCAAGGCCAAGCAGATCTAAACCAAGAATCTGCACTGCAATTATGTAAAGCGGCCCTCCAATTACTCCAAGCAGAGCGGCCCTCTGAATACTACTTAGCTGGGGAAGCGCTTTATTATCTCCAGGATATTTCTCAATAGCATCTAGCTGTTCCAGCTCATCAAGAAAAGTTGTGGGAGCTGATTCATCAAGTGAGAGCCCTGAAATGATAGATTCAAATTGAGCATCAAGGCTGCCTCTATCACTTCTTTCAACTTCGCCGCTTAATACATCGTTTATAAAGACTCTGCTCTCTTCAATCAAAATATCAAGGTCATAATCAAGTGCCACATTATGAAACGATCTCTCAAAGACTACTTCTCTGATATCAACTGATGAAACGTTATCAATAATTACTTCAGAGTTCGAGGGATCAACTACATGATCATTGATTGAATAACCAACCATTAGGGGTAGATCGACTAAATAGAGATCTTGCCTAACTAACGCCCAGAGTTTTTGCAGTGAATCAAATGCTTTTAGGGGAGTCCTTAGATAGCTATGTCGCGGGGGGTTAGGGGCTGCGACATCACTTCTACTTCCTTTGATTGATCCAACTAAATACTTTAAGAGTGGAACAAGCTTTACTCTAAGCCTGGTATCTTTTATTGCAGGGTTTATTAGAATCAAACCTTCAATCTCAGATCCTCTAATACTTGCAAGACGAAGTGAGAGCGCCCCTCCCATAGAGAATCCAGCAACAAACACACGTTCATGTTTTTGCTTTAACTTTGTAAATTCTCTATCAACTTCTTCATACCATTGTTGCCAAGTGGTGTTATTCATATCTTCCCAAGTAGTGCCGTGGCCTGGAAGACATGGTGCTGCAACGCTAAACCCAAGATCTGCAAGGCCCTGCGCCCAAGGCTTTATCGATGCAGGAGAGCCGTTAAATCCATGGATCATCAAAACTGCAACGGGTCCGCTGGGCAGATAAAAAGCTTGCGGGTTAGGAATTACGCTCACGACACGCATAGTGTCATAAGAGGGGCAAAAGGCTCTAAATTAGGGCCATGGCGCTACGGCGAAAAAAGAATAAAGTTGAAGCAATGGTTGCTGGCGACAAGATCGCCTACGGCCTTCTTAAATCTTTCCTGCTTCCAGTGCTGACCTTGCTCTTTAGGCCAAAGGTTTCAGGACTTCGATTTGTTCCTGCAACCGGCCCAGTGATTATTGCTTCAAACCATCTCTCCTTTAGTGATTCAATATTTATGCCGTTAGTAATTCCAAGAAAGGTAACCTTTCTAGCCAAGAGTGAATACTTCACATCTCCAGGGCTTAAGGGATTGGCTAAGAAGCTAACCTTTATCGCACTTGGCCAAGTCTCAGTTGATCGAGCCGGAGGATCTAGAAGTGAGGCCGCACTTCTTACCGGACTCTCTGTTCTTGCCGAGGGCGGCTGCCTTGGTATCTATCCGGAAGGAACTAGATCTCCAGATGGCCGGCTCTATAGAGGAAGAACTGGGATAGCAAGACTTGCTATGGAAAGCGGCGCTCCTATTGTGCCGGTAGCGATGTTTCACACTGCAGAGATACAGCCAACTGGAAAAGTAATTCCAAAGATTATGCGAGTAAAGATGGTCTTTGGTGAGCCGATGTATTTTCCAACCCCGGATAAATCAAATGATCCTGAGGAGTTAAGGAAGGCAACAGATTCCCTAATGAAGAAGCTACAGGAACTCTCAGGACAAGAATATGTCGATATCTATGCCTCACAAGCTAAAGAAGCTCTAGATGAGCAGAGGAGACGAGAGAGAAAAGAGAGTCAGGAGTAATTACTCCTGCCCGAAGATCTCTCGACGCGTAGTAATAAATTTGCAAGTATCACAAGTGGAATCAGCGCTTGGAACTTCGCCGCTAATTACCTGAATAAAATCTTGTAGCCGTTCTGCTAGTCCAACGGGATTTCTCGTAATTGGATACCAAGCGCTACTCAAATTAAGGCTAAAGCCACTTTCTGGGTTGCCTTCAGGATTTTCAGGCGACCAGACAAGAAGACCGAGAACTGAGATCTGCTTTGGCTCTCCTTGGAGGGGATTTTCTAGCGCAAAGGCATAGGCTTCCAGTTGAGGTGAGTAAAAATCACTCTTGTCGTTATTTTTTCCTTGGAATTTGCAATCAATTACGCCATAGGTGCCATCATCAAATTCCATCAGTAAGTCGTATTTTCCTCTTATGGCATAGGGAGAAGGATTTGAGTTATAGGTAATTGGCATTGATTTAACCCAACCACCGCGATCTAAGACTTTGCCTGACTTAATTTCTGGGTGTAAATCTTTTGACTTAGCGCCATTGAAGTGTTTCTCCTGCATCGCAGAGAGCTCTCCAACTAATGGGAAAAATGATGGAGCCTTAACGCCATGGTTGTAGTTAAGCCATAGACATCGATGGCATCCATTCCAAGAAAAAGTTAAATCACTCGGGCTTATAAACTCTCTAGCTTTGCTCATGGCGTGATTCTGCCTTGCGGCACTGACATTTCTTTGCTTAGATCGCTGAAGTCAAGGTAAATATTCCAAGGGTGATCATTACCAGCCCGCCAATACGGCGCATGAGAACCAAGCGCTGTGGGGAGGTGGCTAGCCACTGCCTAACTGTTCCAGCAATTAAGCCCCAAGTGCCATCAGAGAAGAAAGCCAGAATGGCAAAAGTCGCCCCCATAATTACAAGCTGCTCGGTTACCTGCTCTGATCCCTTATCAACAAATTGCGGCAAGATTGCGGCAAAGAAAACAAGCCCCTTGGGATTTAACGCTCCAACCCAGAAGCCATCCTTAATAGAGCTAATGTTTGAAGGTCTGATATCGCCTTGATTGACCATATCATCGGCATGAATTCTGGAGTGCTTTATTGCATCAAGGCCTAGATAGATCAGATAGAGCCCGCCAAGAAGTTGAACTCCAATAAAAGCTAACTCACTAGCCTGCAGAATCGGGCCCAAGCCAAATGCCACAGCAAGTGAGAGAGTAAAGGCGCCTGTGACATTTCCTGCAACAGATGCAATCGCAGTTGCTCTGCCCCAAGCGATAGCTCTAGCGATAATGAAGAGAACACTTGGCCCCGGGGCCAAAATGATGATCATCGCAGCAATTAGATATTCCGGATATCTAGCTGGAAAGTCGAGGATCATCGGAGAATTATCCAACACTTTTGCCTAGAAAAAGGGATAAAGAAAGAGGCGCCTAGCGGCAAAGCCAGGCGCCTCAATTAACTACTCTAGATAGCTAATTTACTGCTGATTTATGAAACGCTAGTTCCACGCGACTTGGAGATATTGTGAAATACGCGATAACCAACGATTGCAACCAGAGTTGCGTTGATGATTCCATTAAATGTGAAATCACCACTAGTCCAGGAGACATCAGCAATTCCTATGATGATTGCGGTAGCAACCACGAGCAAATTGGTGGAATCAGTGAAATTCACCTTTGATTCAATCCAAATTTTTGCTCCTAGAATTCCGATCATTCCAAAGAGAGCAACTTGCGCTCCTCCTAGGACTCCGCCAGGAATAGCGCTAAGAACTGCGCCAAACTTTGGTGATACCGACAAGATGATTGCGCCAAAGGCTGCAATCCAATATGCCGCGGTTGAATAAACTCGAGTAGCAGCCATTACACCGATATTTTCAGCATAAGTGGTGGTTCCTGAGCCGCCGCCAGCGCCCGCAAGGGTGGTAGCAACGCCATCAGCAAATAAGGCATTACCCATCTGATCATCAAGATCTTTGCCAGTCATATTTGATACCGCTTTAACATGTCCAACATTTTCAGCAATCAGCACCAGAACTACTGGGATGAAGAGAATGATGGCGCTGACTTTGAATTCAGGAGTTGTGAAAGTTGGGGCAGCAACCCATTTAGCCGCTGAGATTCCATCAGTGTTGACATCTCCCATGACAAATGCCACCAGATATCCCACAACAACTCCGAGGAATATTGATATGCGCCCAATGAAGCCGCGTGAGAAGGCTGCAAATGATGCGATTGCAAGCAGAGTCAAAGTTCCTAGAACTGGTCCACTTGCTAAACCATTTTTAGCAGCTGGAGCAAGGTTTAGGCCGATGACCATAACGATTGTTCCAGTAACTACAGGAGGCAACATCCAATTAATCCAGCCAGTTCCAACTGCGCGAGCAATTAGACCAACAAGAGCTAATAAGACTCCGGTTGCAACTACGCCGCCGAGGGCAACTGCCATGCTGTCACTTTTAACTGATGCGGCAATTGGAGCAAGGAATGCAAAAGATGATCCAAGATAACTCGGGACTTTATTTTGAGTAATAATGAGGAAGAGGATTGTTCCCACACCAGAGAAGAAAAGAGTGGTGGTTGGGGGCAGGCCCGTAAGAATTGGAACTAGGAAAGTAGCTCCGAACATTGCTGCAATATGTTGGAAACCAACGCCAATGGTGCGCGGCCAACTTAAACGTTCATCTGTCGAGACGACCTCGCCAGGGGCAATGCTTTTTCCATTTCCGTGTAGCTTCCAAGAGAAGAGACTCATTTAAGAGGTCCTCATTTCTAGAGCGCCCAGTGGTTCTGTAGGCAATATTTAAAGGGCGGGCGAACTCTAGAAAAGAAGGGTATGCCTGATATTTGCTACTAATAAGTCTGACTCGCCCAAACCTGAGAGTTTTATAACGACACCCTGGGGATCCTTGCGGGTCAGAGTTGCGAAACGGGACCTGGCAGGGTTTACTATCCACTCGATATATCGAATCGATATAAATAGGGGGTTGGGTAGATGAGATCTAGGGCTGAATCGCTCGAGTTTGCCCTTCTTGGCCTATTAAAGGAGAGCTCCCTTCATGGTTATGAGCTCCGCAAGAGACTCACAGCCATTTTTGGCCCCTTTAGAGCTCTCTCATTCTCTGTTCTCTATCCGCAATTAAAGCGAATGCTTGATGCAGGTCTAATCATCCAATTGGAAGTTCCCAAGGGTGGAAAGTCCAAGAGAGTTCGAATCGTCTACTCCATAACCCAAAAAGGCATATCTAAATTCGATGAATTAACCCAAGGGGCAGGAGAGCTCGGCCTAGATGACGATAACTTTGAAGTGAGCGTCGCATTCTTTGGGCCAACTTCAACTCGAAATCGATTAAGAATTCTTGAGGGGCGCCAGCGCCGCCTTAAGGAGAAGGCTGAGATCTTAAAAGCTGATCTAGATAAGTCAGCCGTTGGTCTTGATAAATATCTTCTGGAGTGGCGCCGCCACTCTCTTGAAACTGCTGAGCGAGAAATCAATTGGCTTGATCAAATGATCAGATCTGAAAGGAAAAACTAGTGAGCCCAGATAAAGAGATCCGCGTAGCAATAGTTGGAGTTGGTAATTGCGCCAATTCTCTAGTGCAAGGGGTGCATTACTACCGAGATGCGGCAAGGGATCAAGAGATTCCAGGTCTGATGAATGTAGTCGTCGGGGGATATCACGTAGGTGATGTGAAGTTCGTTGCCGCCTTTGACGTTGATAAGAAGAAAGTTGGTCTAGATCTTGCAGATGCTATCTGGGCAAGTGAAAACAACACCATCAAATTCTCTGAAGTGCCTCAATCTGGAATTAAAGTTTTAAGAGGTGTAACTCATGATGGCCTTGGTCGCTATTACCGAGAGACAATTACTGAGTCTGATTCGCCAGCTGTTGATGTAGTTAAAGAGCTCAAAGATGCCAAGGTCGATGTTCTAGTCTGCTATCTGCCTGTTGGCTCAGAGGTTGCTACAAAGTTTTATGCCCAATGCGCAATTGATGCTGGCTGCGGTTTTGTCAACGCACTTCCAGTCTTTATCGCCTCAACCCCTGAGTGGGCCGATAAATTCACAAAGGCCGGCCTTCCAATCGTTGGCGATGATATTAAATCTCAAGTTGGAGCAACTATTACCCATAGAGTTCTAACCAAGCTATTCCAAGACCGCGGAGTCAAAGTCGATAGAACCTATCAATTAAATGTTGGTGGAAATATGGACTTTAAAAACATGCTTGAGCGAGATCGCCTAGAGTCAAAGAAGATCTCCAAAACTCAATCAGTTACATCACAGCTTGATTACGATATGGGGGAGGGCAATGTTCATATTGGCCCATCTGATTATGTGCAGTGGCTAGATGATCGCAAGTGGGCCTTTGTTCGCCTTGAAGGTCGGGCATTTGGCGATGTTCCGCTAACTATTGAATACAAACTTGAGGTCTGGGATTCACCAAACTCGGCTGGAGTCATTATTGATGCACTTCGCTGCGCCAAGGTTGCAATGGATAGAGGAATTGGTGGACCACTTCTCTCGCCATCTAGCTACTTTATGAAATCGCCTCCTGAGCAATACTCAGATGAAGAAGCGCTAAAGAGAACGAAAGCATTTATTGCCGGCGAACTAAAGAGTTAGGATTCAGGGATGAGTGAAGTCCTCAAATCCCTAGATGAGCAGGTCCTTACCTTAACTCTGAATCGGGTGGCAAAGCAGAATGCCATTACCCGAGAAATGTATCAACTTCTCGCAGGTGCGCTTAGGGAAGCCAACGGCGACTTTGGGATTCGAGCAGTGGTAATAACTCATGAAGGTAAACACTTCACGGCTGGAAATGACATCTTTGATTTTCTAAATGATCCACCTCATGAGCCTGGCTCACCAGTATGGAATTTCCTGCAAGAAATTCACAACTTTACAAAGCCACTCCTTGCCGCAGTTTCAGGAAATGCAATTGGTATTGGAACAACGATGTTGCTTCACTGCGATATCACGCTTGCATCTGAGACGACGAACTTTTCTATGCCCTTTGTTAATTTAGGCCTTGTTCCTGAAGCGGGGGCGAGCCTGCTATTTCCAAGACTTGTGGGATATCAAAAAGCTGCCCATATTCTTCTTACAGGTGAATCTTTTAGCGCAGTGCAAGCAGTTGAGATGGGTCTAATTGCAGGCATAGCTGAGAATCCAAAGGATGAAATTAGAAAAATTGCGCTAAAACTTGCAAGCCAGCCGCCGAATGCAATCCTGCAAACCAAAGCTCTATTAAAGAGTGATCTTCATGAGAAAGTTAAAGTGGTAATGCAGGCAGAAGGGGAGCTCTTCCTTCGCGCCCTTGAATCAGATGAGGCTCAAGAGGCCTTCATGAAACTAGCAGCAAAGAAGGGTAAATAGATGAGTCTTGCAGGAAAGAAGATTTTTGTTACTGGCGGATCTCGAGGTATTGGACTAGCCATCGCTATCCGGGCTGCAAAAGACGGAGCAATGATTGCAATTGCTGCTAAAACTAATGAACCAAATCCAAAGCTTCCAGGAACCATCCACACTGCAGCAAGTGATATCAGAGCGGCTGGGGGAGCGGCCCTTGCTATTCAATGCGACTTAAGGGATGAAAATCAGATAAGCGCAGCTGTTGATCAAGCTGCGAAAGAGTTTGGCGGCATTGATATCTTAATTAACAATGCAAGCGCTATTAATCTCACCCCCACGCTGCAAACCCCGGCTAAGAGATTTGATTTAATGTTTGATGTAAATGTTCGAGGAACTTTTTTAACGTCTCAAGCAGTCCTACCCCATCTGCAAGAAAGTGCTAAAGCTGGCCGAAATCCTCACATCTTGACTCTCTCGCCTCCGCTTTCAATGAAGGCAAAGTGGTTTAGAAACCATGTGGCCTACACAATGGCTAAATATGGAATGAGTATGTGTGTTCTTGGAATGGCCGAGGAGTTTAAGCGAGAGAAGATAGCTGTTAATGCACTTTGGCCGAGAACTGCAATTGATACTGCAGCACTTGCAATGATTCCTGGAGTTGATACTGCCGCCTGTCGCACCCCTGAGATTCTGGCCGATGCTGCCTATATTATTTTGAATAGAGACTCAGCTTCGTGCAGTGGGAACTTCTTTGTTGATGATGAGGTTTTAGCATCTGAAGGAATTACTGATCTAGAGAAATATTCGGTTGTTCCAGGAACTACTGACTTTCTCCTAGATTTCTTCCTTGATTAATCCTTAATCTTTAAATCAGTATGTGAGTGGTCAGTCTCAACGATTCCTGAAGAGTATCTACTCTCATATTTGCCAAGGCGCCAGATAAGCACCGAGAGAAGCCAAGCTGCAACGAAACTAGCGACTATGAAGTAACCAATGCCACTAAGTTCAATATTTGCAATGGTCTTAAATGGCTCATAATTATCAATCGAAGTTTTACTAGCTAAAACATTTATGATTTGAATAGTTCCAATCACAAGAGCTACAAAGATTGAGATTGAGGTAGTAGTGATGTTGTAGTAGATCTTTCGCAGTGGAGAGGTAAAAGCCCAGCCATAGGCCTTGGTCATAAAGATTCCATCGAGGGCGTCCATTAGTGACATGCCTGCAGCAAAAATGATTGGTAGGGCGATGATGGCAAGTGGTGGCAGGACCCCTCCAACAGTTCCTATTGCAACAGTTGCTGAAAGACCCAGGATCGCGACCTCGGTTGCGGTATCAAAGCCAAGTCCAAATAGGACTCCAACTGGATAGATCTGGTGAGATTTATCAAAACCCTTTTTGAAGCGTCCTCTAAAGATTCGCCGCATAAGGCCACGATCATTTAGAAGCTCCTCTAGATGCTGATGCGAAAACTTTCCACTCTTAGCCTTCTTCCAAACGCCAATTATTCCAACCAAAATAACTAAATTGAGTATGCCAATTAGATAGAGAAAAAGACCAGAGACTGATGTTCCAATGATTCCACCAGTTTCTGCAAAATCTTTCTGGAATCTTGCTGCGCGTTGCGCTGCAAATGCAACTAGTACTGAAAGCGCCAAGACAACTGTTGAATGGCCAAGAGAGAAGAAGAGTCCTACGCCTAATGGTTTCTTGCCTTTGGCTAACATCAAGCGCGTGGTGTCATCAATTGCTGCAATGTGGTCAGCATCAAATGCGTGGCGCAAACCAAATGAATAGGCCAAGGCTCCAGCCCCGGCATAAACCAGAGCACCTTTGCTGTCGGCTAGTCCGTGATATTGAGGATCTGAGTTGTAGTAGATAAAGAGTCCCCAGCCAATTACATGCAGGGCAATTACCGTTCCCAAAATGCCAACCAAAGAAGGGATTTCATCTCTTTCGAACTTTAAGTGCTGTCTTAAGGATTTATCGCCATGCTTTGACTTGGTCATACGATAAGGTTATTGCAAATCATTTGCATCTGCAAAACGAAAAAGTAGTCAACGATTAAAGCAAGGAAAGTTAGGGTGTCAGAGTGGAGATGAATAAGCGAGGCGAAGTCTCAAATTCTGCAAAGACCTGGACCTCACTTTGGGCGGTTTATTTGATTTGGGGATCTACTTACTTTGCAATTGCCTATGTAATTGAGAGCATGCCACCACTTTTAGCAATGGGAATTCGCTTTTTAATTGCAGGCTTACTTCTTGCTGTAATAATTTCGTTGCGACAGGGGATTGGCGAGCTCAAAATTCCCAAGGCAGAGTTAATGAGCTCACTAGTTATGGGTTTTCTACTCCTAGGATTTGGAATCGGCACTGTATCCGTTTCTCAAGAATATGTGCCCTCAGGAATTGTTGCGTTAATAATTGCAGCTCTTCCATTATGGATAGCAATCTTTCGTACAATTTCTGGAGAACGATTGGCTAAAGTCTCCTGGCTAGGCCTAATGATAGGTTTTGCTGGCGTAGCTCTTCTTTTAAAGCCGGGAAGCATCACTCCAGTAAGTGAGATAAGTAATTCCAAACTCTTTTTCTTCATGTTGATGGTTCTTTTAGGAAATATTGGATGGGCGCTGGGAACGTTTCTTGCGCCAAAATTCCCACTTCCTAAGAACACCCTAGTCTTTACTGCCTATGAAATGTTGGCCGGGGGGATCTCTTTAACTGTGGCAGGCTTTATTAAGGGTGAGTCCATTAGTGATTTTCTTGATGCAACTAGCTGGTCCTGGCTCTGGTTTGTGTACTTAATTATTTTCGGATCTATCGCGGCATATACCGCATATCTCTGGCTAGTTGCAAATGCTCCAGTATCACTTACTGCTACTTATGCCTATGTAAATCCGATAATTGCCGTAGCGCTCGGAGCTCTATTTCTGAATGAGAAAATAACTAGTTCTTACGCCCTTGGTGGCCTAATCATCTTGATAGGTGTTGTTTTGGTGGTATCAGTTGAACGAGTTAGCAAAGAACCAACTAACTAATCCCTAGATTGACTCAATCTGATGAGTTAAATCATGGCGATTAACAATAAGAATTGAGTGATTCTCCATCAATATCCAGCCGCTTTGATCCCAGCCTGAGGAGGCAACAGCAACGCCGTTATCATCGATGCGATAGCGCAGTTGGTAGTAGAGATCATCGGTCCAACTTGGTTTATTTAAAGGATCATGTTCACTAACCACAATTAGATAGTCAGAGTTGATAATCATTGAATTAATTGAGCTATATTCAAAGTTCTGCTTTAGATTCTCTATCCCTTTAACCACTCCATCTACAAATCCACTAGATTTAATCTCAGTTAACAGATAGAGAAAGAAGAGCTCGCTATCGGTATCACCCTCTCTAAGTGTTTCAAATTCTGGCGCAATCAGTGATTTAACAGCTTCATAAGGGCTAAGGGCGCCATTATGGATAAAGGCGATATCTTCAAAGCTAAATGGATGTGCATTTTCATGAGTAACTCCAAGGCCAGGGGAGGCCCATCTAAAGTGAAGTAGAGCCCCTGGCGCGCTTTGATTACTAATGACTTCACTGAATCTGGCGCTAGATGCGGCGCTCGCTACTTCCTTAATTACCGTTGCGCTATCTGGATTAGCAAGGGCTAGACCCCAGGAATCATTGTGAACCTCTGAGAGTTTAAGAAAGTCGCTAAAGCCCTGACCCATAAACTCAGGGAGATTGACCGGGGTTTTTGAACTATAGGCCATGAGTCGACACATAGGTAGAGCCTATCGGCTACCCTAAGAAAATGCTTTTAACTGCCTTAGTAGTAATAGTCCTTGCGGCCTACATAATCGAATCAATCCTGGATAACTTAAACCTTTCCACTGCTAGAAATACCCTAGATCCCACGATTGCCCATCTTTATGACGCAAAGGAGCGGGAGAGATCAATTAGTTATAGCGCAGAGAAGACCCGTTTTGGATTTATATCATCAACTATCTCAACGATAATTCTCATATTTGCCCTGAGCTATGGGTGGTTTGCATCTCTTGATAATTGGGCAAGAAGCATCGTTGATAATCAGATTTTGGTATCCCTGCTCTTTATCGCCTCGTTGAGTGTTATCTCATATCTGCTGAACCTGCCATTTACTCTCTATGGAACTTTTAAAATTGAAGAGAAATATGGGTTTAATAAAACTACTCCAAAGGTATTTTTCACAGACACTATTAAAGGAGCGGCTCTTGCAACCCTAATAGGGGGCAGCTTGCTCACGGCAGTTCTCTGGTTCTACCAACAGCTTGGTGGAAATTTCTGGATTCTTGCTTGGGCTCTTCTAGCAGTTTTCTCGCTACTTATGTTTATGTTTGGAACAACATTAATCCTTCCGCTTTTTAATAAATTAGAGCCAATAAAGGATGGACCACTAAAGCAAGGAATTGAAAAGTATTGCGCTTCGCAAGGCTATAACTTGGGTCGCCTATTTGTAATGGATGGCTCAAAGAGATCATCGAAGGCCAATGCGTTTTTTAGTGGCCTTGGCTCAAGTAAGACCATTGTCTTATTTGATACCTTGATTGAGAAACTTACCACTACAGAGATCATTGCAGTTCTAGCTCATGAAATTGGCCATTACAAAAAGAAACATACTCTCTCAATGTTTATCTTTAGTAACATCCAAACCTTTGCAACCTTTGCACTCCTTGGATTCCTTCTTGGTTATCCAGAACTCTCAACCGCCCTAGGGGCAAGTCAGAGTAGCTTTCATCTCTCAGCGCTAACTTTCTTCATTCTCTTTACTCCACTTAGTATTTTCTTAGGGCTGATTAATAACACCTGGTCTCGTCATAACGAGTATGAGGCCGATACCTTTGCTAAGCAAACTTACAAGGTTGAACCTATGCGAAGTGCTTTAAGCAAAATCTCAACTGATAGCCTTGCAAATCTCTCGCCCCATCCTGCCTATGTGGCATTCAATTACACTCACCCAACACTTCTGCAGAGATTGAAGAACTTAGAATAAAAAAGAGGGCCTGCCTTAGCAGACCCTCTTTTTAGCTCTCGTTTTTAGATATCGTAATAGAGTTCAAACTCTGCTGGATGTGGACGCAGACGAACATAATCAATTTCTGACTTACGCTTCCAATCAATCCAGGTATCGATCAAGTCTTTAGTAAAGACGCCGCCTGTTGTTAAGAAGTCGTTATCCCGTTCAAGATTATCGATAACAGCATCAAGGGAGCCAGGAACTTGAGCAATTGCCTTAGCTTCGGCTCCTTCTAGCTCGTAGAGATCTTTATCGACTGGCTTTGGCGGCTCGATCTTATTTGTGATTCCATCAAGGCCGGCCATCAAGATCGCAGCAAATGCAAGATATGGATTTGAAGATGGATCTGGGCAACGGAACTCAATGCGCTTTGCCTTTGGGCTAGATCCGGTAATTGGGATACGGATACAGGCTGAGCGGTTACGAGCTGAGTAAACAAGATTTACTGGAGCTTCATACCCTGGAACAAGTCGCTTATAAGAGTTCACTGTTGGGTTGGTAAATGCAAGCAGAGAAGGAGCATGCTTTAGAAGACCTCCGATATACCAGCGCGCAGTATCAGAAAGATTTGCATAACCATCGCCCCACATAAGTGGTTTGCCATCTTTCCAAAGTGATTGGTGAACATGCATTCCAGAACCGTTATCGCCAAAGAGTGGCTTTGGCATAAAGGTCACAGTCTTTCCAGCAGCCCAAGCAGTGTTCTTAATGATGTATTTAAACTTCATTAGATCATCGCCGGCATGAAGGATGTCATTGAAGCGATAGTTGATCTCCATCTGACCTGCAGTTCCCACTTCATGGTGCGCGCGCTCTACATCAAGACCAACTTTGGCAAGATTCATAACCATCTGATCGCGCAGATCAGCAAATTGATCTGTTGGAGAGACTGGGAAATACCCGCCTTTAATTCTGGTGCGATAGCCACGATTTGGCGTGCCATCTGGATCATCATCAATTCCGGTATTCCAAGCTCCTTCATATGAATCAACTTCATAGAAGCCGGTATTCATACGTGTTTGGAATTTAACGCGATCAAAGACATAGAACTCAGCCTCAGGAGCAAAGTATGCGGTATCTGCAATTCCAGTAGATCTCATATATTCCACTGCCTTATTAACGATCTGGCGTGGGTCTCTGCTATACGGTGAATTATCATCAGGATTTACAACCGAGAAATGAAGAACTAGAGTTTTTTCAGTTCTAAATGGATCAATAAATGCTGTCTCTGGTGCTGGAAGAAGTTTCATATCTGACTCATGAATTGATTGGAAACCTCTAATTGAGGAACCATCAAACATCAGACCATCTTTAAAGACATCTTCAGTAAATTGCGAAACGGGAACGTTGAAGTGATGCTGCATACCAGGTAGATCGGTGAAGCGGACATCAACGAGTGCGACATTTTCTTTCTTTATATAATTTAAAACTTCTGCAGAATTTTTAAACATTTCTCTCCTGAGGTTTTTCTTCATCTTTAGCTCCACGTTGAGCTCTCTAGCAATGGCCCAAACCTAGGCTAGGGCGGTGAAATATCCATAACCGGTGGGTTACGGCTATGTTTCATAAAACGGGCCTAAGGGCGCTTTTTTAGTTAGGTTGAGCCTATGGAACGGGCAGGACTTGGGCGGCGAGTGCTGGCGCTAAGCATTGATTGGGCAATTGCATCATTTACTGCGGCTCTGGTTTATCCCTTGCAAGCAAGCGCGCTTGGTCCATCGTTATTTCGCCTTGGAGTATTTGTCTTAGAGGTTTCCCTACTTACATCACTTGGCGGGGCATCTGCAGGGCAGAGAGTTATGGGCTTAAGAGTTTTAAGTTGGCCAGATAATCTCTTTCTTCGCCCTGGGCCAATTTTGCTTCGCACGATCCTCATAGCACTTGTCATTCCAGCTGTTGTTACAGATAAAGATGGCAGGGGACTACATGATCGAGCCGCTAAATCTGTTGTGATGAGAGTTAGTAAGAAACGAGCTTAACGAGGCTTAGGCATCCTCATGTTCTTAGGCATCGGACCTTTTGGAAGCGGAATATTAAGCCCGCCAACTGATTTAAGCCTTGCTCGCAGCTCTCGCACCTGAACTGTTGAGAGTTTCTTAGGAAACTTTTTCATTCTCTTCTGTAGTTTGCGAACCGAGACTTGATCTTTTTCATTTCCAATTACTATTTCATGGATTGGAACACCTGGGGCAAAGCGCTCCATCTTGCGCCTCTCATCTGTAAGCAGGGACCTAAGAGCATGGCCACCTTCGCCAACTAGAACTACTCCAGCTTTACCAACTGCGCGATGAACCATATCTTGGTTCTTATTTACATTTACTGCTGGAGTAATGGTCCAGCCTTTACGAATTGACATTAAAACACTGGCTCCAGCGCCAGGCTGTCCCTCAATTGATGCATATGCAGCATTTCCTGCAAGTCGAGTGAAGTAAAAGAATGCGCCAAGAAAAGCTAGTGGAAATGTTAGAAAAGCTGCATAACCTGGTCGGTTAAAGAAGGCTCCAATTCCAATTCCAACGCCCCAAAGAGGCGTGAATACAGCGAGGCAGCGGAGAAATACAAACTTGTAATGCTTGCGAGCAAGGGAGTAAGCATCGCGAATCGTTTTAAATCTAACTTTCTTAGGAGCGTTGGGATCCTTCTTCTTTCTACCAAACATCTCTTAACTCTCCTTTTTATCTCTTCGCATATCTTCTAGTTCTGCAGGGCTTGGAGCGCTTCCACCGAGCCGTGCTGGCGCCCATCTAGCGCCCTCATGGGAGTCAGGATAATCACTCTGAACTTGATTTAGTAATTGAGCCATCGCTTCTTTGAGAGCGGCGAGCTCTCTATCGATATCAGAGCCTTTCTTGATATATCTAAGTGGTCCAATCGCAATAAAGATAGGGATGCTGCTTCGAGATAAGTTCTTCGGCAACTTCTTGCTCCAAACTCGCTGCGAGCCCCAGATCACCATCGGAAGGATTGGAGCGCCAGATTCCATAGCAAGGCGAATCACGCCGCTCTTCATATCTTTAAGCTCAAAGCTTTGCGAGATAGTTGCTTCCGGAAAAACTCCAACGATCTCACCTTTATCAAGAGCCTTAAGAGCTGCGAGAAAAGAGGGGGCGCCATTACTACGATCAACGCTGATATGTTTCATACCGCGCATTAGCGGTCCGGCTATTGGATGATCAAAGATTTCTTTCTTTGCCATAAATCTAACTAAGCGGGAAGTAGGAAGAAAGGCTGTTCCAGCTAGGGCAAAATCAAGATAGCCAACATGATTCATAGCAAGAATTGCTGGACCCTTATTTGGAATATGACTCTGTCCGTAAAAAGTGAATCGAAGATCAAGATACTTCCAAAACGCACGAACTAGTTTTATAACTGGGGGATAGACCAGATCAGCCATTTGAAATCCCTTGACGGGCAGCGATGGCTTGCTTATATAACCTTCCTGCTCGATAACTCGATCTAACAAGTGGCCCGCTCATCACTCCAAGAAAACCTAACTCCTCTGCCTCTTTAGCCAGTTCAACAAACTCCTGCGGCTTAACCCATCTTTCAACAGGGTGATGCAAATTAGAAGGTCTTAAATATTGAGTGATAGTGATTAACTCACAACCAGCGCTTCTTAGATCAAGGAGTGCCTGCGATACTTCACTTCGCTGCTCTCCCATGCCAAGAATTAGATTTGACTTGGTAATTAGGCCAAAGTCTCGTGCCTGGGTAATAACGCTCAAAGATCTCTCGTAATTAAATGCTGGTCTAATTCTTTTAAATATTCTCGGAACAGTCTCAAGGTTATGGGCAAATACCTCAGGCCTACTTTCAAATACTTCACTTAAAAGCTCAGGCTTTGCTGAAAAGTCAGGGGCCAGCATTTCAACTTGGCACCCAGGAACTACCTGGTGAATCTGGCGAATAGTTTCGCTATATAGCCAAGCTCCTTCATCCTCTAGATCATCCCTTGCAACACCGGTGACAGTGGCATATTTAAGTCCCATTGTTGCCACCGACTCGGCAACTCTTCTCGGTTCATCTCTATCCAAGGCTTCAGGTTTTCCGGTATCGATATTGCAGAAATCGCATCTTCTTGTGCAGGCGCTGCCACCAATTAAAAATGTGGCTTCTTTATCTTCCCAGCATTCATAGATGTTAGGACAAGCCGCCTCTTGGCAGACAGTATGCAAACCTTCTTTAGCAACAAGTGAGCGAAGTGCGCTGTACTGCGGCCCCATCTTTGCCTTCGTTTTAATCCACTCTGGCTTTCGTTCAATGGGGGTTTCGGCATTGCGCGCCTCAATTCTTAATAACTTACGTCCATCAGGAGCTAGCATTATTGAATCACCTGACTTAGTGATTGTTTCATGCGCGCCGCTACGACTTCTTGAACTTGCTCAAGTGGAATACTTCGATTCAATTCTTTCTCCATTGAAGTAACCTGCGCATCAGCAATTCCGCAGGGGATAATTCGATCAAAGAAGCTAAGGTCGGGGTTAACATTTAGCGCAAAGCCATGCATCGTTACGCCCTTTGCAACTCTGATTCCAATGGCTGCAATCTTTCGATCGCCTCTCTCATCGCGAACCCAAACACCAGATCGCTCGCAATATGTTTGCCCTTTAATGTTGAAATCCTGACAGATTTGAATCAGTGCTTTCTCAAGCTCTCTAACAAAGCCGACAACATCATTTGGCTTTTTTAATTTAACAATCGGATATCCCACAATTTGTCCTGGGCCATGGAATGTGATTTTTCCGCCTCTATCAACATCGATAACTTTTGAACCATCAATTGGTCGCTCACTATCTAGCGTTCTCCGTCCGGCAGTAAATACCGGTGGATGCTGTAGCAAAAGAAGTGAGCTAGCACTTATCTGGTCTACAACCTCTTGGTGAAGTTGACGCTGAATTGCTAGCGCCTTTTCATAATCAATTAATCCAAGGCTCTGGCAATTGATAGTCGAGACTTCGTCTCTCTTACTTGCCAGGGCTTGTGAAATCACAGGTAGAGCCTAACTTTATTGAGCATCACTTGGCGCAATGAGGGGTAGAATTACGCTCCTAAGGCTAAAAGACTATGGGTGGGCAGTAGCCAAAATCACCCCAAAACTATCTAGGCGCGAGATTACAAGGAGATGCTGTGAGTCAGGAAGTACTGAGCGAGAAGAAGAAATCTGGCGTAAAGGGTCGCAAGGCGTTATGGATATCGATCGTTTCAATTTTAGTTTGGCTATCTATTGGTGGTTTTGCTGGGGGAGCTTTCTCCAAAATTTCTACAGTCCAAGAAAATGACAACTCTGCTTTCTTGCCCGATAGCGCTGAATCAACTATCGCTGGTGAAGTATTGGTTAAGTTCTCATCGCAGGATGATCAACTATTTCCAGCACTGCTCTTATTACTTGGAGATTTAAACCCTGCTACTAATGCTCAAGCCTTTGAGAGAGTGAATCAGTATTCAGCTACGCTGCTAAGCAAAACTCTTCCTGCAACTGGAAAGCCTTTAAGTACTTACTTTGCACAGGGAGTTCCGCTGACCCCAATTCCTTCTGCAGATGGCAAGGCAATCTTGATAAATGCGCAACTTGACTTCGCAGTTGCTGATGCCAATATTGATGGAGAGCCGATTTTTCCAAAGATTATCGAATTCATAAGAGAAGATATGGAGAAAGAGTTCACTTCCGCAGGAATTACTACCCATGTAACGGGTCCTGCCGGGTTATTTGCAGATCTATTTGAAGCCTTTGGTTCAATTGATACCAGGCTATTGCAGACAACTCTGATAGTTGTGGCGATTATTCTTATTGTGGTTTATCGCTCTCCAGTGCTCTGGATATTGCCGTTATTTACCGCAGCAAGTGCGCTAGGTATCGCCACCATGATTGTGTATTACCTGGCAAGAGAAGACATTATTGATCTAAATGGCCAGACCCAAGGAATTCTTGATGTTTTAGTTCTGGGAGCGGCGACTGACTATGCATTGTTATTAATTGCCCGTTATCGCGAAGAGCTCCACCAGCATCAATCTAGATTTGAAGCGATGAAAATTGCGCTGCGCGGGGTTGTAGAGCCAATTATCGCCTCTGGTTCAACCGTTATTGCAGGACTTATGGTTCTGCTGCTTAGCGACCTTTCAAGTAATCGCGGCCTTGGCCCTGTTGGATCAATTGGAATCGCATCTTCGATGCTTGCGGTTTTAACTCTACTTCCAGCTTTATTAATTATCTTTGGTCGCTGGATTTTCTGGCCAAAGATTCCACGCTTTGGTGATGTTGATGAGAAACTCTCTGGAATTTGGTCCAAAGTTGGAAGTTTGGTTGATCGTCGCCCAAAGGCTGTTTGGATTAGCACAGCACTTGCACTGCTTATCTTTGCTGGATTTTCTACCACATTGAAATCTGATGGACTCTCACAGAGTGAAGCATTTACCACTCGAACTGATTCAGTTATTGGACTTGAAAAGTTAGGGGAGCATTTCCCAAGTGGTGAGGGAACTCCAGTTGAAATTGTTGTTGATCAAGCAGATATTGCATCGGCTGCAGCAGCAATTGGACGGGTTTCAAACGTTGCATCTGTAGTGCCGCTAACAAATGTAGATCCAGTTACACAGCGACCAACTTCTGAACTTAAAGTAGTTGATGGAAAAGTAGTGCTCTATGCCACCTTGAAGGTTGCTCCTGATTCTGCTGAAGGCAAAGAGAGCATTCCATTAATTCGCCAAGCTGCTAAGCAAGTTAATCCCAATATCTTGGTAGGTGGACAGAGTGCAATTGGCTATGACGTCGATCAGTCATCACGTAGAGATAATCGGGTCATTATCCCAATTGTGCTTCTTCTAATTGCTGTGATTCTTGGCTTCTTGCTTCGAAGCATTCTGGCAGCGGCTCTCTTACTGGGAACTGTAGTTCTCTCCTTTGCTGCAACTCTTGGAGTCTGCGCGCTGGTCTTTGATCATGTCTTTGGGTTTGCTGGAACTGATGCAGCCTTCCCGCTCTTTGCCTTCATATTCCTAGTTGCACTTGGCATTGATTACAACATCTTCTTAATGACTAGAGTTCGAGAAGAGTCGCTAAAAATCGGAACCCGAGCTGGAATCATTAAAGGCTTAACAGTTACTGGCGGGGTTATTACCTCTGCTGGAATAGTTCTTGCAGCAACCTTTGGAGTTCTTGGAATCTTGCCACTGGTCTTTTTGGCAGAGCTTGGATTTGCTGTCGCATTTGGTGTACTTCTAGATACCATAATTGTTCGCTCACTTTTGGTTCCAGCCTTGGTGCGAGTAATTGGACCAAAGATCTGGTGGCCATCAAAGCTTCAACATCAAGAGAACTAAACTCTCTCTAAATGAAGGCAGGAATAATTGGCTACGGATTAGCTGGTCGCTATTTCCATGGTCCAACTCTTCTATCTGCTGGATTTCATGTAACGGCAATATGTGCCAGATCGCTTGAAAAAAAGGCTGCTGCACATCAAGACTTTCCAAACGCAGTAATAGTTAATTCAATTGATGAGTTAGTTGCAGAAGATTTAGATTTGATTGTTGTGGCATCGCCTAATGAATTCCATAGTGAGCACGCACTCGCTTCAATTAGAGCTGGAATCAATACAGTTGTTGATAAACCTATGGGTCGGGATTATTACGAGGCCCTTAGTCTTTATGATGCAGCTGAGCAAAGCGGTGTGCTCTTAACGGTATTCTTCAATCGACTTTGGGACTCTGATTCCTTAACCATAAAGAAGATAATCGAGCAGGGAGAAATTGGAAACATTTTTCGTCTCGAGTCAAGATTTGAAAGATTTAGACCAGAGATTAATCCTCTAGCTTGGCGCGAGAACGCATCGCTCGAAGCAGGAGGGGGCTTACTTCTAGATCTGCAAAGCCATTTAGTATCAACTGCTCTTGATTGGTTTGGCCCAGCTGAGTTGGTATTTTCAAGTGTAAGAAGCGTTCGCGGCGCAAGTGATGATGATGTACTCCTTGTTTTAAAGCACGATAACGGTGTTGATTCTTATCTCTCAGCCAGCGCGATTAGCGGAAAGCCTGGGCCAAAGATTCGGCTTAATGGCGATAAGGCAAGTTTGGTGATTACTGAACTTGATAAGCAGGAGGAGATTTTAAGAAGGGGATTTAGGGCGATAGCTGGCCAGTGGATAGATAGTGATGAGATTACAAGTAGCGCAAAAATTTATAAGGGAAGTGACTCATTTTCTTATCGAGGAGAAGCTGGTTTCTATCCTGCTTTTTATAACGAGGTAAGACTTGCTATTGAATACGGCAGCGAGCTACCAGTAAGTCGAGAGCTATCACTAAGCGTTGCCAGAATTATTGATCAGGCGCGCCAGATAAGTATTAGGTAAGGCCTACTCCGCAAGTAAGGCGCTTAGCGCTGGAGCTAAGTGAGGATAATCAAAATTAAAACCAGCATCTAATAGCGCAGTTGGCAAAACCTTCTTTGAGCCTAGAACTTCACTTGAGAACCCTCCAAGGGCGATTTTGAGAGCAAACCCGGGAACTGGAATTAGTGCAGGGCGCTTTAGCGCTCTTGCAAGGGCTGAAGTAAATTCTTGATTCGTTGCTGGATTTGGAGCGGTGAGATTTACTGCGCCGCTAACCGGCTTCTCCAATAGAAAGCAGATTGCCTCAACAAGATCATGAAGTGTGATCCACGACCACCATTGCTTTCCACTACCTAACTTTCCGCCAACGCCAAACTTAAACAGCGGTAGCATCTTGCCTAACGCTCCACCAGTTGAATCTAAAACTAGTCCAGTTCTAATCTTTACCACTCTAGTATTTGTGGCAAGGTCGGCTGCTGACTCCCACTGCTTGCAAACGGCTGCTAAAAAATCATCTCCAGGTCGATCAGATTCACTCACCGCTCTATTGCCAGTTTCGCCATACCAACCAATGGCGCTCGCTGAGATAAAAACATCAGGCTTAAGATTTGAAACTGCATTAGCAATTGTTGTTGTGCCAAGGAGTCGAGAATTTAAAATCTCTGATCGATATTTCTTAGTCCATCTCTTATCGCCAACATTTGCGCCAGCAAGGTGAATAATTGCATCAACGCCATCAAGAGCTGCTAGATCAATATCTCCACTTCTAGGATCCCAAAAGACTTCATCGGGGGAGACTACTTTTCGTCTCACAAGTTTTTGAACGGTGTGGCCTTCAGACTTTAGATGGCCGACAAGCGCCGTGCCAATTAAACCTGATGCACCAGTGATGGCGATGCGCTGTGGCAGGGACATTTACAGCCCTAGATCAGATTCGAAACGACCCTCTTCTAACCGGTCTTTAAGAGTAGTTAAGAATCTTGCAGCATCTGCGCCATCAACAATTCGATGATCATAGGAAAGTGCAAGATAGACCATGGAGCGAATAGCGATTGTCTCTCCGCCATCTTCTCCCTTTACAACCATTGGGCGCTTAACAACTGCGCCAACTCCCAAGATTGCTACTTGAGGCTGGTTAATTATTGGAGTATCAAAGAGTGCTCCTCGGGATCCAGTATTTGTGATGGTAAATGTGCCGCCACCTAAATCATCTGGCGAGATCTTGTTATCTCTAGTTCTTGAAGCCACATCAACAATTCTTCTTGCAATGCCGCCCATATTGAGATCGCCAGCATCACGAATCACTGGGACTAATAGACCGCGCTCGGTATCAACTGCAATGCCAAGGTGTTCGGCTCCATGATAAGTAATCTGATCGCCTTCTACTGAAGCATTTACAACTGGATGTTGTTTAAGCGCTTCACATACTGCCACAGCAAAAAATGGCAGATAAGTTAATTTCACACCTTCGCGACCTTCAAAGGTTGCTTTAGCTTTTTCGCGCAGACGTGCAATCTTGGTGATATCAACTTCAATAACTGTTGTTAGCTGGGCGCTAACAGAGAGGGATTCAAGCATTCTTGCAGCGATAACTTTTCTAAGTCTCGACATGCTTACTGTTGTGCCACGAAGCGGGGATACCGCAACAGATTGAGTGCGAACTTCACTTGGGGCAGAAAAAGTCTGAGCTGCAGGTGAAGCAGCCACTTGAGTTGGGCGAGATATAGCTGCCATAACATCTTCTTTTCGAATTCTTCCGCCAACTCCAGTGCCACTTACTCGAGCGAGATCAACGCCATTTTCACTGGCAAGTTTTCTAACAATAGGAGTTACATAGGAATCATCAAGCACAGATCCAGCTTTAGGTTTTGGAAGAAGTGGCGGCGGAGTCTTTGGCGGAGCAGGAACTGGTTTTTCAACTGCAACCACTGGAGCAACAGATGCTTGTACAACGGGGGCCTGAACAATCGGAGCTTGCACAACTGGCGCCGGAGCTGGTGTTGGCGCTGGAGCAGGTGTTGGCGCTGGAGCAGCTGCAACTGGAGCACTTTGTGATGATGCGCCATCACCGATTAGGGCAAGTTCAGTTCCGACAGCAACGACGCTATCTACTGGAATTAATATCTTCTCTAATTTACCGGCAGCAGGTGATGGAATTTCAGTATCGACTTTATCGGTTGAGACCTCTAGTAACGGTTCATCGAGTGCAACTTGATCACCTTCGGCTTTTAGCCAACGAGTTACTGTTCCCTCAGTTACGCTCTCACCGAGAGCTGGCATCTTTACTGAAAATGACATTTTCTCTAAACGCCCCTTTGTTGGTATTTAAAACATATTCTAACGAGCAATCCATCTGATGATAAAAAGCCTAACCGAAACTCTCTAGCCATGAGCGTGAAGCGGCTTTCCAGCAAGGGCCATATGAGCCTCACCCATCGCCTCAGAGAGGGTTGGATGAGCATGGAGATGTTGAGCAACATCATCAGCATCAGCCTGCCAATTAAATATCAATTGCGCCTCTGCAAGGAGTTCGCCAACTCTTGAACCAACCATATGTATACCAATAACTGTTCCGGAACTATCAGCAACTAGTTTAATCGCCCCAGCAGTCTTTAGAATCTGAGCCTTACCATTGCCAGCTAAATCATAATTAAGTTCTTTAATATCAATGCCGCGCTTTTTTGCCTCAGCAGTTGTTAGTCCAACAGATGCAACTTCAGGCTCTGAATAAGTAACTCTTGGAACGCCGTCGTAATTAATCGGCCGTGGATTAAGGCCCGCAATTTCTTCAGCGACCATTATTCCTTCAGCAAAACCAACATGAGCTAGTTGCAGAGTAGGAATCAAATCTCCAACAGCCCAAACACCCTTTATGTTGGTACGACATTTGTTATCTACTAATACATAGCCGCGATCCATTTTGACTCCAACATCTTCATAGCCAAGGCCAGATGATGTTGGGCCTCGTCCGACTGCAACAAGCAGAAGATCAGCAGCAAAGCTCTTTCCATCTTCAAGTAAAACCTCAACTCCGGATGCGCTCTTACTAACGCTTTTGAATTTAACTCCCAGTTCAAAATTGATTCCACGTTTTCTAAAGGCGCGCTCCAAAGCCTTACTAGATGATTCATCCTCTAGGGCAACTAGATGTGGCAGGGCTTCAATGATTCGCACCTCTGCGCCAAATGATTTCCAGACTGAGGCGAATTCGCAGCCAATGACTCCGCCGCCTAGAACTATTACAGATTTAGGAACATATCCCATGTGAATCGCTTGATCGCTGGTGATCACTTGCTTTCCATCGATATCAAGTCCAGGAAGAGTCTTTGCATAAGAGCCTGTTGCTAGAACGACATTTTTTCCACTGTAGTTCTCAGAGCCAACCTTGACCGTTGTTGCTGAAACCAATTTTCCTTCACCTTCAACGTAGGTGATATTTCTAGACTTAACTAAACCTTGCAGACCTTTATGAAGCTTTGAGATAACACCATCTTTATAGGCATTCACTGCGACCATATCCATGGAGTGAAATTCAGCTTTTACTCCGAATTCAGCAGAGTGCCTTGCGCCATCTGCAATCTCGCCAGCATGAAGCAAAGCTTTAGTTGGAATACATCCTCTATGTAGGCAGGTTCCGCCGAGTTTCTCTTTCTCAATTAAGGCAACCTTTAACCCTAATTGGGCTGCTCGTAGTGCGCAGGCATAACCGCCACTACCACCACCGAGAACTACTAGATCAAAATCTGCCACATCAAACCTTTCTATAATTCTTTATCTCTGAGCCTATCTTGCCAGCATTACTTGGCAGCTGATGACTCGGCAAGGGCTACTAGAGTGCGAAGTGCGACACCTGTTCCGCCAACTGGGGTATATCCATGTGCTTTTGCCTCGTTGTAGGCAGGACCTGCAATATCGAGATGGAGCCAAGGCAGCTCTGAATCAACAAAGTCTTTTAGAAAAAGCCCAGCAACTAACATCCCGCCCATTCGATCACCGATATTTGCCATATCAGCAACTGGGGAATCAAGAGATGCTCGAAGCTCTTCTGGAAGGGGCATTGGCCAGAATGCCTCTCCAGTAATTTCTGCAAGAGTTAAGAACTGCTCTCTAAAACTCTCATTGTTTGTCATTACCGCACTTGTTCTCGTTCCAAGTGCAACGACCTGAGCTCCGGTAAGAGTTGCAACATCGACCATTCCATCAAGACCGCCAGCTTTCTTTCCAACCTCTGCTGCGCGAACCATGGCATCGGCAAGAACTAGGCGACCTTCTGCGTCTGGATTTAATACTTCAACAGTTTTACCGCCGTAAATTGTGATGATGTCACTTGGCCTGGTGGCTTTATCGCTAACCATATTTTCTGCCAGGGCCGCCCAAGCATCAACATTGATGGGAAGTTTTAGTTCAGCAATTGCTAATACAGCAGCGCAGACTGCAGCTGCTCCACTCATATCAGATTTCATTGCCTCCATACCTTGAGCAGGCTTTAGGGCAAGGCCTCCAGTATCAAATGTGATTCCTTTTCCAATAAATGCATAACGCTTCTTAGCGCCCTTGCCGCTATAAGAGAGGCGAAGTAAACGAGGAGGATTAGCAGAACCTTGACCTACGCCAATTATTCCGCCATAACCGCCCTTAATTAATTGAGTCTCATTGAGTATTTCTACTTTAACGCCAAGTGATGCAGCAAGCTTTTTGAATCGAAGTGAAAAAGAATCTGGAGTTAGATGACTTGGTGGAGTGTTGATTAAATCTCTCGTTAGATGGGTGTATTTAGCAATTATCTCCGCGCGCTTTATTGCCTGGAGAAAACTCTTATCTTTTGCCTTCTTCGAGTAAATCGTGATTTTCTTTAGTGCGGGTTTTCTATCAGCCTTAGAACTTCCTCTAAATTCATCAAAGGTGTATGCGCCAAGCAGGGCTCCTTCAGCTATTGCTTGGAAATCTTGTTTTGAAGCTTGTGGCAGAGCGAAAGTTGCTGAGGTAGTTCCAGCAAGAGATCTTGCAGCAGCTCCAGCAGCTCTTCGCAATACTTCATGGGCAATTGAGCCATCGGCCTTAAGAGTTAGCGCTGTTAAAAGAATTAACTTACTTGCACTTCCTGGAAGCTTAATTACCTCATCACTTGCCCCACTTGCCCCAAGATCAGTAAGGGCTTGAAGCAGTGGTCCCTGATCTACTCGAAGCTCGCCGCTTAATATAGAAAACTTCTTGCTCTTTTTATCTAGAGCAAAGCCCAGAACTAGGACTTCATCTATTACTGAGTTATCGGAGGCTGAGATAGTGGGCAATGTTGTAGGCATTGGGCTAGGTTATTGGAGTGAGCAAATATTCGCCATTACACCAGTTCCATCTTGATTCTGGGGCCAAAGTCGCTGATTTTGGGGGATGGCAGATGCCGATCGAATACCCGGCAGCAAATGGTGGTGGGGTTTTAAATGAGCATAATGCGGTTAGAAATACCGTGGGCCTCTTTGATGTCTCCCATCTTGGTAAAGCTTCAGTAATAGGCGAGGGGGCCCTGGATTACTTAAATTCGATTTTTACTAATGACTTGAGAAAAATCTCAGATGGTCAAGCTCAATACACTCTTCTCTGCCAGAGAGATAACGGTGGAGTAATTGATGATCTAATCATTTATCGCTACTCAAGTACCCACTTTCTACTCATTCCAAATGCCGCAAACTGCCAGCAGGTTTTAGATCAGATGGGTAAAGAAGCGCCAAGCACACTTGAGATTAAGAATTTACATGAACATTATGCTCTCTTTGCCTTGCAAGGTATGAAATCACTTGATGTCTTAAAAGATCTTGGCATCGATGTAAATCTTGAATACATGTCATTTATGGAAAGTCAGTTGGACTCCGAAGCGCTAATCATCTGTCGAACCGGATATACCGGAGAGCATGGCTATGAAATTCTTACCTCTTGGGCAAATGCGAGAAAAATCTGGGATTTACTTCTAGAGAAAGTAAAGAAGTATTCCGGACTTCCTGTAGGACTTGGCGCTCGCGATACGTTAAGAACTGAGATGGGATATGCCCTTCATGGCCATGAACTCTCAACTGATATAACTCCAGTGGAGGCAAGTGCTTCATGGGCAGTGGCATTTGATAAAGAGTTCTGGGGAAAGAGCGTTCTTGAAAAGCAACGCGCAGAAAAGAGACATAGAAGGCTTGCAGCAATTTTAATTAGCGATCGCGGTATTCCTAGAGCTGGGATGGAGATCAAAGACGAGGATGGCAAGAAAATTGGTTATGTAACAAGTGGCACCTTCTCACCCTCGTTAAAGAGTGGCATCGCTCTAGGACTATTTGATAGTCAGATTCCACTTGAAAGCCAGGTATTTATCGATATCCGAGGCCGCATTAGCCAAGGAGTAATTAAACGTTTACCTTTTCAACCATCGAAGGTGAAGTAAGGCCCATTCTCATTGAGGCTCTAGAAAGTGATGCCAGTAGAGCCCTGGCGCTAAGAGCGATCAAAAGCGCGGTAGTGATAGCTCTTGGGATATCCCAAGCCATAGCTGTTGCTAAGTGAAAAGTTAGATAGCGCGAGAGATTTTCCATAAGCGGTGCGCCGGCGATAAAACCTAACTGAGTATTGGTGGATGCAATCCAAGGCCAGAGCTGAAGATCCATGAGCGCACCAAAGAGAAGGGAGCTGATAACTCCAATTATTACAAGTGTGATTATTTCAAAACGTTTGGTGATCTTCTTGGAAAATAAACCAGCAAACAAGCCAATCCATCCCGCAGCCAGCATTTGAAATGAAAGCCAAGGTCCAATTCCTCCGCTAATTACTGCAGAGACGGCCATCGAGATAACTCCAAGTGAGAATCCAAACTTTGATCCAAAGATGTAGCTTGAAATAATTAGGAGAAACCACATCGGTTCAACGCCCACTGCGCCAGCTCCCACTAGCCGCAGGGCTGCTATTAAGGCGGCGAGAACTCCAAGGAGTGCAACGATCTTGCTATCGAGAGCCCCTCTTGATATCTCCAATGAAATCACTAAAACTGCCAGAAGTGCGATAAACAAAGCTAAGAATCGAGCAGAGTCTGGCTTTAATAGAAAGAAATTACTCTCAGGAATAAAGAGCGGCCAAGTGAATGCAAGAAGTCCGAGAATAGATCCAATAAATATTGGAAGCCAGGAAAGTATTGAAGCAATAGTTCTAGTTTTTCTCACTTAAATATCTTTCTACATCGCTTAGTGAGAGCCAGCTGTTATTGGGAAGAGCTTTAGAAACTTGCGGGGCAAAGGCAGGGGAGGCTTTAAGCACTTCTCTACTACTGCCATCTGCAATTACCTCACCATCTGCAAGAAAAATAACCCGGTCTGCCACCTCAGCAACTAGTTCGACATCATGAGTTGATATCAACACTGCACGATTAAGGCTTGAGGCAATCTGCTTTAGTATCTTTATAAGCACTTTCTTGGCTTCATAATCAAGACCTCTAGTTGGTTCATCGAGTATGACTAGAGCTGGCTGCGCAGAAAGGATGATGCTTAGTGCAAGGCCAAGGCGCTGCCCCTCTGAAATATCTCTTGGGTGTGAATTAAGGCTTGGAATCTTCATCAACTCTTTATAGATGGCAAGGGTAGTTCCAGGTTCAACTCCATTATCAAGATCAGCTAAATCACATTCTTGCTTTATTGATTGGCCGTAGAGAAGATCGCCGGCATCTTGCGGGATATATCCAACAAATCTGATTAACTCTTTATCTGTAAAACTCTTGGGATCTCTCTGTTTTACTCTAACCTCACCTTTAGTTAGGGGAGCTTGTGCAACCGCGCATTTAAGTAAGGTGGTCTTTCCTGCGCCATTTCTTCCCATTAGCGCAACAATCTCGCCGCCACTTATTTGAATATTTACATCGTCAAGAGCTTTACTTGACTGACTTTGATCATATGAAGCGCTAACCGAGTTAATAGTTAATATTGCATCGCCCTTAAGTTTCTCAATGGCTTTGGTTGGCGCTTCAGATATTTCTGGGGCAATTTTGCGAAATTCACGGATAGAGAGCGGTATTTCACCAAGCTCCAATTTCTTTGCTAACTCAACTAGGGGAGGGGCAATTGGAGAGCTACTTAATATCTGCCTTGCAGGTCCAAGATCAACTGAGCCATCTCCGTGAATCAGAATAATTCGATCAACAAATCCAATAACTCTTTCTAGTCTATGTTCTGCCAAAATCACCGTAAGTCCAAGATCGTGAACAAGGCGATGGAGAATGGAGAGGACCTCCTCTGCTGCAATTGGATCAAGGGCGCTCGTTGGTTCATCAAGAAGGAGAACCTTTGGATTTGTAACAAGGGCTGCAGCAATTGCCACTCTCTGTTGCTCGCCGCCACTTAGCTCTGAGATATTTCTTCTTCGCAAAGGTGCAAGTGCAAGAAGATCTAGCACTTCTTCAACACGCTTTCGCATAATCTCCGGGGCAATTCCAAGGCTCTCAAGGCCAAAGGCGATCTCATCTTCAACGATGTCTGAGACAAAACCATTGATGGGATTTTGGCCAACAATTCCTACTACATCTGCCAACTCACCAGGCTTTAGCGCTCTAGTACTCCTGCCGGCCACACTAATTTCGCCGGTGAGAATTCCTCCAGTGTGATGCGGGATAAGGCCATTGATTAGTTTGAGAAGCGAGCTCTTACCTGCTCCTGTGTGTCCTATTAGAAGAAGTAACTCTCCTTCATTAACTGTAAAAGATATGTCTTCCACAATCGTTCGCTGCGCGTTGGGATAGATCAAGGAGACGCTAGAGAAGGTAATCACGAGATAAATCCAGGAGTTATTACTGCAATTACGACTAGCCCCGCTAATAGTGCGCTTGAGACTGCTGGCACTAGAAAGAGAAAAATCAAAGCATAAATCGGTGCTGCAAGGGCAATCGTCTCTCGAAAGCGCCAGCTCTGCGGACGATATCGACTTGGATTTGGAAAATATCCATAACCTCTAGATTCTAGAGAGGCGGCAAGATCTATTGACCGCTCTAAAGATTCTTCCAAAACAGGTATGCCGACTTTTCTCAAAGAAACGATGCCAGTTGAGCTCTCACCCCTTAGTCGTCTTGCCGCTCTTACTCTTTCAATACTTCTAGCGCTCTGCGGCGCAACTGAGCTAGCAATTACTGTTGCAAGCCCTATTCCATAATATTTTCGCGGCAGAACTCGCAGCAGTTCATGAGGATTACTTAGCGCGCTCGCGGCAGCAAAGATAAGAATCAGCGCAACAAGCAAAGTCGCTTCATCAAATGCAGTAGAGAGTCGCTGTGAGGTGACATCGCCACCGAGTCTTATTCCAACAAATAGATCTGGAAGTTTGATGCTTGGGATAGTAAAGAGCACTTGCCCGGGCATCGGAACTCCAATAATTACTCCGATAGCCATTCGAAGCGTGAAGGCTAGTGCTGCAAGCCGGAGCGACCATCTAAAGGATTGATACCAATAGGTATTACTTCGTTTCATGAGCACTAGAGCAACTGCTCCGATAGATATTGAAATAGAAGTAAGTGTTGAATCAGAGAGGAGAAGAATCACAAGAAGAGTAAGCGCCCAAAGCCACCAGAAGAGTGGGTGAAAACTCTCTTTGCTGGCCCTGAGCATCTCAATCATTTAATTAATTTTCTTTTTATTTAGTGCGCCGGCGATTGAGAAAGAATGCACTTAGTAAAAAGAGTCCTAGAACTGCAAGGAGAATTGGAGCGCTCTGGCTAGAGTTTAGTTCTGGCTCGGAAGTTGCCTCAATCGCTACTACTTCCTGCGCTACTGGCTCATCAATTTCAGCGCCGCACTCACTTGCAGGATATCCAGCAATGCCGCAGATAAGTCCAGAATCTCCAGCTCTTACATTAAGTGCTGCCTCTAATACATCAAGGCCGACTGAGCCTTTATCAACTACGACACAATCTGAGAAGAACTCATTAGGAACTTCGCCATCTGGGGCAATATTGCCAGCTCCAAAATCAACAACTAAACCAACTCTAATCTTTCCTGAACTCTCTGGAGTTTGGCCGCAAAGAGTTGCGAAATCAGGATCCATCATTGGTTCAATTGCTGGAATGTCATTTGAGCTAAAGACAAATGCCCACCCTTCGACATCGCCATCTTTAACTTCAACAGATGGGCCAGTCATTGCAGCGCTCCAAGTGCTTGCTCCAGCTGCTGCTTGGAAATATCCCCAATAGCGGTATCCCTTTGCACCATGAGAAGGAATTGGAGCAAAAAGGCTAAGGATTAATATTGAGAGTGCGATTAACTTTGGATAAGTTTTTAGAACATTTAGATTTATAAATCTGCTAAGCACTGTGAACCTTTCAATAGTAGAAAAGGGCTCACGATGGCGAAAAAAAACTTCCGCCCCGTAAACCACGACGGGTGGTAAAGATGCTTCTTGGGTGGTAATCCGACTTACCTGCTCAATTTCTAGCGGGCTCACGGTTGCGGGTCAGCGTCGGATTTTCACCGACTTCCCCATTCCAAAAAGCTATTAAGTTGTGGGGGTTAATTAATCAGGAAAGTGGCTAAAGCGCAAGGAGGCGCTAGGCTCTAGTTATGGAATATAGAAAACTTGGCAGCTCTGGCATGTATATCTCAGAGATTACTTATGGCAACTGGATTACTCATGGCTCGCAAGTTGAGCAAGATGCGGCAATTAAATGCGTTAGAACTGCTTATGACTTAGGTATTACTACTTTTGACACCGCTGATGTCTATGCCGGAACCCGCGCTGAGAGCGTGATGGGCAAAGCTCTCAAGGGAATTAGAAGAGAGTCTTATGAGCTCTTCACCAAGGTTTATTGGCCAACTGGAAGCGGAAAAAACGATAGAGGCCTATCACGCAAACACATTATGGAATCAGTTCACGCCTCTCTTAAGCGCTTAAATACCGATTATCTAGATCTCTATCAGATGCACCGCTTTGATTATGAGACCCCACTTGAGGAGAGCTTGTCGGCATTTGATGACTTAATTCGCCAAGGCAAAGTTCACTACATTGGATTTTCAGAGTGGGATGCAACGCAAATTAGTAGCGCTCTTAAAATTCAAGATGCCAAGGGCTATACCCGCTTTGTCTCCAGCCAGCCGCAATACTCAATGCTCTGGAGAGTTATCGAGAGCAAGGTTGATCCGCTATGTCGCAATGAAGGTATTGGCCACATAGTCTGGTCGCCAATTGCTCAAGGGGCGCTAACTGGAAAGTATTTACCGGGCAAGAAACCACCTAAGGGATCAAGGGCTACTGATAAAAAAGGCGGCGCAAATATGATCTCGCGCTGGATGAAAGATGATGTTTTAACTGCAGTAGAGAAATTAAAGCCAATTGCAGAAAAAGAAGGTCTTACTCAAGCTCAGTTAGCTGTGGCCTGGGTCCTGCAAAATCCAAATATTTCATCTGCAATCATCGGAGCAACTAAGCCTTCTCAGATTAAGGAAAATGTTAAAGCCTCAGGAGTTAAGTTAAGTAGTGAAACGATGAAGGCAATCGATGATGCGCTTGGAAATCTTCCCGAAAGAGATGCTGCAAAAACTGTAAGCCCAAACCCAAGGGCTTAACTAAATTTTCTCGCCCCGCTTAACTTGAGGAAGTGGGGCTCGAAGCCTTCTAATCTGGGTAGAGCGCAGCCAGCCATACATTCCAAGGCCTTTAAGCGTCTCGCCAGGAAAGCGCGTACTTACCTCACGCTTGATTCGCCTTGAGAGAAAATATCCATCAACTACGGAGAAAATTAGTGCCGAATACATCAGAGCAATAGCAGCAAATTGGATATACATCACCGGAATTAAAGTCATAAATAAAACTAGAACAATAATTGGAAGAAAGAATTCTCCAACGGAGCGCCTTGAATCAACATAATTTCTTATGAAGCGCCTTACCGGTCCCTTATCTCTTGGTGGAAGCGCGTTCTCATCACCGCGCATATAGGCATCACGCTGTTGAGCGCGCAGAATGCGAGCCTGCGCCTTCTGCAATTTCTTTGCTTCTTTATTAGCAGCAGGAGCAAGACGATTGATCACTCTTGATTGCTCTGCCTCTTTGCGCTTTGGTGTTGGGCGACCTTTTTTCTCTGCCATAGTCGCTTAAGGTAGGCCAAGCATTCGATCTAGCGCAATTCGAGCAAAGTTAGCCGTCTTAGGCTCGACCTTAATCTGATTAACCACGCGTCCCTTAACTAGAGATTCCATCGCCCAGAGTAGATGGGGCAGATCGATGCGATTCATCGTTGAGCAGTAACAGACATCTTTATCTAGAAAGACCACAGTCTTATCCGGATTATTAGCTGCAAGGCGCTTAACTAAATTGAGTTCAGTCCCAACTGCCCAACTGCTCCCAGCGGGAGATTGAGTAACAGTCTTAATAATCATCTCAGTGCTACCAACAACATCGGCTTTTGAAACGACCTCATACTGGCACTCAGGATGGACTATGACTTTAACGCCAGCAATTTTCTGCCTTACCTGCTCAATATTTTCAACTGAGAAACGACCATGAACCGAGCAGTGGCCTCGCCATAAAATAACTTTGGCAGAAGTTAGCTCGGCATCACTTAGCCCACCGTTAACTTTCCAAGGATTCCAAATAACACAATCGCTAAGTTTTAGCCCAAGTTTTAATACTGCAGTATTGCGACCCAGGTGTTGATCGGGAAGAAAGAAGACTTTCTCTCCCTTTTCAAAAGCCCACTTCATGGCTCGCTCTGCATTTGATGAGGTGCAGATAGTTCCGCCATTTTCCCCAGTAAATGATTTAATCGCGGCAGATGAATTCATATAGGTAACTGGAATTGTTTTACTTGCAATCCCTAGCTTCTCAAAGACTTTCCAGGCTTGATTAACTTGATTAGCTGCTGCCATATCGGCCATCGAACAACCAGCAGCGAGATCAGGAAGAATCACTCGTTGTTTTTCTGAAGTGAGAATATCTGCGCTCTCTGCCATGAAGTGAACGCCGCAAAAGATTATGTTCTCAGCCGATTGATTATCTGCAGCTGCTTGAGCTAATTTAAAAGAGTCTCCGGTGATATCTGCAAAATCTATTACTTCATCTCTCTGATAATGATGGCCCAAAATCATTGCACTCTTGCCTAAGGCTGCTCGAGCCTTCTTGGCCCGCTCAACTAGATGGGGATCACTTGATGCTGGAAGCTCACCGGTGCAGGAGACGCCACGCTCGCTAGAGAGGTCTGAGCCTTTTCCTAGAAGAAGGAGTTCAGTGATTGAGGCCATGGCTTCATTATCTCGCGAAAGTTCGCTGCGTGTGCGCTAAAGTATGGCTCTAAGAAGTTTACGAGCGAGGAAGAGATATATGAGTACTGAGACCAAGACTGAAGGCATCAAACTATCCAGCGAGGCTGCAGTAAAAGTTGCCTCCCTTCTAGCTCAAGAGGGTAGAGATGATTTAAGTCTTAGAGTTGCAGTACAACCAGGTGGTTGCTCAGGCCTTCGCTACCAGCTCTATTTCGATGATCGCTCACTCGATGGCGACACGGTAATGACATACGGAAGTGTCAAGGTAGTTACCGACAAGATGAGTACTCCATATCTAATGGGAGCAACTATTGATTTCGTTGACACTATTGAGAAGCAGGGTTTTACAATCGATAATCCAAATGCTGGCGGATCATGCGCCTGCGGCGATTCCTTTAACTAAGACTGAAACTAACTTCTTAAGGCCTTGCCTATTGTGGGCTGGCTTTAGAGTTATTCGATAATTTCCATTTTCGCTATATCCCATCGCTGTTAAAACATGGCTAGGGGAGAGCGGTCCTGAGCCACAGGCAGAACCTGCATCAATTAATATCCCTTGGGCTTCAACTTTCCGTAGCACCTCTTCGCTATGGGTTCCTGGAATAACAAAGGCTAGAAACCTTGGGTCACAATTAGCGCTATCTCCTGCAATCTTTATATCTTTAATCTGGCTAAAGAGCTCTTGCCTAATAAAGGAATTTAGTTCAGTTAACTTAACAAAATCTTCTCTTGCTCTCTTTGTCCAATTCTCTAGAGCAACAGCAGTTGCAAGAAGCAGTGGTTTTGAAAAAGATCCATAGACCCGTCTCTTATCAATTATTGGTCCTGGGTTTTGCCACCTGCCGCTATTGGCAATTCCAACTAGAGCAATTCCGGAGGGGCCACCAAAGTATTTCGGATCCCATATCGCACTATCCCAATTATCGGGAAGGTTTGATAGCGGATAGGCAGAGCTCATATCAGCAAAAACTGCAGTTCTATCTGAAGTTTTTGGAGCGTTTTGAATTACGCCAGTTTCTCTATTAACTGCTTGAAAGCTAAGGGTTGCCTCTCTGCTGCTATCTACTTGAAAATCAACAATTCCTTTGGAATCAACGCTCTGTTCAAGAACTTCTCCACCTCTTGCTTGATGTTGCCTTGCAAAGGCGTGGATTACTTGGCGATCAACTGTTGAGTAGATGAATTTGGATTTGCTCTCAGTTAATAACCCCGCCAAGGCGCATTGAAATCCAAAACCTAACTCTCCAACTATCTCAAGCTCACTACCTGCGATACCAAGATGAGAGGCGATTGATTCTTTTGCTTCATTTATCAAATTTCTTAATTGAGCCGAATTTCTATGGATTTTCGCAGGATCAAACCAAGCAGAATCAAAGAGTTCAAGTAAATGTTGGCGCGCCATGGGCTCAAGAGGCAACTCACTCTGAAAGTCATCCTCTGGGGCGATATCTGTGATGGGCAACACCCTTAGAAACCTACCCCCTAATGGGCGCAGATGCGAGGCGCAAGTATTCTTATCCCATGCTTGCTCTTAAAAAACTTGCCCTGGCAGCCTCTTTGCCGCTTCTGGCTGGTTGTTCCAATGAAGAGCTAACTGGAATTGGATATCGCGGGGGAGTCACCAGCGTCAACGAGGCATCTTTTGCACTCTGGCAATGGGCTTGGCTAGCCGCGGCAGTTGTTGGCGCCTTTACTCTGATTTTAATTCTCTGGCCAGTATTTTTTCATCGCAAAAAAGAAGGCGAAGCATTTCCAAGGCAATTTCAATATAACATTCCAGCAGAGGTTGCTTATACCGTTATTCCATTCATTATCGTCGCCGTTCTCTTTGGATATACCGCTAAGGCAGAAAATGAAATTGTTGCGCTATCTCCACAGAGCAGCACTGAGCTTCACGATGTAACAGTTAACGGCTTTCAATGGTCATGGCAATTTACCTATAAAGAGGCTGGCGAAGGAACCACAGTTACTGGAACTCCTGGCCAACCGCCGGTGCTTTATATGCCGCTAGGTGAGAAAGTTAGATTTACTTTTACCGCATCTGATGTGATCCACTCATTCTGGGTTCCTGATTTCATGATTCAGATGCAGAACATTCCTGGAGTAACTAATCAACTGGAATTTACTGCCAATGAGTTAGGCGAGTATCGAGGATTTTGCAATATCTTATGTGGAAGGCAGCACTCGCAGATGAGGTTTACCGTAAAAGTAGTTACACCGAGTGAGTACGACTCTTATATCCAATCTCTCAAAGCTGAGGTGAACTCGTGACCACTTATGCCACTCGCACTCTAGCCTCAGATGAGATGCCAGAGGCTCCTAAGCCAATGAGCAAAGGCAAATTGGCAGTCAAGATATTAACCTCAACTGATCATAAAGTTATTGGCTATCTCTATCTAGGAACTTCTTTTGCATGGTTTCTAATTGGGGGAATATTGGCTCTACTTTTAAGAGCTGAGCTAACGCGCCCAGGGATGCAATTTTTAAGCTCTGAGCAATATAACCAAGTCTTTACTATGCATGGCACCATCATGTTATTGATGTTTGCAACCCCGCTCTTTGTTGGCTTTGCAAATGTGATCATGCCACTTCAAATTGGAGCTGCCGATGTGGCATTTCCAAGAATGAACATGCTCTCTTATTGGCTCTATTTATTTGGTGGAATTGTTGCCTTTGCAGGCTTTCTAACCCCTGGGGGAGCAGCAAGCTTTGGATGGACTGCATACGCCCCGTTATCAAATGATATTTATTCACCAGGAATTGGCGCAGATCTCTGGATTATGGGTCTTGCTGTTAGTGGACTTGGAACAATTCTTGGTGGAGTTAACTTTGTAACCACAATTTTCACAATGCGCGCTCCAGGAATGACGATGTTTAGAATGTCGATTTTCTCTTGGAACGTTCTACTAACTTCCATCTTGGTGCTCATTGCCTTCCCACCACTTGCTGCAGCGCTACTTGCTCTTGAGTCAGATCGCCTATTTGGTTCACTCATCTTTGATCCTGCAAATGGCGGAGCGATGCTCTGGCAACATCTCTTCTGGTTCTTTGGCCACCCCGAGGTTTATATCTTGGCGCTGCCATTTTTTGGAATTGCGAGTGAAATTTTCCCAGTATTTAGCAGAAAACCAATCTTTGGATATAAAGGCCTAGTAGCTGCAACGATTGCCATCGCTGCTCTATCAGTTGCGGTTTGGGCCCACCATATGTACACCTCAGGGCAAGTCTTATTACCGTTCTTTTCATTTATGACTTTCTTAATTGCTGTGCCAACGGGCGTGAAATTCTTTAACTGGATTGGAACAATGTGGCGAGGCTCTCTCACCTTTGAAACTCCAATGATTTGGGTCATTGGTTTCTTGGTTACCTTCCTTCTTGGCGGCTTAACTGGTGTTATTTTGGCTAGCCCGCCGCTTGATTTTGCAGTATCTGCCTCCTACTTTGTTGTGGCCCATTTCCATTACGTTCTCTTTGGAACTGTGGTCTTTGCGATGTTTGCCGGATTTTATTTCTGGTGGCCAAAGATGACGGGCCGGATGCTCAATGAAACTCTCGGAAAGATCCACTTCTGGACCCTCTTCTTGGGTTTCCATACGACATTCTTGATTCAACACTGGCTAGGAATTAAGGGCTTTCCACGTAGGTATGCAGATTATCTAGCCACTGATGGTTTTACCTGGATGAATATGGTTTCAACACTTGGTTCAACCCTGCTAGCAATATCTATGATTCCATTTGCTATAAATGTCTGGATAACTCGCAAGTCTCCAAAAGTTGAAAGCAATGATCCATGGGGCTATGGCTCATCACTTGAGTGGGCTACAACTTGTCCGCCACCAAGACATAACTTCCTTCGCATGCCTGAGATTAGATCTGAGCGTCCAGCCTTTGATCTTAATCATCCAAACCACTCCAAGATTGAAGGCCACTAAATGAAGGTTGGCTATCGCTTATTCCTTTTTCTTTTTGCATTTTATGCAATCGTCGGAGGGGTCTACTGGTATTTAGGGGGAGAGCCGTTAGGAATTACCGCTGTTCTATTATGCGCAGGCCTTGCTCTCATCATTGGCTACTACTTCTGGTTTATCAATAGAAGATCTGGTGGAGTTCTTCCAGAAGATAATAATGATGGACTTATCTCAGATGGAGCTGGTGAACTTGGTTTCTATAGCCCACATTCTTGGTGGCCACTTCCAGTGGGACTTGCTGCCACTGCTGCGGGAGTGGGATTAATTGTGGGATGGTGGTTAACGCTAATTGCGGTTGGCGCGCTAATAGTTTCGGTTATGGGATTTGTCTTAGAGTATGAAAAACCATCTGCATCGAGCCACTAATGGAGAAAATTAGGGCAGAGATAGTAGATACCGGCATACCTCTATTTCTTAAAACTCAGCTTGAAATTAATGCGCCAGCCAAAGTAATTTTTGATCTGATTGCTGACCCCAAAAATCATCAAAAAATCGATGGCTCAGGGATGTTAAAAGGTGAACTCAAAGCTCCAGATCGGCTTCATCTTGGAGCTAGCTTTGGGATGAAGATGAAATATGTTATTCCCTACATTATCAAGAATCATGTAGTTGAGTTTGAAGAGAATAAATCTCTTGCCTGGCGCCATCTGATGCATAATGTATGGCGCTATGAGCTTAAAGAGCTAAATCCAAAAACTACTCTTGTTATCCAAACCTGGGATGGCAGAAAAGCAAGATCTAAATGGTGGGTAAGTGATTCTTATGAATGGGTGCCAAGAGCGATGGCTAAAACCCTGGTTAGATTAAAGGAATTGGCAGAGAAGCAAGTCAGCTAAATTAACGCAAGACAAAAACTAGTGGTGTCCGCCTTCGAGCTCTTTAACATCATTTGCTGTTGGTTTAGCAATCTGCTCGGCTTGAGAGCGAGATAGACGAGAGCGAATCTTTGATCGGATGGCCTTTGGATTTCTAACGCCATATTCATTGCTTAGGTTTGCCTCTAACGCTGGCAATTGCTCATGCTGGGTTAGAAGGTATGCCTTCTCTGGAGTTAAGGGTTCATGGACTTCAATAAATTCTCCATGTGGCAGCATTACAAGTCGGCCAGTTTCCTTGCCGTGGAGCACAAGCTCGCGATCAGCTCTCTGTAGTGATAGACAGATTCGCTTGGTAATGACAAAGGCAAGTGGCGGCAGAACAATTACGCCGATACGAGAGAACCACATAATCTGATTAATTGATAGATCAAAGTGAGTGGCAAGTAGATCATTACCGCCGTTAATTAGCGTGACCAACATAAAGGTAATAGACATCGCTCCAAGAGCAGTTCTATTTGGTGCATTCCTTGGACGATCTAGTAGGTGATGTTCACGCTTATCTCCAGTTATCCAACTTTCAATAAATGGATAGAGCGCCATTCCAGTGAAGATGATTCCCGGAATTATTAAACCTGGAATCAAAATATTTAATGAGAGCGTGTATCCAAAGATATATGCCTCAAGTGGTGGAGCCATACGAACCAGGCCATCAAGCCATCCCATATACCAATCGGGCTGCGAGCCTGCGCCGATTTGTCCTGGGTTATAAGGCCCATAGATCCAAATTGGATTAATCGATGCCACAGCGCCAAGGAAGGCTGTTACGCCAAAGACGATGAAGAAGAAGCCGCCAGCCTTGGCCATATAAGTAGGCATTAGGGGATAGCCAACAACGTTCTTCTCAGTTCTTCCAGGGCCAGGATATTGAGTGTGCTTCTGATACCAAACCAGCATTAAGTGCACGGTAATAAGAGCTAGGAAGATTCCTGGCAGCAAAAGAATATGAACCACATATATTCTCTGAATAAACATCTCACCTGGGAAGGCTCCACCAAATATAAAGAACGATAGATATGAACCCACAACTGGGATAGCTTGAATAATTGCTTCTGCAATTCTAATTCCAGTTCCAGAGAGAAGATCATCTGGAAGTGAGTAGCCAAGGAATCCTTCAACAATTCCAAGAGTTAATAGTCCAACTCCAATGATCCAGTTGAATTCTCTTGGTTTTCTAAATGCTCCAGTGAAGAAGACGCGCATTAAGTGAGCAACCATCGCTGCCATAAAAATGAGCGCTGCCCAGTGATGAATCTGGCGCATTAATAGCCCACCTCGAACATCAAATGAGATGTGAAGGGAAGAGGCATAGGCCGCGCTCATCTTCAAACCAGAGAGCGGTTGATAGGAGCCTTCATACTCAACTTCGCGCATTGATGGGTCATACCAGAAAGTTAAGAAGGTTCCAGAGAGCAATAAAATAATAAATGAGTAGAGAACAATCTCACCGAGCATAAATGACCAGTGATCTGGGAAAACTTTAGTTAGAGTCTTCTTAAGCCACTTAGCAGAGCCAGTACGTTCATCAACGTAATTGGCTACTTGGCCAGCAACTCTCTCTCTTGCGCTCATTACTTATTCCGCCCCCAGAAACTTGGTCCGACTGGTTCACTAAATGGCTGCTTTGCCACTAGATAGCCTTGGCTATCAACTGTGATGGCTAATTGTGGCAGGGGTCGGGCAGATGGTCCAAAGATAACTTTTGCAGCTCTTGTCACATCAAAGGTTGATTGATGACATGGGCAGAGTAGATGCTTTGTAGTCTGCTCGTAGAGTGCTACCGCACATCCCATATGTGAGCAGATCTTTGAAAAAGCGATGATTCCTTCATAAGTCCATGAAAGGCGCTCAGCATCCAAGTTAAATTCTTCAGGGCGGATACGGATCAAAAGAACAGAATCCTTTGCGATGTCATCTAAGTGGCGAACTTTCCCGGCAGGTAGTTCAGGTTGAACTTGAGCAACACCGCCAACCTCAAGGTCTGAGGGGCGAATCGGGCGATCTCCTGGGTCTGTGACAAGTCTGGTGCCAGATTTCCAATTCGTCTCTTTCTGGTCATTTCCTGGAAGTGGTCCAAGGTCTCCAAGAAGTAGAACAGGAGAGATGCCAACTAGACCAAGTGAGAGCAGCATCGTTCGCTTAATAAAGGGGCGGCGACCAAGTCCTGCCTCATTTGCGCGGTCTTTAACCGTTGAGACAAAATCCTCGCGATCTTCATCTTTAGAGCGCTGTTCTTTGCGGTAATCAATTACCTCGTGATCTGGCATAAGAGTCTTTGCCCAATGCACTGCCGCCATACCAATAAAGAAGAGCGCCATTGCAAGACCAAGGCCTAAAAATAGTTGATGGGCATTTGTGCTTCCTAGTACGGGAACAAAAATAAAAGCATCTTCATCAATTCCTAAGTAAGCGTATACAAAGAGCAAAGTTCCTAAAACTGAGAAGAGAAATAAAATTCCAACTTGTCGCTCTGCCTTTTTTGCAGCCTTAACATCAACATCTGCTTTGCGATGAATATGCTCTGGAAGTCCTGGGTCAGAAAGTGGGGCTAACTCTTTGCTCATTTAGCTACCGTGCCTTTGCTGTCAGCCATACTGCCACGCCAATTAATAGACCAAGTCCTAATACCCAGCCAACAAGACCTTCAGTGACTGGGCCAACTCGACCAAGTGCTGCGCCGCCAAGTTGTGGCTCTGTCTCAGCATGTTTGATCCACTTGATGATTGATAGTTTTTCTTCTGGGGTCAAAATCGTATCGGAAAATACTGGCATAGCCTGCGGACCAGTGATCATCGCTTCATATATATGTTTGACTTCAACTCCCATAACAGTTGGAGCATATTTTCCTTGAGTGAGCGCGCCACCTTGTCCAGCTAAGTTATGACACATTGCGCAGTTATTTCTAAATAGCTCGCCGCCTTCTGCCATATTTCCATCGCGCTCCCAAGCAAGTTCTTCATTGGTGACAGCGGCTGGGCCAGGGGCTAAAGATGCGACATAAGCAGCAAGAGCTGCTACTTCTTGATCGTTATAAACCGGCTTCTTTCTAGCAATCTGCTGACTCATATCAGCAACTGGCATACGACCTGTTGCTACTTGAAAATCAACAGAGGCAGCTCCGACGCCAATTAGTGATGGACCAACTCCAGCGCCCTCTGCATTTAAGCCATGACAGGAGGAGCAACCACGAGCAAATATCTCTTTACCTTCTGCGATCAAAGTGGCTTTGTCGGATTGTGAAAGTGTCGCCTGCTCTGTAACCGCTTGCGCAGCGCTATAGGTAAGTCCGGCAAAGAGCAAAGCGCCAAGAAGAAGAAGCGGACCAGCAAATCTATGGCGGCGATACTTTGAAATAAATCTCATCTATGCCACCAGATAAATTGCTGAAAAGAGAGCAATCCAAACAATGTCAACAAAGTGCCAGTAGTAAGAAACAACAATGGCTGTAGTTGCCTGTGAATGGCCAAAGCGACGCGCCTTTGAGACTCGAATCATCACTATTAAAAATGCAATCAGACCACCGGTTACGTGAAGACCATGAAATCCCGTCGCTAAATAAAATACTGAACCATAAGCAGCAGATGAAATAGTTAAGCCTTCGTGAACCAGTTCGGCATATTCATATACTTGACCGCCAATAAAAAATGCGCCCATAACAAATGTCAGAGCAAACCATTCCCGCATTCCCCATTTTGAAAGTTGCAGTAGGGAACCCGTGCGTGCATTTTGAAAACGCTCAGCTGCAAAAACGCCGAACTGGCAGGTGACCGAGGAGAGAACTAATACAGTGGTGTTAAGGGCGGAGAATGGAATATTCAACATCTCCACGCCCTGACCCCAGATAACAGGGCCTTGCACAGATCGAGTTGTGAAATACATAGCAAAAAGAGCGGCGAAGAACATCAACTCACTTGAGAGCCAGACGATAGTTCCAACAGCTACGATATTTGGGCGATTCAATCTGGGCGGTGTGGAGACTGCGCTACTCATAGGGGGGATTATTCCTGAAATGAGGGCAATCCCCTCTCTTTGAAGGGGTAAATAAGAGAGGTATAGCGGTGAAACGCATCACGGGATATTGGCTCAGATTGAGCGAAGGGATAAGTCAGTAAACCCCTAGAATTACCTTAATTATGGAGACCAGCCAGAAAACCCTAAAAATCGCGCTTTACTCAGATGATTCAAGCGTACGATCTAGCGTTATAACCGCTCTGGGTAAGCAAATCTCTCCAGATCTAGGCGCTCATAAGATTCTAGAATTTGCTACCGCTAAGGCCTTACGAATGGCTGTCGATTCTGGTGCGAATTTTGATCTCTTTATTCTTGATGGCGAAGCAGTCCCTGAAGGCGGGCTGGGGGTTGCAAAACAATTAAAGGATGAAGTCTTTAATTGCGGCGTAGTTATTGTCTTGGTGGCACGAAGTTCTGATGCCTGGCTTGCTGGTTGGTCTAGAGCAGAGGGAGTCATTACTCATCCGATTGATCCCTTTACTCTTGCAAAAAATGTTGCAGAAATTCTTGCTAAAAATCCAGTTGCTTCTTAAGTAAGAGCTAGAGCGATCATGGAACTCACTGTTTCTTGGGATGAGATAGTTGAGAAATTAACAGCTAAGCAAGATTTATCTGACCTGGAAATTACTTGGGCAATGGCTCAAATTCTTGATGGCCTTGCAACTAATGATCAGATTAAGAGTTTTCTCCTTCTGTTAAAGGCAAAAGGCGAGAAGCCACGTGAAGTTAGAGCCCTCGTTGATGTGATGTATCAAAGAGGTGTAGCAATTGATATCCCTGATCGCGCTGTCGACATAGTGGGAACTGGGGGAGATGGCGCATCTACAATTAATATCTCAACAACTGCTGCCATCATCACAACCGCTGCAGGAGCAAGAACGATTAAGCATGGCAACCGCGCAGCAAGTTCAAAGAGTGGAGCAGCAGATTTATTAGAGGCCCTTGGAATTGATATCTCTCTCGGGGCTAAGCAGGTCCAGGAGTGTGTAAGAAAAATTGGAATTGGTTTTGCATTTGCCCCGGTCTTCCACCCTGCAATGAAGAATGCAGCCAGTGCAAGGAAAGAACTAGCGACGCCCACAATTTTCAACATTCTTGGCCCGCTTGCCAATCCCGCAAAGCCAAAGGCGGTGGCTATTGGCGTTGCTAGAGCTGAGTTATTAGAGCTTGTTGCAACAGTTCTCGCCGAGCGCGATTGCGAGGGTTTTATCTTTAGGGGCGATGATGGCTTAGATGAAATTTCGCTCAGTACAACCAGTACGGTTTATCAGATAAATAAAGGCGAGATAAGCAAGGAGATTTTTGATCCAAGCGAGCTAGGCCTGGAACGAATCGCTATAGATGAGTTAAGAGGCGGTACACCTAGCGAAAATGCGGATATCACAAGAGCTATTTTTGCTGGCAAAGGTGGTCCTTATCGCCAAGCAGTATTACTAAATGCGGCAGTTGCAATTGCAGCATTTAAGGCAGATTTTCATCTAGGTATTACCCAGCAATTTGCTAATGGATATACCTTGGCAAAACAAGCCGTTGATTCCGGAGCAGCAGCTCAATTAGTTGAGCGCTGGGCAAATCTATCTACCGAATTAGCAAAGTCTTCCTTATAGCTATTTGCGCCAACTTGAGCTCTAACCTTTTCAATCTCTGATCTTGCTGCTGCTGAGCCAAAAGTTGGAAGGGCCCAGATGCCATCGATTTCGACAATTCGAATTCCTTCTTGATTCAAATAACGAAGCAGAACCTCTACTTCTTCATGATGACTGGCGGGCAAAATTTCACCATTATCGATTACTACCTCAGCTGTTAATTTCAAGGATTCAATAACATCTTTGTAATTATCACTCTTTGCGGTAGCGCTCGCAGCTAATTTGCCATGGCGAATAACAACAAATTCCCAAGTATCAATAGAGGTAGCAATCGCTGCGATTAACTCCTTGACTCTAGTTAAACTTCTAATGCTCTGCGCTCTAGCACTTCCTCTAATAAGCGCTCCTAAACGATTTCGCACCTCAGCAGCTTCTTCAAAACGTTCTTGATTTGCCAGTTCCTTCATCCGCTCATTAAGAGCTTTAAGTATGGGGCGAGAGTCGATATGCAAGCTCTGGTGAATTGCTGTTACATGTGATGAGTAAGAATCTATTGATTCCTGGCCAATACAAGGAGCCCCGCAACGTTTCATATCGAATAGAGCGCAGGGACTAGCGCTTTTCATTGAAGATAAGGTGATTCTTGGTTTGCACTGTCTTATCTGAGTTACTTCATAGAGCGCCTCTATTGCTCGCGCTGATTCATCTCGGCCATTAAAGGGCCCTGCCCAACCGCTCTCATCATCGAGCCCCTTAGCCCCTCTTATGGCAACTAACCTTGGGAAAGCCTCTTTAGTCAGCTTGATCCATAACGACTTTGCTTGAAATTTAGAACGGCGATTAAAGCGAGGCTGTTTCTCACAGATCAGCCTTAGCTCTCTTACCTCTGCTTCGATTATGGTGGCTGTTTGAATTACATCAAGAGAGTGGGCAAGTGAGATCATGTCGTGAATTCTTTTTCGAGTCTCAGCTGCGGTGAAATATGAGCGAACTCTATTTCTCAAATTTCTTGTTGTTCCTATGTAAAGCGGTATCCCAGCTTCATCTCGAAAGATATAAACCCCAGGCGCATTTGGAAGGCCCTCAGCTAAATACTTCTTACTTCTCTGGGCGCTAGTAATACGAGCACTGAAGGACTTCAACTCCTCTAAAGTTTTTACACCGTAGCTTCCAAGTCGATCAAGGATGCCATGGAAGACATCAACGGTTGCCCGAGCATCTGAAAGCGCTCGGTGATCTGGATTAGTTGTTGCGCCAAAGAAAGTTGAGAGGGTAGAGAGCTTGCAATTTGGAGCTTCATCTCTTGTCACCACATATCTTGCAATTTTTGCTGTATCTAAGACTTGATAAGAAGGCCACGAAATTTCAAGCTTTGCACAAGCTGCCTTTAGAAAGCCAATATCAAAAGGAGCGTTATGAGCCACCAGAACGCTATCTTTACTTGAGCCAACAAATTCTAAAAATGAGAATATTGCTTCGCCTAATTTTGGCGCTTGAATAACCATTGCATCAGTGATGCCGGTTAGCACTGTAATAAAGGGCGGAATAGGACTTTCTGGGTTTACCAGAGTCTGAAATTCACCAACTATTTCACCCGCCCTAACTTTCACTGCGCCAATTTCGGTAATTGCGGCGCTGTTATGAGAACCGCCGGTCGTCTCTAGATCGACAACTACAAAAGTGGTTTCATAAAGGCTCGGTGAGATCTCATCAAAACTTGGCTGGAAAGCCGAAGTAAATTGGCTCTCCTGTTCAGCTTTCATGGAGCAAAGATAGATGGGATTAATGACATTTAGCCTGATTAACTTTAGGGTGAGCATATGGCCATTGAAGGAGCGCCCCAAGGTTGGTTATCTGACTATCGGGCTAAGGGCTCTGGATCAAATGCTGATGTTGGAGTTCTTCTAGTCCATGGCTTTACTGGATCTCCAGCATCGATGCGACCTTTCGCACATTTTCTCAACGAAAAGGGATATCAAGTCTCAGTTCCTGTAATCCCCGGACATGCCAGCAGATGGCAGGATCTTAATAAAGTGCACTGGTCTAGTTGGGCCCAAAAAGTTGAGCAGGAGCTTGTCGAGTTAAAGAAAACTTGTAGGAAGGTATTCATAGTTGGCTTATCAATGGGTGGTGGAAACAGTCTCTATGTAGCAGCAGATCACCAAGATAAAGTTGATGGAATTGTCCTGGTAAATCCCATGATTCATATCCCAGGCCTGCAAATCAAATTTGTTTCGATTATCTCTAAGGTGCAAAAATCTCGCGCCTCGGTTGGAGATGATATTAAGAAACCTGGCGTAACTGAATGGGGTTATGACGCCCTGCCTATTAAGGGAGTAGCTCAACTATATAAATATCTGAAACTAGCTAGAAAGCGCTTGCCCAGAATAAAGACGCCGGTATTACTCTTTCATAGCGTTGATGACCACACCCTTGATGTTTCCAACACTGAGATAATTCTAGATGAGATTGGTTCAAGCGATAAGCAAAGAATAGAACTTCTAAATAGTTATCACGTTGCAACCCTTGATTATGATGCAGACATTATCTTCGAAAATACTCGTCTATTTATCCAAGAAAGAAGCAAATGAGCCAAAATCCATTTCTAGCTAAGTCAAACCTTGAGTATGAATTGCCGCCATTTGCAGAGATTTCAGAGGCGGATTATCTGCCAGCTTTCTATGCCGGTATGGATGAACAGCTAGCAGAGGTTGAAAAGATTACTAGCCAAGCTGAAGTTACCTTTGAAAATACCTTGGTAGCCCTTGAGGCAAGTGGGGGGATATTAAGTAGAGTCGCTGCAGTTTTTTACAATAAATCTTCGAGTGATACCAATGAAGCGATAGATAAAATAGAAGCAGAGATTGCTCCAAAGCTTGCAGCTCACTCCGATAAAATCAAGTTAAATCAAAAGCTCTTTGCTCGTATTACTCATCTGGTGGATTCAAGACTGGATCTAAATAGCGAAGATTCATGGCTTCTAAAGAGGTATCACCGCGACTTTCTACATGCTGGAGCTGGGCTATCAGATTCCCAGCGTGAGGAGATCAAGAAGATAAATGAAGAACTATCCACTCTTCAAACAGAATTTAGTAAAAAGGTTTTAAGTGAGACAAATGATTTAGCGGTTTTTGTTGATGATGTTAAAGAGCTAGATGGCCTCTCAGAGAATCAGATAAAAGCCTGTAAAGCAGCCTCAGATGCGCGAGGAATTAAAGATAAGTACATGATTGGTGCTGTTAACTTCACTGGCCATCCTCTCCTGCGCTCGCTAAAGAATCGTGAACTTCGAAAAAAGGTTATGCAGGCCTCGCTGAGTAAAGGTCTTCGTGGAAATGACTTTGATACCAGACAAGTTCTTTTAAAAATGGTCAAGTTAAGGGCTAAACGAGCGGAGATTTTTGGCAAGAAAAGCCATGCTCAGTATTCGTTATCTGAGCAGACTGCGGGCTCTCCAGAGAGAGTCCATGAGATGCTCAAAAAGATTGCGCCAGCTGCTCTTGCAAATGCTAAAGCTGAGGGTAGAGATCTTGAACGGCTAGCCAAGCTAGACGGAATTGAAAAACTAGAGAGTTGGGATTGGGATTACTACACCGAAAAGGTTAGGGCTGAGAAATACGACCTTGATACTGCATTAATGAAGCCATATTTTGAACTCGAGAGCGTTTTGTTTAAAGGTGTCTTTTATGCTGCAGGCAAGTTATATGGCATGAGCTTTAAAGAGCGTCCAGATCTAGTGACCTACCATCCTGAGGCGAGAGCTTTTGAAGTCTTTAACGAAGATGGCTCAAAAATCGGCCTCTACATCGCCGATTTCTACACTAGGGATTCAAAGCGCGGTGGCGCCTGGATGAACTCTTTGGTTAAACAGAGCCACCTACTTAATCAGCTCCCAGTGGTAGTAAATAACCTAAATATCCCAAAGCCACCAAAGGGTGAGGCAACGCTTCTCACTCTTGATGAAACAACAACTCTCTTCCATGAATTTGGCCACGCTATCCATGGACTTCTCTCTAATGTGAAATATCCCAGGTTTTCCGGAACAGCGGTGCAGCGTGACTTTGTTGAGTTTCCTTCCCAGGTTAATGAGATGTGGATTCTTGATCCTCAAATCGTTGATAACTATGCCCGTCATTATCAAAGCGCGGAGCGTCTTCCACAGAGCTGGATAGATAAACTTGAAGAGTCATCAACTTTTAATGAGGGCCATGCCACAACCAGCTATATGGCAGCAGCAATACTTGATCTTGCTTGGCACTCACTATCATCAGATGAAGTTGTCTCTGATGTTGAGAAATTTGAAGCAGAGGCGATAGAGAGTTACGGCCTTGCCTATGATTGCGTGCCAACAAGATATCGCTCAACTTACTTCTCGCATATTTTTGCTGGGGGATACTCTGCTGGTTATTACGGCTATATCTGGGCTGAGGTCTTTGACGCCGATACTGGCGAGTGGTTTAAGGAAAATGGCGGATTGAATCGAAAGAATGGAGATCATCTAAGAGGGACACTTATGAGCAAGGGTGGGTCGATTGATTCTCTTGAGATGTTTAGAAATTTTAGAGGCAGGGATGCAGTAATTGAGCCGCTATTAAAACGCAGAGGGTTAGTAAGTAATGCTTGAGGCAATATTTCTTGGAATTGTTCAGGGCTTAACTGAATTTCTTCCTGTTTCATCAAGCGCCCATATTCGCATTCTCGGTGAATTCCTGCCCTCGGCGCAGGATCCCGGAGCAACCTTCACAGCGATAATGCAGATTGGAACAGAGATAGCAGTTCTGATTTATTTTAGGGCTGATATTGCAAGGCTCATCTCTGCATCTCTTAGGTGGCTTATTAGAAGAAGTGAATTGGTGGGCGAAGCGAAAAGTGATGCGCGTCTATCAGCGCTAATTCTTCTCGGTTCACTTCCCATATTCTTCTTAGGATATTTTGGCCAGGAGTATATTCGTCAGAATTTTCGTTCCCTTTATCTAATCGCAGCCACATTAATCATTTTCGGCCTTCTACTTGGCGTGATAGATCACTATGGCAGGAAGATGAAAGACCTTGATGCTTTGGGTGCAAGAGATGGCATTGCATATGGAATTGCGCAATCACTTGCTCTAATTCCAGGGGTCTCTCGCTCTGGTGCAACAATTGCAATGGGAAGAGCTCTGGGATATAAAAGAGAGGCAGCTCTTAGATATTCGTTTTTGCTAGCGATACCCGCAGTTTTAGGCAGTGGAGCCTTTGAACTCTTTAACTCACTTTCAGAGCCTTTAAACTCATTTTCTCTTGGAGAGACTTTTGTTGCCACTCTTACAGCCTTTACTGTCGGATACTTAGTCATCGCCTGGCTCATGAAATATGTTCAAACTAAGAGTTTTATGCCTTTTGTCATCTATCGTCTATTACTTGGAACGCTCTTACTTATCTTGTTATCAACCGGTGCAATTACCGCTTGAGATCTTTTGAGTTAGCTCTCACTCTTTACTTTAAGCTCTGATTGGTCGGGCAATGGGCATGGAGCACCGTCGCAGCAATTAGTTTTCATATGGCAGTGAGGGCATAGCCACCTTGTTGCTATTGGGTCATAGGGACGCTGACAGAAATCACAGGGCATCTGATTGTTAGCGCTCATGAGATAAGAATAGGATTCATAGCTAGAAAACGTTGGAAGATAGCCTAGTTTGCTTGAGAGGCGTCTCTCTTGATGCGTTGAATGATTACAGGGTAGATTTTAGTACCAGGCATTTTGAGTGATTGGAGAAAAGCTTTGGGCAAGGCAAAGGTAACTACCGTCATGTTCAATAGCGAAAACCCCGAGGTACTGGTTAACTTTTGGAGCAAAGTATTAGGGGTTGAGGCACATCCTCATAATGATTCAACTGAGCACATTTGGCTTTTTCCAACACCGGGTGAGAATTTCAAGTTAGGATTTCAGCGAGTGGCAAAGAAGTCTTCCGACTCTCAGGAGATTCATATTGATGTAGCGGTAGATGATCTCAATGAAACCGAAGATTTAGTCAAGATTCTTGGCGGCAGTCACGTAAAGACCTCGCGTACCAGCAGTGGATTTGAGTGGCGGATCTTAAAGGACCCCCAAGGAAATTCCTTTTGTATCTTCAAGGATTCAGGTCATTAGAACTAACTAACTGGAGCTTTCAGTGGACGATACTGGGATCGAACCAGTGACCCCTTCCATGTCAAGGAAGTGCGCTA
>JBMTBW010000001.1:0-244678 GCA_049430265.1 Candidatus Nanopelagicaceae bacterium | reverse complement strand
TTGTTACCTCTCTGGCAAGTTCTCGATGGGCCTCTCTTGCCCCAGGATTTGTTTTAAGTGATTCAAAGAGCGCCTCTAGCTCCGCGCGGGACTTAAATGAAAAAGTCTTTAACAATTGTTCCACATCTCTATCATCTGAATTTAAGAAAAATTGAAAGAGCGCATAAGCCGAGGTCATAGTTGGATCTAGCCAGATTGCTCCCTCTGCAGTTTTGCCAAACTTTGTTCCATCAGCTTTTGCAAGCAGTGGAATAGTGAGGGCGTGTGCGCTCTTTGCCTCAACTCGACGTATTAAATCAACACCTGCAACTATATTTCCCCATTGATCGCTACCACCGATTTGTAGCGCGCAGTTATATCTTCTGAAGAGTTCCAGATAATCAAAGGCTTGCATCACTTGATAAGAAAATTCAGTATAGGAAATGCCGCCTGATTCAAGGCGAGAGGCCACTGAATCCTTAGCCAACATCTGATTGACGCTAAAGTGCTTTCCAATATCTCTTAAGAATTCAATTGCTGAAACAGGCGCTGTCCAATCAAGGTTATTTGCCATAATCGCCGCGTTCTTACCTGTGAAATCAAGAAAGCCCTCTAATTGCTTTCTGATTCGCTCAACCCAATCAGCAACTAAATCAGCTTCATTTAGGCTTCGCTCAGCGCTTCGCCCACTTGGATCTCCTACTAAACCTGTGGCTCCCCCAACAAGTGCTATCGGTTTATAGCCTGCTAATTGAAATCGGCGAAGCAGGGTTAGAGCAACTAAATTTCCAATGTGAAGACTTGGAGCAGTTGGATCAAATCCAAGATAAAGACTTGCCCCAGGGTTAGATAGATACTTCTCTAACTCAGCTCTATCTGTGCTCTGGGCGATAGAGCCGCGCCAAGTTAAATCATCAAGTAGCGCTTTGCTCATTGGTCCATCATGCCTGAAAATCTCTTCCGCTCGCCGGCAAATTCGCTAGCGTCAGCAGAAATTTTCACTCTTAAATTAGAAATCTGTTTCTTAACGCTCTCAGGGGCAGTTCCACTTGCACTAGCTCTAGCAGCCAAGGCTGCATCAAGATTAAGACGGCTTCGAACCTCACCACTTAAGAGTGGATGAATACTCTTAAGATCTAAATCACTTAATTGATCAAGTTCAATTGAAAGCTCTTCACATCTTCTAACCGCTTTACCTGCGGCATCGTGGGCGATAGGAAAAGCCACCCCTTTAAGGACAAGAAAGTCGGCAATCTCAGTAGCAAGAGAAAAACCAAGGGGCGCTGCTGCCCTCATCTTCTCTCTATCAAATTTACTGGTTGCGACCATCCCAGTAATTGCGGGAAGCAATAGCAGGAGATTTTCTACTGCATCAAATGTCAGCTCTTTATCCTCTTGCAAGTCACGGTTATAAGCAAAGGGCAAACCCTTTAGAACGCTTAATAATCCAGTTAGTGATCCAATAAATCGCCCAGCTTTTCCTCTTGCAAGTTCTGCTGCATCTGGGTTTTTCTTCTGCGGCATAATGGAAGAGCCTGTTGCATAAGCATCATCTAACTCAACCCAAGCAAATTCACTACTTGCATAAAGGCTCCACTCCTCACCGATTCTTGAAAGATGTATACCGATTAACGAAATTACAAAGAGAGCCTCTGCGACAAAATCTCTATCGCTAACTGCATCAATGCTATTTGCTATTGCTCCCCTAAATCCAAGCTCTTTGGCACTTGATTCGGGATTTAGTGGAAGTGATGATCCGGCTAGCGCGCCTGCGCCAAGGGGTGAGAGATTACTCCTGGTCAGCCAATCTGAGATTCTTGAAACATCCCTACTTAGACTGTGAGCATGTTTAGCTAATTCATGACCAAATGAAACTGGTTGAGCATGTTGAAGATGGGTAAAGCCAGGTGCGACATCGCCTGCATATTCGCCTGCAAGATCGGTGATAGCGCTACTAAGTTTTAGAGTCTCTAGCGCAATTTCAATCATGTGATCAATTAAGTAGAGACGAAAATCGGTAGCCACTTGATCATTTCGTGATCGACCAGCTCTTATTGCTCCACCTTCTGCGCCAAGTTTTTCTATAAGTCCTCGCTCAAGTGCTGAATGGACATCTTCGTCGCTAGCAATCGGAGCAAATTTGCCACTTGCTACTTCACTTTGCAGCTCTTTGATTGCATTTCGAATTTTTCCCGCAAGTGCTTTATCAATTATCGAACTTGCCTCTAAAGAATTAAGGTGAGCTAGAGAACTTCTTAAGTCATAGGAAGCAAGGCGCCAATCAAAGTGCACACTCCTTGAGAGTGCAAACATCGCCTCTCCAGCCTCTTTTGAGAACCTGCCGCCCCAAAGCGCCATTACCTTCTCGCTTTCTTTGACTTGCTCGTTTTCCGAGCGTTACTTGAAAACTCAGTGGTAATGTAATCACGAAGCTCGGCAGCGAGAAGCTTTCCTCCGCTTGCGTTTCGTGAAATAACTAAAACTGTGTCATCTCCTGCAATAGTTCCTATTGCACTTGAAAGCTCTGAGCTCTCAGAAGCGCGATCAAGGGCGCTTGCTAGTAGTTGCGCTCCCCCTGGTGGAGTCTTTATGACCACGATATTTCCACTAGCGGTGATACTCAAGAGAAGTTGATCAGAGACTCGGGCCATTCTAGCCAATGGCTCCACGCTTGAATCGAGAAATTGATAGCGCATTACTCCAGAGGCATCTTTTCCTCTAACCGCTCCAACATCATCGAGGTCTCGACTTGCAGTTGCCTGCGTTACTTCAATACCTTCTTCAGCCAAAAGCTCTACTAAATCACCTTGCGAATGAACAAGGCCTTGGTTAACAAAGTTGACTACAAGCGCTCTCCTTGCATTAGAGGAGAGAGTTCCACGTTTAGCCACGATAAATCTCCTCACAACTTGCATTAAAAGCAGAGACAAAAGACATAATCTGCTTTTCGCTCACTACGTAAGCTGGTGCGATTCTAATTACATCATCGCTGGCGGCATTTACTAGAAAACCTTTAGATTGCATATCGGCTGCTATCTGCTTAGCTTTACTTTCCTTAACACAAATACCGATTAGTAAGCCTTTGCCTCGAACTTGCTCAACGCCAATAATTGGCGAGATCAAGTTTCGTATTAGCGCTCCTTTTACAGTATTAAGCGCCAGATAATTCTTCTTCTCAATCTCATCAATAACTGCAATCGCTGCTGCTGCTGCTACAGGATTTCCTCCAAAGGTGCTGCCATGCGAACCCGCTTTAAAAAGTTCAGATGCTTTCCCTAATGTAATCATTGCTGCCAATGGAAGTCCGCCTCCTAGGCCCTTTGCTATTGTGATTAGATCTGGCTTTATTCCTTCATCTTCATATCCAAACCAACTTCCGCAGCGACCCATACCGGTCTGCACTGCATCTATTGCAAGCAGAGCGCCATTTTCATCACAGATCTGCCTTGCTGCTTTTAGGTAGCCACTTGGAGGAGTTACTACCCCAGCCTCGCCCATAATGGGTTCAAGAATCACCATCGCAGTTCTCTTATTAACTGCCTTTCTTAAAGCTTTGATATCGCCATATTTCACATGCTTAACTCCAGGAAGCAATGGCTTGAAAGCATCCCTCTTTGAACTCTGTCCAGTTAGCGAAAGAGCTCCCATAGTTCTTCCATGAAATGCCCCAGTTGCGGCAACTATTCTTTTGCCGCGATGAAGACGAGCAATCTTTATAGCTGCTTCATTTGCCTCAGCTCCTGAATTGCAGAAGAAAACTCTTGCGCTCTTATCTGACGTCATTTCCTGAAGTTTCTCAGCAAGCTCTAGCGCCACAGGATGTGCATAAAAGTTACTCACATGGCTTAATTGCCTAATCTGTTTTGAAACAGCGGCCACTATGGCCGGATGATTATGACCAAGAAGATTTGTTGCAATACCACCAAGGAAGTCTAGGTATTTGACCCCATCTAAATCCCAGACTTCAATGCCTTTACCTTTTGAAAGAGAGATGCTTGGGGTTCCATAATTGCTCTGCATTACAGAGTTCCATTTTTTTAGTGATTCTTTATTACCTTTCTTCATGGTTTTACCAACGTTCCACCATCGCCGCTTAAAGCATCAATAAATGCTGGAAGTGATGTGCCATCAATAACCCTTGCAGATGATGCTCCAGACTCAATCGCGTTGATTACTGCTTCAACCTTTGGGACCATTCCACCTTCAAATGAGATCTTCTTCAAATCTGAGATAGTGATTTCGCCTATTAACGAAGAGCGATCAGGCCATTGGCCATAAATGCCAGGAACATCGGTTAGAAAGAGAGTCTCACTTGCTCGTAGAGAGCCTGCAATAGCCCCTGCTGCAATGTCAGCATTTACATTAAGGGCCCTACTTGAACTGTCATTGGCAACTGGCGAGATAACAGGTAAATATCCCATGTCTAGTAAATCATTAATGATCTTTGGATTCACTTTCTTAATCTTTCCAACCAGACCAAATTTGGCCTCATCCCTTAATTCAACTTCAAGTAATTGGCTATCACTTCCTGTGATTCCAACTGCAGGAAGTCCAGCAGCGATTAAGTCTCTAACTACTGAGCGAAGCACACTTCCGGTTAGGACAAACTCAACAACCTCCATAATTTCAGGAGTTGTGATGCGAAAGCCGTTGACGCTAGATTTTTCTATACCGCGCCTTGCAAGTTCTTTATCTATCTGAGGTCCACCGCCATGGACAATGACAAATCTCTCGCCCAATTTAAAGCGACTGGCAATCTCGCTCGCCCATTTTCTGGAGTGCTCCCCCATGGCATGACCGCCAAATTTGATAACAATCATGTTGAGTAAGCCGAATTCTCGTGAACGTATGAAGCAGTTAAGTCATTGGTCCAGATAGTGGCAGAAGAGTTGCCTACCTTTAAATCAATCAGAATTTCGATTAGTTCCCCAGTCATAACTACTTTGGATCTATCCTCCCCTGGCGAGCTAGATCTGCAGACCTTTACTCCATTTAGATCAACATCAATATTGATTGGATCAATTACCGCATTGGTTGTTCCAATCGCTGCTAAAACTCGACCCCAATTAGGATCTTCTCCACCAAGTGCGCACTTAAGAAGGTTATTCCTTGCACATGCTCTGCCCACCTCAACAGCGTCTCTCTCACTCTTAGCATTTATCGTGGTGATTGAAATGATCTTTGAGTGTCCTTCAGCATCAGCAATTAGCTGCTTTGAAAGACTTGCAGTAACGGCAAATAGCGCCTGCTCAAGCTGCTCATTTGATACCTCAACTCCTGAGGCAGCAGATGAGAGAAAGAGAACTGTGTCATTAGTTGATGTGCACCCATCTGAATCAATTCGATTAAAAGTCTTCTCACAAACTTTGGCGAAAATCTCATCGGCCACTGCCTTATCCACTTTTGCATCAGTCATTACTACCGAAAGCATGGTGGCAAGTGATGGCGCAAGCATCCCGGCCCCCTTGGCTATTCCAGTAAAGCTAACACCAGAGCTCTCATAGGTAGCGATCTTTGGTTTTGAATCTGTAGTCATAATGGCTCTTGCTAGATCTTCGGTTGAATTAGTACTCAAAGCAGAGTAGGCGCTTTTGACTCCTGCAATTAATTTCTCCATATCAAGCCTTACGCCAATTAATCCAGTGGAACAGATAGCAACATCAGAGGATGAAATCGATAACAAACTCGCTACCTCTTCTGCTGATTTATGGGTATCAGCAAAGCCATCTGCTCCAGTGGCTGCATTTGCGCCACCACTATTGAGTAAGACTGCAGAAACTTGATTGTCCTTGAGAACTTGCCGGCTCCATATGACAGGCGCTGCTACAACTTGATTGGTAGTAAAGACTGCACTTGCAAAATTATCAGGTCCATCATTAACAATGAGAGCTAGATCTTTAGCTCCAGAGCTTTTAAGCCCAGCACTTACTCCAGATCCCCTAAAGCCCTTGGGAAGGCTCTGGCTATGTTCACTCTTTAGAGTCATTGCCCTACCCCCAATGCTGATAGTCCAGTTGTCTCCACAAGTCCTGAAATTAAATTTGCGTTTTGAATAGCTTGCCCTGCCGCCCCTTTTCCTAGATTATCAATGGCAACAGAGACGATTAATCTAGATGTATGGGTGTCAACAGCTACTTGCATTTGAACTGAATTGGATCCAGTAAGCGAAGAAGTTTCAGGAAGTTGTCCCTTTGAAAGTAAATGAACAAATGGCTCATCTTGATACATTTTTTCATAGCTTTTACGAATCTCATCTTCCGAAAGAGATGTTTTGGAAGTGACAGTTGCAAGTATTCCTCGTGGCATGGGCGCCAAAATTGGGGTAAATGAAATTTTCACTTCTTTTGAACCAAGCTCTTCAAGAGCTTGTTCAATCTCTGGAGTATGTTGATGTACTCCGCCAAATTTATAAGAGACCATCGAATTCATAATCTCGCTAGCACTTAGGTTTCCCTTGGTGCTTCTTCCTGCTCCAGTTGTTCCACTTGCTGCAACGACAACAATGTCGCCTGCATCTACTCCACCTGCCAGCACGGCAGGAGCGGCTGCCAGTGCTATAGCGGTGGCGTAGCATCCAGGGTTTGCAACCCTTGAAGACTTCTTTATTAACTCACGCTTTCCAGGCAGCTCTGGCAATCCATAAGCCCAAACTCCTGCATAACTATCGTTGTAATACTGTTTCCAAGCATGCTCTGATTTCAAACGAAAATCGGCACCTAAGTCAACAATCTTTACTTTTTCATCTATCTGCTTAACTATCTCAGCAGATTGGCCATGAGGAAGGGCAAGAAAAATCAAGTCACAGTTATTGATAGCACCAATATCTGTACCAGCAAATCTCTGATCGCCATAGGTAATTAGATGTGAATGAAGATCAGTAATCTTCTCCCCTGCATTTGAACCTGCAGCGATGTAGCTAACTTCAAAATCCGGGTGCCCAGATAGCAAACGCAACAACTCGCCCCCGGCATAGCCGCTAGCCCCAAGGACTCCGATTTTCATGGAGGCAGGTTAGCCTTTGGTGCATAGTTATGCAAATCCCTGCATATTTATGCATTAACTGCGGATTTGGGCTCCGCACTTCTTGCTGGCCATCGCCCCAGCCTTTGCGCGAAGTTCTGAAACTTCATCAGAGGTAAGAGTTCGATCTGAGGCTCTAAAAACTAGAGAAAAAGCTAGCGAAACCTGAGCCTCTCCCTCCTTCTGATATCTATCGAAAAGTGCAATGCTCTCCAGTAGTTCACCTGCTCCCTCTTTAAGGGCGGCTTCAACTTTTTCTGCTGGCACCTTCTGGTCAACAAAGAGGGAGATATCTTGGATCGCAGCTGGCATAACACTTATTGGACTGGCCTTAAAATTATCTGGAAATTTTAGAGCGTCCACGATGAGAGCAAATGCCACAGTTGCATCAGGAAGAGCAAGCGCGGAGGTTACTCGTGGATGAATCTGGCCGGCATGCGCCACAGCTTTTCCATCAACTCTGAATTCAGCGCATCTTCCTGGGTGCCAAGGCGCAAGATCAACTGCTTCAATTGAATAGTCATTTCCAGAATCTTCAATCAACTCTCTTACTAGATCAACAGCATCGCTCCACTCAACAACTCTTCCCTTGCCCCACCAACCAGAGTTTGTCATCTCTCCCGCAATTACTCCTGCAATATGTAGAGGTTGCTTAGGTACGCTCTGATAAATCTGCTTTATCTGCAATTCCGTCGGTCTCTTGCTGACTGAAACACTTCCTGCTGGCTTTAAGGTTTCAACGTTTCTAAATATCGCACCACTTTCAAAGAGTGCCACCGACTTCTCTCCCCTAGATAGGTTTCTTGCAGCTGCAGCAAGAAGTCCAGGGGTTAGATGAGTTCTTAAGTAGGGATATTCATCAGACATTGGGTTAGCAATCTTGAAAGTCTTTGCGCGATCTCCAGTGAAACCAAAGAGATTCATTTGGGATTGGCTTACAAAAGGATAGTTATGAACTTCAACCAGGCCTCTATTGGCTAATTTTAAACTCATTGATCTGCGACGCTTTTGCATAGGGGTAAGTCCTGAACTTCCATTACTTGCCAATTTCACTGGCGGAAGTTGAGAAGGAATGCGGTCATATCCAAAGAATCTAGCAACCTCTTCTGCCAGATCTGGAAGTTCGTTTAGATCTGGGCGCCAAGATGGCGGGGTAACAACCCATTTCTTTCCACTCTTTCTTAAGCTAGCGCCAATCGCCTTAAGCGATTTTTCAATTTCTTTGTCGCTATAAATTGTTCCTATAAGTGATGAAATTTCAGAGGCAGAAATAGTGATGCTTCTCTTTTTTAGCGGAGTTTTCTTGACTGAGCTCCCGTTATAGATAGCTCCTGCATACTCAATAAGTAGTAGCGCTGCGCGAGCAGAAGCCAACTCAGCAAGTGATGGATCTACTCCACGCTCAAATCGACGCGAAGCCTCTGAACTGAGAATATGGCTTCTTGAATTACGCGCAATTGACATTGGATCAAAGTGGGCCGCCTCTAAAGTGATGCCGACAGTAAACTCACTAACTTCGCTATCAAGCCCGCCCATAGTCCCAGCTAGGGCTAGCACCTTTTTATCATCTGTTATTAGAAGATTATCCTTAGCAAGCTTTCTCTTGACCTTATCAAGGGTTATCAATTCAGTGAATTTTCCTGCTCTTGCAACTCTTAAAGTTCCAGAAATCTTGGCGCTATCAAAGGCATGTAGCGGCTGACCCAGCTCTAACATCACATAGTTAGTGATATCTACTGCAATAGATATTGGGCGCATTCCTGCTTGAGATAGACGTCTTGCCATCCACTGCGGTGTTGGCCTTAGCGGATCTACATTACTTAAGCTTCGCAAGTAGATTTGATCTGCTCCAGTTTTATCTGAAATCTGTACTGGAGTTATCTTTCCCCGCTTCTTCTTTTTCTCAAGTGATGCAATCAAGGCCTTTGAAGAAATATCCTTGAAGCTTAGTCCTAGCGCCATTGCCAGCTCTCTTGCAGCGCCGCGAACGCTCATCGCATAACCGCGGTCGGGGTTTACTGCGATATCAATAATTGGATCATCTGCTCTTAAAACTTTAAGTGCTGGGCTTCCAATCTTTGCCTTGCCATCTAGCACGATTATTCCTGAGTGGTCATCTCCTAGACCAAGTTCTTTTGAACTACAGATCATTCCATTGCTGGTCTTGCCATATGTTTCACGGGCTGAGATTGCAAAGTTTCCTGGCAGAATCGCGCCAGGTAGAGCTACTACAACTAGATCTCCAGCTATGAAATTAGTAGCACCGCAAATTACATATCGTGTTTTAGCTTCCCCGCAATCAAGCCCGACATAGCGTATGGGCTTTTTATGTCCGGTTAGCTCCTCAATAGTTAATACTTTTCCAACAAGTAGTGGACCTTTGATTTTCTCCGCTGGATTCTCGATTGACTCGACTTCAAAACCCACTTTTACAAATCCAGCAGCGATATCTGCTACTGAAATGGTTTTAGGGAACTCAATAAACTCTGAGAGCCAAGATAGTGGAAGTTTCATCGCCCACCACTTCCGAACTGCCTTGAGAAGCGAACATCTCCCTCAACGATGTCATGCATATCCGTAATCCCATATTTCACCATCAAGGTTCTTTCAAGGCCCATTCCAAATGCAAATCCAGTATAAATATCGGTATCAATTCCTGCGGCTTGTAAAACTTTTCGATTAACCATTCCACAGCCACCCCACTCAACCCAGCGGCCGTTGTAGAAGAAATCAACTTCTGCGCTTGGCTCAGTAAATGGAAAGAAAGATGGCCTAATTCTCGTGGTGACGCCAGGACCAAATATCTTTGATGCAAAGTGGTCCAAGGTTCCTTTTAGATGGGCCATCGTTATGCCCTTATCAACTACTAAACCTTCGACTTGATTAAATACTGGAGTATGAGTTGCATCTAACTCATCAGCTCGATAAGTACGACCTGGACAAATCACATAGATTGGAGGTTTGTTTTCCAACATAGTTCTGATTTGAACTGGCGAGGTGTGGGTACGCATCACAAGACCTGATGAGAGCGGCTCGATAAAAAATGTATCTTGCATAGTTCTAGCCGGATGATCTTCAGCAATATTTAGGGCATCAAAGTTAAGCCAGGAAGCCTCAAGTTCTGGCCCCTCTTGCACTGTGTATCCCATGCCAACAAAGAGATCGGAAATCTCATTAGTTAGAAGTGTTAAGGGGTGAAGCGCTCCACGAGGAGTTCTATTACTAGCAAGGGTTACATCAACTCTCTCATTGCTTAAGGCTCTGCTATCTCTTAGCGCAGTTAACTCTTTTTCTTTATCATCAAATGCTTGATTGATATTAGCCCTGGCAGTGCCAATCAATTTTCCCATCGCTGCTCGTTTTTCAATCTCAATCTCTGCAAGTCCTTGATTAGCTCTTGCTATTGGCGAGCGATCACCGACATGAGCAATTCTCACCTCGCGTAGTTCATCAAGGGATTGTGAGTTTTTTATTGCAGATAGCGCATCGGCCTTAATCTGCTCAATACCAGCGTTATCTAACGACACTAGAGAATTCTACTAATCCGAGTGGCAAGAAGTGGTTATTTTCGAGCTGCCGATACGGCATACATCACCACGGAGGCAGCGGTAGCGAGATTTAGGCTCTCTGCCTTGCCTGAAATAGGAATTGCTACTTGCTTAGCTCCAAGAGTTGAGATCACCTTCGCATCAAGGCCTCTGGCCTCGTTGCCAAATACCCAGATTGCAGAGCGATTCTTTGATTCATTTGCTGCCGTTAATAGTTCAAGTCCCCCACTTGCATCAGTTCCATAGATTTCAAAGGCCTTGCCTGAAAGCTGTGTTTTAAGTTCCCCTTCTGAAATTGATGTAAATAGAGGAATATGCCAGTGCGAACCTGCACTTGAGCGAACTACTTTCGGGCTATAGATATCAACGCTGTTGTCAGAGAAAATCACTGCATCAAAACCAAAAGCATCCGCAGCTCGGATCACCGTTCCAGCATTTCCAGGATCTTGAATCTGCCAGAAGTAGGCAATCTTTAACTCACTTTTTGACGCTGCGAGAAAATCTGCCAATGAATTCTGCGGAATTTGAGCGATTGCCAATAAACCTTGTGGCGTGACGGTATCAGTCATTGCTTTCATGACCTCAGGTGAGACCTCAATAATTTCAAAATAGCCCTCAGGAATTGTTGCAAGTCTGCTCATGCCATCGCTAGTTAGATAGAGGGTTGTGATTTCTTCAGGCGAAAAATCAAGGGCCTCTTTAATAGATGAGAGCCCTTCAATTACATATTGACCGCTCTCTTTTCTTGCTTTGCCACCCCGAGAACCTAAAAGAGCCTTCACTGCCTCAACATGAGGCGAATGAAGGCTCGTAATCATCGCTTTCTAACGCGAAACTTTAAGAAACTTTTACATTCTTGCGCGCTACTTCAACCAATGCGGTGAAAGCAGCAGGATCATTAGTTGCAAGCTCTGATAGAACGCGACGATCTACCTCAACTCCTGCAGCCTTTAATCCTTGGATAAAACGGTTGTAGGTAATTCCATTGGCGCGACTTGCCGCATTGATACGGGTAATCCAGAGCTGGCGGAAATCACCTTTCTTATCTTTACGATCGTTGAAGGCATAGACCAGAGAGTGAGTTACTTGCTCTTTTGCCTTTGTAAAAAGGCGGGAGCGCTGACCGCGATAGCCACTAGCTCTCTCAAGTGTGGTGCGGCGCTTCTTTGCGGCATGAACACCGCGTTTTACTCTTGCCATTATTGCTCCCCCTTACTTCATTCCAAGCAAGCGCTTGGCAGAAAAAGTGTTTCGATCATTGGCCGTCTGATCCTTTGAAAGGCGACGGGTTACTCGAGAAGATTTACGCTCCAAGAGGTGGCGCTTGCCAGCGCGCTCGTGCACGATCTTTCCGCTTCCGGTGACGCGAAAGGTTTTCTTGGCGCCACTATGTGTCTTCATTTTCGGCATTTCTTTCCTCCTGTTGTCTTTACTTAAACTTCTTTAGCCTTAGAGGCTCGGGCGCGCTTTGCTTCAGCAAGTGCTTCACTCTTTTTGCGCACTGGTCCAAGCACCATCGTCATGCTTCTACCCTCGCGCTTTGGAGCAAATTCGACAAATCCCGAAGTCGCTACATCTTCTGCAAGACGTTGCAATAATCGAAATCCCATCTCTGGTCTTGTCTGTTCCCGTCCTTTGAATTGAACAGTTACCTTCACCTTATCTCCGCTAAGCAAGAACTTTTCAATATGGTTCTTCTTAGTCTCGTAATCATGGTTCTCAATCTTTAAACCCATTCGGATTTCCTTAACCACAATGTGGGTCTGGTTAGCCCGGGCCTCTCGCGCTTTCTGAGCAATTTCGTACTTATATTTTCCGAAATCCATAATCTTGCATACTGGTGGAACTGCTTCAGGTGCGATCTCGACTAAATCAAGACCTGCTTCATCAGCCATCTTTAGCGCTTTATCTATCGCTACGACGCCAACTTGCTCACCTAATGCTCCGATCAGACGAATTTCTGGAACGCGAATTCGATCGTTGATACGAGGATCAGTGGTGCTGATAACTCTTCCCTTCACTAAAAGCATGATGGAAGTCAGCCGCCAGAATGAGACCAAAATTTTGGTCTTGCTCTTGTTGACCAGCTCACCTAAAAGTGAGGTAGGTGGGAGCGGCTAGCTCCACTTCATGTTGGTCATTTGACCAAGGGCTAAATACTAGCGAGTGCGAAAATGAAGGTCAAAATGCGCTTATTGTCTCTCCCATCTACGCTTAGCTATGGCCTTAAAGCGTTGGAATCTAGCGATGCCTAAGAGGCGCAATTATCAAAACATTACCGAGGCTGGCGCTGCCCTCTCTGATGATCTTCCCTCAAGACAGAAACGCTATTTCATATCGATGATGATAAGAACTGCCTGTTTTCTCCTAGCAGTTTTTACGCCAAGTCCTTATCGCTGGTTCTTTCTAGTTGGAGCAGTAACCCTTCCCTACATCTCAGTGATTATGGCAAATGGTGGCAGGGAGACCATTAGAGGCAAGAGCGCAGTATTAAGAAGCAAACAACGCGAAATAGGTTAAGTCTAAGATTGCTTTAATGCGCCGCCTAATAACCGTCTCAACCCTGGCTCTACTACTTATCTTTGGCTGTGTGCAAGGCGCTTTATGGCAATATGAGAGATATGAAACTCGCAATGCAAATAACGAATTAATCCGGAAAAACATTTCCATAGCCGCTCTACTTTCAGAAGATGACTTAAGTAGTAAAACAGCTTCAGAAATTTCTTGGCGCAGTATCTCACTTGAAGGAAACTTTGATCCAAGCAAAGAGTTTCTGATTAGAAATCGTTATCACGAGGGTAAATATGGTTTTGGCGTAATCACGCTATTTATTTCTGATAGCGGCAAGAGGTATTGGATAGATCGCGGATGGGTGATAGCTGGCAAAGATGCCCAAACTCCCCCAGTTATTCAAAAGGTTGATTCACTACCTATTGAAATCACCGCCAGAGTCAGAACCTCTGAGATTGAGTCAAGAGTTCAAGGCAGCGTCTTTGCTCTGCCTGGAGCAGACTCAACACCAAAGTTAGTTAAGTGGAACTCGGAACAAGCCATTGAAACAGAGCCCATCTACTTTGATTTAATCTCTAGTTCAAATCCTGAAGTGACGCCAGAGGTTGCAACTGCCCTGCCAGAACTAAGCGATGGACCCCATCTGGCTTACTCATTCCAGTGGATACTCTTTATATTCTTAGTCCTCTTTGCTTGGTATCTCGTAATTCGTGAGGATAGAAAAGCTCAAGCGCCAAAGCTTTGACGAGAGTAAAGCTCGGCATACATTCCATTTAGCGCCAATAGTTCATCATGTTTGCCGCGCTCTGCAATAAGGCCATTATCAAGAACTAAGATTTGATCAGCAGCTCTAATTGTTGAGAGGCGATGAGCGATAACAATGCTTGTTCTATCTTTTAAAGCATTTGCTAGCGCAGCTTGAACCAGGAATTCATTTTCAGAATCTAGATGGGCTGTTGCTTCATCAAGAATTACAATTCTAGGTGACTTTAAAAGCAGCCTTGCAATGGCAAGTCTTTGCTTTTCGCCGCCTGAGAGTCGATGACCTCTCTCCCCGACAACGGTTTCAAATCTATTAGGTAGGGAATTAATGAGTTCAAGTATTTGAGCATCTTGACAAGCCTTCTCCATCTCAGATGTTGTGGCATCAACTTTTGCATATCGAAGATTTGCCTCTATCGTGTCATGAAACATATGCGCATCTTGGGTAACAACCCCGATGCTTGAGCGAAGTGATTGGACTTGCAGTTCTCGGATATCAACCCCATTTATTGCGATGGAGCCAGAGGTAACATCATATAAACGTGGTAGGAGCGCACTAATCGTCGTCTTTCCCGCACCCGAACTTCCAACTAAAGCAGTCATTGTTGAAGGCAGAACTTCAAATGAAATTCCTTTTAATACCTCACCACTATCAACTGTCTCAGGCTTTGCTACTGATTCCAGAGAGGCAAGTGAGATCTCCTCAGCCCTTGGATAGGAGAAACGGACTGAATCAAATTTGATGCTCAGCCCCCCACTGCCAACTGGCTTAGCATCTGGCTTATCAGAGACCATAGGTTCAAGGTCAAGGACTTCAAATACGCGCTCAAATGAAACTAACGCAGTCATAACATCTACGCGCACATTAGATAACGCTGTTAGTGGACCATAAAGACGAGCCAGAAGCGCGGTAATTGCCAGCAGGGTTCCTAGTGATATCTGCTCATTGATTGTGAAATGTCCGCCAACTCCATATGCAAAAGCAGTCGCAATTGCTGCAATTGAAGTCAGCGCGATAAAGAAGAGCCGGTTTAATAAAGCAATTGAAATACCAATGTTTGCTACTTTTCTAGCTCTGGCGCTAAAAGTTGAACTCTCACTACTTGGATTACCATAAAGTGAAACTAGTAAAGCGCCAGAGACGTTGAAGCGCTCGGTCATAGTTGCTGACATTTCAGCATTTAGGTGGAATGAATCCCTGGTTAATCCCTGAAGTTTTTTGCCGACCCACTTCGTCGGAATAATGAAGGCAGGAAGCAGTAACAATGAAACCAGAGTGATCTGCCAAGAGAGAATTAACATCGTTACAGTTACCAGAATCAAACTTAGAACATTACTGATTAGCCCAGAAAGGGTTGAGGTGAAGGCCTGCTGAGCACCAATGACATCAGAGTTGATTCTTGAGATTAAAGCTCCGGTTTGAGTACGCGTAAAGAAAGCAATTGATTGCTTTTGAATATGGGTGAAGACTTGCGAGCGAAGGTCAAATATCAGTCCTTCACCAATTCTTGCTGAAAACCATCTACCAATCATGTTAAAGAGGGCATCGAGAATTGCGATGAAGGCAACCAAAAGAGCTATCTGAGTAACCAAGGCAGAGTTGCCTGGTATGACGCCATCATCAATTAAATTTCTAAGAAGCAGCGGAGTAGTAACAATTAAGAAAGCATCGATAACTACTGTTATTAAAAAGAAAATTAAGAAGGTCTTATAAGGAAGAGCGAATCCAAAGATTCTCTTTACAGTTCCTGGTTTTAGTTTCTGGTTCTTAACTGAAGAATCGGCTGTGAAGGAACGAAAAGACATCCAGACTGCCATTTGGGACATATCTCTACCCTAGACCAGAATCGCGAAGGAGAGGAACGAACTAGACAGTAAAGCCAATTGCGCGAAGCTGTTCCCGCCCATCATCGGTGATTTTATCTGGTCCCCATGGTGGCATCCATACCCAATTAATCTTTACATCAGTGACTAGATCTTGAAGCACTGATTTAGTTTGATCCTCAATCACATCCTGTAATGGACAAGCTGCAGAGGTAAGGGTCATATCAAGTACTGCGACATTTGAATCATCGATAGAGACATCGTAGACAAGTCCTAGATCAATTACATTGATTCCTAGCTCTGGGTCAATAACATCCTTCATTGCCTCTGTTACATCATCTCTCGATGCGCTCATTATCTACTTCCCTTCGCTACTTGTTGCCTGAAGTATTGCATCTTTTGTTGCCATCCATCCCAATAGAGCGCATTTTACTCTAGCTGGAAACTTAGAAACTCCAGCAAAAGCTACGCCATCTCCGATTAGCTCTTCATTGCCAGAATCTGTTCCTTTGCTTAAGACCATGCCCTGGAATGAATCGATAATCTCTAGGACCTCAGCGATTTCTTTGCCCATCACTAAATCCGATACTACTGAAGTGCTAGCTTGCGAGATTGAGCAGCCAATTCCCTCCCAACTAACGTCTATCACCTTCTTGCCATCAGTATGCAGATTTAAAGTAATCTCATCGCCACATGAGGTGTTTATATGTTGAACTTGAATTGTTGGATTTGGTTTTAACGCCTTATTCAGAGGGCGCTTATAGTGCTCCAAAATAACTTCTTGATAAAGTGAATCTAGTTCCATTATCGGCTCTCGAAGTACTTTCTTGCGCGCTCCACTCCATCAATTAAAGCTTCAATCTCATCAAAGTCGTTATACAGATAGAAAGAAGCTCGCGTGGTAGCAACAGTCTTAAAGCGTCTCATTAGCGGCCATGCGCAGTGATGACCAGTTCTTACTGCAATCCCATATTGATCAAGGGCTTGGCCAAGATCATGTGGATGCACTCCCTCGACAGCAAAGGAGACTACTCCCCCGCGCATCTCTAAATCTTTTGGTCCAATTACGGAAAGACCTTTAATGCCCTGCAAGCCATCAAGTGCTGCCTTAGTTAACTCAACTTCATGAGCGTGAATTTCATCAAGTCCAATGGTGTTTAGATAATCAACTGCTGCTCCAAGTCCAATTGCTTGCGCCATATTTGGCACACCAGCTTCAAAGCGTTTCGGGGCGTCAAGATATGTCGCTCTCTCCATTGTTACAGTTTCAATCATTGATCCGCCAGTTAGAAAAGGTGGCATTTCATTTAGCAAGCTCCTCTTGCCCCAGAGGATTCCAACCCCGGTTGGGCCAAGCATCTTGTGGCCAGAGAATGCAATAAAATCAACATTCAAAGCTTTTACATCTACTTTGTAATGAGGAACTGATTGACAGGCATCGAGAACAAATAGGGCGCCAACGCTATGTGCTTTTGCTGTTACTTGATCTAGCGGGACTATAGTTCCAAGCACATTTGATTGATGAGTAAGGGCAACAACTTTAGTTCTCTCATTAATTAGCTCATCCATATTAGATAGATCTAATCGGCCATTATCACTTACCTTAAACCAAACTAACTCAGCTCCGGTTCGAGCAGATAGCTCCTGCCATGGAATTAAATTGGCATGGTGCTCCATCTCAGAGACAACAATTCGATCACCAGGCTTAATATGAAACTTAGAGCCTGGCCTAGCATTTCCAAGTGAATATGCAATTGCATTGATGCTCTCAGTTGCGGACTTTGTGAATATGACTTCATCGACATCTGCGTTGATAAAGGCTGCAACTTTTGCCCGAGCTCCTTCATATAGCTCTGTTGCCTCTTCTGCTAATTGATGTGCGCCTCGATGAACTGCAGCATTATGGTTTTCATAGAAATCCCGCTCAGCTGCGATAACTGAGTTTGGTTTCTGTGAGGTTGCTCCGCTATCTAAATAGATGAGGCGATTGTTGCCACGAATCTCTCGCTTAAGGATAGGAAAGTCCGCCCTTATCGCTGAGAGATTTAATTTAGACACAAGTTATCGCCTACGCCTTGGCGTATTGCGCATAGCCCTTCTCTTCAAGTCGATCAGCAAGCTCTGGCCCACCCTCTTCAACGATCTTTCCGCCAGCAAAGACGTGAACAAAGTCTGGCTTTATATAGCGAAGAATTCTGGTGTAGTGAGTAATCAACATGATTCCTAGGTTCTGCTCACTTTTAACACGATTTACTCCCTCAGAGACAATTCTTAGCGCATCAACATCAAGGCCGGAATCTGTCTCATCCAAGATGGCAATCTTTGGCTTGAGTAGCTCCATCTGCAAAATCTCATGGCGCTTCTTCTCTCCACCTGAGAATCCCTCATTAACGCTGCGCTCTGAAAAAGTGGGATCGATAGAGAGTTTGCTCATCGCCTCTTTAACTTCTCCCACCCAAGTTCTTACCTTAGGGGCTTCTCCACGAAGAGCAGTTGCTGCAGTTCTTAGAAAGTTCGAAACAGATACTCCTGGAACTTCCACTGGATATTGCATTGCAAGAAAGAGCCCTGCCTTTGCTCGCTCATCAACGCTCATTTCAAGGACATCAACGCCATCAAGTGTTACTGAGCCTCCTGTAACGCTGTACTTAGGATGACCTGCGATGGAATATGCAAGCGTTGACTTGCCAGAACCGTTAGGGCCCATAATTGCATGGACCTCACCAGAGTTGATTGTTAGATCAACCCCGCGGAGAATCTCAATAGCTCCACTCTCGCCCTCAACGCTAACTTGAAGACCTTTGATTACTAGTTGTGCCATCGCGACTTACTCCTTAACGTTATTTCTTCTTTGATATCGTGACAGTATCTCCATCACGAACTACTGCATATGTTTCAATTGCTTCAAAAGCAGGCGGAGTTAAAACTTCTCCACTTCTTAGATCAAACTCTGCTCCATGGAGCCAACACTCAATTTTGTAATCCTTAATATCTCCTTCAGAGAGGGATGCCTCGGCATGGCTACAGATATCAGCGACTGCAAAGACTTCATCGCCAATTCTTGCCACACAGACATCCTCTGAGCCAAGTGTGAATTTAACCGGCTTTGATTCTTGAAGTTGATCTACTTTTATCTCGATAGATTCCATTTATGCCCCAAGTGTTTCTAGCTGGCTATCAATTTTTGACATTAAACGCTCTTGAATTACCTCATCACCAATCTTGTCGATAATTTCAGTAAAGAAGCCTCTAATAACTAAGCGCCGTGCCTCATTCATCGGAATGCCGCGAGACATGAGATAAAACAGTTGCTCATCATCAAAGCGCCCCGTAGTACTGGCATGGCCCGCTCCCACAATCTCACCAGTTTCAATCTCTAGATTGGGAACTGAATCCGCTCTAGCTCCATCTGAGAGAAGCAAATTCTTATTTAATTCATAGGTATCGGTTCCTTCAGCGTTCTGCCTAATAAAGACATCGCCAATCCAGACAGTTCTAGCTCCGTCTCCAGCAAGAACGCCTTTGTAATTCACCCGAGACTTAGCTCTTGGTATGCCGTGATCAACAAAGACGCGATGCTCTAAATGCTGGCCATCTGTTGCAAAATAAACTCCCCAGAGCTCAGCAGAGCTGCCCTGATCTGAGTATTCAACTGTTGGCAAGAGGCGAACTAGCGAGCCACCGATAGTTACTGTGATTGATTTGAAATTTGCATCTCTTCCAATAATTGCATGATGGCGCCCCATATGAACTGCCTTTGGGCCCCATTCCTGGAGAGTAATAAAGGTCAGATTAGCTCCAGCTTCAACTCTGATCTCAATTTCTTCACCAATAATGCCATCACCAGTATTTTCAACGATCACACTAGCTTTGCTATGAGCGCCCGCAGTAATGACAGTTCTTGAGAATTCCCCGCTACTTCCAACGTTGCGCTTTAGCAGGATTGGTTCGTTAATTACTGCTTCATTGTCAATTTTTAAATGAAGAACTTCAGTAACTTCGCTCCTTAGGCGCTGAACAATCGCATCAGTAGTTGTTGATTTCGCTGGAAGCTCACTTGCCTTAACAGTTGAAATACTAAAACCAGCACTAACGCTTCCAAATAATTCAATTGAAATTCGATCAATAACGCTAACTGCAGGATCATGAAGGCCTGCAATGCGCTTTAAGGGGGTAAAGCGCCAAGCCTCCTCACGCCCAGTTGGCGTTAAGTAATTAGTTGGAAGAACGCTGCTCATTAACCGACCGAACCTTCCATCTGCATCTCAATTAAGCGGTTAAGTTCAAGGGCATATTCCATTGGAAGCTCTCTTGCGATTGGCTCAATAAAGCCTCTAACAATCATCGCCATAGCCTCATCTTCTTCTAGTCCGCGAGACATTAGATAGAAGAGTTGGTCATCGCTAATTTTTGAAACAGTGGCTTCATGTCCCATAGTGACATCATCTTCACGGACATCGACATAGGGATAAGTATCGGAGCGAGAGATTGTGTCAATTAGAAGTGCGTCGCATTTAACAGTGCTCTTTGAGTGATGCGCTCCCTCTTTGATTTGAACTAATCCACGATAGCTAGTTCTTCCCCCACCACGCGCAACAGATTTAGAGATAATGGTTGATGATGTATGAGGCGCAGCATGAACCATCTTGGCTCCTGCATCTTGGTGTTGTCCCTCACCAGCAAAAGCAATTGAAAGAGTCTCCCCCTTTGAATGCTCGCCCATAAGAAATACAGCTGGGTATTTCATAGTCACCTTAGATCCGATATTTCCATCGATCCATTCCATCGTCGCGCCTTCATCACAGATGGCGCGCTTGGTGACCAAGTTATAAACGTTATTCGACCAGTTCTGAATTGTGGTATATCTAACGCGAGCATTCTTTCGCACGATAATTTCCACAACAGCTGAGTGGAGTGAATCTGATGAGTAGATAGGAGCTGTGCAGCCTTCAACATAGTGAACATATGAACCTTCATCGGCAATGATTAGCGTTCTTTCAAATTGCCCCATATTTTCAGTATTAATTCGGAAATATGCCTGAAGTGGAATCTCAACATGAACGCCCTTTGGCACATAAACAAATGAACCACCAGACCAGACTGAGGTATTAAGCGCTGCAAACTTATTATCTCCAACTGGAATCACTGAGCCAAAGAATTCTTTGAAGATATCTTCATGCTCGCGTAACCCAGTATCAGTGTCAAGAAAGATAACCCCTTGCTTCTCTAGGTCTTCACGGATTGAGTGATAAACAACTTCAGATTCATATTGCGCCGCAACTCCTGATACTAGGCGCTGCTTTTCAGCCTCAGGGATACCTAGGCGGTCATAGGTATTTTTAATGTCTTCTGGCAGATCTTCCCAAGACTTTGCCTGTTTCTCAGTTGAGCGAACAAAGTACTTAATAGTGTCAAACTTAATCCCAGATAGATCTGATCCCCAATTCGGCATTGGCTTTTTATCAAAGAGCGCTAATCCCTTTAGGCGTAGCTCAAGCATCCAAGCAGGTTCATTCTTTTTAGCAGAGATATCGCGCACTACCTCTTCGTTTAAACCACGTTTGCTATTTGCGCCGGCATCATTCTTATCCGACCAACCGAACTCGTAGTTTCCGATTCCCTCTAACTCTGGGTGGGCGATTTGGCTCATCGTTTACTCTGCTTTCTATTGCTGGTTTGGGTTTTCTCGATTTTCTTGCTCTTAGTTCCTAATTGGGGAATGAAAGTTGTGCAGACTCCATCGCCATGGGCAATTGTTGCTAGGCGTTGAACATGGGTTCCTAATATCTTTGAAAAAGCTGCTGTCTCTTCCTCGCATAACTGAGGATATTCAGCGGCAACATGGGCTATCGGGCAGTGATGTTGGCAGAGCTCAAGTCCAATTGCTTTGGGATGAACATTTGCTGCATATCCTTCATCGCTTAAGAATTTTACTAAGCCATCAACAGCGTTCTTTGAGCCAGTTACAGTTTTCTTTGATCTACGAATAATTTCATCAGCGCGATGCTTGGCAAAGCCATCAACTAAATGTGCCCCTGCGCTAGCTGCCATATATTTCAGCGCGGAGACCGCAAGATCATCATATGAATGCTCAAATCTCTCGCGCCCTTTATCACTCATCACAAATACCTTTGAAGGGCGACCTCTTAGACCTGCGCTTCTAATGTGCGGCTCTCGCTCCTCTAGAATTCCTTCGCCCACTAGCGAATCTAAATGGCGGCGAATACCAGCTGGGGTTAAGCCAAGGGAGGCAGCTAAGGCAACCGCGGTTGATGGGCCGTTTTCTAAAATGGCTCGGGCAACCTGGTCCTTAGTTCTTAGGTCCTCAGATGGGGCTAGGGTGGATTTCACAACGCAAGTGTTGCGTAATTCATGGCCAAGCGCCACTTCAAAGCGCCCATTGGCACTCTAGGGTTGGGCTATGGCCCCCCTCGCCGATAAAGCGCTACTAAAACTCTCCACTTTAATGGTCTTTACTCAATCTGCAATTGTCTTTACCGGAGCTTTAGTTCGTATCACCGGGTCTGGTCTTGGCTGCTCAACATGGCCTGAGTGCACTCCTGGCTCATATACCCCAACCCCTGATCAACCAGAGGCTCCACTACATGCCTGGATTGAATTTGGAAATCGACTCCTTACCTTCGTTCTTCTCATTAATGCTCTTGCTCTGATGTTTTCTATTTTAAAGAGCGGAAAGCGTGAGTTAAGAAAATTAGGTGCGCTTCAGATACTCGGAATTTTGGCCCAAGGAGTCCTTGGTGGAATAACTGTTTTAACCGCTCTAAATCCTGCAACAGTTGCAGCTCACTTCCTGCTTTCAATAATTCTTATCGCAGGAGCCCTCTCGCTGCGCCAGAGAGCTCATGGCAAATCCCCCATAGAAATTACTCTAATCCCATTAGTTACCAAACTTATCTGGCTTCACCTCTTATTAACATCCTTAGTACTAATTGCTGGAACCATTGTCACTGGAAGCGGACCTCATGCTGGCGATAGCGCAGCTGAGCGATTTAATCTTGATTCACGGACTATGGCTTGGATCCATGCAGACCTAGTAATAGCTCTGCTTGGCGTAAGCATCGCTTTATTAATTGCGATTCGCCTAGGTCTTGCAGGGCAGGCTCGCCAGGTCTTATCTGGGCGGATACAGATATTTCTAATTGTTGCCCTTGCCCAAGGCGGCATTGGATATATCCAATATTTCACTAAGTTGCCTGAAGCCCTAGTTGCCGCTCACATCATCGGATCTATCGCGGTGTGGTTATCCGCTTGGAACTTATTTATCTCTAGTAATCTCGGCGCTAATCTGATCGCCCGGAAAGGGTTGTAATGCAACCAGAGTTAGCGCCTTGGATAGATTTGGATGAGAAGGCAGTAGCAATTGCCAGGGGCCTTGCTATGGACGCGGTTCAAAAAGTAGGCAATGGCCATCCCGGAACTGCAATGTCTCTGGCCCCAGTTGCCTATACCCTCTTTCAGCGTTTTTTGCGCCATGACCCAAAGGATCCAAATTGGATTGCGCGAGATAGATTCATTCTCTCTTGTGGCCACTCCTCGCTAACTCTATATATTCAATTACTCTTTTCAGGATATGGATTAACTCTTGATGATTTAAAAGCTTTTAGGACTTGGGGCTCCCTTACTCCAGGACATCCTGAATATGGCCATACCTTGGGCGTTGAAACAACTACTGGCCCTCTTGGCCAAGGAGTTGCTAACGCCGTTGGAATGGCGATGGCTGCAAGATATGAGCGAGGGCTATTAGATCCTGATACGCCAAAAGGTGAAAGTGTCTTTGACCATAACATCTGGGTGATCTGTAGCGATGGAGATCTACAGGAGGGAGTAAGCGCTGAAGCCTCATCTCTTGCTGGAGTGCAGGAGCTAGGAAATCTCAAAGTTATTTATGATGATAATCGCATATCAATTGAAGGTGATACTCATTATGCCTTCACTGAAGATGTCTCTATGCGCTATCGCTCCTATGGCTGGCATGTAATTGAAGTAAGCGCAAAGGCTGATGGCGATGTTGACCGAGTGGCAATTGAAGCAGCTATGAATGAGGCGCTTTTAATTACAGATAAACCTACTCTGATTCGCCTTAGAACCGTGATTGCTTGGCCTGCCCCTAAAGCTCGCAATACTGCCAAGTCACATGGCTCTGCACTTGGCGCCGATGAAGTAGCGGCAACAAAGATTGAGCTAAATCTTCCTGCGCAAGATTTCTACTTCCCAGAAGAAGTTGAGAAGCATGTAAGAAGAGTCCAGGAGCGAAGTCTTAAGTTAAAGAGTATTTGGAAAGGCGAATTCTCCAAATGGCAGAGCGCCAATCCTGAGAGAGCAGCGCTACTTGAGCGATTGATAAAGCGAGATCTGCCAAGTAACTGGAGCGCAGATCTTCCCGTCTTTGCAAGTGATAAAGAGGTCTCCACTAGAAAAGCCTCTGGTGATGTAATCAATGCTCTGGCTGCAAAAATGCCGGAGTTATTTGGCGGATCTGCCGATCTTGCTGAGAGCAATAACACCACAATTGAGGCAGGCGGATCATTCTTGCCTTCTACTTCCAAAATGAAGGGGGCTACACCTTATGGTCGAATCATTCACTTTGGAATCCGTGAACATGCAATGGGTTCGATTTTAAATGGAATAGCGCTTCATGGTCTTGCTCGATGCTTTGGTGGAACTTTCTTAGTCTTTAGCGATTACATGAGAGGCGCGGTTCGCCTCGCTGCACTTATGAAACTTCCAGTCACTTTCATTTGGAGCCATGATTCAATCGGCTTAGGTGAAGATGGACCTACTCATCAACCAATTGAACATATCGCCTCTCTTAGAGCCATTCCAGGCCTTGATGTCATTCGCCCCGCTGATGCAAATGAAGTCGTGGCCTGCTGGTCGCAAATCGTAAAGAGAGATAAAACTGCTGGTTTGCTTCTTTCTAGACAGAATCTTCCGGTCATTGATCGAAACCTCTATAACTCAACATCTGAAGTTGAGCGCGGGGCCTATGCCTTAAACACAGTTGCAGCTCCTGATGTTTTAATCATTGCAACTGGCTCTGAAGTATCTATTGCGCTCAAAGCAAGTGAAGAGCTAGCTCAAAGCGGAATTAAAGCTCGAGTCATTAGCGCGCCATGCCTGGAATGGTTTCGAGAGCAAGATCAAGAATATAAAGATTTACTAATGCCAAAATCAGTCAAAGCTCGAGTGAGCGTTGAAGCAGGTATTGCTCAAGGCTGGCATGAATTTATTGGTGATTGCGGCGTTGCTATGAGCTTGGAACATTTTGGCGCTTCAGCCTCTGCTCCGGTGTTATTTAAAGAATTTGGATTTACTCCGGAGGCAGTAGTTAAAGCTTGCCAAGAATCGATGGCAAAGAGTTCCAAATGAGTAAAACGCTAGCTCAGATAAGCCAAGCTGGGACCTCAATCTGGCTCGATGATTTATCTCGAGAGCGAATGATTGATAATGGAAAGTCGCGCTCCTTGAAATCACTTATAGCTGAAGAATCCGTTGTTGGCGTGACTACTAACCCTGCGATTTTCTCAAGTTCAATATCGCAATCCTCACTCTATAGCGATGATTTAAAGGCTTTGGCTGCCAAGGGTTATTCGGCTGAGCAGATTATTACTGAACTAACCTGCAGCGATGTTGCTAAGGCATGCGATCTATTTAAGGAAGTATTTCTAGCAAGTGGCGGAGTTGATGGTCGAGTAAGTATTGAGGTAGATCCAAGATTTGCCCGCGATACGAAAAAGACTATTTCTCAAGCTCGAGATCTTTGGAAGAAGATAGATCGACCAAATCTTCTTATTAAAGTTCCCGCAACTATTGAAGGCCTTCCTGCTATCCAAACTCTAATTTCAGAGGGAATAAGCGTCAATGTAACAATAATTTTTTCAACTAAACGTTATGAGCAAGTTTTAGATGCATTCATAAAAGGATTAGAGGATCGGGCACTTAAATCCCTTCCGCTCTCTGATATTCACTCAGTTGCATCCTTCTTCATAAGTCGGGTAGATACCGAAATTGATCCAAGACTTAAAGCCAATGCTTCCAAAGAGGCGTTAGATCTGCTTGGAAAGTCAGCAATTGCCAACGCACACCTTGCATATCAGCACTTTGAAGAGGTCTTGCACTCAGATCGCTGGCAAGTGCTTGCAAAACTTGGAGGCAATATCCAAAGGCCACTCTGGGCTTCAACTGGGGTAAAGGATCCAAACTATGACCCAACCCAATATGTAATGGAACTAGTTGCGCCATTATGTGTCAACACAATGCCGGAGCAGACTTTAAGCGCCGTTAAAGCTCAAGGTGAATTTAAAGGAAATAGCATCCCAGGAAAGTACTTAGATGCAGCTGGAGTCATCAATCAATTAACAAGTATCGGAATAGATATTGAAGAGGTGGCAGAAAAGTTAGAGCGTGAGGGAATTGATAAGTTTATTAAGCCTTGGCTTGAGTTAATCGCAAATGTTGAGGCTGCTAGTAAATGATCAAACTCACTGGCTTTAAGCAAGGCAGGGGGCTCTGGGAGAAGTTAGATAAAGCCACAATTCGCCTTGCCAATTGCGATCCAACGATCTGGGGCGAGAGCGCTGCTAAAGAAGCAGCAATAAGACTTAACTGGGTTAATCTTCCAGAAAAATCTCGCGAGCTTCTTCCTGAGCTTGATGCTCTCTCTGCTTGGTCAAGAGAATTTGGCCACAAGATTTTCATTCTCTGCGGTATGGGGGGTTCATCCTTGGCGCCAGAAGTGATGGCACAGGTGTATAAAAAGGAATTAACAATTCTGGATTCCACAGATCCTGCTCATGTTAAGAAAGTCTTGGATCAAGATTTATCCAAGTCTTGCATAATTATTGGTTCTAAATCTGGATCAACTATTGAAACAGCCTCTCAGATGGCAGCAGCCAATCAGCAGTTAATTAAGCAGGGCCTAGATCCAAAGAATCATTTTGTAGTAATTACTGATCCTGGATCCCCTCTTGATATTCAAGCAAGGGAAAATAACTTAAGAGTAGTAAATGCTGATCCAAATGTCGGTGGGCGCTTTAGCGCACTTAGCGCCTATGGACTTACTCCTGCTGCTCTTATAGGCATTGATATCTCAATTCTCTTAGATGATGCTTATGAGGCATCACAATCCTTTGCTAAGCCTGGCTCAGTGGTTACTCAAGTTGCAGCTGCTTTGGCGGATAAGTTTTTTTCATCTGCAGGATTTCTCGATACCGGCTCTAACGTTACTGGGTTGAGTGAGTGGATAGAGCAGCTAATTGCAGAGTCAACCGGCAAAGACGGCAAGGGCGTCTTACCCATAACTTTGACAAAGAAAAGCAAGCTTAACTACCCAGTAATTACCTTTGATGGAAGTGGAGAAAACAGCGTTGAAGCAAGTCTAGGTGAGCACTTTATTTTTTGGCAGTGGGTGACAGCTCTCCTAGGATATTTACTTCAAGTCGACCCATTTAATCAACCAAATGTCACAGAGGCTAAAGATAAAACTAATGCCCTGCTTTCCAGATGGAGTAAAGGGCGAGAGGAAATCGACCCAGTATTTGAAAGTGGCAGTATTGCTGTTTATTCAACACTTAAAGAAGACTCTGTGTCACATTACTTGGAAAGAGCCATAGCAAACTCCAAAGGCTATTTAGCGATAATGGCTTATCTTCATCGCGGCATCGATGATCAAATTAAAGATTTAGCACCACTACTTGAGAGTAAATCAAAGCTTCCGACCACTTTTGGCTGGGGTCCAAGATTTCTTCACTCAACAGGCCAGTTCCATAAGGGTGGACCCAGCACTGGTTCATTTATTCAAGTCACCGCAGATAATGAAAATAATTGGCCAATTCCAGGAAAAGATTTTGGATTTGAGACTTTGATTATGGCTCAAGCCCTCGGTGATCTGGAAGCCTTATCCAGTAGAGGCTTTAGCGTCATTCGTTTTCACTTAAAGACTCGAAAGCAAGGTATTGCAGAACTGCTTAGCGCGGCAGAAAAGATTTAATCTTCATCCTCAGCGCGTAGTTTCTTTAGCGCTGCTTCCAAAATCTTCTTAGCTTCGGCCTCCGTGCGACGCTCTTTTACATAAGCTAAGTGGGTCTTATAAGGCTCATTCTTGATTGGTGATGGTGGGTTGTTCTTATCTTGCCCAGCTGGAAAACCGCATCTTGGACAATCCCACTCAGCAGGAACAACCACTGTTCCATCTTCAGCAAAGGAAGGTTTTGTTTCATGGCCATTTTGGCACCAGTAAGAAACGTGAAAGCGCGCAATAGCTTCGCCGCGTTCAGCCTCGCCCATTGGGCCTGCGCCAACGCGTGAACCTCTGATAGCACTTCCACCAGCCATTTAATTGCTCCCTTTTCTAGAGATTAATAAAACTTTTTATTTTAAAACTAAACCAAGTGCGATGATGATGGCAAACCAGAGACCGCCAACCACAATTGTGATGCGATCTAAGTTCTTCTCAACAACGGATGATCCACCATAGGTTGAGGACATTCCCCCGCCAAATAGATCTGAAAGTCCGCTGCCTTTTCCTTTATGGAGCAGAACTAAGAGAATCATCAAAATGCTGGTAATCACCAGAAGGATTGAGAGGGCAAGCGACACTTATTTCTCCTTGGGTTGAATAAGGGGCAAATACTACCTAAAGGCGGTGATTCCTAACGAATCTAGGCGCTAGAGAACCCGGTGGAATTTGCATAGGCGGGCAAACTCCTCAGCATCAAGGCTAGCCCCACCAACCAAGGCCCCATCAATATCGCTCTGTCGCATAATTTCTACGATGTTTGCCGACTTCACTGAGCCGCCATAGAGAATTCTGGCATTTTGAGCAATCTCATCACTTCCAATATCAGCAAGCTCTAGGCGAATAGCTGCGCAGACCTCTTGAGCATCATCCGGAGTAGCAGTCTTTCCAGTTCCGATAGCCCACACCGGTTCATAAGCAAAAACGATCTTCTTTAAATCTGGTTTATGAAATCCCTTTAGCCCTTGACGAAGCTGGTTAATTACATAAGTTACATGTGCGCCTGATTCGCGCATTGCTAATTCTTCGCCAATACAAAAAATTGGCACCATCTCGTTATCCAAAATGGCGCGCATCTTTGCATTTATTAACTCATTACTCTCGCCATGTATTGCTCGTCGCTCAGAGTGTCCGGCTAGCACATAGGTGCAATCAAGTTTCTTAAGCATCGCACCAGAGATGTCGCCAGTAAATGCACCAGACTTTTCTGGGGAAATATCTTGAGCTCCGTAAGATAATTTGAGACGATCTCCATCAACTAAAGTTTGAACTGATCTTAAATCTGTAAAAGGCGGCAGTACTGCTACTTCAACTGCATCAAAGTCACGATCCTCTAGTGAGTAGGCCAACTTCTGAGTTACAGCAATTGCTTCAAGATGATTTAGGTTCATCTTCCAATTGCCAGCAATCAGCGGTTTTCGTGTGCTCATTTCTGCTCCTTAGTTGGCTACTTGCTTATCTTAAGGCTATTAGTCCTGGAAGCTGCTTACCTTCCAAGTATTCAAGTGATGCTCCCCCGCCAGTTGAGATATATCCAAAATCGCTATCGTTAAAGCCAAGAGCTCTCACCGCAGCTGCTGAATCTCCGCCACCAACAACGGAAAGCCCTGAGACTTCACTTAAAGCTTGAGCAACAATCCTGGTCCCTGAGGCAAAATTAGGAAATTCAAAGACCCCCATTGGTCCATTCCAAAAGACGGTAGCGCACTCTTTAATTGCAGAAGCAAATGCATGGGCGCTCTCCGGGCCTATATCTAGCCCCATCTGATTACTTGGAATCTGATCTGCGCTTACTAAACTTGGAGATTCGTTAGCAAAAGCTGGAGCTACCCAGATATCACTTGGTAGTAAAACTCTTACTCCCAACTTTTCTGCTCGTTCTAGTAATTGCTTCACCAAGTCAACAGATTCCGCTTCAAATAAAGATTTTCCAACTTCTTTTCCTTGAGCTGCAAGAAAGGTAAAGAGCATTCCCCCACCAATTGCAAGAATATTTACCTTATCAAGTAGATTTGAAATCACTCCAATTTTATCTGAGACCTTAGCTCCGCCAAGAACTACTCCATAGGGACGCTCTGGAGATTGAGTTAGTTTCTCAAGAACAGTAACCTCTGCTGCAATTAACTTTCCTGCAGCGTGTGGAAGTAATTGGGCTAGCTCAAATACTGAGGCATGTTTTCTATGTACAGCGCCAAAGCCATCTCCCACATAGAGATCGCCCAACTTTGCTAAATCTTTTGCTAGAGCTAAACGCTCTGTCTCATCTTTACTAGTCTCAGAGGCGTTAAAGCGAATATTTTCTAATAGAAGAATTTCTCCACTCTTTAAGGCAGCAGCCTTTTCGAAAGCTTCGGGCCCTACTACCTGACTCGAAAATGCGACTTGCCTTCCAATTAGTTCTGCTAAGCGTTTAGCAACTGGTTCAAGTGATAACTCACTTTTAACTTCACCTTTTGGTCTTCCAAGGTGAGCAATGATTACAACCGATGCACCAAGTGAGATTAGTTCTTGAATTGTTGGAAGCGATGCACGGATACGACCATCATCGGTAATAAGTCTGTTTCCATCACCGCTATCTTTAAGTGGAACATTTAGATCACAGCGAAGTAGAACTCTTTTCCCTGCTGGATTTAACGAGGATAAACCTTGAATCAAAGGCTCTTCCCAATAAAGCTCATTAAATCAACTAGGCGATTTGAATATCCCCACTCATTGTCATACCAACCGGCAACCTTTGCTTGATTGCCAATTGCCTTAGTAATCCCGGCATCAAAGATGCAGGAGTGAGGATCGGTGACAATATCGCTAGAGACGATTGGGTCTTCGGTGTAATAAAGAATTCCTTTAAGAGGGCCGGATGCAGCCTTCTTCATTGCCTCGTTAATTTCAGCAGCGCTTACCTCGCGAGAGAGCTCAACTGTTAGATCGGTTATTGATCCTGTTGGCACTGGTACACGTAGAGCGTAGCCATCAAGCTTGCCCTTCAACTCTGGAAGAACTAAACCAATTGCCTTTGCTGCTCCAGTTGAAGTTGGAATGATATTTGTTGCCGCAGCTCTTGCCCGGCGTAGATCTTTATGAGGAAAATCTAGGATTACTTGATCATTGGTATAAGCATGAACTGTGGTCATAAAGCCTCGAATAATTCCAAAGTTATCGTGCAGCACTTTAGCCATTGGAGCAAGGCAGTTAGTGGTGCAAGAGGCGTTAGAGATTATCTGATGCTTTGCTGGATCATAGGCAGAATCATTAACTCCAAGAACTAGAGTGACATCCTCATCACTTGCTGGAGCTGAGATAACTACCTTCTTTGCTCCCCCAACTAAGTGCTTCTTTGCATCAGAGGCTTTTGTGAAATGTCCGGTTGATTCAACCACGATATCTGCCCCAACTGATCCCCAGGCAAGCGCTGCTGGATCACGCTCTGCAAATACTTTAAAGCTCTTATTTCCAACAGTAATTGAATTTTCATTGTGGGAAACCTCTTGGCCAAGTCGACCAAGAATTGAGTCATATTTGAGTAGATGAGCAAGGGTGGCAATGTCGGTTAAGTCATTTACGGCAACGATTTCAAAATCAGCCTTTGATGTTAGCGCTGCGCGAAAGAAGTTACGTCCAATACGACCGAAACCATTGATTCCAACTTTTACCAAGATAACCACGCTCCATCGGATGGGCGACTAACGCCACTGTTTTAATTTTTGACCAGGCTTGCCACGACTTTGTGGACTTGGGTAAATCCTATCAGTGAATATTTGGAGAACGCTTGCCTAGATAAATTGGGCTCAAAGATTAATTAAGTAGCTCTGGTGAGAGCCCGGCCTCAGTATCTGGAATTCCTAGATCGCTTGCGCGTTTATCGGCCATCGCCAATAGGCGCCTAATTCGCCCAGCAATTGCATCTTTAGTCATCGGCGGCGTTGATAGCGAACCTAACTCCTCAAGGCTTGCCTGCCCATGAGTAATTCGTAGCTGTCCTGCTTCACGAAGATGATCTGGAATATCTTCTCCTAAAATCTCCATCGCTCTTGCAACTCGCGCAGATGCAGCAACTGCAGCTCTTGCTGAGCGTCTTAAGTTGGCATCATCAAAGTTTGCAAGGCGATTAGCGGTTGCTCTGACTTCTCTTCTCATCCGCCGCTCTTCCCAAGCCATAACACTTTCATGGGCTCCAAGACGAGTTAATAAAACCCCAATGGCATCGCCATCTCTGATTACTACTCGATCAACTCCTCGAACCTCACGAGCCTTTGCAGCAATTGTTAATCTGCGAGCAGCGCCAACAAGAGCAAGCGCAGCTTCTGGTCCTGGGCAAGTTATTTCTAGAGCCGATGATCTTCCAGGTTCAGTTAACGAACCATGAGCAAGAAATGCACCCCGCCATGCAGCTTCGGCGCAACAAATTCCTGCAGAGACTACTTGTGGTGGTAAACCTCTTACTGGACGTCCATGAGAATCAACAAGTCCAGTCTGTCTTGCTAAGTTATCGCCGTCTTTAATCACTCGAACTAAATAGCGACTACCTTTTCTTAAACCGCCAGCGCTAATAACTGCTAAATCTGAATCATGGCCATAGATATCTGCAATATCTTTTCTAATTCGTCTTGCAGCTTGGGCGGTATCAAGTTCAATCTCAACCATAATCTTTCCGGCTGAGATATGTAGCCCCCCGGCAAAGCGCAATATCGCAGAAACTTCAGCCTTTCGGCAGCAAGGCTTTGAGATAGTAAGGCGGCTTAACTCATCCTTAACCGCTGCAGTCATTGCCATGTGGGTTATCTAAGCATCTCGGCTTGAAAAATGTGGCTCAAAGTCAAAAATAATTTTTCAGTATCATGGTGATTACTTCCGGGGTGAGATGCAAGATCTGCAACAAAAACCCTTCCACCCATCGCCTCAACAAGGCCCTCTAGCTCTATTAATAGCTCAGAACGAGCGGCAATTGAGCTATCTAGTAGAGCAACATCACAGTTTAGATCTGGGGCAAATCTGCGCAAGATTCTCAAATGATCTGCTGGCGAACTACCAGCCAACTCATCCCCACTGGAGCTCGGCGAGGCATCAAGATTAAGAATTATCACTTTCTTAGCCCTTGAACTCTCAAGCACCTGACGTTGTTTGGTAACTAGAAGATGTGGCAGAACACTGGAAAACCAGGAGCCTGGACCTAAGGTAATAAAGTCTGCTTTCGCAATTGCATCGACTCCTTGAGAAGTGGGCGTCGGATCATCCGGAATTAGCCTTAAATCTTCGAGGATTCCTCTTCCTAGCGCTACCTCTTGTTGTCCTCTAATTAAATGAGTGCCTTGCCAAGTTTTAAAAACTCCTTCAATATCAAGAGGTTCTAGAGCCATTGGCAGTACTCGCCCTACAACTTTTAATAGCGCACCAACTTTATCTAACCCTTTGACCGGATCACTTTCGCTATCCCAGAGCGCGGTTAATAGTAAATTGCCAAGTGCATGGCCATCTAATTCACCTTTGGAGGTGAAACGATATTGCATTATCTCTGCCCAGCTTCTGCCCCATTCATCATCTGCGCAGAGCGCAGCAAGTGCCATTCTTAAATCTCCTGGCGGAAGTGAATTGAATTCTTTCCTTAATCTCCCACTTGATCCACCATTATCAGCAACAGTGACAATTGCAGTTAACTCAGTAGTGATTTTTCTTAAAGCAGATAAAGTGGCAGCAAGGCCATGGCCACCGCCAAGTGCAACAACCTTGGGGCTACTCAACGCTCCCTACCTAAATCTCTATGAATCGCGTGAGCTGAAACGCTATGTTCTGCATCAATTGCGCTGCCATTAATTCTTCTTGCAAGCTCTTCAGCAACCGCGACGCTTCTATGTTTTCCGCCAGTGCAACCAATTGCAAGAGTTATATATTTCTTTCCCTCTCTCAAATATCCCTGCCCTAAGCTATTAAAGAGAGCTAAGTATCTCTCTAAAAATTCACCGACACTCTCAGCGCTAAGGACTGCATCACTAACTTGCTTATCAAGGCCATTCATCGCCCTAAGTTCAGGATCCCAATGTGGGTTTGGAATAAAGCGACAATCCATAACTAAATCTGCATCAACGGGAAGACCGAACTTATATCCAAAGGAAAGAACATTAACTTTTAGCGAGGCTGAAGGATCTACCGAGAATAGCTCGGCAATTTTTCTCTCTAATTGATGAACATTTAATTGCGATGAATCCACTACAAGATCTGCCCCAGAGCGAAGTTCCCTTAGTCGCTCTCGCTCTTTTTCAATACCATCGAGGATTCGGTCACTTCCTTGAAGTGGGTGGGGACGCCTAGATGATTCAAATCTTCGAACTAAAACATCATCTGATGCGTCAACAAAGATAATTTTTCGAGATATTCCCCGCTCGGCTAACTCAGCTAGGGTTTTATTCAAATCATCAAAGAATTGTCTTCCCCGCACATCAATTACCACAGCAATTGAATCATCGCTGCCTTGAGTTAAATCAAAGAGTGGAATTAATAAAGAAGGGGGCAAGTTATCTATTACATACCAGCCATGATCTTCCATAGCATGAGCCACCGTTGAGCGACCTGCCCCGCTCATTCCGGTAATTACTACTATCTCGCGTCCCATGTCTACATCATCCTAGGTGTGTCAAGAACGTTCAATTATTTCACCTGTTGAGGTATCAACGAAGTAGCCAGAAGCTGAATTAGCAAGGCCAGCGAGAATGCTTTCAGCGCTCTTAGGTCCAATTCCTGGAAGAGCTGCTATCTCCTCAAGGCTTGCTTTACTAAGGGCTGCAATAGATCCAAAGTGTTCCAATAAAACTGCCCGTCTAACCTCTCCCAAATTATCGATTTCATCAAGAAGTGATTCCAGCATTAATTTAGATCGCTTTGAGCGATGGAAAGTTACTGCAAATCTATGGGCTTCATCGCGAATTCTCTGCACCAAATAAAGAGCCTCGCTATGTCGATCAAGAATTACTGGATAGCTCTGATCAGCAAACCAGATCTCTTCAAGTCTTTTCGCAAGCCCTACCAAGGCTATATCTGTAATTCCAAGTTCAGCAAAGGCTCTGGCAGCAGCGTTAACCTGTCCCTTGCCACCATCAACAATTACTAGCTGGGGCGGATAGGCAAACTTAGGCCGCGGCCCTCCACTTAACTCTATTTCTGATAGATCTAAATCTTTCTCTGCCAGATATCTCTTAAATCGCCTAGTAATAACATGATGCATCGCCCTTGTATCGTCAAACTTTTCTTTGTCATCGATTCCAAAGCGGCGATACTCGCTCTTCTTCGCCTGTCCATCTTCAAATACGACCATAGATGCAACAACGGAGGTTCCTTGGATATTAGAAATGTCAAAGCATTCAATTCTTAATGGCAGCTCTTCCAAATTAAGTGCACTTGCTAGATCCTCTAACGCTCGCCCGCTAACTCCAGCATCATTTGCTCGCTTACTTAAAAACTGAATTAAGGCTTGGTTAGCATTTCGCTTAACCATGTCCAAGATCTCACTCTTCTCGCCACGCTCTGGCTTCTTTATAGTTACTTTATATCCAGCTCTCTCTGATAGATAATCCGCAAGAGCGCCTCCATCGATTTCCTGATTAACTAATATTTCCTTGCCAATTTCAAAATCTTGATAAACCCGATTAATACAAGCCTCAAGTAGTGAGGAATCCTCCGGCAGGTTTGCTAAATCAATCATCCAAGAGCGCGAGCTGATGACCCTTCCCGCTCTAACTCTAAATATTGAAATTGCAGCGTGGGTAATATCTTGGTGAATTGCAATGAAGTCAGAGAAGATGGAGTCTGATAGTGCGTTATCTGTTGATTCACTTGCCCGCTCTAGCGCCTCTAGTTGATCACGTAATTTTCCGGCTCTTTCAAACTCCTCTGCTCTTGCAGCCTCAGCCATCTGATCGCGCAGAGCTTGAGTAATATCTGCTGAACCATCAGAGATGAATTCGCCTAGGCGCTGTGCAAGTATTCGGTGATCGCCTTCGGTAATTCGATCCACACATGGAGCGGCGCATTTTCCGATATCTCCTAGTAGGCAGGGACGCTTAGCTCGCTGAGCTCTTTCAAAGTTGCTATTTGAACATGATCTAACTGGAAAGAGCTTTAGGAGAACATCAAATGTTGAGCGAAGCGCCCAGGCATGGGTGAAGGGGCCAAAGTAGGTGACACCTTTCTGTTTTGCTCTCCTAGTTATGAGTAGACGTGGATATTTCTCATCCATTGTAAGAGCTAGATATGGATAGCTCTTATCATCTTTAAATTGCACATTAAAGGCAGGGTTCTCCTCTTTAATCCAGGTAAATTCCAATTGAAGCGCCTCGACCTCGCTTCTTACTAGCGTCCAATCAACTCTATTAGCGGAATGAATCATTCGATAAGTTTTCTCGCCAACGTTTTTCTGAAAGTAGGAGTTAATCCGATTCTTTAGCGATCTCGCCTTTCCTACATAGATAACTTCATCTTTTTCATTAAAGAAGCGATAGACCCCAGGTTCATCGGGAACATTCTCTGGGCGGTATGAAGCAGGATCTGCCATAGCTACTTCTTTAGTGTTTCGCGGAGGAACTTTCCGGTATAGCTGGCAGAAACCTTTGCAATTGCCTCTGGAACTCCTTCAGCAACGATGCTTCCTCCCCCAGTTCCACCCTCCGGTCCTAGGTCAATAATCCAATCTGCGCACTTAATAACATCCATATTATGTTCAATAACAACAACAGTATTTCCAGTATCAACTAGTCTTTGAAGCACGCCAAGAAGTTTCCTTACATCTTCAAAGTGAAGTCCTGTCGTTGGCTCATCAAGTACATATATTGTTCGCCCCGTTGATCGGCGTTGTAGCTCTGTTGAAAGCTTGACTCTCTGCGCCTCTCCTCCCGAAAGAGTTGGCGCGGATTGACCAAGTCGAACATAGCCAAGGCCCACATCACAGAGCGTCTTTAGATAGCGGTGAATGGCAGGAATTGATTCAAAGAAATCTTGAGCCTTCTCAATGGGCATGTCAAGAACTTCAGCAATTGTCTTGCCCTTGTAATGAACCTCTAAAGTCTCTCTGTTATATCTTGCTCCATGGCAGACTTCGCAAGGCACATATACATCAGGTAAAAAGTTCATCTCGATAGTGATAGTTCCATCACCAGAGCAATTCTCACATCTTCCACCTTTAACATTAAATGAGAAGCGTCCCTGTTGATAGCCACGCACTTTTGCTTCACTTGTTTCCGAAAATAGTGCACGAATCTTGTCAAAGACTCCAGTGTAGGTAGCAGGGTTTGAGCGCGGAGTTCTGCCAATCGGAGATTGATCTACGTGAACGACTTTATCGAGTTGATCGATACCAGAAATGCTTCTGTGGCGACCAGGAACTATTCGAGCTCCGTTTAACTTATTTGCAAGCACGGAATAGAGAATGTCGTTTACCAGGGTAGATTTTCCAGAGCCGCTGACTCCTGTAACAGCAACGAAAACTCCGAGCGGGATAGTTACATCAACATTTCTTAAGTTATTTTCCTTGGCTTCCTTGATGGTCAGAACTCGCTTAGCGTTAATCGCTCGTCGCTTCTTAGGGATATCTATTTTTGATCGACCTGATATGTAGGCTCCAGTGATTGACTTCTTAGAATCAATCAGGGCTTGGTAATCCCCTGATACGACAATCTCTCCGCCATGCTCTCCCGCACCTGGACCAATATCAACGATCCAGTCTGCAGTTCTAATCGTCTCTTCATCGTGTTCAACGACAATTAAGGTATTTCCTAGGTCTCTAAGATGCGTCAGAGTCTCTATCAGGCGCTTATTATCTCTTTGGTGAAGACCGATACTTGGTTCATCTAGAACATAGAGAACTCCAACTAAGCCTGAACCAATCTGAGTTGCAAGGCGAATTCTCTGCGCCTCACCTCCAGAGAGCGTCGCTGCAGGTCTTGCAAGAGTTAAGTATTCGAGTCCAACATCAAGTAAAAACCCAAGTCGAGCATGTACTTCCTTCATTACGCGCTCAGCGATTTTCGCCTCACGCGATGCAAGTTTTAAGCCCTTTAAAAACTTCGCGCAATCCTCAATTGAAAGCTCGCATATTTCTGCGATGTTTTTGCCGCCTAAGGTAACAGCCAAGACCTCTGGCTTTAGACGAGAACCCTTACAGGCAGGACATGGGATTTGTCGCATATAGGCTTCAAATCTCTCTCTGCTGTAATCACTATCAGTTTCTGAATGCCTGCGATGAACAAAAGGAATGACTCCTTCAAATCCTGTTGAGTAATTTCTTACTCGGCCGTAGCGATTCTTGTATTTAACATGAACTTCATATTCATAGCCATTTAAAATTGCATCTTTTGCTTTAACAGAGAGTTTGCTCCAGGGAGTGTTTAGGGAGAACTTAACATCGGCAGCTAGTGCCTCCAAGAGATTTATAAAGTAGTCAGAGGACTGCCCACCTGACCAAGGAGCAATTGCGCCATCATTTATTGATATTGAGTCATCTGGAATCACTAGCTCTTCATCAACTTCAAGTTTTGAACCAATGCCGGTGCACTCAGCGCAAGCCCCAAATGGTGAATTAAAGGAAAACGATCTTGGCTCCATCTCCTGGAATGAAAGTCCACAATCATGGCAAGCTAAGAGCTCACTATAGGTTCGCTCTTTATCTGCCCCCTTTGCATCAACAAAATCTAGAGTCACAAGGCCATTAGCCAGCTTTAAAGCTGTTTCAATTGAATCGGTTAATCGCTGCCTTCCCTCTGGCTTAGCAGTCAAACGATCAATTACTACTTCGATGGTGTGCTTTTCTTGTTTCTTTAGTTTTGGAGCCTCAGTTAAGGCAACTGTTGTTCCATCAACTCTGACTCTTGAGTATCCCTGAGCAATGAAATCTTTGAAGAGATCAACAAACTCTCCCTTTCGCGCCCTAATAACAGGTGCTAATACTTGAAACTTAGTCTCTGCTGGAAGCTCGAGGATTTGATCGACAATATTTTGTGGGGTCTGTTTTGCAATCTCTTTTCCACACTTTGGGCAATGTGGCTTTCCTGCTCTGGCGAAGAGAAGACGAAGATAGTCATAGACCTCAGTAATAGTTCCAACTGTCGATCTTGGATTTCGATTAGTTGATTTTTGATCAATGGATACAGCTGGAGATAGCCCCTCAATGAAGTCAACATCTGGCTTATCCATCTGTCCTAGGAATTGGCGCGCATAGGCAGAAAGGGACTCGACATAGCGCCTCTGGCCTTCAGCAAATATTGTGTCAAAGGCAAGAGATGATTTACCAGATCCAGATAGCCCGGTAAAAACAATCATTGCATTTCTTGGAAGATCAAGGGAGACATTCTTTAGATTATGTTCTCTTGCACCACGAACAATTAAACGATCTGCGCTCATCACATACCCCCTTCCTGCATCCCTCGAAGCTCCCTCTTTAACTCTTTTATCTCGTCTCGCAGACGAGCTGCAAGTTCAAATTGCAATTCTGATGCTGCATTTCTCATCTGCTCGGTTAGAGAATCGATTAGTCCCAATAACTCAGCAAGCGGTAAGGCTACGAGTGATTTGGCATGCACGCCAACTGGAGTCTGACTCATTCCGCGCTTCTTATTTCCAGCCAGCAAAGCGTTGGTGTCATCGCTCTCCTCAGCGATTAAATCGGTGATGTCTGCAATCTTCTTACGAAGCGGCTGAGGATCAAGCCCTGCTGCTAGGTTATAGGCCACCTGTTTTGCTCTTCTGCGATTAGTTTCATCGATTGCTCTAGTCATGGAATCAGTGATCTTGTCGGCATACATATGAACTTCGCCTGAAACATTTCGGGCAGCGCGTCCAATAGTTTGAATTAGCGAGCGAGTTGAGCGCAGGAATCCCTCTTTATCGGCATCGAGAATTGCAACAAGTGATACTTCGGGAAGATCTAGACCCTCACGTAGCAAGTTGATTCCGATTAGAACATCGTATTCACCAAGCCTTAATTCTCTAAGCAGTTCAACTCTTCTTAAAGTATCAACCTCTGAGTGCAAATATCGAACCCGGATTCCAGCATCTGTAAAGAAGTCAGTTAAATCCTCTGCCATCTTCTTTGTCAGAGTTGTTACTAAGACCCGCTCATTCTTCTCAGCTCTTATCTTAATTTCTGACATTAAGTCATCGATTTGATTCTTTATTGGTTTCAGAACGATCTTGGGATCGACAAGTCCAGTTGGCCTGATAACCTGCTCAACAAATACTCCCCCTGTTTTCTCCATCTCATAGGGGCCAGGAGTTGCTGAGAGATAAACCTTCTGTGGGGTTCGCTCTAGAAATTCGGCAAACTTTAAAGGACGGTTATCAAGAGCGCTTGGCAAGCGGAAACCATGCTCCACAAGCGTTCTCTTTCTTGATGCATCGCCTTCATACATCGCCCCAATTTGTGGAACAGTGATATGAGATTCATCAATGACGCAAAGGAAGTCCTCTGGAAAGTAATCAAGTAGACAGTTAGGGGCAGAGCCTGGCTCTCGAAAATCTATATGCCTTGAGTAATTCTCAATTCCAGAACAGAAGCCAAGCTGCAGCATCATTTCAATATCAAATGTGGTTCGCATTCTAAGCCGCTGGGCCTCAAGTAGCTTATTAGCCTTCTCTAACTCTTTAAGGCGAACATCTAGCTCAGCTTCAATATTTGCAATAGCGCGCTTCATCGTCTCAGGCCCTGCTGAGTAATGAGTAGCTGGAAATATGAATACTTCTTTAACATCACTAACAATTTCACCAGTTAGTGGATGTAGTGTAGTTAAGCGTTCAATTTCATCGCCAAAGAATTCAATTCTGGTAGCTAGCTCTTCATAAACTGGAATAATTTCAACCGTATCACCACGAACTCTAAAGGTTCCCCTCTCAAAGGCCATATCGTTTCGCTTGTACTGGATATCAACAAAGCGTCTAAGTAAAACATTTCTATCAATTTTATCTCCCACAGCAAGAGTGATCATTCGATCGATATATTCCTGCGGGGTGCCAAGGCCGTATATGCATGAGACCGAAGCAACAACTATTACATCGCGCCTAGTTAAAAGTGAGTATGTGGCCGAGTAACGAAGACGCTCAACTTCAGAATTAACTGATGAGTCTTTCTCTATGAAGGTATCAGTCTGCGGGACATAGGCCTCAGGTTGGTAATAGTCGTAATAAGAGACAAAGTATTCAATGGCATTATTTGGCATCAGCTCTTTAAACTCATTTGCAAGTTGAGCTGCAAGAGTTTTATTTGGCGCAAGAACTAGGGTTGGACGCTGAACTGCCTCAATTAGCCAGGCAGTTGTTGCAGACTTTCCAGTTCCAGTAGCTCCGAGTAAGACCACATCGCTCTCACCACCATTAATTCTGCGAGTCAACTCTGCAATCGCATCAGGTTGATCTCCTGCTGGCTTAAAATCGCTGATGACCTCAAAGGCCCGATTAGCTCTTGGCGTTGATGTAACTGCTCGCGCCATATTACAAACCTTGCTTCTGAGCTCTAGGCAGGAGCTCGTTGGCCATTAACGCCTCCACCGCCCGAGTTAACTCATCGATGCTGCCATCATTTCTGATGATGTAATTAGCTATCTTCTCCCGCTGCGAATCACTGACTTGAGCTGCAATTCTCTGGGTGATCTCGTAATCCTTTAAACCCCGCAAACGTAAACGCTCACGTCTTATTTCCTCATCAGCTGAGACTGTTACAACATAGTCAAATCTCTTAGCGCCATCACTTTCAACGAGTAAGGGAATCTGATTAATTAAAATAGCCCCGCTCGGCAGCTTCTTTGCTAGCTTCTCAGCAGCTTCTCGAACCAGTGGGTGAATTATTGATTCTAATTTCTTTCGTAAATCGCTCTCTTTAAAGACAACTGCTGCCAATTTTGAACGATCTATCTGTCCTTCACTTAAAATTGAGTCGCCAAAGGCGTTAACAACTTCCTCATATCCCGGGCTTCCTCGTTCAATAACTTCACGGGCTAATTGATCAGAATCGATAACTAAGGCGCCAAGTTCTTCCAGAATCTCACCAACCAGGCTCTTACCTGATCCGATCCCGCCAGTTAACGCAACTCTTAACACTGCTTCAGCCTATCTAGAAAAATAAAACTGGGCCCTTCAAAGAAGGACCCAGTGATTTAAAACGGGGCAGAGTTACTCGGCTTCTGGGGTAGCAACTGAGGCAGCTGCAGCATCGGCTGCTTGAGCCTCCGCCTTCTGCTTCTTATGAGCCAAGAATCTAGTTTGAGCTTCAGCATATTGCCGCTCCCACTCCTGGCGCTGTGTTTCATATCCTGGCTGCCACTCCTGGGTTGAAGCATCAAAGCCTTCAGGATAAATAAAGTTTCCATTTTCATCATAGCGAGCTGGCATTCCGTATTGAGTTGGATCAAAAGCTTCAACTGCAACATCTTGTCCCTCATTTGCTTGCTTAAGAGAAAGTGAGATGCGGCGGCGCTCCAGATCAATATCGATAATCTTTACAAACAAAGAGTCTCCAACTTGAACTACCTGCTCTGGAATTTCAACGTGGCGCTCTGCTAGCTCTGAGATGTGAACTAAACCTTCGATTCCATCGAATACCTTTATAAAGGCGCCGAATGGAACTAGCTTTGTAACCTCACCTGGCACTACCTGATTGATAGTGTGGGTGCGAGCAAATGCCTGCCATGGATCTTCCTGTGTTGCTTTTAGAGAAAGTGAAACTCTCTCACGCTCAAAATCAACTTCCAGAACTTCAACAGTAACCTCATCGCCAACGGCAACAACTTCACCTGGATGATCGATATGTTTCCAAGAGAGCTCAGAGACGTGGACAAGACCATCAACACCGCCAAGGTCTACGAATGCGCCAAAGTTAACGATTGATGAAACTACGCCTTCGCGCACTTGACCCTTGATTAACTGATTAAGGAAAGTTGTGCGGGATTCAGATTGGCTCTGCTCTAAAAATGCTCTACGGGATAGAACTACGTTGTTACGGTTCTTATCAAGTTCAATAATGCGGGCTTCAATTTCTTTTCCAATATATGGCGAGAGATCTCTAACTCGGCGCATCTCAACAAGCGATGCTGGAAGAAAACCTCTTAGGCCAATATCAACAATTAAGCCACCCTTAACAACTTCAATTACTGTACCCGTGACAACTTCATCGCGCTCTTTCTTGCCTTCAATATCGCTCCAGGCTTTTTCATACTGTGCGCGCTTCTTAGAAAGTATTAATCGACCTTCTTTATCTTCCTTCTGCAGAACTAGGGCTTCAACGCGATCTCCAACTTTTACCAATTCACTTGGATCAAGGTCATGGCGGATCGAGAGCTCTCTAGCTGGAATTACGCCTTCAGTTTTATAACCAATATCAAGAAGGACTTCGTCGCGATCTACCTGGACTATTACGCCAGAGACTAGATCTCCATCATTGAAATTCTTTATTGTGCCTTCGATTGCGGCGAGAAAATCTTCTGCATTTCCAACATCGTTTACTGTTATTTGAGTTGACAAGGTACTCCGTGGGGAATTTTTCTAGTAGGGCACGCACAAAGTCCGACTCCATCTACTTGTAGATTTTCTACTAGCAAAGGGGCGCTTCCTACTACGTCCGAGGATGCACAGGAACCTTAAGCGAGGGCGTAAATCTACTTTCTAATGCGCTTATCGGTCAATTTGAGGCTAATGGGCTGCTAAATCCCAACTCTTTCCAAAGCCGATATTGACATCAAGTGGAGCCTTTAGCTCAAAAGCACTTCCCATCTGCTTTCTTACCAATTCTTCCATGACCTCATGCTCACCCTTGGCGATTTCAAAGATCAATTCATCATGGACCTGAAGTAATAGTCTTGATGATAAATTCTTACTCTTCATGGCTTTTTCGACATTTAGCATCGCAACTTTAATTATGTCTGCAGCAGATCCTTGGATTGGAGCATTAAGAGCCATCCGCTCTGCCATTTCACGTCTGCCACGATTTTCATGGTTTAGATCAGGTAGATAGCGCCTTCTGCCCAGAATCGTTTCGGTATAGCCTTTTTCACGAGCAATTTTTACAACTTCTTTCAAATAATCTTGAATGCCTCCAAATCGTTCAAAATATTTGCTCATCAAAATACTTGCATCAGTTGGTGAAATATCTAATTGCTGGGCAAGTCCATAAGAGGAAAGACCATATGCAAGTCCATAGGACATTGCCTTAATCTGCCTTCTCATATCTGCATCAACTTTTGATACTGGAACATCAAATACTTGTGCGCCAACTGTTGAATGCAAGTCCTCTCCAGTTCTAAATGCTTCCAGTAGTCCCTTGTCATCAGATAAGTGGGCCATAATGCGCATCTCAATCTGGCTGTAATCAGCAGTTAATAGATCAACAAATGGATCTTGGGCGATAAAGCAGTTTCTAATTCTTCTCCCCTCATCGCTTCTGATTGGAATATTTTGTAGGTTTGGCTCTGTTGATGAAAGTCGGCCTGTTGCAGTTGTAGTTTGCTGAAAAGTGGTGTGAATTCTGCTATCAGCTTTAGTTGAATTAAGTAGTCCATCAACAGTTGTTCTAAGCTTTCCAACTTCGCGAATTCGCAGAAGCGAAGCTAAAACTGGATGCTTAGTTGTTGAATAAAGCCACTCTAAAGATTCGGCATCGGTACTAAAGCCAGTTTTAATCCTCTTTGTTTTCGGAAGCTTTAACTCTTCAAATAAAACCACCTGCAATTGCTTCGGGGAGGCAGCGTTAAATTCGTGTCCAACCGACTTGTATGCAAGGGATGTCGCTTCTGCCTCTTCTTTCTCAAAGAAGCTCAATAAAGACTTCATCTCTGCTTTATCAATTGCGATGCCAGTTGCCTCCATTTCGGCCAACACATGCATCGTGGGCATCTCTATCTGGTTATATAAATCAAGGCAGCTCATTGCCTCTAGTTCTTTTGAAAGCGTTGCCCAGAGTTCACCTAGGTGGGAAGCGATGCTTGGATCCCAATCCGAGGAGAACAGGTCTGTAGGTCTGTTTTCACTTTCAACCCCAAGATACTTCTGCAGGAGGTCAGCTAGTGCAATATCTCTTGAACCAGCATTAAGTAAATAGGCAGCAACTTCAGTATCAACAGCTACTGTTCTTAAGCGCTTTGAGGAGATCGCTTTCTTTGCGCCATGAAAGATGAATCCTTCAAAGCTAGTTATCAAATCTGATACCTCACTAAGCGGTGCAACCAAGACCAACTCTGGCTCAATCGAAATTGCTGCTTGGGTCTCTGAAAGTAGTAGTCCCACAAGGCCCGTGCTAGAGCTAAGTGATTTTGCAAATTCATTTTTACTTATATCGCGAACGCTCGCCTTTTTTGCAACAACTTCTTTTACTTGTCCTCCTTTAGCAAAGGGAGCAACCCTTGCTTTGAGAGCTTTAATTTCTAGTTTTTCAAATAATTGATTCACTTTTGATATTTCAACACCGCTCCATGCAAGATCTGTTAAGTCAGGCGATAGCGGTAAGTCGTCTCTAAGTTGAGTCAATTCACGATTGGTTATTACTGCAGAAAGTGCTGTCCTTAAGGCCTCCCCTGCTTTGCCTGGAACGGTATCTACCTTGGCAATCAACTCTGAAAGGGAGCCAAATTCTTGAATCCATTTAGTTGCTGTCTTCTCTCCAACTCCAGGTATTGATGGCAAGTTATCACTTGGATCGCCGCGAAGGGCAGCAAAGTCAGGATATTGCTTTGGCGTTAGCCCATATTTTTCGAATACTGCACTGGGCGTCATTCTGGAGAGCTCGGTCACGCCTTTTTTTGGATAAAGGACAGTTACTTGATCACTCACTAATTGAAATGAATCACGATCTCCAGAGCAGATGTATATCTCTGCCTCATCGCTAAAGTGTTTCACAAAAGTTGCGATTACATCATCGGCTTCAAAGCCCTCAAGCTCAAAGTGCGGAATCGCAAAGGCATCTAGGAGCTCATTAATGTAGGAGACCTGAGAGCGAAACTCCTCAGGAGTGGCGGCTCTATTTGCTTTATATTCCGGAAACTTTTCTGATCTAAAGGTCTTGCGAGATACATCAAAGGCAGTTGCAATATGAGTTGGTTTCTCATCTCTGATTAAGTTAATCAGCATGGAGGCAAAACCATAGATTGCATTTGTGGGCTGACCGCTCGAGGTTGAAAAGTTCTCAACTGGCAGGGCATAGAAAGCTCTAAAGGCCATTGAATGGCCATCGAGTATGAGCAACTTCTTCTTCATCGCGCTTAATCTTAGGCATTGCCACATACAATTGCCCACATGACAGACTTCAATGAGATATTAAATGATCGTGGCCGCGGGGCCCTTGATAAGAAGATGGGAATTGAAATCACTGAAGCTAGCCCGCAGCGCCTAGTTGGCAGAATGCCGGTTGAAGGAAATACGCAACCTTTTGGCCTACTTCATGGCGGAGCAAATGTTGTTCTAGCAGAAAGCTTAGGCTCAGTTGGAACCCACCTACATGCAGGACCCTCTAGAAGAATTGTTGGAATTGAGATAAGTGCAAGCCATCATAAGAGCGCAACAGAGGGTTATGTAACAGCGGTTGCAACAGCAGTAACACTTGGAAAAACTCTCTGCACTTATAACGTAGAGATTACCAACGATAAAGGCGAGAAAACCTGCACCGCAAGAATTACATGCTTAATTCTTGCTCAGCGCTAGTTAATCTAGCTCGTGCGCCCCTGTTCCAAGATAAGCTGACTTAACATGCGGATCATTTAGCAAGTCTTTGCCCTTGGCTTCCTTAGTGATATTTCCAACTTCTAATACATATGCTCGGTCTGAGCGCTGTAGCGCTTGCTGAGCATTTTGCTCTACTAGAAGAATTGTCACTCCAATTTTATTAATCTGGGTAATGATTCGGAAAATATTGGCAATCATCTGTGGGGCAAGTCCCATTGAAGGCTCATCAAGAAGGAGTACTTTTGGCTTAGCCATAAGCGCTCGCCCAATCGCAAGCATCTGTTGCTCGCCACCTGAGAGAGTTCCTCCTGCTTGAGTAGCACGCTCTTTTAACCGTGGAAATAACTCATAAACTGTTGCTAGATCCTCGGCAATCTCAGACTTCTTCATCTTTAGGTGATATTTACCAAGTTCTAGATTTTCAAGAACGGTCATTCCAGGAAATATTCCGCGACCCTCCGGAGCTTGAGAAATTCCAAGCGAAACTCTTTGGTGGGCCTTGTATTTCAAAATATCCTCACCATCGTAGGTGATAGAGCCTGAGGTTGGATTCAATAACCCAGAGATAGTCTTAAGGAGTGTAGTTTTTCCAGCACCGTTGGCTCCAATGAGGGAGACAATTTCACCTTGGTTTACAACAAGTGAAATGCCCTTAACCGCCTCGATTTTCCCATAGGCAACACGAAGATCTTTAATTTCAAGACGCATCTTCAGGTACTCCTAAATAAGCCTCGATTACTCTCTTATCATCTTGGACGTTTCGAGGTGAGTCATCAGCAATTTTCTGTCCAAAATCTAGAACAACGACTCGATCTGATACTTTCATAACAAGAGACATATCGTGCTCAATCAAAAGCACGGTATATCCAGCATCACGAATTTTTCTAATTGTTGCTGCTAGCTCAACCTTCTCTGCAGGATTAAATCCAGCTGCTGGTTCATCAAGTAGAAGTAACTTTGGCTCCGCTCCCATTGCTCTTGCAATCTCAAGTCTTCTCTGCACGCCATAGGGAAGATTCTTTGCTAGGCGATCAGAGTATTCGCCAATTCCGATGAAATCTAATAGCTCCTGCGCTCTTGCTTTGTCGCGCTTTTCTTCGCGACGTGAAATTGGGAACCCGAACAACCCTGAAACTAAACCAGATTTCTTATGGGTATCAGCAGCGGTCATCACATTTTCAAGGGCAGTCATATCTCCCCAGAGTCGAATATTCTGGAAAGTTCTAGCGACTCCTCTTTTTGTAATCTTGTAGCGCTTAACTCCAGCTAAAGATTTTCCATCAAAAATAATCTCACCGGATGTTATTTGATATACGCCGGTGATTACATTAAATACCGTTGTCTTACCCGCGCCATTTGGCCCAATCAGACCCAAAATTTCTTTTTCTTTAACATCAAAGGTCACATCACTTAGTGCGGTAACACCACCAAATTTCATGGTGACATTCTTTAGCTCTATTAAGGATTTGCTCATGAGGCATCCTTTTTAACAATTGCTTTTTCGCGTTTCTTTCTAGGAAGAATTCCATCCGGGCGTAGATTCATCATGATTACCAAAACTAAGCCAAAAACAAGAAGGCGTGCTTCTGATAAGAAACGAATACGGTCAGGGAGATAACCAAGAATTACTGCGCCAAGAATGACTCCCCAGATATTTCCCATTCCACCAAAAACTACGCAGGCCAGGATTAATATAGAGATTTGAAGTGTGAAGTTATCTGGCGCGATAAATAGAGTTTTTGAAGCATAGATAACGCCAGCAGCTCCACCAACGGATGCGCCAAGGACGAAAGCCCAGACTTTATATTTGAATGTTGGCACGCCAAGTAACTCTGCTGCATCTTCATCTTGACGAATAGATTCCCAGGCACGGCCAGCACGGCGCGCAGATAGTCGTCTAACCATCCAGATTGCCAGCAAAATGAGAATTAGTAGAGTCCAGTAATAAATGCGGTGACTATCAAAGGCATATTCAATGCCAAATATTCCAGGTGGAGTTGGAATGCCTTGGATTCCCTCTGATCTTCCTAATGCTCCAAGGTTTAACGCAACGATCCTAACAATTTCGCCAAAACCCAAAGTAATAATAGCTAGGTAATCGCCACGAAGCTTTAGAGCTGGAACTCCGAGAATAATTCCAGAGAACATAGCCATAGCAATTCCAATTGGCAGAATCTCCCAGGTATTTAGACCAGTCTTAGTTCCAAGTAAACCCATGGTGTAGGCACCAATTGCAAAAAATGCCACATAACCAAGATCTAAAAGACCGCTTTTTCCAATAACAATATTTAAGCCAATGGCCATTAGAACAAACATGGCAATTGGATAGACCAGAACTGATTCGTAATCAGCTACGGGAGTATTAAGAAAAGTTCCACCCATAAATGGCAGCGCCGCAACAATTGCAATGGCGCACGCAGCTATAACTATGCGACCAACGCGTCCCTGGTTTTCCCAGATCTCTGCTCCCTTGTCACGAAGATTTATCATCATGCCCTCGTCTGGGTTAGCGCTTCACCGAATAACCCGTTCGGTCTGGTGTAGAGAATTAAAACAAGAACTATAAATACTGTCACAGCCTTCCATTGAGTGCCAAGGAAGAATGAGGCATAGGTTTCAAGTAGCCCAAGAGCAAGGCCGCCATAGAAGGCGCCTTTAATATTTCCAATTCCACCCAAAATAGCAGCGGTAAAGGCTGCAATTCCCAATTCAAATCCAATAAATGCCGAGGTATTTTCATACTTTAAGGTGTAGAAAAATCCTGCCGCACCTGTCATTAGGCCACCAACTAAAAATGTTGCAGAAATTACGCCATCGATATTTATACCCATCAACCGCGCTGCATTTGGATTCATTGATACAGCACGAATTGCCTTACCCATTCGGGTTTTATTAACAAAAGTAATCAGCACAGCAAAGAGTATTAACGCAGAAACAACAATAATAGTGTTATCAATTCGAATACCAGCATCAAAGAATTGACCAAGAAACTTCTTTTCCATTGCTCGAGGGCTTGCTACTGGCCTGGAATCAGTAAGGATTCGAACAGACTCTGAAAGCACCATTGAGACACCGATAGCTGAAATCAAAGGAGCAAGAACCCCAGAGTTCATCCTTCGCAATCTGCGATAAGCCACCATTTCAACCAACATCGAGAGAATTCCTGAAACCAACATGGCAAATATCAATGCCGTTCCTAAGATAAGCCAAAGTCGAAAGCCTGTCGCGTATTCGGTAGTTTGTGTAAATTTGAATACATCTCTGATGATGATAATCGTGGCAAATGTGCCAACCATAAATATCTCTGAATTAGCAAAATTGATCATGCGCAGGACGCCGTAAACCATTGTGTAGCCCAAAGCTATGAGGATGTAAATAAAGCCAAGGCTTAAGCCGCCAAAAGTTAGCGACCAGAACTGATCTAGAAAGTTTCCTATCAAGGCGCCTGATTCCTATCTAAAACTTTGATTTAAAGTTTCGGCAGGCCCTCAATGTGAGAGCCTGCCGAACACTATTTTCCTACTTTTTTACTTTACTGGACCGTCGAACTTGATAACGCCGCCCTTAACTACGAAGCCGTTCAACGCGCCACCAGCGACATCGCCATAAGCATCAAACTTAATGGTGGTGCCGGTTAATGACTTACCGCTGTATGACTTAACGCACTTAAGCATTGCAGCACGAGTGGAAACACCCTTTGCAATACAGGCTAGGAAGACGTTTGTAGCATCGATGGACTCAGCAGCGTAAACGCCTGAGGCCTTACCCATCTTCTTTGCGAAATCTGCTTCAAGCTTTGCATCGATTTCAGCAAGTGGGACTGTTCCTGCAGTTAGACGAACACCCTCGAGAACTGATGCTGGAGCAAGAGTTACGAAAGTTGGGCTTAGTACGCCGTCGCCGCCTGCAAGGATTCCGGTGTATCCGCTATCACGTAGCTGCTTGAAGAATGGTGCAGCCTGTGGGAAATAGCCGGTGTAGATAACAACGTTTGCAGCTGCAGTCTTGATCTTAGAGATCGTTGCAGACCAGTCAGTTGTCTTGTCAGAAACGCTATCAAATCCAGCTGATTGACCAGCAGGAATTGAAGGCTTCATGTAATCAACTAGACCAACGCCGTAAGCTGATTGATCATCAACTACGAATACCTTAGGTGATGAGACACCCTTGGTTGCTAGTTTAAATAGTGCTGGACCCTGAACCTTATCGGTTGGTGGGATGCGGTGGAACACTGGGAATCCAATGTTTCCTGCAGCTGGGTCAGTGATTGACACGCGAGTTGCAGATGGTGAAATCATTGGCAAATTGCGTTGCTTGTAATAAGGAAGTGCGGCAATTGTTGCACCTGAGTAAGCAGCGCCAACAAGACCAATGATCTTCTTGTTTGATGCGATTCCTGGAGCAACCTTTGCAGATTGTGCTGGATCGCCCTGGTCATCTGCCTGAACAACCTTAACTACATACTTACCTTTGTTCTTCGCGTTAAAGAGTTTGACTGCATAAAGCATGCCAGCCAATTCGTCCTGACCAACTGATGCTTCTTCACCAGTTAGAGGACCCTGAAACGCGAGGGTGATTGTCTTAGCTGCTGCATTTGACGCTGGTGCAACTGCAACCAGTGACGCAGCTGCCAGTGCGGCCGCTGCAGCAACCGAAATTAATCCACGCTTTTTCATTTAGTACCTTTCATTCATGATCATGCCCCCTGGGACAGGGAGGGGTGAAGGTTAGCCTTAGGTTCAACAGTGGGGCAACCGGGTTTATCGCTTGGAGAATTACATTCCTGTTACTTTTTGATGAAAAGCGGTGCATACCTACTTATTAGGAGCAGCCGCGGGGTCAATTACCGCTTTGGCCACCTCTTTCATCGAAATTCGCCGGTCCATCGCAGCCCGCTGAATCCATGAAAATGCCTCAGGCTCTGAGAGGTTTAGGGCCTTCATCAAAATTCCCTTAGCTCTATCAATTAACTTTCTACTCTCAAGTCTTTCATGAAGATCGCTTACCTCAAGTGCTAGAGATTTCATCTGTCTATGACGACTAATTGAGATCTCAATTGCTGGGATCAGATCGTTGATTGTAAAAGGTTTAACGACATATGCCATCGCTCCAGCATCACTTGCTCGCTCTATCAAATCTTTCTGGCTAAATGCAGTAAGCATTAGAACTGGAGAGATTTCGATAATCTGAGTTGCAGCAGAGATTCCATCAAGGATTGGCATCTTCACATCAAGGATTGCTAAATCAGGTTTTAACTCTTTAGCAAGATCAATAGCTTCTTGGCCATTGCTTGCCTGGCCAACTACTTCATACCCCGACTCACTTAGCATTTCAACTAAATCCATACGAATCAAAGTTTCATCTTCAGCAATAAGGATGCGATGGGAACTAGATTTGATATTGATATTCACGTGCCTCGAGTCGGATTTGAACCGACACTATGCGGTGTTTGAGACCGCCCTCTCTACCGTTGGAGTACCGAGGCTAGATTTAATTCAAGAATATTCTAGCGATAGGCAGGAGCAACGCCACTGACAGCATCTCCCACCTTATGAACACGCATAGCATTGGTTGAGCCAGGAATTCCTGGAGGGGAACCAGCAACAATCATGATTAACTCACCAACAGCCACTCGCTTACTTTCAATCAAAATCGTATCTACCTGCTTAACCATCTCATCGGTCGTAGTAACCAATGGGGTTAAAAGTGGTTCAACCCCCCAAGTAAGTGCCATCTGGTTATAAGTAGCAGTATCAGGGGTGAGTGCCAAAATTGGAATTGGCGATCTAAGTCTTGACATTCTTCGCGCAGAATCACCGCTCTTGGTAAAAGCGGCCAGAACTTGTGCGCCAATTGTTAGGCCAACCTCGGTTGCAGCCTTTGTTATTGCCCCACCCTTAGTTTTTGGGTTGTGTTGCAGGGCTGGAATTAAATCAAGCGCCTCCTTCTCAGTCTTTTCAATGATTCGAGCCATAGTTGATACTGCCTCAATTGCAAATGCTCCCACGCTAGTCTCACCTGAAAGCATCAAAGCATCAGCGCCATCAAGAACGGCATTTGCGCAATCTGTTGCCTCAGCTCTTGTTGGCCGAGAGTTGTTAATCATTGAATCAAGCATCTGAGTTGCAACAATTACTGGCTTTGCATTTTCCCTAGCAAGAGTGATGCATCGCTTCTGCACAAGTGGAATATCTTCAATCGGCATTTCAACACCGAGATCACCGCGAGCGACCATAATTCCATCAAATGCTAGAACTATCTCCTCCAGGTTATCGACCGCTTGAGGTTTTTCAATCTTGGCGATAACAGGAATGCGATGGCCCACTTCATCCATTACTTTGTAAACATCATCGATATCTTTTGCAGATCTTACAAATGATAAGGCGATGAAGTCTGCCCCTGCCTTAAGCCCCCATCGAAGATCTTCAATATCTTTCTCACTCATGGCAGGAACTGATACTGCAACTCCTGGAAGGTTTATGCCTTTGTTATTAGAAACAAATCCTGGCTCAATTACTTTAGTGATTACATCACTACCTTTAACCTCAATAACCTGAACTGTTACTTTGCCATCATCGATAAGGATTAAGTCTCCAGCCTTGCAATCGCCGGGAAGTCCTTTATAGGTAGTTGAGACGCGAGACTTGTCGCCAGCAATATCATCGGTGGTAATTATAAAAGTATCTCCACGCATTAGTTCATGAGGACCGTTTTCAAATCTTCCTAGGCGAATCTTTGGTCCTTGAAGATCAACCATGATTGCCACAGGCTGTTTAATTCGCGCAGCCTCAGCCCTTACTAGATCTAGGCGGTTTTGATGCTCTTCATATCCACCATGGGAGAGATTTAGCCTTGCCACATTCATTCCAGCTCTAATTAGCTCCGAGACTTTTTCAACGCTCTCAACTGCAGGGCCCATGGTGCAGACAATTTTGGCGCGGCGCATGTGCTTACTTTATTGCCTTATTTGGCATAAGAGTAATTAGCAAGGAATTAAACCGTTAGTGGTCGAGCAGTTGGCTCAATCGGCGATGGCAACTGCGTATGTCCCATTAGATCTGCATCTACTGCGGAAGCAGCGCTTCTCCCCTCTGCAATCGCCCAAACAATTAGTGATTGACCACGTCCTGCATCGCCGCAGATATAGACCGAATCAACGTTGGTGCGATATGAATTATCACGAGCAATATTTCCGCGAGAATCAAGTTTTAACTCGAGCGCTTTTACTAATTCATTCTTCTCAGGTCCAGTAAAGCCCATGGCTAGTAACACCATATCTGCAGGAAGATCCCTTGAAGTTCCTGGAACTTTTTCAAACTTTCCATCAACATACTTCGTCTCAACAATTTTCAAGGCAGTTAATTGCCCAGCACCATTACCAATAAATTCCTCCGTTGATATTGAATAGAGTCGCTCGCCTGATTCCTCGTGGGCGCTACTTACACGATAAGTCATTGGATAAGTTGGCCATGGCTGTGAGTCAGGGCGCTCATCACTTGGCCTAGGCATAATCTCAATTTGAGTAACACTTGCAGCTCCTTGACGGATTGCAGTTCCTAGACAATCAGCGCCAGTATCGCCACCTCCCAGAATAATTACATTTTTACCCTTGGCATTTATCGGTGGCTCAGAAGGTAATTCATTGAGGGCTTGCTTGTTTCCCCATGGCAGATATTCCATCGCTTGATAAACGCCATTAAGTGATCTTCCTGGGATATCGAGTTCTCGCCATTGGGTTGCCCCTACAGCTAAAACTATTGCGTCATATTTAGCGCGAAGCTCTGCAGCGCTGATATCAACTCCAACGTTAACTCCTGCTCTAAATCTTGTTCCTTCGCGCTGCATCTGGTTGATACGACGATCAAGAATCGCTTTCTCCATTTTGAATTCTGGAATGCCATAGCGGAGTAATCCTCCAACTTTCTCGCCTTTTTCATAGACCACAACAGTATGACCTGCTCTTGTTAACTGCTGGGCTGCGGCAAGACCTGCTGGTCCTGAGCCAATAACTGCAATGGTTTTGCCAGTCATCCGATCTGGTTGAAGCGGCTTCACATTTCCACTTTGAAATCCCTCTTCAATAATTCTTAACTCAACTTGCTTAATAGTCACTGGATCTTGATTAATTCCTAGAACACAAGCTGTTTCGCAGGGAGCAGGGCAGAGTCGTCCAGTAAATTCAGGGAAATTATTAGTTGCGTGCAGGCGATCTAGTGCATCTACCTTTTCATTACGCCAAATCAAGTCATTCCACTCTGGAATTAAATTTCCTAATGGACAGCCTTGATGACAGAAAGGAATTCCACAATCCATACACCTTCCTGCTTGCTTTTGAAGCGATGAGAACTCTTGCTCCTCATAAACTTCACGCCAATCTCTAATTCGAACATCTACTGGGCGGCGTTTTGGAACTTCTCTTCCAGTATTTAGAAAGCCACGGGGATCAGCCATTTAGCGCCTCCATAATTGCATCATCAGATGATTTTCCTTCGCGCTCTGCTCTATCAATTACTGCCAGCACCTTGGCATAATCCCTTGGCATCACAAGCGAGAATCTCTTCAATGCTGCCTGCCAATCGCCAAGTAATTCATGAGCAATTAAAGAACCAGTCTCTGCATAGAAACGAGAGAGTATAGATTTGAGTTTTTCCTCTTGATCTTTAGGGATAGATAAAACATCAACCATCTCGGTATTTACTAGCGATGGGATTAAATCAAGAACAAATGCTCGGCCACCTGACATGCCAGCCGCAAAATTTCGCCCAGTTTTGCCAAGAATGACCACAGTTCCGCCAGTCATATACTCGCAGCCATGATCACCGACACCTTCAACAACAGCTAGCGCTCCAGAGTTTCTTACACAGAATCTCTCACCCACTATTCCTCTTACAAATATTTCCCCTTGAGTAGCGCCATATCCAATAACGTTTCCAGCAATTACATTTTCATGGGAGGCAAACTTTGCCTTCTCATCAGGGCGCAGAATTACTCTCCCGCCAGATAGCCCCTTTCCAAGATAATCATTGGTATCTCCATAGAGACGAAGAGTGAGTCCGCGTGGAATAAATGCTCCGAGCGATTGACCTGCTGAGCCATGGAAGGTGATATCAATTGTGTCATCGGCAAGGCCTTCACCGCCATATTTTCTAGTAATTTCAGAACCCAGCATCGTTCCAACTGTTCGATTACCATTTCTAATCTTCATCTGCAATTTAATTGGAGACTTACTTTCTAAAGCGCTCTGTGAAAGTTTTATCAGCTCATTATCTAGAGCAGCTTCAAGCCCATGATCTTGAGTCGTGGTATTTCTGCGCGCAGATCCTGATGCTGATTCTGGCGCAGCAAGAATTGGTGATAAATCAAGTCCACTTGCCTTCCAATGCTCCACTGCAGCAGAAGTTTCTAAACTTTCAACTGCGCCGACTGCCTCGCTAAGACTTCTAAAACCTAGGCTTGCAAGAATTTCTCTTACCTCCTGAGCAATGTATTCAAAGAAAGTTTCAACGAATTCTGGCTTTCCAGTAAAGCGTTTTCTTAGCTCTGGATTTTGAGTTGCAACACCCACTGGGCAGGTATCTAAGTGACAGACTCGCATCATCACACAACCTGAAACCACTAGTGGTGCGGTAGCAAAACCAAATTCCTCTGCGCCAAGGAGAGCAGCAATAACTACATCCCTTCCTGTCTTCATCTGTCCATCGGTTTGAACCACGATGCGATCTCTTAGTCCATTTAGCATCAGAGTCTGTTGGGTTTCAGCAAGACCTAGTTCCCAAGGCGCGCCAGCATGTTTAAGAGAAGTTAGCGGAGATGCCCCAGTTCCACCATCATGGCCAGAGATTAAAACAACATCGGCATGCGCCTTGCTAACTCCTGCTGCAACAGTGCCAACTCCAACTTCAGCAACAAGTTTTACATGGATACGCGCTCTATTGTTTGCATTCTTTAAGTCGTGAATTAGTTGAGCTAAATCTTCGATCGAGTAAATATCATGATGTGGCGGCGGTGAGATTAATCCAACGCCAGGAGTTGAGTAGCGCACCTTGGCAATCCAGGGATAAATTTTGTTTCCAGGCAATTGTCCACCCTCGCCAGGTTTAGCTCCTTGTGCCATTTTTATTTGAATATCATCGGCATTTACTAAATATTCACTTGTTACACCAAATCTTCCTGAAGCGACTTGCTTGATTGCAGATCTTGCTGAATCACCATTGGCTTGAGGAATGAAACGCTCAGGATCTTCGCCGCCTTCTCCAGTATTTGATTTAGCGCCGATTCGATTCATTGCAATTGCCAGCGTTTCATGAGCTTCCTGTGAGATTGAGCCATAGGACATAGCTCCTGTTGAAAATCTCTTAACAATTTCTGAAACTGGCTCAACTTCATCTATAGCTACTGGTTTTCTTAGCCCCTGCTTAAAGGTGAAGAGACCGCGAAGCGTCATCAAAGATTTGGATTGATCATCTACTCGCTTGGTATATCTCTGGAAGATGTCATAGCGCTTTGATCTTGTGGCATGTTGGAGAGCAAAGACAGTCTCTGGATCAAAGAGATGAGGTTCGCCATCTCTGCGCCATTGATACTCCCCACCAATTGGAAGTCGTTTAGATCCTGGAACTTCTCCCCCAGGCGGATAGGCGATGTGATGGCGCGCAATTGTTTCTTGCGCGATTACTTCAAGATCTACTCCGCCAAGGCGCGATGTTGTTCCAACAAAGTATTCATTAACTAATGCCTGGGACAATCCGATAGCTTCAAAGACTTGCGCTCCGGTGTAGGAGGCAATCGTTGATATTCCCATCTTGGACATAACTTTTAAAACGCCTTTACCCAATGACTTAATTAAATTCTTAACTGCCTTCTCTGGAGTAATGCCCGTGATAACTCCTGTTAAAACTAAATCCTCAGCGCTTTCCATAGCTAGATATGGATTTACCGCAGCAGCTCCGTAGCCAATTAAGAGCGCAACGTGATGAACTTCTCTTACCTCGCCACTTTCAACAACTAAGCCAACTTTGGTTCTTGTTTTCTCGCGAATGAGGTGATGATGCACTGCCGAGGTCAAAAGTAGGGATGGAATCGGTGCGTTCTCTGCATCTCCATCACGGTCAGAGAGAACGATGATTCGAGCTCCTTGAGAGATTGCCTCAGAGACTTCAGCTCGAATCTCCTCAATTCTCTCTTGCAAGCCTTGGCCACCTTTAGAAATTGGGAAGAGGCCGCGTATTACATAAGTAGATAGCCCTGGATGATTGTTATCAGCATTGACGTGAATTATTTTTGCAAGTTCATCATTATCTATAACTGGAAAAGCTAAAGAAATCTGCCTACAAGATGCTGGGCCTGGATCTAGAAGATTATGTTCTGGGCCAATGGATCCACCAAGTGAGGTAACTAGCTCCTCCCTTATGGCATCAAGTGGTGGATTTGTTACTTGTGCAAATAGCTGCGAAAAGTAATCAAACAAGAGTCGCGGCTTCGCAGAGAGAGCTGCAATCGGAGTATCCGTTCCCATAGATCCAATTGGTTCAATTCCGCTTTTTGCCATCGGAGTGATGATCATTCTTAACTCTTCTTCGGTATACCCAAATGCGCGCTGTCTTCTTAAAACCGAGGAGTGTGGATAAATGATGTGCTCTCGTGCTGGTAAATCAGAGAGGCGAACAATTCCGGCATGGAGCCATTCACCATAAGGAGCGTTAGTTGCAAGGCTCTGCTTAATCTCTTCATCTTCAATGATGCGACCAGATTGGATATCAACAAGGAACATGCGGCCTGGTTGCAGTCTTCCTTTGCGAATAACTTTCTCTTGCGGAATATCTAAGACGCCAACTTCACTTGCCAGCACTACTAAACCATCATCTGTGACCCAGTAGCGAGATGGACGTAATCCATTTCGATCCAATACTGCGCCAATCTGCTTTCCATCTGTGAAGGTGACACAGGCTGGTCCATCCCATGGCTCCATTAAAGATGCATGGAAACGATAGAAGTCTTTTAACTTCTCAGGCATTGTTTCGTGATTTTCCCAAGCCTCTGGAATCATCATAAGAACGGAATGTGCAAGGCTGCGCCCGCCCAGATAAAGAAGTTCTAACACCTCATCAAAGGAGGCCGAATCACTTCCAGAGGGATCAACTATGGGAAATAGTCGAGAGATATCGCCAGGGATCAGATCGCTTTCAAGGAGTGCTTCACGGGCTGCCATCCAATTGCGATTTCCTCTAACTGTATTTATCTCACCATTATGAGCAATGAATCGATAGGGATGGGCAAGTGGCCAAGATGGAAAAGTGTTGGTAGAAAATCTCGAGTGAACTAGAGCAAGAGGTGATACTAAACGCGGATCTGAGAGATCTGGGAAGAATTCCTCTAATTGCCCAGTGGTGAGCATTCCTTTGTAAACAATCGTCCTACTAGAGAGCGAAGTAAAGTAAATTGAGAGTTCATGCTCAACTCTCTTTCTAAAGCAGAATGCTCTTCGATCTAAATCTAAGTCACTAACCCCATCCTGGGATGAAACAAATATTTGCTCAAATTCAGGCATTACCGATAAAGCTGTGGCTCCAAGAGATGATGCGTTAATTGGCAGTTTGCGCCAACCTAGAATGATTAGATTCTCCTCGCTTGCAATCTGCTCAATTCTTGACTTACTTGCAAAATTCTTCGGCAAGAAAACAACTCCAGCTGCATAGCTAAGTGGTGCTGGCAACTCAAAAGGAAGAACTGCGCGGAAGAATTGATCAGGTATACAAATTAGAATTCCGGCGCCATCCCCGCTATTGACTTCAGCTCCTGATGCGCCTCGATGTTCTAAGTTTCTTAAGGCAACTAAACCTTTTGCAATGATCTCGTGAGTTGCAACTTTATTAAGGGTAGCCACCATCGCAACACCACAAGCATCATGCTCGTTGGCAGGATCATAGAGACCTACTGCCTTCGGTAGAGATGAGAAGACCACTTATCGCTCCCATAAAAATTAGCTTGCTTCGAATATTTTCTTAGTTTGTTCTCGAAGTTACTGGGACAACGACGGCCCTTAGAGGAGAGTTAATCTATCAAGAAGTGGCTTTTTTGGCGCGTGCTAGAGCCCAGAGATATGGGCAATCTGACCTACTGATGCCGTAATGGCCATTCCAAGAGCGCCACCAAGCAGGATTCGAAGGGTTGGTCGCCATATCTTTGACCCGGAAGTCTTTGCGCTAATTACTCCGGCAATTAATAGGCCAAGGAATGTAATTGCAACAATTGAAACTGCTTTCCCGCCAAGACTTGGGGCAAGAGCTCCAATAAGAGGAATAGCTCCTCCGAGTGTGAAGCTAAGAGCAGAGGCAATTGCTGCCTGCATTGGGCGAGCCTTAGTTAATTCATATTGGCCCAACTCATCTCGCAGATGAGCACCCAGTGCGTCATGGGCATGAAGTTCTTGAGCCACTTTCTCCGCTGTTGCTCTAGATAGACCTCTAGATTGATAAATTTGAGTTAATTCTTCAAGTTCCCCCACGGGATCAATTCGATGATGCTCCAGCTCCAAGATCCGATCTGATTCCTCAATATCGTTCTGCGATCTAACCGAGACATATTCGCCAACAGCCATTGACATCGCTCCTGCTGCAATTCCTGCTAGACCAACAGTGACTACGAAGTCATTTTGTTGTGCTGAGACAATTCCAATCATTAACGCTGCAGTTGAAACTAACCCATCGTTAACACCTAATACCGCAGCTCTTAGCCATCCTGATCTATGAGTGCGATGCTCAGAATTTCTTATCTCTAACTCAGATTGGCTCACGACTTTACTTTACACTCGATTCTTTCGGTAATTGATTCTGACGCAAGTAGATAAGAGAGGCAAAGAGCAAAACCACGCTGGTCCAAACATTGAGCCTGACACCAAAAATTAAATTCGCTTCATCGATTCTAATCGTTTCAATCAGAGCTCTTCCTAGGCAGTAAAGGGCGACGTAGAGGGCAAAAATTGAACCCGGAGCAAACTTCCTACTAGATCCCACTTTGATCAAAATTAAGGCTGCGATAAAGCACCAGATAGATTCATATAGAAATACTGGGTGAAATGTTTCAACGCTTGAATATCCAATAGGGCGATAAGCAAGAGGAATTTCAAGGGCCCATGGCGCATTTAGCTCTCGTCCGAAGAGTTCTTTATTAAACCAATTTCCCCAGCGTCCAATGCCTTGAGCAATCAATAACCCTGGAGCAAGCGCGTCAGCAAAGCTTGCAAAGGAAACATCACCTCGAGATTTATTCCTGCGATATCCAATATAGGCGCCAAGAAGTCCAACAGAAATTGCACCCCAGATTCCAAGTCCACCTTGCCAGATATAGAGCGCACTTAATGGATCGCCATTTGTTCCGAAATATGCCTGCGGTGAGGACAATACGTGATAGAGGCGACCACCAATAATTCCAAATGGAACTGCATAGATTGCAACATCGCTAACTACCCCTGCTCTACCACCAAGTGCGACATATCTTTTATTGCCAATAAAAACAGCAGCAATAATTCCTGTAATTATGCTTAAGGCATAGAAGTGAAAAGTTAGCGGCCCAATCTCTATTTGAGACTGAGTTGGAGAAGGGATAGCAGCAAAGATCACTGCTTAGCTGCTTCGACCGCCGCCTTAAACTCCTCTAATCTAAATTCAGAGGTGGTGCGATTCCACGCTTTGCCGTTAATAAATACCGTAGGAGTTCCCTCAACGCCATTTTTCTTCATTGAAGATGCTACGTTTTCAACTACATCACCTGATTCATTGTTGTTGACGCAGTTGGCAAAGCTCTCACTAGTTATTCCAAGGCGCGTGCCAATTTCAACTAGATTCTTGTTAGAAAATAGCCCGCTGTTCTCCCCGCCTTGGATATCAAAGAGCGCTCTGTGATACTCAATAAATCTTCCCTCAGGCACTGCGCAATTTGCAGCATTGGAGGCGCGAACTGACTCCTGCCCTAGAAATGATGCCATGTGATAGGTAACTTCTGCTTGCTTCTCTCTAATTAAAGTCTCTAAGTAATCACCCATCGCATCTTCAAAGAACTTGCAATATGGACATTGAAAATCTTCCCAGACATCAATTTTTAGTGGGCTATCGGCGTTAAAGACCACACCATAATCTGCCTCTGGAGAAATCGTTGGAGTTAAAGGCTCACCATTGTTAGCACTTGAGATGCTCTCAATCGATGCAGGAAGTGCAACGCTAGAACCAGATCTCTTATCCAAAACAGTGAAGATAACTCCAGATAAGACTACAAGTGCAATCATGCCAATCACGATATTTCTAGTGACAGTATCTCCAGATTTAGCAGAGTTACTTACTTTTCTTTGGCGCGGTTCTTTTGGCACTATTCCTACTCCTTTAGATTTTCCTGACTACGTATGGCTATAAGTCTAAACCAAGTTCTAGAAACTAGCCGACTCGGCCCTGTCTGACCCCATCAGACAACTCACGAGCTAACAAGGTAACGTTTTTGCATGCCTGGGTGATATCAGGAGCCTGTAGTACTAACTTAATAAATGCTGAGCCCACAATGACCCCATCGGCAAACTTTGCAACATCTGCAGCCTGCTTCGCAGTGGATACTCCAAGGCCCACCGCGATTGGAAGATCTGAAACCTTGCGAAGTCTTGCAACTAATTCACTGGCACTATCTGACAGAGAGTTTCTTGCTCCAGTTACTCCCATAAGACTTGCTGCATAAATAAATCCAGAGCACTTATCTGCAACTTTGGCTAATCTTGAATCATCTGTGCTGGGAGCAACAACATAAACGCGATGCAAGTCATTTCTCTCAGTCTCATCAATCCAATCACCTGACTCTTCAATAGTTAGATCTGGAGTTATGACTCCAACTCCCCCCGCACTAGCAAGAGCCTTTGTGAATTCCTTAACACCAAATCGCTCAATCGGATTCCAATAAGACATAACTAAAGATGGAACACTCACGCCAGAAACAACTTCCAAAACTTCCTTAGCGCCAGTTTTATTTCTTAGAGCAATCTCAGCAGCTTCTTGAATTATCGCTCCATCCATAACTGGATCGCTATATGCAAAACCCACTTCGACGATGTCTACTCCACCAGCAATTAGCGCCCTTATTAATTCTTTGGATCCTTCAAGGGTTGGAAAGCCGGCTGGCATATAACCGATAAGGGCTGCTCTATTTTCGCTCTTGGCTCGTGCAAAGACCTGCGCCAAACTCTCTTTACTCATTGATTGCAGTAATCCTAGAGTGGAATTCCAAAGTACTGCGCAGCAGTTTGAACATCTTTATCACCGCGTCCTGAGAGATTAATTAGAAGGATTGCACCACTTCCCAGTTCATTGCCAACTTGAAGCGCTCCAGCAAGTGCGTGTGCAGTCTCGATTGCTGGAATTATTCCCTCACTCTTTGAAAGTAGTGAGAAGGCATGCATCGCTTGGTCATCGGTGATTGCGCGATATTCAGCTCGTCCAATGTCATGCAAGTAGGCATGCTCTGGGCCTACTCCTGGATAATCAAGGCCAGCAGAGATTGAATGAGACTCGATGGTTTGCCCATCACTATCTTGAAGTAGATAAGACCTGGTGCCATGAAGAACTCCAGGTGTCCCACCCACAATAGTTGCAGCGTGTTTACCACTTTCAACTCCGGCACCACCAGCTTCTAACCCAATCAATCGCACTCCCGCATCATCAATAAAAGGATGGAATATTCCTATCGCATTAGATCCTCCGCCAACGCAAGCTAAAACTGCATCTGGAAGCCTTCCAGTCATCTCTAATACTTGCTGCCTTGCTTCAATTCCAATTATGCGATGAAAATCTCTCACCATAGTTGGGAAAGGATGAGGACCAGCAACAGTTCCTAATAGGTAGTGAGTAGTTGAAACGTTAGTTACCCAATCACGCATCGCTTCATTAATAGCATCTTTTAGAGTTCTAGAGCCAGTTGTAACTGGAACAACAGTTGCGCCAAGCAACTTCATTCTGGCGACGTTTAGAGATTGGCGTTTTGTATCTTCCTCGCCCATATAAACCACACACTCAAGACCAAGTAGGGCTGCTGCAGTTGCTGAAGCAACACCATGTTGGCCTGCTCCAGTTTCAGCGATTATTCGCTTCTTGCCCATTCGTTTGGTGAGAAGTGCTTGACCAAGAACATTATTAATCTTATGGCTTCCAGTGTGATTCAAATCTTCACGCTTTAAAAGAATTCTTGCATTTCCAGCATGCTCGGCAAATCTCTTAGCCTCAGTAATTATTGATGGCCGACCGGTATAGCTCTTATGTAAATGGTTAAGTTCTCTTTGAAATTCAGGATCTTTAGAAGCCGAGTTATGAGCTGCCTCTAATTCATCCAGCGCGCCAATTAGAGCCTCTGGGACAAAGCGCCCACCATAAGGGCCAAAGTGGCCAACAAGTTCAATGCGCTCCATACCCTTTAGTCTACTTTCCTTCAAGAGTTTGCAACATTTAAGAATTCGCGAACGCTATCGGCAGGATTTTCTGATTTAACTAGAGCCTCTCCTACCAAGATCGCATCTGCTCCAGCAATCAAAGCACTTTGCCCATCACTTGGCCCAGACATACCTGACTCAGCAATACGAACGATTCCGGATGGAATCTGAGGCAGTAGTTTTGCGAAGTTACTCTGATCAATTTCTAAAGTTTTTAGATTTCGTGCATTTACTCCAATTATTTTTGGGCTTATAGCAAGTGCCCGCTCAAGTTCTTCTTGATTGTGAATCTCAATGAGTGCGTGCATTCCAAGACTTACCACTAGCTCATAGAGCCGTTTTAACTCTTCATCGCCTAGCGCTGCAACAATTAGAAGAATCAGATCTGCACCATAGGCTCTTGATTCTTTGACTAGATACTCATTGACTATAAAGTCTTTTCGTAGAAGTGGAATTGTGACTTCGCCTCTAACTTTTTCAAAATCTTCAAGCGAACCACCAAAGCGTCTCTGCTCAGTTAAGACGCTAATAACTGCTGCTCCGCCTTCTTGATATTGTCTTGCAAGTCTTTCTGGAGAAGGTATTTCGGCAAGGGACCCTTTACTAGGGCTTGATCGCTTAACTTCTGCAATGATTGAAAATTTCTCTCTGTTAAGAGCTGCCAAAACATCTAGGGGCTTAGCAGCTAATGCCATTTTCTCCTCTAGCTCAGAGTTAGATAGTTGGCGCCTAGCTTGATCTTCTAAAACACCAGCGATTATTGAATTAAGAACGCTCATCGCAGCTAGTCCTTTTCTCCAATTGGTTCTAGTGAGTTTGCCGCTTCAATTGCGCCAAGCACTGCCGCGGCTTTATTGAGGCACTCCTCATATTCACTAACTGGGTTTGAATCTGCCACTATTCCAGCTCCTGCTTGCACATATGCTTTCTCATCTTTTATCACTGCAGTTCTGATAGCAATACAAGTATCAAGATTCCCAGCGAAATCTATATACCCAATTGCGCCACCGTAGATTCCTCGTCTTGATGGTTCTAACTCTTCAATTATCTCCATCGCTCTGGGCTTAGGTGCTCCTGAGAGAGTGCCTGCAGGAAATACTGCATATAAGGCCTCCACAGATGACTTAGCGCTATCTAGCTCACCCATGACAGTTGAGACAATATGCATGACATGTGAATATCTCTCAATTTGCATAAACTCCACAACATTTACGCTGCCCGGTGCGCAAACTCTTCCCAAATCATTTCTTCCAAGATCTACCAGCATTAGATGCTCAGCGCGTTCTTTAGGATCTGCCAAAAGCTCCTCGCCTAGCCTTAAGTCTTCTTCTTGATTTGTTGAACGTTTTCGAGTTCCGGCAATGGGATGCACCATTACTTCACTACCAGTGACTTTAACCAACGCCTCTGGACTTGAGCCAACAACACTTAACCCATCTGCAAATCTGAAGTGATACATATATGGACTGGGGTTGTGGAGCCTAAGCATTCGATACGCATCAAGTGAGGATGCTTGGCAATTCATCGTAAATCTCTGAGATAAAACAACTTGGAATGCTTCGCCAGATCTAATCCGTTCTTTGATGCTTTCAACGCTTTTACAGAATTGATCTTTAGTGAAATTAGCAGTAAAGCTTGGCGCTGACTTCTTTCCTATCTTAGAAATATTGCTATCTATCTTATTTAGAAGCGCCTCCTGCATTTGATCCAATCTCTTTATAGCCGATTGATATGCAAGATCTACTCGTTCATCGGAGCCATCCCAATTAATAGCATTAGCTATCAGAATCACAGTTCCTTGAAGATGATCATAAACAGCTAAATCTGTAGTCAACATAAATGCAATCTCTGGCAGCTTTAATTCATCAATTCCTAAATTTGGAAGTTTCTCCAGCCTTCGCACCGCGTCATAGCCCATATAGCCGACTAAGCCACCTGTTAATGGTGGGAGATTTTCAATCTTTGGCGATCGAAGATGTTTAGAGGCAATCATTAGAGCCTCTAAAGGATCAATTCCATTTGGCGCACCTGCTGGCATACTTCCAAGCCAATGAGCAACTCCGTTTTTCTCGGTAAGGGTTGCTTCACTTCGAACGCCAATAAAAGAGTATCTAGACCAAGCTCCACCATGCTCTGCTGACTCTAAAAGAAATGTATTCTCACGATTTTGAGCTAACTTTGAATATAGAGTCAGTGGAGTTTCATTATCTGCAAGCAGTACTTGCGAAACAGGAATGACATTATATTCCTTCGCATAGGAGCGAAACTGTTCAAGGTTCATTCGCTCCATTTATTTACCTTCTGCATTTTTGACCGCTTCAATTTGAGTCAGTCTCATAGTATTCATTTTTCTGCTTCTTCTAGGGCTTGTCCAATAGTGAAGTTATGGGCATACAAAGCCTTGCCAATAATTGCTCCTTCTACCCCTATTTCTGTCAGCTCTCGAAGAGATTGAATGTCGCTTAACTGCGAGATTCCTCCAGATGCAATTACTGGTCTATCTGTTTCTGAACAAACTGACTTGATCAGATTAAGGTTTGGTCCCTGAAGCGTTCCATCCCTACTCACATCAGTTAATACATATCTAGAGCTACCGTAGCCATCTAATTGCTTTAGAACTTCAAATATGTCGCCGACCTCTTGACTATCACCTCGCGCCGCCAATGTTCTTCCTGTTACATCGAGTCCTACGGCAACTCTTTCGCCAAAACGTTTGATTACAGATTCACACCATGACAAATCTAGAAGCGCTGAAGTAGAGAGATTAACTCGGTGGCACCCTGTCGCAAGTGCGCGCTCCAAAGACTCTTGATCTCGAATTCCACCTGATAACTGGATCTTTACATCTAATTTTCCAATAACTTCTACTAAAAGATCATAATTGGAGCCAGTTCGAAACGCTGCATCTAAATCAACTAGGTGAATCCACTCTGCACCAGCACTTTGAAATTCAAGTGCTACATCTAGGGCAGATCCATACTTACTCTGCTGACGGGGATCACCTTGAATCAGTCGGACTGCCTCTCCGGCGCGGATATCAAGGGCAGGTAGTAACTCCAATTTTTTCATTCGCACTATTCTAAGTGCACTGCCTCTAATCTTGCAGAGAGTTATCTCTGCTTAAACTAAACAGTCTGGACCGAGAATTGACTTGAGATCTGCGCTCAAGCTTGGTGAGGCAGTGATTTTCAATCCATCATCGAGCTTAAGAATTGTGTTCTTTGCGCCACCTTCAATTTTTAGATGGACTTCTCTAGTTCCAGGATGGGAGCGCAATATCTCCTTCATTCGATCTACAACAGGAGGTGTGCATCGCTCGGCTTCAAGTTTGATTACAAAGGGACCAATTGGTGCTTGATTTATGTCGGCAAGATTTAGCTCAAGAGCCGTAATCTGCGCTGTCTCCTCACGTTTATCAATTCTTCCACGAATAATTACGATTCGATCTTCAATTAAATTTAGAGCATGGGTTTGATAGGTAGATGAGAAGAAGCGCACATCGATAGCGCCTTCAAGATCTTCAACTGTGACAATTGCCCAAGATTGTCCTTGCCGACTAACTTTTCGTTGAACCGCTGTGATTAGACCTGCGATAGTGATTATCTGATCGTGAACTACCCCTTCATCTAAAATCTGACTAATTGTTGTATCAGTTGCGCTTCTTAAAACATGCTCCACTCCAAGAAGTGGATGATCTGAAACATATAGACCCAGCATTTCTCTCTCATAGGAAAGTAGCAGCGCCTTTTCCCACTCCTGATCACTAACTTCTAGCGCCAGAGTTGAAATACCATTTGCGCTCACTTCATTTGCCCCGCCAAATAAATCAAATTGACCAATAGCCTGGGCGCGCTTTTCTTCCATAACAGAATCAATAGCTTCTAGATAAATACTCATTAGCCCCTTGCGCGAATGCCCCAGTGAATCAAAGGCCCCGGCCTTAATTAATGACTCTATTGTTTTTTTATTACAGACCGTTCCATCGACTTTAGCTAGAAAATCGCTAAAGGAGGTGTAGTTACCCTTCTCGCTGCGATTCTTTACTATCGATGCCACAACATTTTCTCCAATATTTCTAATTGCAGTTAGGCCAAACCTAATGTCGCTACCCCCTGGGGTGTACTCAGCATTTGAGAAATTCACATCAGGAGGCAGAACTTTAATTCCCATTCGGCGAGATTCATTAAGGTAAAGCGCTGACTTATCTTTATCATCTCTAACGCTGGTAAGAAGAGCTGCCATATATTCAGTTGGATAATTCGCCTTTAGGTAAGCGGTCCAAAATGATAGGACGCCATAGCCTGCACTATGTGCTCGGTTAAAGGCGTAATCTGAGAATGGAATCAGTGTCTTCCAAAGCTCTTCGATAGCAATACTTGAAAATCCATTATTTCGCATGCCCTCTTCAAAGTGAACATACTCTTTATCCAGAATCTCTTTATTCTTCTTACCCATAGCTTTACGCAGTAGATCTGCTCGTCCTAGAGAAAAACCAGCAAGCTTTTGTGCAATTGCCATAACTTGTTCTTGATAAACAATAAGTCCATAGGTATCTGCCAAAATCTCATCAAGGGCCGCACTTAACTCAGGATGAATTGGCTCAATTCTCTTACGTTTATTCTTGCGATCTGCGTAATCATTATGGGCATTAACTCCCATAGGTCCGGGGCGATATAGCGCAATAACAGCTGAAATGTCTTCAAATGAATCTGGCGCCATTGATCTAAGCAGGGCTCGAATCGGAGCGCTATCTAATTGAAATACCCCCAGAGTCTCACCTCTTGAAAGTAATTCAAAGGTTTTCTTATCTGACAACTCTAAGGATTCTAAAACAATTGTCTTTGCCTGGTTGTTCTTAATATTTTCTAGACAGTCATCAAGAACTGAAAGATTTCGAAGTCCGAGAAAGTCCATTTTTAATAGCCCTGTTGCTTCGCAGGCGCCCATATCAAACTGAGTGATAATCGAGCCATCCACATCTCTTTTGTGAATTGGAATCACATCAATCAAAGGTTCTCTACTAAGAATTACTCCTGCAGCATGAACTGACCACTGTCGCTTCAGTCCTTCAAGCCCTCTTGCCATATCTACAATAGTTTTAGAGTCAGAGTCGCTCTCATATATATTTCTAAATTCTTGCGCTTCGCCGTAGCGCTCATCGTCCTTATCAAAAACGCCGTGAAATGAAACATCTTTTCCCATAATTGGAGGTGGTAGCGCCTTGGTTAAGCGCTCACCTAGAGCGTAGGGATAACCTAAAACTCGGGCAGCATCTTTTATCGCAGCTTTAGTTTTAATAGTTGAGTAAGTAATGATTTGGGCCACTCGATCATCACCATATTTATTGGTGGCATACCTGATCATCTCGGAGCGCCTACGCTCATCAAAGTCCAAGTCGATGTCAGGCATAGAGATACGGTCTGGATTAAGAAAACGCTCAAAGAGCAATCCATGCTTAATTGGATCAAGGCCGGTAATTCCTAAAGCATATGAAACTAAAGATCCTGCAGCCGATCCCCTTCCCGGCCCAACACGAATACCTTCTCTCTTTGCGTGAGCTACAAGATCTGCAACAACTAAGAAGTAACCTGCAAATCCCATTTTTGTCATCACATCTAATTCAAAGTGAAGTCTCGCCTGATATTGCGGAGCAATCTCATCCATACTCTTTGCTCCAAATTTTTCCAATAATCCAGCTTCAGCTTCTTTGACTAACCAAGAGTTCTCACTCTCACCTTTTGGTACTGCAAATTGTGGGAGCAAATTCTCATTTTCACGCATCTTTATATTGCATCTTTCAGCAATTGCAAGGGTGTTATCACAGGCAATTTCAAGATCTTTAAAGATACGACGCATAGTTGCTGCATCTTTTAGGTAATACTCTTTACCTTCAAATTTAAATCTCTTCGGATCTGCCAGAGTTGTGCCGGATTGGATACAGAGAAGAGCCTCATGATGTTTTGCATCATCTGCATATGTGTAGTGCAGATCGTTTGTTGCAACGAGCGGGAGCCCTAACTCTTTTGCGAGCTTTAGCAAATCATCTTTAACGCGTCTTTCAATTTCAATGTCGTGATCCATAATTTCAACAAAGTAATTATCTGCTCCGAAAATATCGCGGTAATTTGCTGCCGCTGCCCGGGCTTCGTTGTAGGCCCCCATTCTGATACGAGTTTGAATCTCACCTGCCGCACATCCCGTTGTTGCAATAATTCCTTGGCTATTTTGCGAGAGCAACTCGCGATCCATTCTTGGTTTGTAGTAAAAACCTTCAAGCGAGGCAAGGGATGAGAGACGAAATAAATTAGCAAGGCCAACATTATTTTCAGCCAAGAGCGTCATATGGGTATATGCCCCGCCTGCTGAGACATCATCTTCCCCGCCCTCAGCCCACTTCACTCGCTTCTTATCAAACCTTGACTCCGGAGCTACATACGCCTCTATTCCAATGATGGGTTTAACTCCAGCGTTATTCATTGTTTTATAGAAATCAAATGCGCCGAATACATTTCCATGATCGGTCATTGCAATTGCGCCATCACCAGAGCGAGCGACTTCCTCGGCTAATTTTTCAATGCGAGCAGCTCCATCGAGCATCGAATACTCGGTATGGACATGTAGATGGACAAAACCCTGGCTCACGGTCGGGCAGATTACTCTCTTGCACTCACTTGACGGCGAGCAACGCAAGGGCGCGCGTTAGGTCCTCAGGCAGTGGGGCATTTAGGGTGATTCGCTTATCACTGGATGGTTGATTGAAAGAAAGCTCCAGCGCATGTAGCCAAGGTCTCTTTAACTCCAGACGTGCGGCAAGGACTGGGTCCCCACCGTAAGCAAGATCGCCGACTAGCGGATGGCGCAGGGCATTGAAGTGAACTCTTATCTGATGCGTTCTTCCCGTTTCTAAAACTACCTTCAATAGAGATGCCCCCTGGTAGTACTCAATTAATTCATAGTGAGTGATGCTGGCCTTGCCATCTGCAACAACAGCAAAACGATAATCCTCTCTTGGATGGCGCCCGATTGGAGCATCAATACTTCCCTCAGCTGGATCAATATGTCCTTGAATGAGGGTGCGATAAACCTTTTCGATACTTCGATTTCTAAATTGATTCTTCATAGAAATATAAGAACGCTCATGCTTTGCTAACAGCATTAGTCCAGAAGTTCCAGCATCTAGCCTCTGCACAATTCCCTGTCGTTCTTGTGGTCCAGTTGTTGAGATTCGATAACCTCTTGCAAGAAGTGCGCCAACAACAGTTGGGCCCATCCAGCCTGGACTTGCATGCGCAGCGCAACCCACTGGTTTATTAACCACAACAACATCATCATCGTCATAAATAATTTCAAGGGTATCTATCGGCGTCTCTTTTAACTCCAGTGGATCATAGATAGCTGGCATCAATACCGTTAAGCGATCTCCTGCGCTTACCCGATCTGACTTTGATAGCGGTTTCTTTCCCTGCAGCACATCGCCGGCATTAAGTAGATCAGCCACCACACTTCTTGATAGCTCTAAAATTTTTGCTAAAGCTGTATCAACTCTCTGACCATCTTGGTCTTGATCGATCTGAATCGCTCGCTTCTCGCGCTCCATCAGATAACCTTCTTATATGGCTCAATATTTCGAATAGCTAAAAGGCTCATTAAAAGTGCTGACATAACAATTGCTGAATCAGCAATGTTGAATACTGGCCAATTAGGTAGCTCTATCCAGTCAATTACCTCGCCTCGCCATGGCCCAGGAGGTCTAAAGGCTCGATCCATCAAGTTTCCAAGAACTCCTCCAAGTAATAGACCCAGAGCAATCGCCCAGGATCCATTCGTTACTTTTCTAATGAAAAAAAGGATGAAGGCAGCGACACAGAGTTTTAGAGAGCTCAAAATTAAAGTGGCATCTCCAATTAAATTAAACGCAGCACCTGGGTTTGTGGCAAAAGTTAATTGCAGAAAGTCTCCAATGACCTTAACAGGTTCACGGTATTGCAGATATGAAATGGCCCAGTTTTTAGTAATTAAATCCAGAGCAAATATTGATACTGTAAATATTACAAAGAGTCGTCGCGCGCGATAAGCACCCGACGACCTTATCGGCGCTCTTCCTTCTGTTTGCATAACATGCAAAGAGTGGCGCGAGGGAAAACTTGGAGACGGGCTTTTCCAATCGCGCTTCCACAATCCTCGCAGCGCCCATAAGTTTTAGTCTCAATTCGCTCTAACGCTCTCTCAGTCTGTAAAACCATATCTCTTGCGTTATAAACCAGTGAGATTTCATGTTCGCGTTCAAATGTTTTGGCGCCAGCATCAGCTTGATCATCGCCTGCTCCGACACCGGAGGCTTCAATTAGATCATCCATCTCACTTTCAATGGTTTCAAGTTCTTTCTTTAATCTAATTAAATCTTTTGAAAGTTCAGATTTGATTGCTTTCATTTCAGCTGCGCTCCAAGACTCCTCGCCATCTAGAACAAAGGGTGATGGCGCTGCCTTAACTGGCTTTAGCGCAGGAGCTTTCTTGCCTGGCTTTGGAGTTCTAATTGGCGGCGGCATCACTAAACGTTTTTCTGGAACAACTACAAGATCGCTTGCTTCGATCTCTGGTTTATAAACTGAAATAGTTGTTGCTCCGCCTTTTGCAGTACTACTGGTGAGCGCGGTCTTATGAGCGCCCTTCATAATCTGGGCGGGGGCCTTCTTTAATGGAGCTTTTTTAGCAAGAGTTGGGCGAACTGGTGCTTTCTTTGCTGGCACTTTTTTTGCTGGAGCTTTCTTGGCTGTAACTTTTTTTACAGGAGCCTTTTTAGCCTTTGGCTTAACACTCTTGGCCTTAGGTTTTGCCTTTGCAGGGCTAGATTTCTTCTTAAACTTCGCAACCGCTGAGCGGACTTTCTTTTTTAATGCCACAACGGCGAAGGCTAAAGGTTTATTGATTTAAATGCCACTCGCCCCGCTATAGGCTAGAATGAGCGCGCTTACATCAGTTATCGCGATGACCAGGCAATCACCTGTGAGCGAGTTGGAAGAAATGAGTCGAGAGCTCATCTAGAACCAGCAGTAAGTTTTTTTCTAAAAGCGGCAGCAAAAAAGCTGCAAGGCGGGTGGTACCGCGGTCGCAAGATCGCCCCTCCAAGAGATCGAAGAGCGTTTTATTCGAATTTCGAGGGGGTTTTTAGTGTCAAGTAATTCGCCTTATCTAGCGCTATCTGCCTCGATTGATCTTCCAAAAGTTGAACATGAAATTTTAGATTTCTGGCAAACCCAAGACATATTTCATAGCAGTGTCAGAATGCGTCAAGGTGGTCCAAGTTGGACTTTTTATGAAGGACCACCAACTGCAAATGGTCTGCCAGGAACTCACCATATTGAAGCAAGAGTCTTTAAGGATGTATTCCCTCGCTTTCAGACTATGAAGGGCAAGTATGTAATCCGCAAAGCAGGTTGGGATTGCCATGGTCTTCCAGTAGAGATTGCAGTTGAGAAGGAGCTGGGATTTTCTGGAAAAGGTGATATCGAAAAATTTGGAATAGCTGCCTTTAATGAAAAGTGTCGTCAATCGGTGCAGCGACATGTTGGCGCATTTACTGAGATGACTGAGCGAATGGGTTTCTGGGTTGATTTTGATCAGGCCTATTGGACTATGTCTAATGAATATATTGAAAGTGTCTGGTGGTCGCTTGCTCAGATTCATAGCAAAGGTTTACTGGTTCAGGACTATCGCGTAGCACCGTATTGCCCTAGATGCGGTACTGGCCTATCGGATCATGAGCTGGCCCAAGGCTATGAAAGCGTTACTGATCCGAGTGTGTATCTGCGTTTTCCAATTATTGATGGTGAATTAAAGAATCTAGGTGCATCGCTTTTAGTTTGGACTACAACACCGTGGACCTTGGTATCAAATACTGCTATCGCAGTCAACCCTGATGTCGATTACTTGGTAGTTAGAACTAAGGCTGATCCTGAAAAAGAAGTTAGCTCTGAAGTATTGGTCGTTGCAAAGAAGTTAGTTGAGCTTTTAGGTAGCAGCTATGAAATTCTTAGAGAATTAAAGGGAAGTCAACTTGAGAGAATTAAATATCAACCGCCCTTTAATTATGTCGATATTCCTGATGCGCACTATGTGGTTCTGGCAGATTATGTAACCACCGAAGATGGAACTGGATTGGTCCATCAAGCCCCAGCCTTTGGTGCAGATGACCTACAAACCTGCCGCAAATATGGCCTGCCGGTTGTAAATCCCATCGCACCTAATGGCGAATTTGAAGCGGGAATTACAACTGTTGGAGGAATGTTCTTTAAGCAGGCAGATAAGATTCTAATTAAAGAGCTGAAGAAATCTGGATCACTTTATAAGCACCAGCAATATGAACACTCCTATCCGCATTGCTGGAGATGCCACACTCCTCTTATCTATTACGCGCAACCTTCTTGGTATATCAGAACTACCAAGATCAAGGAAGCTTTACTTCGAGAAAATGCCTCAACTGATTGGCATCCTGAGACAATTAAAAATGGTCGCTATGGTGATTGGCTCAATAACAATATCGATTGGGCTCTCTCGCGAAATCGCTATTGGGGCACTCCCCTTCCAATCTGGAGATGCGAGAATAAACATGAGGAAGCATTTGCTTCGAAAGCTCAATTGCAGAGCCGTTATGGAAAAGATTTAACAGACCTTGAACTCCATCGTCCATTTGTTGATGAGATTGTATTTAGCTGTCTTACTTGCTCATCGCAGATGGTGAGAACCCCAGAAGTTATTGATTGCTGGTATGACTCAGGTGCTATGCCCTTTGCGCAGTGGGGATATCCACATAAGCAAGGCTCAGAAGAAAAATTCAAAGAGGCCTATCCTGCTGATTTTATTTGCGAGGCAATTGATCAAACCCGCGGTTGGTTCTATACCTTGATGGCAATTGGTACTTTGGTATTTGATGAGTCTTCATATAAAACGGTGCTCTGCCTTGGCCACATCTTGGATAAAGATGGACGCAAGATGAGTAAGCATCTAGGAAATGTATTAGAACCAATGGCTCTTATGGATAAACATGGAGCAGACGCAGTTCGTTGGTACATGCTCGCCGCAGGTTCCCCCTGGAGCGCCAGACGAGTTGGCCATGATGCAATCTCTGAAGTTGTCAGAAAAACGCTACTTACCTATTGGAACACAGTCTCCTTTTTAACGCTCTATGCCTCAGCTGCTAACTACTCACCAACACCTATTTCTAAGGCCAGCAATCTATCAACCATGGATCGTTGGATTTTAAGTGAACTAAATCAATTGATTGCAACGGTAGATCAAGCTCTCAGTGACTTTGATTCGCAGTTAGCGGGATCTGCTATTGCCACATTTATTGATGACTTATCAAATTGGTATGTAAGAAGATCAAGAAGAAGATTCTGGGATGGCGAGAGCGCAGCTCTTTCGACGCTGCATCACTGCCTTAAAAATGTCACGCTGCTTATGGCGCCGATGGTTCCATTTATCACCGAACATGTCTGGCAGAAGTTAATACGGGTAGTTGAAAAAGATGGTCCGATCTCGGTTCATCTTGCAGACTTTCCGGTTAGTGAAGCATCATTAATTGATAAGGAACTATCAAAGTCAGTTGCCTTGACTAGAAGATTAGTAGAGCTTGGACGAGCATCAAGGGCTCAATCTGGAGTCAAGATTCGACAACCACTATCACGAGCACTTATCGCCGCACCTGGATGGAAGTTGCTCTCTGTTGAACTGCGAGAACAGATTTCAGATGAATTAAATGTTGAATCCCTAGATGATCTTGCAAGCGCTGGAGCAGACTTAGTAGATATCTCAATTAAAGCTAACTTCAGATCCCTGGGAGCAAAATTTGGTGGCGAGGTGCAAGAGCTATCAAAGGCAATTACCTCATCAAATGCCCAAGAATTAGTAAGTAAGGTAAGAAATAGTGGCAAAGCTCAAATAACTTATGGCACAAAAACTGCAGAAATTACCGAGGAGGACCTGGTAATTACTGAAACACCAAGAACTGGATGGGCTGTGGCCTCACACACTGGGGAGAGCGTCGCGCTAGATTTAAATCTAACGGATGAGTTAATTGCAAAAGGAGTAGTCAGAGAGGCAATTCGTGCCATCCAAGATGAGCGAAAAGCATCCGGTTTTGATGTGAGTGATCGCATCCATGTTAAGTGGAACTCTGATGAGCAATCGTCAAAAGCAATCGAAGATGGAGTTTCCTGGATAAGCGAGGAAGTCCTTGCTCTCTCTTTTGAGCGAGATTCAAAGCTAACGCCAAGTGAGCAAGAGCTCGGTCTTAGCCTCAAACTTACAAAGGCCTAGAACTTACTTCTAATCTGCCAGAGATCAGGAAATACTGGATTAAATAAAGTTGAAGCAAGATATGTTGCGCCACTTGAACCACCAGTTCCACTCTTATGTCCAATGGTTCTCTCAACCATTTTTACATGCCGGTAGCGCCACTCTTGCAAGCCCTCATCGATATCAACCAAACGCTCACAGATAAGAGATCCTTCAGGATCTTTTCTATGAAGATCAAGGAGCGCCTCTTGCACTTTATCGTTTGCTTGATAAGCCAGGCTAAAATCTCGATTCAGTATTTCTGGTGCAATTTTAAAACCTCTGCCATCTACATATCTAAGGGCGCTATCCCAGAGCGATGGCGAGCTCATCAAATCTTCAACAATCTTCTTATCTGCAGGCAATAAGTGTGCTGCAGCCTTTGAATCACGTCTTCCAAGAATTGCTTCAATTTGCCGAAACTGCGCCGATTGAAAGCCGCTGGATGCCCCAAGGCGATCACGGAATGAATTAAATTGAAGTGGGGTCATCGTCTCAAGAATGTCTATCTGAGCAACACATATCTTCATAATGGTCCTGATACGACCAAGAATGGAGAGTGAGTAATGGGTATCTCCCGATTCAAGACTTCTCTGAGCGGCAAGGAATTCGTGAATCAATTCTTTAAACCATAGTTCATAGGTTTGATGAATAACTATAAATAACAACTCATCATGTTCTGGGCCTTCTGAGAGAGGTTGCTGAAGTTTTAGAAGTTCATCTACTTTTAAGTAAGAGCTATAGGTCAGTGCAGCATCGTGATTTTCACTCATGTGACCCGAACCTGCCCTTCATTAATCTTTTCATATTGGCGGGTACTGACTAAATCTCTAATTCTTTGAAATCCGTCATAAACCTCAACATAGGAGTTAACCAAAGGCGAGATTGCAACTCTAATTGAATTTGGGGCGCGAAAGTCTGGAATTACATTGGCATATTTGCGAAGCGCTATTGCTATTTTGCTTGCCTCTGGATGACAGAGAGAAATATGGCCGCCGCGCTTACTTGCAGTCTTTGGCGTATTTAAGGTAAATCCAAGAGGCGCTAACCACTTTTCATAGAGCTCAATCATCATTTGCGTTCCACTTGCTGCTTTTACTTCGATTGCAGTAATTCCAGCCTCTTCAATCATCGCAAATGCGCTCTTTATGCATCGCAATCCTATAAGTGAAGGACTTGCTATTTGGAAACCTCTAATACTTTCAACTCTCTCAAAATTTGCACCCATAGCAAATTGATCTCGCTGGGCAAACCAGCCTTGAATAGGAACTTGCAGCTCTCTCTGGATTTCTTTTGAAACATAGAGCCAGGCAGGAGCGCCTGGTCCCGAGTTTCCATATTTGTAAGTACACCCAACTGCAAGATCGACACCATTTCTATCAAAGTCAAGGACTACTGAGCCCACCGCGTGAGCTGCATCCCAAAGCATCAAAGCGCCATGACTCTTTACTAAATCAGTAAGAGTTTTTACATCCTGCCTCGCACCTGATCTATATTGCACAACTTGAAGTGAAACTAAGGCCACATCATCTGATAGATAAGATTCAAGTAACTCTGGTGTTATCAATTCATTTTCACTAATTGCGCTATCTTCATTATTAATTGTGATCAGGTTCAAACCTAGACTCTTGGCAATTCCCTGCATGATGTAACGATCGGTTGGGAAATTAGCTGCATCAATTATTATCGTTTTTCTATTCGGCCTTGCCTTAATAGCTGCTAGCGCTAATTGATATAGATTTACTGAAGTTGTATCGCAGGCCAGTACTTGACCCGGCCCTGCTCCAAGAGCGCTTCTACCAATCAAATCTCCAACCGTTTGAGCCTCATCAATCCAATGCTCCCAGCCGGTAACTACTTTTGGCCCCCACTCTTGGGTGAGAAATTCGCTAATGGCTTTGACTGTGGCATGAGGCAGGCGTCCCAGAGAATTACCATCTAGATAACAAGTATTTGGATCAGTAATGACAAACTGATTTCGAAACTTACCTAACTCATCTTGAGCATCTAAAGCTTGCGCTTGGCTGCGTTCCATAACCTTGAGTCTAGGTCAGGAGTTAGGTTCTTGAGAAGTTGCCCTTAAAAGGGGAAGTTTTATCGAATGAAAGCGATAAGAATTTGTGTTCCAAAGAAGAGCACAATAAATGAGAGATCAAGTGCCACAGGTCCCATGCGAAGCGGCGGGATAAACCTGCGAATAAAACCGAGCGGCTTATCGGTAATCATGTAGATGATTTCAGCAAGTGGAAGAATTACTCCCCTTGGACGCCAACCAGGACGAAACATCCTGACATAATCCAGAATTAAACGAGCAAATAGCGCAAAGAGAAAGAGATTTAAAGCAAGAACAATCCAACTGCTGATATTTATCACAGCAGAATTAAATCAGCTCTGGTTAAAGAGGCTAGCGTTAGCTGCTGCAGTCTTATCTTCTGAACTGACCATCACATTTGGTGGCGAGAGAAGAAAGACTTTTGAAGTTACGCGCTCAATAGTTCCAGCATGACCGAAAACCAAACCTGATGCAAAGTCAATTAATCTCTTGCGCTCTGACTCTTCCATATCGCTAAGGTTCATGATTACCGGATTTCCTTCGCGGTAATACTCACCAATGGCTCTAGCTTCGCTATAAAACCTAGGAGTAATAGTCACGATGCGATCGATTGGAGCAGCATCTACATTTTTTGCAGCGCTAGTCATAGATGGAGCGACAGTTAGTGGTTTATTCTCACGCTTAACTGGCGTAACCCTGTTTTTAGGTGTTGCAACTTCGCTAGTTCCATCATCTTCGGTGAGACCGAGATAGTTGGTCATTTTTCTTAAGGCATTAGACATACCGTAATTTTACTCGCCCACCCTTCTTGGGCCGAGGATTGAGCTGCCTAGCCTGATATGTGTCGCGCCATATTCCATTGCAATTCGATAATCCCCACTCATTCCCGATGAGATAAAGCCAGCATTTGGAGCGACTTTCAAAAGTTCTTGACTCAAATTCCTTAGGGTTTCAAAGCCTGGCCGAGGATCTTCATTGAGAGGTGCAACTCCCATAACTCCAACGATTTCTACTCCAGCAAGCTTTAGCAGGCTCTCAGAGAAGGCATTAAATTGCTCTGCTCTAATCCCGCTTCGATCACTTTCTTGTTTGACTAGCTCTTCTGAATCTAAATTAACTTGAATAAAGCAGCTCTGCTTCTTGCCCAACTCAAGGGCTAGATCTGAGATTTTAGAAGCATGGCGTAGCTCATCAAGTGAGTGGATATAGCTAGCCACGGAAACTATTGCTCTTAATTTATTGCTCTGAATAGTTCCCTGAAAGTGCCAATCAATATCCTTTGGAAGAGCCTCTGCCTTAGGGCTCAACTCATTTGCTCGATTCTCTCCAAATTGACGCTCGCCAAGAGAATAAAGTATCTCAAGATCGCTAATTGGAAAGTTCTTAGTAACAACTATTAATTTAACCCCAGGTTTTAACTCAGCACGGACATCATCTAAAGCGCGCTTTATCTCTATCTGCCTAGCGCTCATCTGATAATCACTCCTGCCTGCCTTCCAGTTTTGTTATCTCTACGAAAGGAGAAATATCCAGGGCTATGTTTACTGCACTCACCACGTGAGCTCCAGGTGATTCCCCTGCTTTTAAGTATCGAGATTACTCCTGCCTCTAAGTCAAGACATCTCTTATTCTCATCTGTGGCGCACTGCTCTATCTGGTCTACAACCTGGCGATATATTTCAAGACTTACCTGATAACAGGTGCCGCAAATTGATGCCCCAAGGAGCGCGCTGATCTGACTTGAGGTAATCCCATAACTTTCAAACTTATCTAGCGTTGCCTCTAGAACTCCTGCAATAAGTCCTTTTCTGCCGATATGCACCGCAGCGATAGCAGTGGGCGATGAGAGAAGTAGTGGTATGCAATCTGCAGTTAAAACAGCAAGGGCGATGCCACTTCTTCTAGTAAATAAGGCATCGGCCTCAGGTTCATCTAGATAAGAAGAGTTTTCATCAATTTCAACAACTCTTGAACCATGAACCTGGTTCATAAAGAATAATTCGCTTCGCTTTATGCCAAGTTCTTTAGCCAGCAGATCTCGATTTGATTCAACAGTTTTTGCATCATCGCCAACATGGAGAGCTAGATTAAAACTTTCAAATTCATTACTACTTAAGCCGCCATGGCGCGAGGTAAAGAGCGACCTCGACATTTAACTGCTTACTACTTCATGAAATCAGGGATATCAATCTCATCTTCAGCCACTAACTCTTCAAAAGTTATCTTTCTTCTTGGAGTCACTGGTGTATCCATTGCAACAGCGATTGGATCATTTGCCGCAATTGGATCTGCTTGACCATTTAAGGCAGCAGTTGAGATCACTGGAACAGAGAGTCTCTTTGGCGCTCCCCCATCAAAGCCGGCAGCAATTACGGTAACTCTTACCTCATCACCTAGCGCGTCATCGATAACTGTTCCAAAGATAATATTGGCATCAGGATGTGCGCACTTTGCAACCAACTCTGCTGCCTCGCTAATTTCAAATAAACCTAAATCTGATCCTCCAGCAATGGAGAGAAGAACGCCATGTGCGCCATCGATTGATGCCTCAAGTAGTGGTGATGAGATTGCAAGCTCAGCAGCTCTAGTAGCTCTTGCCTCGCCCCTTGCAGATCCAATTCCCATAAGAGCAGAACCTGCGCCATCCATAACGCTCTTTACATCAGCAAAGTCAAGATTAATCAAACCTGGCGTGGTAATTAAATCAGTAATACCTTGAACGCCAGAGAGTAAAACTTGATCTGCAGTCTTAAAGGCCTCAGGTGCTGAGATAGAGCGATCAGAGATTGAAAGAAGGCGATCATTTGGAATAACAATTAGCGTGTCAACTTCTTTTCTTAAGTTTTCAATTCCTTCATCAGCCTGCATCGCGCGGCGTTTTCCTTCAAAGCTAAATGGACGAGTTACTACGCCAACTGTTAGCGCTCCGGCATCTTTAGCAATCTTTGCAATTATTGGCGCTCCGCCAGTTCCAGTTCCGCCGCCCTCTCCTGCAGTAACAAAAACCATATCTGAGCCACGAAGTACTTCTTCAATTTCTTCGGTGTGATCAATTGCTGCTTGCTTGCCAATTTCTGGCGCAGCACCTGCACCAAGACCGCGAGTTAATTTTCTTCCAATATCTAATTTCACATCAGCATCACTCATCAGAAGTGCTTGCGCATCAGTATTAATCGCAATGAACTCAACGCCTTTTAGCCCCGCATCAATCATGCGATTGACTGCATTAACTCCGCCGCCGCCAATTCCAACAACTTTGATGACTGCTAAATAATTCTGTGGTGTTGCCACTTTTTTCGCCTCTCTCCAAACCCTAATTCTCAACTTTAGACTTAGAGTTTCTGTTTACTCTGCGCGCAAAAGTAGTTGCGCAGCGCTCCCGTGGCAAAGACCGACACGATTAGTTAAGGAAATACTTTTCTATCGAACCGTTGGTTTCAATGGATCAATTAAATTGATTTTTCGAACTTTTTTATTCTCATCTTGCGCCAATAAACGCTCTAGTACTTCAACTTTTAACCCAAGATCATTGATGCTGCCCCAGGAGATTTCGATGTTGCGCCCTGAATAGTTAGCAAAGGCGATGAAGCTGGCGTTATCTCTTGCGTTAATTCGCGTTAATTCAAATCCTCTTGGGGCAAGCTCTTGGTTAAATAGCTCTATCAACTCCCGGGCCGCGGCCTTTAATTGGTTATCTGCCCCAGCTGTTGACCCAGCAGGCAAAGTTAACTCCGGTATCTGCTGCCAACTCTTATCTCCTGAGCCGATAGCCTGATCAATAGCCTGCCTAGGAAGATAGAAGTAGTCAAGGTCTTCGCCCATAAACCCAATAGTGACGCTTTGAGGACTCGTGGTTGAGGTCAGGCGGGCGATTGGAGTTCTTGAAATTATATTTATAAGTAATTTGCCATTAATTAAATTTCGGTCCAACTCAACATTTTCAACCCAAGCAAATTGACGGAGTCGATTGGCTATTTCTCGACGATCAACTCTTGCAATTTGATCTCCCAGTTTGACTACCGCAGGTGGTTGGGAGAGTCGATCTTTGACCTGCCTTTCAATGGACTTATCTTTTATATCAATTTTGATTTCTTTCACCACAAACACTTGGCTAAAGCCCAAAAGATATGCCAGCGCTCCAATGAGCAATATCGAAATAGGCAGAATTAATCTTGGATTCAACTTCATGCAATTAGGATTCGATAGCCTCTAGAATTAATTTACCTAAAGAGCTCACATCTCCAGCTCCTAGGGTAAGAATTAAATCGCCACTCTTGGCCATCTTTGCAACGGCCTCCACAACCTCTGGCATTGAAGGTTGATAGCTATGGTTGCTACTTGCCATTTCTTTTGAAATTAGTAGCGAACTAACTCCGGGGATCTCTTTTTCACTTGCAGGATAGATTTCAAGTAAGTATGTGTAATCAGATGCAGAGAGAGCTTTGGCAAATTCACTGGCAAATACTTGCGTCCTTGAGTAGCGATGGGGCTGGAAAACTGTCAGTACTCGCCCACTTTGAGCATAAATCCTTGCGCTCTCAAGGGTTGCCTTGATCTCTGTTGGATGATGGCCATAGTCATCAATGACTGTGATCCCCTTAGAAATTCCTTTGATTTCAAAGCGCCTTCTAGCACCGCTAAAGCGAGCTAATCCTTTGATTAGATCATTTGCATTTGCGCCAAGCTCAAGGCCTGCCAGCAGAGCAGCGCAGGCGTTGAGTAGATTATGCCGGCCCGTAATGGCAAGTTCCATCTGCCCTAAAACTCTACCTTTATAACTAACTCTTGCCTCGGCGCTCTTTGGTTGTAGATGAATTCGATCTAGTCGTAGATCTGCATCGCTATCTATTCCATAGGTTGAGATGGAAATTGAAGAACCTTTCTTCTTCACTCGCTCCATTAAACGAAGCGCGCCAGGATCATCAATGCATAGAACTAAAAAGCCATCTGGTCTGATAGTGGCAACAAAGTCATCAAAGATCTGGTCAATTTGAGCAAGAGTTGCAAAGTTATCTACATGATCTAACTCAATGTTGGTAATTATTGCTCCTAGCGGTTTGTAGGCGGTAAAGGAGCCATCTGATTCATCGGCCTCAACGATAAAAGTATTGCCAGAGCCCTGATGAGCATTTGTTCCAGAGTTACTTACCGTTGCTCCAATTGCAAAAGATGGATCAAGGCCTGAATGCTGCAGAGCAACTGTCAACATTGATGTGGTGGTAGTTTTTCCATGAGTTCCAGCAACAGCTACAGATCGAGTACCAATCATTAGCTGCGCCAGAGCGGCGGCTCGCTCCAAAATTGGAATGCCTTTTTCTTGAGCTGCTTCAAGCTCGGGATTACTTGCAGGAATAGCGCTTGATTTAATAACTAGATCTGCGCTCTTTATATTCGCTCTGCTATGACCAATATGAATAGTGGCCCCAAGGCTTCGTAGGCCATTTAAAGTTGATGAATCATGTAAATCAGAGCCTGATACTTCTGCTCCTCGCGAAGCCATAATTCTTGCAATGCCACTCATTCCCGAGCCGCCTATGCCGACAAAATGGACTCGAGCTTTGCTCCAATCGCCAATCACTTGATTGCTCATTTAGCCCTATTTTCCTAGCAAAATCTCTTGGGCAAGTTCTGCAATTCTCATCGCAGCCTTGGCATTACTACCTACTGATTTAGGCTGATACTTCTCCGCGCTTCTTAACGCTGCTGCAAGATTTTTATCAAGCCACTCTGCTGAAAAGTCATCATTTGAGACCATCATGGCTGAACCTTGAGCCACTAGAGCAGCAGCATTATCAAATTGCTCCCCATTGCCATGAGGCAGAGGAATAAGAATTGAATACTTGCCAAGAGAGGATAGTTCAGAGCAGGTGACGGCCCCAGATCTTGTGATTAGCAAATCAGCACTTCCATATATTGAAGCCATATCATGGAAGTAAGGCTGAGGAAGATAATTACTCGAAGCCTTTGGTAGTTCATTATTTATTCCTAGAGCATGAATAATCTGGACTTCTTGGTATTTGTCTTGAAATCTTTTTAGAAAGTCTGCAATCACTGAATTGATATGAGTTGAGCCAAGAGAGCCACCAAAGATAGCAACTACTGGGCGATCGGCATCAAATCCCCAACTCTGACAATTGAGCAGCTTGAAACTTGATTTGTTAGAGAGCTCTGCAAGACTATTTAACGATTGGCGAATTGGCATTCCAGTTAAAACAGAACCAGACCATTGTTTTGCAACCTTTTCGAAGTTGACTGCAGTTACTTTAGCTAGCCGCCTTCCAAGGCGATTAGCTAGCCCAGGTTTTGCATTTGCTTCATGGATCAAAATGGGAATCTTTCGGCTAAAAGCTGCAAGGTATGCTGGAGTTGATACATATCCACCAAAGCCAATTACTAAATCTGACCCTTTTATTATCGATCTTGCTTTAAAGATTGCACCTACTAAAAGAAAAGGAAAGAGGAGGATTTTTGGAGAAATTTTTCTTGGAAATGAAGCCTTTGGAATGTAATGAATTCGATAGCCTCTCTTAGGAATCAAAAGTGATTCCAGACCACCTTTAACGCCTATGAATTCGCAGGATAGTTTTGAATCTTTTATTAATAGCGCTTCGGCAACGGCTAAGGCTGGCTCAATATGTCCGGCTGTTCCCCCGCCTGCAAAGACCACACGCTGCGCCATGGGCTTTATCCTCTCGCAGTTCTTGCCGCCTTACGCTGGCGAATCTCTGAGGCAATTTGAGGGTCGCGTCGCAAAACCCCGAGTACATAGCCAAGCGCGATGAAAGTTGCAATAAGAGAGGAGCCGCCGTAGGAAATCAGTGGCAGCGTTACTCCAACTACGGGAATTACGCTAATTACGGTTCCGATATTAAGAAGGACCTGAACTGAGATCCAACATCCAATGCCCGCACAGACATAACGATCAAAAGAGTTCTGGGCATTAATTGCAACTTTAAATATTCCCAGAATTAAAATTCCAAATAGACCCAGAGTTGCTAGCGTTCCAAGTAAACCAAGCTCTTCTCCAATAACGGCAAATATAAAGTCGGTATGCACTTCGGGAAGACTTCCCCACTTCTGCTTACTGCTTCCAAGACCAGTTCCTACTGCTCCTCCTGAAGCAAGTCCCATGATGCTATGGGCTTGCTGCCAACCTACGCCTTGATAATTCTCTTCCGCAAAGGGATCAAAGAAGGCCGAGAATCTATTCATACGATTAGCACTTGGCAGAATTAAGGCCGCAAACAACGCGCCAGCCCCCATTGCTAATACCCCAAAGACTTTCAAGGCCAGTCCTGAAATGAAGAGAATTCCTGCAACGATTCCGGTAACAAGAACTGCAGTTCCTAAATCTCGACCTAAAAGAATCAAAGCCATAACAAGCATAAAGCCTGGAATAATTAGGGTTGCTGGATTACTTGCAATCCCCTCGCTTGCCTTTTGATCATGGATACGAAGCCTTAAAGCGCACCAGAGGATTAAACCTAATTTTGCAAACTCACTGGGCTGCAAGGTAAAGCTTCCGATACCAATCCAGTTGGTATTACCACCAACAGTTTTGCCAATTCCACCAATCTGAGGAAGAACTAGAAGAGCGCAGGAAACAACTAGTGAGACTTGGGCGATCGGCTTCCAAAGCTCATAGCGAAGTTTCATCGCTACCCATGCAAGCCCTGCTGCCAAAATGAGAAAAAGTGCTTGGCGTAGTACAAAGCTAAAAGAGTTGCCAGATTCTCGCAACGACTTTACTGATGAAGCACTTAGCACCATAACCAATCCCAGCGAGGAGAGGGCGATAACTGAGCCTAAAATCAAGTAATAAGCAGAGGCGGGAGTTGCAAATAAAGGCTTAGATTTATTCATTAAATGCCTGCCTTGCTGCCAGCGTAAAACTCTCGCCACGATCGGCATAGTTCTTAAATTGATCCATCGATGCACATGCTGGAGCTAGTAGCACCACATCTCCACTAACAGCGATCTGTTTCACAATACTCATAACGCTGTGCATTACATCGATTCCTTTCAAGCTTAAATCAGTTGTATAGATAGCAAGATTCGGAGATTGCTTCAATAGCGCAGCTTTAATGATTGGGGCATCACTTCCAATTAATATTGCAGCCTTGATACGGCTCTTGCATCTTTGAGCCAGTTCATCCATAGCTGCTCCTTTAGCAAGACCCCCAGCTATCCAAATTGACTCCAGTTGAGAATACAGCGCAGCAATTGCGGCATGGGGATTAGTTGCCTTTGAGTCATTAATGAAAGTTATTCCACTGTTTTTATGTACAACCTCTAATCGATGATGATCTAGTTTAAAGTTTCGTAGCCCCTGGGCTATTGCATCTGGTTTTGCTCCAACACTTCTAGCCAGCGCCGCAGCAGCCATCGCATTGGAAACGTTATGGCCGACAGAGGGGGTTACATCACTTAGCTCAAATAGTGCTTCAGCATCGCCGTTTATAAAGGCGCGGTCGACAATGATATTTTCAACCAACCCAATCTCGCCCTTGCTCGGAACTTGAAGTGAAATCCAGGTAATTGGCTTAGAAATATTTTTGCCGCTCTTTGCCAAATGCTGATCATCTTTATTGAGAATCACCAAATCTGCCAGTTCTGAGATTTTTAACTTAGCGGCCAGATAATTCTCAAAGCTTTGATGCCAATCGATATGGTCTTCGGCAATGTTAAGAATCGCTGCCGACTCAAAGTGAGCAAGATTGCTCCACTCTAATTGAAATGATGAAAGTTCTAGAGCCAAAATATCGGCATTTGATTTAACTACCGCCTCAATAGCGGTAAATCCCAGATTCCCACAGGCTTTAGCATTAATTCCTGATTCAACGAGCATTGATTCCAGCATTTGAATTGTTGTTGTCTTACCGTTGGTGCCAGTTAGCGCTATCCAGCGCTGGTTAGGGCAGATCTGCTCCTTGACCTTCCAGGCAAGGTCAATCTCGCTAATTAATTCAATTCCTGCTCCTCTAACCAAAGAGATTAAAGGATGATCAACTCTCCAGCCCGGAGAGACAACTGCAAAGCTAACTCCTACCAGATCTTTGTTATCTAAGCTGCGCTTGATTCCATTATCTTGAACCTTCTCATCAACTGAAATCACTGTTGCACCATTTGATTTTAGGAATTCAAGAGTTGGCGCTCCAGTAACGCCCGCGCCAAAGAGAATGCACTTTGCGCCTCTTAGGGAATCGATAAAGCTTTGATTCACGCAACCACCCATTGAGCATAGAAGAGTCCTAGTCCTGCAGCTACGCAAAGTCCAGCGATAATCCAAAAGCGAATTACTATTGTGACTTCGCCCCAACCAAGTAATTCAAAATGGTGTTGTAGCGGCGCCATTTTAAATACTCTCTTGCCTCCACTTATTTTGAAATAACTAGTTTGTATGATTACTGAGAGAGTAATAATGACAAATAATCCGCCAATTGGAATGAGAAGTAGTTCTGTTCTCAATGTCATGGCAAGACCCGCTAACGCTCCGCCTAGAGCAAGAGAGCCGGTATCTCCCATAAAAATTCTTGCCGGAGATGCATTCCACCACAGAAAGCCTGCGCAAGAGCCAGCAAGAGCTGCGGCCAGTACTGCAAGATCTAGAGGATCGCGCACGTTGTAGCAATTTCCACTGCCCACTACCTCGCAGCGCTGCCCAAACTCCCAAACACCAATTAGAACAAAGGCGAGAAATGACATCACTGCCGCACCCGTTGCTAAACCATCTAGGCCATCAGTTAAATTCACGCCATTACTAGCTCCAAGCACCATCAAAATTGCTAGAAGAATTAAGAGGACAATTCCAAGTTTTATCGAAGTGTCTTTCACCGTTGATAGGTATTGCGACATAGGAGTAAGTCCAAGATCATCTGGAAATCTGGTTGCTAGATATCCAAATGCTCCAGCAACAATGCCTTGGGTAAGTAGCTTTTCTCTTGCTTTAAGGCCAAGGGATCGCTGCTTTACAACCTTTAGCCAATCATCAAGATAGCCGATTAAACCGAGGCTTACTATTAGACCAATTACCAATACTGCAGAAGTTGTTAAGGCTGCTCCCGTAAAAAGATGTGAAATCAAGTAACCAGCAATTGCCGCCAGAATCAGAATTACTCCACCCATGGTTGGCGTTCCACGCTTTGTGTGATGAGTTTTTGGTCCATCATCTCTGATTTGTTGGCCATATCCTTTGCGCGATAGAAACTTAATAAATAAAGGCGTTAGAAGGAAGCTCAGCAGAAAGGCCGTAGCCCCAGAAATTAAAATACCTCTCATTTGCTTTCTCCCTCTTGCTCACTCATAGCCTTTGCCTTAATTGCGCTTGCTAATTCATCAAGGCCTTCAGCTCTTGATGCCTTAACAAGAATTACATCGCCTGGATTAAACTCTCTAAAGAGATCTAAGGTCTCTTGCCAGGAAGAAAGATACCTTGCGCTAGTTAACGAAGAATCAATTTTGCTCAAATATGACTTACTCTTTATTGCGACCAAGTAATCGATTCCTAAATCCGCAACTTTTTTACCAATTTCCTCATGCATTTGATCTGAATTATCTCCTAGCTCATGCATCTGACCTAGGAATGCCCAAGAGCGTCCACCTTTTTCTTGTGTCAGTAGAGCGAGCACGTTAAGTGCTGCCTCCATACTTTCAGGATTTGCGTTATATGAATCGTTAATCAGGGTTAAGCCATTAGCCTCACTTAGCTCCATACGCCACTTGCTAATCGATTGATGATTGGAGAGGGCTGTTGCAATGCGAGATACGCCGATATCTAATGCGTTAGCAATTGCTGCTGCAGCAAGGGCGTTGGAGATTTGATGTAAACCTAGAATTTGCAAGCCCACTGCCTGGCGCTCATTGCCAATGACTAAATCAAAGTGAGCAAATCCACCTCTAGCTTCAATATCTGCAGCGCGAACATCACATTTGGGACTATCTCCGAAGGTAACTCTCTTTACCCCTTGAGCGCTCTCCATCTTTGGAGTAAAGGAGTCATAAGTTCCCAAAACAGCAACAGCGCCACCTTGTAGACCAGCAATTAACTCGCCCTTGGTTTTAGCAATCATTTCCTGTGAGCCAAATTGACCAATGTGAGCATTGCCCACCTTCAACACAGCGCCAACATCAGGGCTTGCAATTGCAGTGAGGGATGCAATGTCACCACTATTTCGAGCTCCCATTTCCAATATGCAGTATTTGCTCTCTTTCGTGCAACGAAGAATGGTCAAGGGGACTCCAAGTTCATTATTGAAAGATCCAATTGAGGCAACGGTTTCTCCTTCAGCCTTAAGAATCGAAAGTAATAAGTCCTTAGTTGTTGTCTTTCCTTGGCTTCCCGTTATTCCAATAACTTTTAGGTCTTTCAATTCTCTTCTTACATAGGCTGCTAATTTAGCTAAAGCAAGTAATACATCACCTACCAAAATGTGGGGAGTTGGAACTGGACGATTAACGATACTTAGCGATGCTCCTCTTGCGCTTGCATCAAATACGAAATCATGGCCATCGGCTTTCTCGCCCTTTAGTGCAAGGAAGATATCTCCTGAATTAATCTTCCTTGAATCGAATTGAAAAATTGTTGTAGTTTTAATCTCAGCTTGGCCGTGGGCGCTGCCCTGCATAATCTGAGCCATCTGCTCAATATTCATTTCGATCATAATTTGGCCTCGATGCACTTTTGTAAAACTTCTTGGTCACTAAAGGCATGTTTGACGCCCATTATTTCTTGACCTGTTTCGTGGCCCTTGCCCAGAATTACTAAAATATCACCAGCTTCAGCTCTCTCAACTCCATATTTGATTGCTGATTGGCGATCACTGATTACAGCACTTGGGGCAGAGAGCTTTAGTGATCCGGTCATCTCCTTTAGGATTTGCTCAGGATCTTCATCTCTTGGATTATCGCTAGTGAATATGGCGATATCACTTCCAGAAAGTAGCGCCTTACCCATTAGAGGGCGCTTTGATTTATCACGATTACCGCCGCATCCAAGGACTGCAATTAACTTGGAGTTGGTATTTGCTCTAAGTGATGCAAGAACTTTTTCCACTGCATCTGGAGTGTGGGCATAATCAACTAGAGCTAGGAAGTTTTGACCACAATCAATACTTTCTAGACGGCCTGGAGCAGCCTTAAGAGTTGATAGAGAATTTCCAATCACAAGCGGATCTACACCACTTTCAAAAGCAATCGCCATAGCCAAAAGAGCGTTATCTAAGTTGTGTTCGCCAATTAGGTTTAATTCACCTGAAATTAAGATGCCGCCGGTGCCTCTAACGTCTACGCGATAGCCCTTTGAGGTGGTCTTTATATCTTGGTAGTACCAACTAGCTTTATTGCTTCTTCGAGAGATAGTTTTTGATGGCATTGAAATCTCTTCTGCGAGGCGAACTCCATAGGAATCATCAATGTTGATAATTGAGACCTTGCTGCGCGTGGAGTCAAATAACTTCTTCTTAGCTTGATAGTAACTTTCCATATCTCCATGGAAATCTAGATGATCTTGGGTCAAATTAGTAAAGGCAGCAGCAGAGAAGTGAGCACCATCTACTCTATTAAGCGAAAGCGCATGGCTACTTACTTCAATCGCAGCTGCGCATACTTTTCTTTCTTGCATGATCGAGAGAATGTAGTGAAGTTGATCAGCTTCAGGAGTGGTATGGCTAGTGCCAAATCGCTCCTCTCCTATTTCAATTCCAATGGTTCCAATGAGTCCAGCTTTCTCCCCAGCAAACTCCCAAATCTGTTTTAATAGGTATGAGGTTGTCGTCTTGCCGTTAGTGCCAGTAATTCCTGCAAGAAATATAGCTCTGCTTGGAGAGTTATGGAACCAGTCAGCTAAATAACCAATTCTGCTTCGTGGGTTTTCTACAACAAGAATTGGAAAATTGCCGAGTGATTTGGAGGCAAGATCTATGCCTTTACTATCGGTGAGTATGGCAATTGCGCCAGAGTCTTTGGCATCTAGAGCAAATCTTGCTCCATGATGTTTTTCCCCAGGCAGCGCTATGAATAATTCTCCGGCTCTAATTCGATTTGATGAGGTTGAAAGACCAGTTACTTCAAGAGATTCAAATTCTTCACTAACTTTTACGCCTAGAAATAAAGCGACATCGCCGAGCTTTTTTATATTAGCCTCCAAGCGATGCATCTCAGCCATTTTCACTCGCTTTATCTCGCTTTGCCCCTGATGCTTGAGCGCCGCCAGTCATTAATTCAATCTTTGCCTTCAACTCTTTTGCATTTAGAGCATAGGTAATTGTTGCCGGCGCCGTTGGTCTAATCGCTTTATCTTTTAGCACAAAGCTCATTACTTTTTTAAATACTGGCCCACCTAGATAGCCGCCCCAATGAAGGCCTTTTGGATCTTGAATCGTTACTGAAACCACATACTCGGGCTTATCAGCTGGCGCAAAACCAATAAAGGATGCGGTGTATCCGCTATAGCAACCACACTTTGGGTTGTATCTCTGGGCGGTTCCAGTTTTTCCTGCCACTCGGTAGCCTTCAATAGCAGCTGAAGCAGCAGTTCCCCGATTAGTTGCAACGCTCTCCATCATTAGGCGCATCTTCTTTGCAGTATCTGGACTTATTACTCTCACAGACTTTTGTTGACTTGCCGGGGTGTAGCGCCCTGCTCCATCGCTAATTCCTGCTATGACTGTTGGCGTTACACGAAGGCCATCGTTTGCAATAGTTGCAAATACCGATGTTGCTTGAAGAGCTGTGAGTGAATAGCCCTGACCAAATGCCACTGTTGGCGCAGTTGTTCCTGACCAATCTTTAACATCAAGTAATTTTCCAGATTCCTCACCAGGAAGTCCTGAGTTGGCTTTCTCGGCAATGCCAAACTTCTTTAGATAAGAGTGAAGCGTGTCATTAGATAGCATCTCCCCCACTTTTATGGCGCCAGTGTTACTTGATACGGCAAGTGCGCCAGTAAGGGTTAATTTCTGTGTGGGGTGTTTGTCATGATCGCTAAATGTTTTATTTGAGCGCTTCAATTTCCAAGGAATAGTCATAACCGTTTCAGGTGAAATCTTTCCCTCTTCAACTGCAGCAGCAATGGTCATGACTTTGCCAGTAGAGCCTGGTTCATAGACTTCTTGAACTGAAGGGTTCTGCCAGCGATAAGGATCTATTCCCTTGGTATCCCCTGGAGTAAATGAAGGATAAGTAGCATGAGCTAGAACTTGACCAGATTTTGGATCCATAACAACAACAGTTCCCGAGAGCGCCCGAGAACTCTTTACTACCGTTCTAATTGCCTCTTGTGCTACCCATTGCACATCTCTATCAATCGTCAATCTAACGGTATTTCCACGAACTGCCTCTGCGGTTATCTTCTGCGTTCCAGGAATTATTGTTCCTGCTGCATTTGCATAGGTGTAGAGCCCATCAACTCCAGCAAGAGTGGAATTCATACTGTATTCAAGGCCTGCAGCGCCAACTCCAGCCCGATTGATAAAGCCAATTACTGCAGCTGCCAATTCACCTTCAGGATATTCGCGAATATAGATTCGCTCGGCAAAGAAGCCCATTAATCTCTTAGCAAGGCCATTTTCACTTTTAGTAACTTCTTCATTGTAGGCATCTACAGCTGCTTCAAGTTTTCTCCAAACTTCAGGTTTAACTGCTTGGCTGATTACGACATAACGCCTCTCGCCAATTAACTGATCTTTAAGCCAGCTTTGATCAACATCTAAAATTGGTGCTGCAATTTGGGCTAGCTCCTTTGGATGATCCACGATTGCTTGATCAACCAGGATTCGATAGGCGCTAACACTTCTAGCAAACTCGGTGCCATTGATATCTGTGATTGCGCCCCTTGGAGCCATAATTACTGATTTCTTAGTTAGTTCATTTTCAGCTTTATTTGCTAGGCCAGCTGCCCTTACTCCTTGGATATCAATTAATCGAACTGCAAAAGCTATGAGAATCACTAGAGAAATAGCGACTAGGTAACTAATTCTTTTCTCAACTAACTTATGGTGGCTCATGGTTTATCTTTAGCCGCCTTTTCTACCTCAAGCGGAATTGGCTCTGAAATATCAAGAAATGTCGGTGAAGAACTTGGAATCATTCCAAGTGATATTGCTCGCTCTGCTAAAGATTCTGAAGTTGAAAGCAGGGCCACCTGTCTAAGAGCCTCTTCCCGCTCTTCATTAACCATGATTGCTTCGATCTTGAGCTCTCTAACTCTTACTGCATCATTTCCTAAAAGAATATTTATGCCCAAAAGTCCCAGTAGGCCAAGGGCTAATGTGGCGCCAACTATCGAATAAAAGAGGCGATCTGTTGCTTGTTGACCTGGTGTTGGGCGAAGCTCTGGGACAAGTTTAAGAATTACTTTTGATGACTTCTGAATTGCTAATTTTTTGGAGCGCTCAAATGCTGGACTAAGAACTGAGAGAGCCATTAGGCAGCCACCCGCTCAATTGCTCTAAGTCTTACCGACTTTGCCCGCGAGTTATCTAGAATCTCAGCATCACTGGCCTTCTGACTTCCGTTAAATACCAAAGAGAACTTTGCAGAAAGCGCCTTAATCTCAATTGGAAGACCAAGTGGAGTCTTTGACTCAGTGGCTTGCGTGAAGAAGCTTTTCACTATTTTGTCTTCTAACGATTGGAATGACATCACAACCATGCGGCCACCAACACTTAAACGTTCAAGGCAGGCAGGAATTGCTCTTTCCAGTATTGCTAGCTCTTGATTAACTTCGATGCGAAGTGCTTGGAAAGTCCGCTTAGCAGGATTTCCCCCAAGGCGTCTTGCTGGAGCTGGAATTGATCGCTTAATTAAGTCTGCAAGATCGCTTGTGCTTTTTATTAAACCATTTGCTCTTGCCGCAATGATGTTATCAACAATTCTTTGAGCAAATTTCTCTTCGCCATAGGTGCGAATGATTCGAATCAATTCACCCCTGGAGTAGCTATCGATGATTTCTTGGGCGGTGATTCCACTGCTTTGATCCATGCGCATATCAAGTGGAGCGCTCTGAGCGTAGGAGAAGCCTCGCTCAGATTGATCCAACTGCATTGACGAAGTGCCTAAATCAAAGAGAATGCCATCAACCGATGAAATTCCAAGAGAATCAAGGAGTTTTGGGGTCTGGTCATAAACAGCATGAAAAATTGTGATGCGATCTAAATGAGAAGATAGACGTTGACTGGCTTTATCAATTGCGCTCTTATCTCTATCAATACCAATTATTTTTAAATTTGGAAACTTCTCTAATAGCGCTAGTGAATGTCCACCTAAACCCAAAGTGGCATCGACTAATACGGGTTTTTCTTTATTTTCTAGCGAGGTTGATAAAACAGTAATGCAGCGATTAAGTAGAACTGATGTGTGTTCCAGCTTCATCCCTACACTCCTTAATTATTAATAGTTGTTAACTTCTTCTTCGTTCTTACTCTCTACTCTGGTCACCGCCGGCCGACGGATTGCGGGGGATAAACGGCACCGGGGAAGGGGCGCCGTTTATTTGAAGGTCGGCGGTGGCCAGAGGAGAGAGGAGATTTTTTTTCTTTTTTGCCCCTTGTTAAAAGAGGCCTGGAAATACCTCCTCAGAAACATCAGCGAAGCCTTTTTCACGATCTTTTAGATAGCTCTTCCATGCTTTTGAATCCCAAATTTCAACTCGTGTATTTGCACCGATTACTACGCAATCTTTTTCTAAATCTGCATACTCTCTTAAACCAGCAGGAATCATTACGCGACCTTGCTTATCTGGAATTTCATCATGTGCGCCGGCAAACATCACACGCATGTAATCGCGAGCTGCTTTTGCAGTAAGTGGCGCTTGTTTTAGCTGCTCAGTAATTCGTGCAAATTCAGCAGATGGAAAAACAAATAAACAACGCTCTTGTCCTTTAGTAATTACTAAACCTGAGGCCAATTCATCGCGGAATTTGGCGGGAAGAATCAACCGCCCTTTTTCATCTAAGCGAGGTTCATGGGTGCCAAGAAACACTTAACAGACCTCCCCTACTTGCTTACTGCGCAGAACCCCCGTTCTGCTTAATTCCCCACTTTACTCCCTTTTCCTCCATTTTCAACCACCTTTCTCCATACGCGAGCAGGCCTGGAAAAGGACTCCTCCACTCTCCTGTTTTGGGCATAAAAAAACCCGCCAGAGGCGGGCGGTTGTGCTGATCTAACTAACTATTCACCGAGATTACGGCGATCCCATCTCTGCTCAAAGCCTTGGCTCCATTTGCCTGGCCCCCTCTTTGGCCCTCTGCTCTGGGCTTTGGAGATAACTCCATTCATAAGACCCCCAAGATTTGAGATTGCAAGAACTGCCCCCACAAGTGAGGCGATAAATCCAGCAACTCCAACAAGTGGCACCTGAGAAATCAAGCCGCCAAAGAGAATGAAAATGCCTAGAAGGATAAGGGCAAAACCAATTACCACCCGGCTTCTAGATGGGCTCTTGCCGCTAAAAGTTGAAATCAGGCGAGGATCATCGGCGGCTAGCGCCTCTTCCATCTCGGCTAATAACCGTTTTTCATGCTCAGATAGTGGCATAGGACTGACAATAGTAGAGGTGGGGCTATCTGGAAAGTCGAAAGAGTGAGAAGTTGCTATGAATCTTCGTTCTCATCATCGCCCTCTCCAACTAGCCGAGCAGGTTTGACAGAGCCACTTCCGAAACGAGCGATTGCCCTATCGATGGCAACCTGCGCCTGGCTCCATCCAACCTCCCGCTCTCCCAGCTCTAACTGCTCAACTGCGCCACTTTGATCAACTAACTGCTCAAGTGAAACCCCTAGAAGTCGGATTCTGGAGCCAGCAATTTGAAGCCCTAGATAGAGGTCTTTAACTACTTCATAAATTTCATGGCTGCCACTTATTGATAGTGGAAGAGTTTTAGAGCGTGTGAGATTAGAAAAATCAGAGAAACGCACCTTTAAACCAATGGTCTTACTGCGCAAACTGCGAGCCCTTAGCCTTGCGCCGGCTCTTTCAGTTAATCGCAAGAGTTCTCTAAATATCTCATCTTGATCCTCGAGGTCATAGGCAAAAGTCTCTGCAGCGCTAATGCTCTTCTCTGGAGCATCTGCAACTACTTCTCGATAATCTCTAGCCCAAGCAAGTTCATAAAGTGATACCCCAGCACTTGGACCAAGTGCTCGCTTTAAAGTTTCAAGCGGAGTGTTGGCAATATCAGCAACGGTTCGAAGGCCTAGAGCTTGCAGCTCTTCATTAGTTTTTGGCCCCACTCCCCAGATTTCTGAAACTGGAAGTGGATGAAGAAAAGTCAAGACTCGGTCGTGCGCTATTTCAAGTATTCCATTTGGCTTGCAGCGCCCGGATGCCAATTTGGCTATGAATTTAGTAGTAGCAATTCCAACTGAGCAGGTTATTTTCTCTGATGCAAAAACTCTCTTCCTTATCAACTCTGCAATATTTCGACCACTGCCAAATAGTTTTCTTGATCCAGTGACATCGAGAAAAGCCTCGTCTAGGGAGAGCGGCTCAACATGAGGAGTGAACTCAAAGAAAATCTCCATTACTTTTCTTGAAACTTGTGAATATCTCTCATGATCTGGCGGAATAAATATTGCATTTGGCGCCATCCGCTGCGCTCTTGATACTGGCATTGCAGCTTTAATTCCAAATTTCCTGGCAGCATAATTTGCAGAGAGAACTACTCCCCTAGCCCCTGCCCCAACTACTAACGGCTTTCCCTTATATTGCGGATAATCCAGCTCAGAAACTGATGCAAAAAATGCATCCATATCAACATGGAGAATGGTGGAATGCTCGCCCATCTGGCTACTCACAGATAGCTAGGCTACGCCACTTTTGATAAGCAGCTGATAAATCCCATGCCCCAATAGCTCTAAGTGAGATACCGCGTAGCCCAGTTCTACGGGTAGCGCCGCGAATTAATAGTAGCTGCGAGTTATAGAGCACCTCGGCATAGCTATGTTGAGCATCTTCAAAAAATGTTGCATCGCTACAGCCATATCCATCATCAAGAGTTAGAAAGATAACTCGTTTGCCAGAGCGAACTGGTGGGGTTTGCAGCGCTACTTTAACCCCAGCTACCAATACTAAGGATCCTGATCTTTGCTCTAGAAGCTGGCTAGATTTTATTGCTCCTATCTGATTGAGAAAATCAGCATAAAACTCAATCATATGATGGGAGATATCCATCCCTAGATACTTAACTTCATTTCTTACCAGCTCATGATCTTCTAAATCAGGTAGCCCTGTCTTAGATAAAGTGGGGGTAAAACCTAGGCTTAACTGCGAACCAGTAACTACTTTAGTTCTACTACTACCAGACCATTTATATAAATCAGTTAGATGTAGCAATAAATCTCTACGATTTATCTCAGCGCCATAGAGGCGATCAAAGGCCCCCACCATTAATAAGGCTTCAGAAGTTGGCCTGCTAACTGAGCTGCGATGAACAAAGTCAGCTAGATCTAAATAAGGGCGATTAGCAATAATTGCTGATATCTCTGCGCTACTAATTCCTGAGATGTCGCTAAGAGATAGCCTGATACTTCTCTGATTATCACCTTCCACTCGATAGCTAATATCAGAGTGATTAATATCAAGAGGGGCGATAGTTAATCCATTTCGTCTAGCCTCATCTAATAGAAGACGCTTGGGATACATTCCGGGTTCATGGGTTAAAACTCCGGCAAGAAATGCTGCTGGGTAATGGCGCTTTAACCAAGCAGATTGATAAGTGGGAAGAGCAAAGGCAGCGGCATGGGCTTTGCAGAATCCAAAGGAGGCAAAGGCTCTTAAGACATCCCAGATTTGAGTAATAACTTTTAGCTCATAGCCTCTTGATATAGCTTGGGCAAAGAACCAATCACAGACCTCCTGCTGCCCCTGCCTACTACCAAGAGCTCTTCGCTTCTCATCAGCTTGGCCAAGAGAGGATCCAGTTAGGGTGGCGATAATTTCAATAACTTGCTCGTGAAATACCACTACCCCTTGGGTATCACTCAAGATTTCAGCTAAATCAGGGTGGAATATCTCTCTAGTTTTAAAGCCTTGGCGGGCATTTAGAAATGGAGTGATCATGTCGCTCTTTACTGGCCCTGGTCTAAAAAGTGAGATATCAATTATTAAATCAGTAAAAGTCTCAGGGGTTAACTTTCCAACTAATTCACGCTGGCCTGGACTCTCTATTTGAAAGATACCTAAAGTCTGAGCAGATTGGATGAGCGAAAATGTTTCACTATCATCTAAAGCTATTGCATCAATATCTATTACTTTTCCAGTACTTCGCTCTATCTCAGATATGGCATAGGCCAGAGATGATTGCATTCGAACTCCTAAAATATCTAGCTTTAAAAGCCCAATAGCTTCCACATCATCTTTATCCCACTGCACCATCGGATAATTACTAGCATTTATCTCAATTGGGGCTCTCTGATATAGCTCAGCGCTAGAGATCACCACTGCGCAGGGATGCATTGCAACATTTCTAGGTAGGCCATCTAAGCGCTCTGCAAGACCAACTGCCATTTTCCAGGTCGGGCTAGTTAGATTCAAATTAGCAAGTTCAGGAAGATTAATTAGCGCCTGCGAAATATTGCGAGCTCTAATATGAGGAAGTGATTTAGCAACTAGATCTATCTCCATAGGAGCAAGTGATAGAGCTGCTCCCACATCTCTAATGGCATGGCGAGCTCTATAGGTATCAAACATTGCAACTGTTGCAGATCGCATCGGGTAATTTGCAAATACCTGATCATAAATTTCTAACCTTCTAGCAGATTCCACATCAATATCAATATCAGGCAAAGCCCTTCGAAGTGGAGAACAGAATCGCTCCATTAATAAACCTAGTGAGAGCGGTTCAACTCCAGAAATTCCTAAGAGATGACAGATTAGCGATCCAGCCCCGCTTCCTCTTGCCGCTACTCTGATTCCAGAGGCTCGCGCGCGATCTGTAATATCAGCAACAGTTAGAAAATATGATTCAAAACCTAGGCTCTTAATAATTTCTAATTCTTTTTCTAACCTTTGGCTGACCTTGCTATTGCTCTGGCCATAGCGCCAATTAATGCCAGCAATTGAGCGCTGCCTTAGTTGAGCAGTTAGCTCTTCTTGATTTTTAGCCCCTAAAAGCTCAGGCTCTGGAAGATGGATAGATCCAAGACCAATATCTTGGCTAGGTGATAGCTCTGCCTGCTTAGCAAGGTCTTGAGTAGTACTTAATAATTTACGGCTATTTCTCTGGCCCGAGGCGCGAGTAATTATCTCTGCTAAGTGATGCATCTCTTGAGAGCTTTTAAGAAAGGCCTCGCTATTTTCGCGCTCTACAACATTTTTATGAAGCGGCAAGAGCCTTCGACTTGCATCGAGAATATCTGCTATCGGCGCATCCTGCCTTAAGCACATTCTGGCAGCATTACTAAGTATCGCTGGAAGATCATTATCTTCAGCAAAACCAAGCATCCTTGAAGCATGGGTAGTTGATCTTGGTCCATCTCCATAAATTAGATGAGAGACGATTTCAATTACTTGGCTTTGAAATAGTTCGCGGCTATCGTTATATAGCGATAGCGCTTTTTCATATTGACGATTGGTAATAGCTCTAGCAATTAAAGAGTCTGGGCCTTGTAGCGATATTAGGTTACTGGTGTAGTTAGAGTGTTGCTTTAGAAAGTTTAAATCACACTCGCCATAGCTTTTAAGTTCGCTAACTACCCTTACTAAAGATCTCCAGCCTTTACCTGGGGTGGCAAGTAGCGTTATGCGACTTTGATTCTTGCAAGTGATATCAACTCCAATAATTGGAGTAATCCCATTTTCCACACAGCTCTGAGTAAATCGAATTGCGCCATATAAGCCATCGCGATCAGTTAGCGCAAGTGAGCTCATGCCAAAGTCGCGAGCCTTCTCAACTAGAAGATGAGGAAGAGTGGTTCCATATTTAAATGAAAATCCACTAGCAAGATGAAGGTGAGTAAAACTCATGCTGGTCTTGAGGTGGGGCGAATCTGCCAAAGGCCAGGAGCGTTACTAACCCCTTCTGGAATTACTTCAATACGTTCTATTTCAAAAGTTTTCATCACTCCAATAGGAGCTGCCTCTACGCGCCATAAAATCCGCCCACCATCATCTGGGCGAAATAAGCCATCGCTAGCTCTATTCCACCAACCACCAGATTCACGCCAAGAGCTAAGAAGTGCATAAATTCGATAGCGCTGACCTTTATAAGTGAACTCAATTGGCTCACCGCCGGATAGGTAGATCTCCGGTCTCTGATTCTCCATCTTTTCGAACATTTGTTCGAATACTAGCCAGAGCCTCTGACGCCAGCAAATTGCCTAAAGGCTCACCTGAGGGACATGCCGCACTCACGCGCCATTAACCAACTTGTAACCAGGGCTATGCGAGTATCCGCCTGTGATCACACATACACAAAACTCAAAGACCCAGGGCCGCCCCTCCCTCCGTCTGCGACTCTCCGCAATTGCAAGCGCCGTAGCGCTAGCAACATCTGCATTAGTGGTGCTTACTTCCCCGCAAGTTACTGCAAATACCTTTGCAGTTCCTGCTGCTCCAGTAATCAAAAAAGCATACTTAGCCTCAAATGGCATAAGAGTTGTCTTTGACAAAGTTTCAGCCTCACCTGCAGTCACTGGTTATGTTCTTTCAAGTGGCGCAGGATCATGCGCAATTTCGCTCCCTGCAACAACATCAGGAGTGGTAACACTTCCAATTATCACTGGACAGAGCAGCGCAACAATTTCCATTAAGGCAGTAAATGCCTATGGATTCTCACCAGCAGGAACTTGGAGCAAGACATTTACTGCTGCAGAACTAGCTGGCGTTACCTCAACTTCATGGCAGACAGTTCAGTTACTTCAACTAAGCGATCTACATGGCGCTATTGAAGGAACTTCTACTAATGCTGGAACAGCTTTATTGACTACAGCATTTGCAGCTGAGCGCGCCAAGAATCCAGCAACTTTTACCCTCTCTGCTGGAGATAACATCGGAGCTGCTCCACCAATTTCAAGCCAGTTTGAAGAATTGCCAACTATTGAATCTATGAATCTAATGAAGTTTGATGTTTCTGGATTTGGTAATCACGAACATGATAGAAATATCGCACATGTTCAGAAAATTATTGGTGCATCTGATTTCCAGTGGGTAGCATCAAATTACAACACCTTAGAACCACTAAAGAGTGGAAATAAGGCAGCTAAGAGCTACTTAGTTCTTGAGCGCGGCGGAGCTAAAGTCGGCTTTGTTGCTGGAAATACTGAAGATACTAAAGAGCAGATATTTCCTGGAAACCTTTCATTTGGTGGAAAAGAGCTAGTAATTTCAGCTGATGTAAGCGGCATCAATGCAGCTGTTAAGGCAGCTAAGGCCGATGGAGCAGACTTTGTCGTTGCAATTCTTCACCAAGGATGGCAAGAAAACCGTGATGGCGAAGCAAAAGGTCGCCTCATTGATTTAGCAAAGCAGATCAAGGGCGCAGCAGTGGTATTTGGTGGTCATAGCCATCAGACCTACTCCTCAGCTCTTGCTGGCAATGCTGCAGTCAATGGAACCGTTATTGCAATGACTAGAAATGCTGGTCAGGAATATAACCGAGTCACTCTCTGCCTAGATAGTTCACGTCGCGTTCGTGGCACAACAGTTGAGTTAGTAACTCGAGCCAACATCGCAACTCTTACTCCAAATGCGGATGGCGCAGCGCTAGTTAAGAAATACAAGGACCAACTAAATGCCAAGCTTGATGTGAAGATTGGCCAAGTAAATGGCATATTTGCTCAAGGTGGATCTCCACAGGTTCAAAGAGCTGGCGAAGCTGCAATTGGAAACTTCACTGCTGATGCAATGCGAAAGAAGTATGGAACTGACTTTGCATATATCAACGGTGGTGGCATTAGAGATAAATTCCCAGCTGCAACATATGTTGCCGCAGATAAGTCTCTTAATCGCCCAGGAACTGACAAGGTAGCTCCATACGATGTAACTCTTGGTGATGCCCTTGCGGTCTATCCATTTGGAAACACCGTTGGAGTATCAGTAATTACTGGCGAGAATCTCTGGAAGGCCCTTGAAAATGGCGTAAGCAACTGGCCAGGCGATGGTCGCTTCCCACAGATATCTGGTTTCAAATTTAGTTTTGACACCACAAAAGCTGTTGGATCGCGCGTACAGAGCGTGACCAAAACCGATGGAACTGCCATTGCAAAGGACTCTAAGGAGTACACAGTTGCAGTGCCAGATTTCATGATCTATGGAGGCGATGGCTACGTCGGCTTCTTTACTCCCTCTAAAGCGAAATTGCGTGGTCTATTAGTTGATGTCTTCATTGAAGCAGTTACCGAAGCGTCATCTGGTGGTAAGGCAATAACTATCCCAGCGCTAGATGGACGTATTACTAAAGTAAATCCATAAAGAAGTAAGAAAAAACGCCCCAGTTTAGGCTGGGGCGTTTTTTTGCATCGAAACAAGGTCGAATATAAGCACCTTTCTTTCATCTTGGATTTACACTTAACTCTCAAGATCGTTAATCAATCTATGAAAGGTAATAAATGGATATCCTTCTAATTGTAGGAAGAGTTTTATTCTCACTTCTCTTTATCTCATCTGGAGTTGCTCACCTGACAAAGCTTCAGGCTATGACGGGTTATGCACAATATAAGAAAGTTCCAGCAGCTAAATTATCTGTAATTGTTACAGGGCTAATGTTGATAATTGGTGGTCTCTATGTAGCACTTGGTATTTATGCAGATTTAGGTGGATTACTACTTGCAATATTCCTAATTCTTTCGGCATTTAAGATGCATAACTTCTGGACAATTACTGATGAGCAAGCAAAGCAAGCCGAAATGACTAGCTTTATGAAGAATATTGCTCTAGCCGGAGCTGCTTTAATTATCTTTGTTCTAGTTGGAACTGGCGGCGAATTTGGTCCTTCAATTACAGAGGGAATTTTTAACCTCTAGTTGAACATCAGTTGAATTCTTAAGCGAAACCCCCGCTAAAAGGTATTTGTGGCGGGGGTTTTTCTTCTAAATTAGGTAATCTCTTCTAATGGAAATCGCTCTGGCAATCCTTTCCGGCATTGCAATCGGATCCGTATTAGGTTATATCGGAGCTGGTGGTTCAATGTTGGCTGTGCCAGCTTTCATTTACATCTTTGGCTTTACTCCCGTTCAAGCAACTACAGCTTCACTAATTGTGGTATTCGTGGGAGCAGCATCTGGAGCGCTACCTAAACTTAGGAATAATGAAATACTAGTTAAAGAAGCCTTAGTTATCTGGGCAATAGGACTTAGCACCAATTTTACTGGCGCATATTTCCTGCCGCAGATTCCAGAACAGTTAGTTCTAACTGGTTTTGCACTTGTGCTAGTTGTAGCAGGAACTTCGATGTTGATACCAACACCAAAAGAATCTAGTGAGCGCAAAGTTTCACCCCTGGCCCTAATCGTTATCTCGCTGATAATTGGCGCAATCACTGGGCTCTTTGGTATCGGTGGCGGCTTCTTAGCTATTCCGATCTTGATTCTCTTTTATAACGTGGCGCCAGCCAAAGCTGCGGGAACTTCACTTTTTATCATAACGATTAATACTCTGACCGGGTTCTTCGCACACATCCGCCATTGGGATGAGGTCACTTGGTCAATTCCAATCATTATGGCGCTAATGGCACTTCTTGTTTCACGGTGGGCATCCCACCATGGCTCAAAGATCCCCCAAATCATTCTAAAGCGCGCGTTTGCCATCTTTGTCTTTGCCATCGCACTTTTCACTCTTATAGATACATGGTTCATCTTCTAAGTTAAGTGAAAAGGATTTTGGCTTGATTAAAAAGGTGTCAGTTCTCTTTCTCTGTGTTCATAATTCAGGGCGCTCTCAGATGGCAGCAGGGTATCTAGAGCACTTTGCCGGTGATTGGGTTGAGGTAAGAAGCGCAGGATCTGCTCCAGCAGATTCAATAAATCCAGCTGTGGTTATTGCAATGAAAGAGGAAGGTATTGATCTAAGCGCAAAAAGACCAAAGATTCTTTCCGATGAAGACGTTGAGGCCTCAGATGTTGTTATCACAATGGGATGCGGTGATGTATGTCCAATCTATCCAGGCACGCGCTATCTGGATTGGAAATTAGATGATCCTGCAGGGCAAAGCATTGATGCAATTCGCCCAATCCGAGATCAGATTAAGTCGTTAGTTAAAGAATTGATTAGCACTCTCTAGAATCCAACTATGGATTCGATATTGGAAAAAGCTGCAGTCAAACGCGCTCAAGCAGCCCTTGATAAGCATGGTATTTCAGGAAAAATTAAAATTCTTGCCGATAGCGCAAGAACAGCAGCTGAAGCGGCAGCAGGATTAGGTATTGAAGTTGGACAGATTGCCTCATCGCTAGTGTTTAAGTTGCCAGATGATAGATCTCTTCTGGTGATTACCTCAGGTCGCCATCGAGTTGATACTGAGATGGTTGCGGATCTATTACAAATTCCAGCCCTTGATCGAGCAGATGCTGATTATGTTAAGGAGTTTTCTGGATACTCTGTTGGCGGAGTTGCTCCACTTGGTTGGATTAATGAGCCCAGCATCACCTTAATTGATGAGGCTTTAAATGATTATCAAGTGATCTGGGCTGCAGCTGGCCATCCACACGCAGTATTTCCAACTACTTATCAAGAATTACTAGAGGCATCAGGTGCTAAGGCTGCAAGAGTTGGTAATTAGAGTGAGAATTGCGCTGTGAGCTCTCCTCTATATATTGAAAAGAGTGGCGCTGGAGATCCCCTAGTTCTAATTCATGGCATGGGTTCTGCCAGCAATGCTTTTAAACCCATTAAATCAACTTTAGATAAAGACTTTTTAGTAGTCACCCTTGATCTTCCAGGACATGGTAAGAGTCCTTATCAAAAAGGTGAATTGATGGATCCTCACTCCTTGGCACTTAAAGTGTTGGAGCAGTTAAGCGCTGCATCTATTGATAAATTTCATCTTGCAGGTAATTCACTTGGTGGCTGGATTGCAATGGAGATGGCTGCAATTGCTCCAGAAAGAGTTAGATCTCTAGTAGGCATCGCACCTGCTGGTCTTTGGCTCAACCCCTATAACGCTAGATATCCAGGCACAGCGCTGGCTCGATTTCTAGCCAGATACACAATTAAGCTTGCTCCAACAGCGCTTCACTTCGAAATTGCTCGCAGATTAGGTTTTGCTGATGTTAGCCCGCGGTGGCAGGAGTTCTCTTATGAATTATGTCTTGATGCAGCAATTGCCATGGCAAGCGCAGAAGGTTATTACCCGGCTTGGGATGGCATGTTACTAAAGCGTTTTGATCGTCAAATATCTGATTCAATTCCCGTGACAATTATTTTTGGTGATTCAGATAGAACTCTTCCTGAGACTAGCTGCCAGGAGAGATCACTTGCGCCAAAGCATGCTAGATGGATCATATTCTCTGATACCGGCCATGCTCCGATGTGGGATAGTCCCCTAGATGTAATTGATGAAATCAAGAAAGCGGCAGGAGCAGCAAAATGATTTTGGTTTTCTTCTGGAAGATTAAAGCTCGCTACATCCCCTGGGCAATTTTGCATATGGGACTTGATCGTCTAGCGCTTGCTAGAAGAAGAGATGTTAAATTCTGGAAGTTATTAGGAGCTGGAAAAGGTGAGACCTTCACCCCAAGGGATGCTGATGTTCTTCGCTGGGGATTGCTAGTTGTAGTTGAGCAAGACTCAGAGATTGCCAATTCAAAAATCATTAAACGTTGGAACAAGAAGTCTGATTCGCAATTTAGCGGCCAGCTATCTCCGATATCAATTAATGGCGCTTGGTCAAAGAAGAGCCCTTTTGATCAGATTGCTAAAGCTAGCAGTGATTGGAGTGGAAAAATAGTTGCCATCACAAGAGCTAGGATTAAATGGCGTAAGAATTTTATTTTCTGGAGCTCCGTTCCCCCAGTTACAACAAGCCTTCATAGCTCACCAGGATTAATTTCTGCTATTGGAATCGGTGAAGCTCCAATTGGCCTGCAAGGCACTTTCTCTATCTGGGAATCTGGCGAAGCAGTTAAGAATTTTGCTTATTCAGGCGCTGCTCATAGAGAGGCAATAAAGGCTACGCATCGCCATGCTTGGTATGCCGAGGAGATGTTTGCTCGCTTTGCCCTTATTAAATCTAATGGCTCGCTATAAGGCACAATTAAGCCATGTCAATTCGTAATTATCGCCCAAAGCCTGATTCCAGGCGCACGATAACACCTTGGCGAAATTTTACGTTGGTTGCAGTATTAACTGTTGCTCTAGCTCTTCAACTTTCCTATCCATTAATTGACGGAGAGCGTCTTCGGCTTGTAACTATCGCAACTGTTTATTGGGCAGCAGGAGCGATGTTGCTTCACGCTCTCTTTGCTTATGGCCTAACTTATGCAATCAGATTTCTACTAATCACTTTCACCTATTCCCTATTAGTTGAACAAATTGGCATGCGAACTACCTGGCCATTTGGAAGTTATGAGTATTCGCCATCCCTTGGTTACCAAATATTTGGCGTTCCATTAGTAGTTCCATTTGCTTGGATCATGATGGCTCACTCAGTATTTATCGCAGCGAGAAGAGTTGCCCCAAACTTAGTCTTCATTGTCGGTGGATATGGCCTTATGGCCTGGGATCTATTTCTTGATCCTCAGATGGTTTCAGCTGGAAGATGGAGTTGGGAGATAAGTGGCAGAAGCGTTCCATTTCAACCCGAAATTCCACTTTCTAATACTTTCGGCTGGCTATTAACTGGAATGGGGTTGATGGCACTTCTCAATATCTTCCTACCTAAAGAGAGGCGCTCCCTTGGTTCAAGTAGAGCAGTTCCTGAGTTCTTTCTTGCTTGGAGTTGGATTGGCGGCATGGTAATTAACATTTTCCATTTCGATCGTCCCGGTGTGGCATTCCTTGGAGGATCAGCGCTAGGAGCGCTAGTTATCTGGTATTTCCTCTCAGTTAAATACGGCCGCCGAGATTAAGGAAAAATGACTTTTCTATTAGATATCTCTGCTTTTCTGATTGCAATTATGCTTCTTTTAGCGGTCTTTAATTTCTTTACGTTGAGGGTGGTTTCTAGTAAAAATAGCGCTTCGATTGATCAATCAGTCTCGATATTAATTCCGATGCGAAATGAAGCTGAAAATGTCATTGAGTTAATCCCTCTTCTAAAAGAGCAGGCTAACTTAAGTAATTTTGAAATAATTGCCCTAGATGACTCCTCAAGTGATAACACTAGAGAGCTACTACTTGGATTGTCCCAAAACAACTTAAAAGTAATTGCGGGAAAAGAGCTGGAAGAGGGCTGGCTAGGAAAGAACTATGCCTGCTACCAACTTGCGATAGCAGCAAAGGGTGATTATTTAGTTTTTCTCGATGCTGATGTCAAGCTAGATACTAAGGCTGTAGCAAGCACGATTGAATCAATGAGAGCTTGGAATTGGGATTTCATATCTGCCTATCCCCGACAGATTGCTCTAACATTTTTAGAAAGGTTAACTCAACCACTACTTCAATGGTCCTGGTTTACAACTCTGCCACTTCGAATCACTCAAAAGTGGCCAAGACCATCAACTGTTGTCGCAAATGGTCAATTTATAGTGATAAAGCGTAAGGCTTACTTTGATTGCGATGGCCATAGAGGCGTTAAAGCAGAAGTCCTAGATGACCTATTTCTTGCAAGGAATTTAGTCAGAGCTGGCGCAAAAGGCGGCGTTGCAGATGGATCAAGAGTCTCATACTGTCGAATGTATTCAAGTGCGAATCAGCTAATTGAAGGCTATACCAAATCACAGTGGAGTGCTTTTGTTAATCCACTAGGAGCACTTCTTGCAATATCTCTACTTACCTTCACCTCGATTCTTCCTTTTGTAGCTGGTCTAGCAGGAGAGCTTTCCGGTTGGTATCTCTACTTTGCAATTGTTATGACAAGAGTATTAAGCGGGATAAAGACAAGAACGATTCCCAGTACTTCACTTCTTCATCCCTTGAGCGCGCTTATCTGGATCTACTTAATAGCGATTTCTTGGATAAAGAAGTATCGAGGCGAACTTTCTTGGCGCGGTAGGAAACTATGAGCCATCACAGAGCTAGCAAAGTATCAAAATCCGTCATTGTAATTGGTGCCGGCATGGGTGGTATGGCAGCTGCTGCCCGCCTTGCAAAGCGTGGGCATAAAGTTAAAGTCTTTGAAGCAGCTTCTTTTGCTGGTGGAAAGTGTAGAACTGAAGATATCTCAGGATTTTCATTTGATACTGGCCCTTCGCTACTTACCCTTCCAGCTGTCTACAGAGATCTTTTTGTTAAAACAGGAAAGCGTTTAGAAAATCTCGTCCAACTAAACCCAGTTGATCCATCTTTTACATATATCTTTGATGATGGCAAGAGAGTAACTTTTCCAAATCTCTCACATAGCGGCACAGTCTTAGCTATTACCGAAAGTTTTGGAGCGCAGGCAGGAGATGCTTGGCATCAATTACTAACTAGAGCCGAAAAGATGTGGGGCGCATCAAGACAGGCATTTGTTGAAAGTGAACTCCGCTCCCCCTTTGCGATGCTAAAGAGTCCATCGCTTCTCCGTGATTTAAAAACAATCGCTCCATTTACTTCCCTTCGAGATCTAGTTAGAAGTTATACCGATAATGTCTACATTGGAAAGATAATTGATCGCTATGCCACCTATACCGGCTCCGATCCTAGAAAAGTCCCCGCAGTTCTTTTAACTATCGCCTTTGTTGAGGAGGCCTTCGGCGCCTGGCATGTTAGCGGTGGAGTTGGCACGCTTGCTAAATCCCTTGAGTCTCGCCTAAATGATTTAGGTGTTGAGCTGCATCTCAACACAAAAGTTGACCGAATCATCACTAAATCTGGCGTTGCAATTGGAGTTAGATTGGCTAATGGCCAAGTTCATAATAGCGATGTAGTAATTGCCAACGCGGATGCAGATTTAGTTTATAACCAGCTCCTTGAAAAGAGTTCCAGAACTAGAAGTGCCCGTAACTCACTTAACAAAGCCACTGCATCACTTTCTGGATTCTCTCTACTCATTGGGCTTCGTGGCTCATCAGAGCTTGGCCACCACACTGTATTTTTCCCTAAAGATTATGATGCTGAATTTGATTCTATCTTCGAAAAGAGAAGGCCAGTAGAAGATCCAGCCATTTATATTTGTAATCCAAATGACTCCAGGATGAAGCGAGCTGGAGTTGATGAGAGTTGGTCGGTACTGATAAATGCCCCTCGCCACCAACCAAAAGATGGCTTTAATTGGGATGAGAAAAGCTCAAAGGAATATAGCCAGCACATTATTAATCTAATGGAGGCAAAGGGATTGGATATTCGCTCCCGAGTTGAAGTTTTGGAATATAGATCTCCAGCAGATTTAGAGAGAAACGTTAACGCCCCTGGTGGCTCTATTTATGGGACATCTAGCAACGGAGCAAGATCGGCCTTTTGGCGAGCGCGCAATCGTTCGAAGATTAAAAACTTATTCTTAGTTGGCGGTTCAACCCATCCTGGTGGAGGTCTACCTTTAGTTGGAATTAGCGCTGAGATTGTTGCAGAAGCGGTCGAAGAAAATTTAGAACAGTAAATAGAGAGATTACCTGAAGCAAAGCCCAGACCTGAGAGAGCAGCGTTGCTAGATCCATATCAACAGCTCTTGCAACGAGAGCAATAAATAAAATGCTGGCTCTAATTGGACGCTCACCAATTGTTACAACCCCTAATTGAGTGACACCAAGTGATGCCGCCCTTGAGCGCATATATTCTTGAAGAAATGCTGCAAGCCAAGCGATTAAGACCAGTTGATAGGGAGCTCCAAGTAGATAGAGGCTAAAGGCCCAGAGCGCTTCAACAATCCGATCAATAAAGCCATCAAGCAGCGCTCCCCACCTACTGACCTTTCCAGTAAGTATTGCTAAGGATCCATCAATGCCATCTGCAATCAAGGAGAAGACCAGAAACGCTATAGCCCAATTACTTTCAATATTTACTACCAAGCTGATACCTAGAAGTAATCCAAAAATAGAAAGAGAATTAGGGGTAACTCTTAAAACTGCTAGAGGTTTACAGAGCAGGAATGAAATTTCCAACCATGCTCTAACAATTCCTTTTATCTCTGCTCCGCCATGAAGGCTTGACCAAGAATTAAAGAATTCTATCTTCTTCATCTAAGCCCAATTCTTTTAATTATCTCAATCGTTGGAGCTGCGCTATTCATAGTATAAAAATGTAGACCAGGTACTCCATAATCTAGAAGCTCTTTAGATAGCTCACTTGCAATTTCAATACCAACTTTAACTACCTCTTCTGGGCTACCTCCTGCTGCCTCAACTCTTCTTTGAATTTCACTTGGGATTGGCGAGCCTGCAAGTTCACTCATTTTCTTTAATTGAGCAAAATTAGTTATAGGAAGAATTCCAGGATAGATATCAAGCTTTGAACCTCTAGCTCTTATCTCATCTACTAAGTTGATATAACCCCTAACATCAAAGAAGAATTGGGTAGTAGCAAAACTTGCTCCGCATCTTTCCTTCTCAAGAAGTACTTTTATATCTTGTTCGAAATTTCCCATTGACGCTGGATGGCCATCAGGAAATGCTGCAACCCCAACTTCAAAGCCCATACTTGATGCAAGAGTTACTAACTTGTCTGCATGATCAAAGCCTCCAGCTGTACTCTCCCATTTCACGCCAGGTCCACCTTTTGGATCGCCGCGAAGTGCAAGGATTGACTTAATTCCAGAGGCTTTGTATTGATTGAGAATCTCAATTAATTCATCTTTACTAGAGCCAACACAGGTTAGGTGTGCAATTGTTGAAATTCCACTTCTTGCTGTGATCTCTGAGGTAATTCTTACCGTGCGATCTCTAGTTGAACCACCTGCTCCATATGTAACTGAAACAAAATCAGGTTTGTAGACTGCAAGAGCCTTTAGAGCGCTCCAGAGACGCTCCTCTCCTGCCTGATCTTTAGGCGGAAAGAACTCAACAGAGAAGGTAGGCGCACTATTCATATAGCGGGAGGGTACCGTTGCGCCGTGAAATCTCCTGACCTATCCCAGCTTCGCGCCGAGATAGATAAGACCTTGGCCTCATTTACCGTTGCAAGAAGCGCTGCGCTTCTTGATATTGGCCCAGAGCTAGTGCCAGTAGCAAAGGCAATGTCAGATTTTATTACCCAAGGTGGAAAGAGATTTCGGCCAATCTTTGCCTATTTAGGTTATTTAGGAAGCGGAGCAGAAGCGCGCGAGGAGATACTGCGTGCCTGCACATCCTTAGAGTTAGTTCACGTCTGCGCACTTATTCACGATGATGTGATGGATGGCTCTGATACTAGAAGAAATAAACCAGCAATACATAAAGCGTTTCAGCAATATCACCAAGATTCTTCATACAAAGGTAGTTCTGAAAGATTTGGAAGTTCCTCCGCAATTCTTATGGGTGATTTGGCTCTGGTCTGGGCCGATCGCTTATTGGTGGAATCTGGAATAAGCGGCGATGAATTTCTTCAAGTGCAATCAGTCTTTGCAGATATGAGAGATGAATTGATGGCTGGCCAGTACTTAGATGTTTTAGAGGGCGCACTTGCCACAACTAGTATTGACAGATCTCTAAAAGTTGCTCGATATAAGTCAGGTAAATACTCAATAGAGCGCCCTCTTCACTTTGGCGCAGCGCTTTCTGGAAAAAAGGAACTAATGAGCACCTACTCATCATTTGGACTTCCACTCGGTGAAGCCTTTCAATTACGTGATGATCTCCTTGGTGTATTTGGGGACCCAGAGGTCACAGGAAAACCAGCAGGTGATGATTTAAGAGAGGGAAAGCGAACGGTACTAATTGCCCTCACCATGCAGGCAGTAGGCAAACAAGAGCGAGAGCTTCTAACTGCCTCACTTGGAGATGAAGGTCTTGATAAAACACAGATTCTTAAGCTTCAAGAAATTATTTCTAGCTCTGGAGCGGTTGCTCAAGTTGAGAAGCTCATCACAGAGCTTCGGGATAGAGCCATTTCTGCGTTGCGAGATAGCCAAGTTGAGACAAGTATTCTCTCTGTATTAGAAGAGATGGCAACTATTGCAACGCAACGGAGTCTTTAAATGCGAAAAGTTAAGGGAAAAACAGACCGAGTAGTAGTTGTCGGTGCTGGACTTGCTGGCCTTAGTTGCGCGCTAAGGCTTGCCGGAGCTGGGCGAGAAGTAATTGTGATTGAGCGTGAAGCGGTTCCTGGTGGTCGAAATGGATTAATGAAAAAAGATGGATATTCATTTGATACTGGACCAAGTGTTTTAACTATGCCTGATCTAATTGCCGATGCTCTGGCATGTGTTGGAGAGAAATTAGAAGATTGGCTAGATCTGATGCCGCTCAAGCCACTATATCGAGCCTTCTATGCCGATGGTTCTCAATTAGATGTTCATGCAAATACAGAACAGATGGAAGCAGAGATTGCAAAAAATATTAGTGCAGATGAAGCTGCTGGCTATCGACGATATGTTGAATTTGTTACCAAGTTATATAAGTATGAGATGAATGACTTTATTGATAGAAATATTGACTCTCCCCTAAACCTGCTAACTCCTAATCTTGCTCGATTAATTGCTCTTGGTGGCTTTAGAAAGCTTGCTCCTAAAGTTTCTCAATTCCTAAAAGATCCTAGAACTCAACGCGTCTATTCTTTTCAAGCGATGTATGCCGGGGTTTCGCCTCAGCAAGCACTTGCTATTTATGCAGTCATTGCCTATATGGATTCAGTTAATGGAGTTTTCTTTCCTAAAGGTGGAATGCATGCGGTTCCAAGAGCGCTAGCAGGAGCTGCCGAGAAACATGGCGTGACTTTTAAATATAACACCACAGTGACAAAGGTAGAAAAGATTGGATCTAGGGCAAGTGCTGTAATAACTAGTGATGGCCAGAGAATTGAATGTGATGTTGTGGTGCTAAATCCTGATTTGCCTGTGGCTTGGCGAGATTTACTAGGAAAAACTCCGCTATCAGTTAAACGTCTTAATTACTCACCATCTTGTGTAACCATCTTGGCTGGCTCTTCCAAGAGTTATGATCATTTAGCTCATCACAATATTCACTTTGGCCACTCCTGGGATGGAGTCTTTGATGAGCTAATTACTAAAAAGCAATTGATGAGCGACCCAAGCCTTTTGGTGACTCTACCTTCAAAAGATGATCCAAGCCTTGCCCCAAGTGGAAAACATAGTTATTACATTCTCTTTCCTACGCCAAATCTTGATGCTGATATTGATTGGAAGAAGATGAAGAACGTTTATAAAGATCAAATGTATGCCACGATGCAAGAGCGGGGCTATAAAGATTTTGCAGACTCAGTTGAGGTAGAACATGTAACAACTCCCCTCGATTGGCAAGAGATGGGGATGGAAAGAGGTGCGCCATTTGCAAGCGCGCATACTTTCCTGCAAACCGGACCTTTTAGGCCAAGTAATATGGCAAAGGGATATGAGAATGTAGTCTTTACTGGAAGCGGTACTCAACCTGGAGTCGGAGTTCCAATGGTTCTAATCTCAGGAAGACTTGCAGCAGAGAGAATTGTTGGACCAGTAAAGTAAATATGGATGAGTTAAGCGCTGCTGGAATCCATGATCCTGAGCTACGCAAATCTTATTTGGAGTGCAAAAGACTCAACTCTCTTCATGGAAAGACTTACTACCTAGCTACTCTCCTTCTTCCAAAAGCTAAGCGCCCACATGTTCATGCGTTATACGGATTTGCTCGCTATGCCGATGAGATTGTCGATGATCTGGCATCAACTCTTACTCACCAAGAAAAAGTAGATGAACTCGGCAGGTGGAGTGATCAACTCTTATCCGACATTTCTATGGGGCGAAGTAGCGATCATGTCGGACGAGCTCTGGTTGATACAGTGCAGCGTTTTGACATTCCAATTTCTTACTTTGAAGCATTTCTTCACTCCATGGCAATGGATTTATCTGTAACCCAGTACGAAAGATATGAAGACTTGATGGAGTATGTCTATGGATCTGCTGCAGTAATTGGGCTCCAGATGGTTCATGTTCTGGGAACAGTTGAGGGAAAAAAATCTGAGGCGCTCGCTCCGGCTGAGAAGTTAGGAATAGCCTTTCAATTAGCCAACTTCATCAGAGATGTAGGTGAGGATCTAGAACGCGGACGAATATATCTACCAATGGCAGAGCTAGCCTCATTTGGCGTTGATCGCGAGATGCTAGAGGCAAGGCAACTTCGCCCTGAAATTATCCAAGCGCTCAAGTTTCAGATTGCAAGGGTACGTAAATTACAGAGCGAGGCAGATGCTGGAATAGAGCTACTAAGCCCGGATGCAAGGGCGTGCATTAGAGCAGCAAGTGAGCTCTACTGCGGAATTGTCGATGAGGTTGAGAAAATTGATTATCAAATTTTTACCAAGCGGGCTAAGACTTCTAATTTTAGGCGAATTAGAACGGCGCTTCCTGCTTATTTTTCAGCGCTCGCTTCTCGCTAGTTTCTTTGCATTCCCCTTCTTCCCCAATAAATCCACTGTGAGATAACCATAACAATCATAGAAAATCCAAAGAATAGATCTTCTACTGGAGCAGAGGCAATTCGCACCCCAACTATTACATCAGGGTGATAGGTAATTATTCCTCTGGAGGTTAACCACCAATTTGTAATGATTTGAAAAAAAAGCATGATTGCGTAGGCGTTCCAGAAACTCTTTCTTGATAAAACTCTAGATTTAGTTATATAAAAATCAAATAAAATAACTAGTGGAACTGAAAGAAGGGCTAGTTGGGTGTAACTCATCGCTCATCACCATAATTCCAATGAGGCTTTACCCGTCTCACTGCTTCTATTGTCATTAAAGCAGCTAGAGGAACTACGATGAAGAAAAGGAACTCTTCAAGTGGAATCCCAGCAGGTCCAAAGATTCCAATAACCTGCTCTCTATCAAAGAACCAATGCCTAGAGGTGACTGCGTAATAATCCCAAGTCAAGAAAATAGCTGCAGTAGGAAGAATTGCTAGCATCGCTCGCTTAATTCTTCGCAATACCCCAACTTTAAGAAAGATCTCCAGCCAGAATGAACCGAGAACTGTGAAGGTGAGCATTGCAAAATAACCGAACTTCAACATGGGCTAATGCTATTGTTCCACTAATCGGGAGCCAAAAGTTGGCTGAGAGGACCTCTTCGAAGGTCGACCGAAAGACCAGTTCGGTAATGCGAATTGGAAGGGAGCTTAATCATGTTTACCATTTTCACAGCTTGGGGCTATGAAGTATCGGCCTTGGAGTTAAGCGCAGTAATCACTTCATTTACTGCTGTCCTTCTCGGGGCGCGCGGAGTAAGAATGACCTGGCCCTGGTATCTCGTTAGCGCATCACTTTATGCAATCTTCTTCTATCAAGTAGATCTAATTGCTAGCGCGCTACTCCAATTTGTCTTCATCGCAGCAGGAATCTGGGGTTGGCTGGGATGGAATAAGACTGGCGTTATCCCTAGGTATATGAATAATAAAGAAAGATTAATCTGGCTTACAGCTTTAGTGGCATCTTGGCTTACTACTGCGCCAATACTTGAAAGCATCGGCGCTGCTGCAACATTGCCAGATTCCTTCTTGCTTATCTCAAGCACTCTGGCACAGACTGCAATGGTGCTTCAGAGAAATGAGACTTGGATTGCCTGGATTGTGATTGATATTTTTGGAACTTATCACTATGCAAATCAAGGCTATTGGTTCACTGCATTGCTCTATGGCGTCTTTACAATAATCGCCGTCTTTGGGCTAAAGCGTTGGAAGAAATTATCTAAGAGTGCTGAACAAATCTAATATGAATCAGCCTTCACTTACTGAAATCATCACAAGCATTAAAAAGGGTAGAGCAATAGGCAATGTTGGACGAATAGTTGCAATAGATGGACCTGCTGGAGCTGGTAAAACAACTCTAGCCAATCGCCTTAAAGAGAACATTCAAGATTCAAGTATTGAGATTGTTCATATGGATGATCTCTATGATGGTTGGCAAAACTCGCTAACTCCAGCGCTAGGTAAAGTTTTAGATATAAGCATCTGCTCTCCAGTCTCTAAAGGAAAAAGTTTTCAATATCGAAAATATAATTGGATTGAATCAAAGTTTGGCCCGCTGCTGGACTTCACTTTTCCAGAGGTATTAATTCTAGAAGGTGTGGGTTCGGGCCAGAGGGTTGTAAGGAAGTATCTAGATGAGCTGATTTGGATTGATATCTCTGCTCAGGTTGGCTTACAAAGAGTCTTACAAAGAGATGGCGAATCCATTGAAAAAGAGATGGAGATCTGGCAGATGAGAGAGAATTACCACTTTGTTGCAGACAACACTCGCGATAGCGCCACTATTCGCATTGATGGAGCAACTTTCATCTAAAATTTCCACGTGTCGGAGTTAATTGGAGAAATCATCGATGGGCGCTATCAACTAACCCGCGTTGTTGGCTCTGGCGGAATGGCAACAATTTATGCAGCGATAGATTTAAGACTGGACCGCCAAGTTGCAGTAAAAATAATGCATTCTCATCTTGCCCAAGATGAGCAATTTGTCTCTCGATTCATAAGAGAAGCCAAAGCTGCTGCATCACTTTCTCATCCCAATATTGTTGCAGTATTGGATCAAGGGTGGAATCAAGGTGGATCTCCTTGCGTCTTTATTGTTATGGAGTTAATTGAAGGTGCAACGCTAAGAGATTATCTAATCGAGCAGGGCTCACTTTCTCCTGAGCGTGCCTTATCCATAATTACACCGGTTGCAAGCGCTCTTGCTGCAGCGCATAAGTTAGGAATTGTTCATAGAGATATAAAACCTGAAAACATCTTAGTCTCAAAAGAAGGTCGCATAAAGATTGCTGACTTTGGTTTAGCTAGAGGCGCACTTCTTGGAAACACTATGACTGCGGAATCTAGTGTGATTCTAGGAAGTGTTTCATATCTCTCTCCCGAGCAGGTTCAAAGGGGAGTTGCAGATGCTAGAAGTGATATCTACTCACTTGGAATTGTTCTATTTGAAATTCTCACCGGCCAGAAGCCTTATCAAGGAGAGGATCCAGTTCAGGTTGCAATCAAGCATGTAAACGAACGAGTGCCTGCTCCTTCAACGCTAAAACCCGGACTCTCAGTAGAGATTGATCAGCTAGTCCTTTCCGCTACTGACATAGATCCTGATAAACGTCCAAGGGATGCAGTAGTAATGCTTGAGAAACTGCGCGAACTCTCTGAAAAGTTAGATCCGCGCAAAAGGCAATTAAGTCTCGAGCTTGACCTGCCACCACTTGCTATAAAGGAAGCAGGAAAAAGAGATGGCGCAAAGCGCCTTCGTAGAGATAAAGATCGTGAAGTGGAAATTCCCAAAAACCAGGAGGCTGCCGTGAAAAAAGAGAAGAGTTCATCAATTGCTAAGAAGGCGCTCTCTAAACGAGTTAAACGAAATCGTCAGATAGCAGCACTAATCGCAATCGCTCTGGGAATTGGCATTTGGTATGTAATCGTAGGTCCTGGTTCAAAGGTAATTGTTCCATCTCTTGCAGGCCTTACTGTTAAGGAAGCAACTAGTGAGCTGGCAGACCTTGGCCTTGATCTAAAGGTAGAGCGAGAAGAATTTAGTGAAGACATCCCAGAAAATAGAGTCATTAAATCAAGTCCGGCTGGCGGCGGGCGCATTTCACCAGATGGAACAGTTGAGGTGACAGTTTCAAAGGGTAAGGAGCGTTACATAGTTCCAACTCTTCAAGGACTCAAAATTGAAATTGCTGAAGGACTAATCAGTGATAATAACTTAGTCGTTGGCGAGATTATTGAAGAATTTTCAAGTGAATTTCCTAAAGGCTTTATTATGCGAAGTAGCCCTGCAGCAGGCGAACGTATAAAGCGTGATAGCCAAGTAACTCTCTATCTCTCTAAAGGAGTAGAGCAAGTTGGAGTTTCCAGCTATCAAGGAAAAAGCGGCGAACAAGCTCTTAATGAATTAACGGAAGCTGGCTTTGAGGTTGAAACTAAGTATGTCTTTAGTGAAGATCTGCCCATTGGAGCAGTTGTTAGTCAGATTCCAAGTGGTGGAGATATCGATAAAGGAAGCGTAATAACGTTAACTGTATCCAAGGGATCTCAATTTGTTTTTATCCCCAATGTCTTCTCCCTAAGCGAAGCAAAAGCAATAGATACACTTAAAGATCTTGACTTAAAGGTGGTTGTCAAGAAAGTCGGCAATAAAAAGACGAAAGTTGTCACCAATATCTCACCAAAAGTGGGAGATAAAGTAAAACGTGGCTCAACAGTCACAATCACTGTAGGGTGATTTAGTGCCGAAAGCAGCGAACAAACCAAGAATTGGTGCTCATGTGCCAACTTCTGGTGGAATGGCAAAGCGAGCTATTGAATATGCCAAAACAATAAAGGCAGAGGCAATTCAGGTATTTGCTTCAAACCCCAGAGGTTGGGCCATGCCTGAGACAAATAGTGATGCTGATCAAGCATTCATTGAAAAGGCAAGTGAACTAGATATTGAAACTTATATTCACGCGCCATTTCTAATTAATTTAGGATCTCCGACCGAAGGCACCTATAAGAACTCTCTTGCGTCCACAAAATACTCCCTCAAACGGGGACGGGAGATAAAGGCTAAAGGTGTAGTAATTCACACAGGCTCTGCAGTTGATGAAGGAAATATCAAGAAGGCATGGAAGCAGATCCACGAAGGCATGATGCCAATACTTAGCGAGCTAGATGATCAAGATCCTTGGCTTCTGCTTGAACCAACCGCTGGCCAAGGTCAATCACTAGTTAAACGGTTAGAGGATTTAAATAATTATTTCGAAGCCCTTGAGTGGCATCCTAAAGTGGGAGTGTGTCTAGATACCTGCCATGTCTTTGCAGCAGGACATGACATAAAGAGCAAAGGTGGGATGAAGGCAACTATTGATTTGTTGGTCGAGGTTGCAGGCTCTGAGAGAATTCAACTAATTCATGCCAATGACTCTATGGATGTGCTTGGCTCACTTAAAGATCGACATCAAAATCTTGGAGATGGGGAGATTGGCACGAAGCCATTTGCAGAACTTCTGGCACACCCCGCTATTGTTGATGCTCCACTGATTCTAGAGACCCCTGGTGAAGAACCTGAGCATGGAAGAGAAGTTGCGATGCTAATGAAAATGAGAGATAAATAATGCAACTTAAATTGGCTCCTTGGGCTCTTCTTGCAGTAGCTGCAATGTGGGGTATTTCCTTTGTATGGATGAAGGACATTTTGGATCAGCAGGATGTCTATAGCTTCCTGACTTCGAGATTTATCTTTGCAGCTCTGGCAATGATAATTATCAAGCCTAAAGTATTGAAACTCTTTACTAAAGAGCTAGTTAGTAAAGGTTTCATAATTGGTTTGGCGCTGGGCTCTGGTTATATTTTTCAGACACTAGGTCTTGATCGCACCACTCCTGCTATAACTGGATTTATCACTGGCCTTTATGTAGTAATCACCCCTGTAATTGCAGCATTATTACTAAAAGAGCGAGTTACCCTGACAATGTGGGGCTTTATTCTTTTGGCGGTAGTTGGTCTTGCAGTTCTCTCTGTTCAAGGGTGGAGCGTTGGTATTGGAGAGTTTTTAGTATTTATCTCTGCAATTTTATTTGCAGTTCATATCATCATGCTTGGTGCTTGGAGCAAGAACTTTGATGCCTACGCGCTAACGGTCATGCAGTTAATTGGCTGCGCCTTTCTATCGGCAATACCTGCTGGAATAAATGGATTCACCCCTCCCCCTGACATTCAAGTTTGGGCAGTCGTTATCTTCACAGCAGTGTTTGCCACAGCGATTGCCTTTGTAATTCAAACTTGGTCTCAGGCTCGCATTTCAACTACTAAGGTTGCAGTGATACTAACCATGGAAGTGGTTTTTGCAGCTCTATTTTCTTTCGCTTATGGAATGGAGCCCTTTACTCTTCGTTTAGCAATCGGTGGCACCTTGGTGCTAATTGCCATGCTTGCCATAGTTCAGCCTCGCTTTTCATCGCCTAGGGCTAGCTGAAAGACTTAGCTCATGGCAGATAGCACAGAACTAATCGATTTAAGATCTGACACTGTAACTAAACCTTCATTACAGATGCGCTCTGCAATGGCTAGCGCTGAAGTTGGCGATGATGTCTACTCCGATGATCCAACAGTCAATTCACTTGAAGAAAGAGTTGCAGAGATATTTGGCAAAGAAGCTGCGTTATTCACCCCAAGTGGATCCCTTGCAAATCAGTTAGCTATTCGATCCCTAGTATCTCCAGGGCAGGAGTTAATCTGTGAAACAAACTCTCACATTGCTAGAGCTGAACTAGGAGCGGCAGCAACCTTTAGCGGAATTACAACCAGAACCTGGCTTGCCGATCGTGGGCTATTAAATGCTGCTCAAGTTTTAGATTTAGCAAAACCTGACTCTGGCCCCTATCTAGTCTCGACTACAGCTATTGCAATTGAAAATACTCATAACTTTGGTGGTGGAAGCATTCAACCAATTGAGGAGATTGCCCTTCTAGGCAGGAAAGCAAAAGAGTTAGGGCTCTTTCTCCACCTTGATGGAGCAAGAATCTGGAACGCTCACGTTGCATCCGGAGTTTCTCTACTTGAGTATGGAAAGTACTTTGAAACCATTAGCGTCTGTCTTTCAAAGGGGCTAGGAGCTCCCGTTGGATCTTTAATGATCTCAAATAAAGAACGCATCTCATCTTCTAGAGTTTGGCGTAAGCGATATGGCGCTGGAATGCGACAGGTAGGAATTCTGGCAGCTGCTGGCCATTACGCACTAGATCACAACATCTCTCGATTAATCGATGATCATAGAAAGGCTAAGCAGCTAGCTATAGCCTGCGCAAACGCTGCGCCATCGACTATCAATCCAGATTTTGTAGAGACAAATATTGTTGGACTGGACCTCTCCGGAGCAAATGTATCTGCACTTGAATTTGCCTCGGATGCAAAACAAAAAGGACTGTTGGTAAGCGCGCTAGGAAAGAGCTACCTTAGATTAGTAACGCATATGGATATTGACGATGAGGCAAATGAGAGAGCTTGCGCTATTTTGCAGGAGCTTTTAAAGCGCGCCTTCATGGCTAAGTAGCCACTGTTTATATTTCAACCCATAAGCATAATTTCCTAGCGCCCCACCTGTTTTAACAATTCGATGACAAGGGACAACCAGGGCAATCAGATTTCGGGCGCAAGCACTTCCGGCCGCTCGCACTGCATCTTCTGAACCTGCTCGTTTTGCTAAATCGGCATAGGTTAGAGTTCTTCCTGGAGATATTTTTCTCATCACCCGCCATGCTGATTGTGAAAACTTCTCACCCTCTTGATCAACCTTAATCCCATCAAGGGCTCTCAAATCTCCATCAAAGTAATCAGAAACCAAATCTGAAATTATTGGAATCTGACTTACTTTCTTACTCTCTAACTGCCTATCTTGCTTGGAGATCGAGGATAGAAGTTCATCCTGTGATGTAAAACCCGCAGCAATAAGGATATGTTCGCGCGATATTAAAGAGAGAGCGCCTACTGGAGTTTTAAGAGTGGTACGAAGCAACACGTGCAAACCCTACTGTCCTAATCTACGTTTGGAAATACTATGAACGATCGCGAAGCATCTCGGCAACAAGAAATGCAAGCTCTAAAGATTGTGTGTGGTTAAGCCTTGGATCACAAGCGCTCTCATATCGGGTAGCAAGATCTTCATGCGAGATTTCCTCGCCTCCACCGACACATTCAGTTACATCATCGCCAGTTAATTCAATATGAATTCCCCCAGGATGAGTTCCAAGCTTCTGATGAACTTCAAAGAAGCCCTTAACTTCATCTAGAACATCATCGAATTTACGGGTTTTATACCCGCTTGGAGCTTCGTAAGTATTGCCATGCATTGGATCGCAGACCCAAAGTACTTTTGCGCCCGATTTATTTACCGCTTCAATTATTCCTGGAAGGATGCTACGCACATTTTGCGCGCCCATTCTAGTGATAAATGTTAAGCGACCTGGCTCATTATCTGGATTTAGCGCTTGGATAATTTCTAGTGCGCTCTGAGCAGTTGTCTTTGGCCCTAGTTTGACCCCAATTGGATTTTTAATCTTCTTGGCAAAATCAATATGTGCTCCATCTAATTGACGGGTGCGCTCGCCTATCCAAACAAAGTGAGCTGAGACATCGTAGGCATTACCAGTTCTTGAATCGATCCTCGTTAGGGCCTTCTCATACTCAAGTATTAAAGCCTCATGACTTGAGTAAAAATCAACTGTCTTAAACTCCTCAGGATTAATCCCAGCAGATCTCATGAAATCAAGAGCTCTTCCAATTTCATTAGCCATAGCTTCATAGCGCACACCAATTCGAGAATCCTTAACAAAACCTTTGTTCCACTCATGAACCAAACGCAGATCCGCAAAGCCACCTTGAGTAAAAGCGCGCACTAGATTTAGCGTTGAGGCAGAGGTCTGATAAACCTTAACTAGTCGAGCCGGATTCGGACGCCGGGCTTCTTGGGTGAACGCCAAATCATTAACAGCATCCCCGCGATATGCAGGAAGGGAAACCTCGCCTCGAGTCTCTAAATCATTACTTCTTGGCTTTGCAAACTGGCCTGCCATTCGACCAACTTTTATTACAGGAAGGCTTGCTCCATATTGGAGAACGGCTGCCATCTGCAGAATAGTTTTGATCCGGTTTCGAATTGAGTCAGCAGTTGCCCCAAGAAAAGTCTCTGCGCAATCTCCACCTTGCAGCATAAAAGCCTTGCCATCTGCGGCTAGGGCAATCTTCTCCTTTAAGTTATCGCATTCACCAGCAAAAACTAGAGGCGGTAGCGATTTTAATTCTTTTACTGCCAACTCTAATTCAGCGCGATCTGGCCAATTAGGCTGTTGCGCTGCCTTAAGGGCGGGATCAAAGAGAGAATCAATTGACATGGTCAAAGGGTAGGCAACTTAGGGCAATCGGCGTCGGCCAATTATCCGAAGAAAACTTCTGCCTCTGCTAGTAGGGCTGGATCTACCGTCTTTAACTTCTCAGTAGCTGAGGCCAGTGGAACTCGCTTAATTGCCGTTCCATGAAGTGCCACCATTTTGCCCCAATCTCCTTCATGAGCCGCAGTTATGGCATGTAGACCAAAACGCGTTGCCAGAACTCGATCAAATGCTGTTGGCGTTCCCCCTCGTTGAATATGGCCAAGAATTGAGGTGCGCGCCTCAGCTCCGGTGCGCTTTTCAATCTCATTAGCTAGCCACTCACCAATTCCTGAAAGTTTTACATGGCCAAAAGCATCTTTAGTGGAATCTTTTGTAATTAAATCGCCATCTTTAGGAAGAGCTCCCTCTGCCACTACCAAAATAGGAGCATAAGATTGTTCAAATCTAGATTTCACATATGAGCAAACTTTGTCGATATCAAAGGGAACTTCAGGTATGAGAATGCATGAAGCTCCGCCGGCAAGTCCAGAATGCAGAGCAATCCAGCCCGCATGTCTTCCCATAACTTCCACAATAAGTGCACGGTGATGTGACTCTGCAGTGGTGTGAAGACGATCAATTGCTTCAACTGCGATATTTACGGCAGTATCAAAACCAAATGTGTAATCAGTATTATTCAAATCATTATCGATGGTCTTAGGTACTCCAATAACTTTTACCCCTAAGGCATCTAATTTTGTAGCTACCCCTAAAGTATCTTCTCCGCCAATTGCAATTAGAGCATCGACATTCATCTTGGCAAGATTTTCTTTGATGCGCTCTACGCCATTTTCAATCTTAAAAGGATTAGTGCGAGATGACCCAAGAATTGTTCCACCTCGTGGCAGAATTCCTCGAGTTGCCGCAATATTTAGTGGCATCGTAAGCCCCTCTAGCGGACCTTTCCAACCATCGCGAAAACCGATGAACTCATAGCCATATTCTTTTTCGCCCTTACGTACAACCGCTCTAATGACTGCATTAAGTCCGGGACAATCTCCGCCACCTGTAAGGACTCCGAAACGCATATGAATAACTCCGATTAGATAATTGGATTTGAATCAGCTCTGACTCAGGAGCAGATTCTAGCGCATTGCAAAATTAACAATGAAATTACCGCGTAACTACTACGCCTTTTCCAACTACAACTATTCCGCCAGGTGAAACTGTGAAGCGCTGGCGATCTCTCTCTAAATCAAATCCAATACTGGCCCCAGGTTCAACGATTACATTTTTATCCAAGATTGCATTTTTAACTCGGGCTCCATCCCCTATTCGCACCGCTGGCATAAGTACTGAGCTCTCAACGACAGAGTCACGGCCAGCATAAACATCATAGGAGGCAACGGTTCTACGTAATTCACCACCAGAGATAATTGATCCCGCGCCAACAACTGAATCAAAGGCAATTCCTCGTTCTGAAAATTTTGCTGGCGGCAGCGATGGTGGATTGGTGAGAATTGGCCACTGTCGGTTATAGAGATTAAAAATAGGTAGTGGCGAAACTAGATCCATATGTGCTTCAAAATAGCTATCGATACTTCCTACATCACGCCAATAACCTTTGTCGCGCTCAGTTTCACCTGGAACAACATTATTTGCAAAGTCATAAACTTTTGCAAGGCCAGCTCTAGTCATAGCCGGAATGATGTTCGCACCTAAGTCATGACGAGAGTCAACATCTTCCGAATCTAGAATCAACGCCTCTTCCATGGCCTCGCGACGAAAGATGTAATTACCCATTGAGACCAAACACAAATCGGGATGACCTGGCATAGCTGGAGGATCTTTAGGCTTTTCATGAAAGGCCTTTATCGTCACTCCATCGCTATCAAGTTCAATAACTCCAAATTCTGAAGCCTCAGATCGCTTTACTCTAATTGCAGCAACTGTTACCCCAGCCCCACTTTCCAAGTGACTTAGATACATTGCATTTGGATCCATGCGATAAACGTGATCTGCGCCAAAGACAATCACATGCTTTGGGTTCTCATCATGGATTAAATTGAAATTCTGCAAAATCGCATCAGCACTTCCGGTATACCAACGAGGACCGAGTCTCTGCTGCGCTGGCACAGGAGTGATGTAATTTCCTAGAAGTGTAGACATTCTCCACGTAGTAGTTATATGTCTATCAAGTGAGTGAGACTTGTATTGCGTAAGAACTGCAATTCTTAGAAACCCAGCATTAACAAGATTTGAGAGAACGAAATCAACTAAGCGATAGGAGCCACCAAAAGGAACTGCCGGCTTTGCTCTATCTGCAGTTAATGGCATCAAACGCTTACCCTCGCCGCCAGCAAGCACTATTCCTAATGGGAGATCTAAGCGGGCCATATGTCTAACGATACTCTTGGCAGGTGAGCGGCGCTAAGGTGAAAGTAGCCATGATTACTCGGGAATGGCCCCCTGAGATCTATGGTGGAGCCGGGGTTCATATTGCAAACCTAGTCTCTGCCTTAAATCAGAGCGGAGAGATCGAGAGCTTCGTTCATTGCTTCGGCGGAGCAAGAAGTGATGCCACCAACTACCAGCTAACTAAAGAGTTTTCTACGATAAATCCAGCGCTGCAAACCCTGTTACTTAATAGCGATATTGCCAAAAATCTAAAGGGTATGGATATTGCGCACTCTCATACTTGGTATGCCAATCTGGCCGGGTATTTAGCGATGAAAATGTTTGGAATTCCCCATGTCATTACCGCCCACTCTCTGGAGCCCTTGCGTCCCTGGAAAGCTGAACAGCTAGGTGGTGGATATCAAATTTCATCCTGGGCCGAAAAGATTTCCTATGAGAGCGCATCTACCATCATCGCAGTTAGCGATGGCATGAGAGCAGATGTTTTGAAGGCTTACCCTGAAATAAATAGCGATAAAGTCATAACAATTAGAAATGGAATTGATACTAAAGCCTTTGCCCCTAATCCGAAATTAGAAGTATTAAAAAAGTATGGGATCAATTCAACCTATGCTTTATTTGTTGGAAGAATAACAAGACAGAAAGGCCTTGCACACTTACTCCGTGCTTGGCAAAAAGTTCCTAAAGATTACTCTCTAGTCCTTGCTGCAGGATCTCCCGATGAGCCAGCAATCGGTGCTGAAGTTGAGCAACTCATTGCTGAGCTATCAAAGCAGCGAGGAAATATCATTTGGATAAAGCAGATGCTAGATCGTGACGAATTAACCGCCCTTCTTACCGGGGCTCAAGTATTTCTCTGTCCATCAATCTATGAACCGCTAGGAATTGTTAATTTAGAGGCGATGGCTTGTGAGACCGCAGTTGTGGCATCTAAAGTTGGTGGTATTCCTGAGGTTGTAGTTGATAATGAAACCGGATTACTGGTTGATTACTCACCTAATTCATCAGAATTTGAAGACGCTCTTGCATCTGCAATCGATAGATTAATGTCAGATAAATCACTTTCTATTAAATATGGCCAAGCAGGGCGAATCCGCGCGATTGAACACTTTGGATGGGATAAGGTTGCCAATTCCACCATCGAGTTATATCGGAGTCTAATAAAGTAAATGTCACGAAAAGGTTGGGTGCTCTTTGCCCTTGTTGGTTTGCTATGGGGAGTTCCCTATTTATTTATGAAAGTTGCAGTTGAAGAGCTTTCAACACCTGTAATTGTCTTTGCTCGCCTTGCTATCGGAGCCCTGCTCTTAATTCCCATAGCGCTCTATGAAAAATCTATCCGACCAGCACTTAAGTATTGGCCATATATTTTGTTCTACTCCGTTCTTGAAATGGTAATCCCTTGGTATTTAATCACCACCGCGCAAAGAGATCTCTCATCAGGTTTGGTAGCGCTCTTGGTTTCAACAGTTCCAATCTGGGCCACACTATTTGCTCATCACAGTGGTGATTCAACAGCAGCTCATCGCACCAGAATCTTTGGTATTGCTATGGGATTGATAGGTGTAGCACTTCTTGTAGGGATTGAGTCGTTAAATGACTTTGATAGCGCCATTGCAATTGCGATGGTTTTGATCGCATCTATCTCATATGCCTGGGCAGTGAATATGATTACTAGACGTGCTCCCCAAATCTCTGGAGTTGCAATTAATGGATTGTCTATGCTTATTGCTCTTATTTTCTTTGCTCCATTTGCGGCCATTAACTTGCCAACTCAGAGTCCATCATTAGAAGCTATTAGCGCAACTGCTGCGCTTGGAATCTTCTCAACAGGTCTTGCTTTTTGGATTTTCTTTATGGTCTTAAAAGAAATTGGCCCAGCAAGAGCTTCTCTTGTGGTTTATCCAAATACGGCAGTTGCTGTCATTCTTGGGATCATAATTCTCAATGAAAAGTTGACGCTAGCTATTACGATTGGTCTTCCATTAGTCTTAGTTGGTTCTTATTTTGCTAGCAAAAAGTCTGAAACCCCAGTTGTTACCGGGTAAATCCCAACTTAAGTAGGGCCTTAGAGTCGCTCTGCCAATTAGCCATGACTTTTACATGAAGACCAAGAAATACTCGAGCCTTTAACTTCTTTTCAATCTCACCTCTTGCCACAGTTCCTACTTGTTTAAGTCTCTCTCCCTTATGGCCAATGATTATCGCCTTCTGACTATCGCGCTCAACAATAATTGAGGCATGGATATCAAAGAATGGAATGTCGCCTTCTTCTCGCTTATCACGCTCTGAGATTTCATCGATTATGACTGCGATTGAGTGGGGTACTTCTTCAAAAACATCTTCAATAGCAGCCTCTCTAATTAAATCCGCGAGCTGAGTATTTAACTCTTGATCAGAGTTCATATCTGCTGGATAAAAGGGTGGGGAATCTGGGGCGTATTTTGCTAGCAGATCCATAAGTAGTTGAACTTGATCATCAGTTTTGGCAGATAAGGGCACTACTTCATCCCAAGCAAAGCCTGCATCCTGCGCTAATTTGCTAGCAGCTATTAATTGCTCAGGCATTAGAGCTTTCTTGGCCATATCAATCATTGTTATGGCGCAGATTTTCTTAGCGCTTCGATGGCGCGCCATCTCCTTGGCGATAAAGAGATCACCTGAACCTATTGCTTCAACTGCAGGAATGCAGAGCACAATTGCATCAACTGATTCCATATTCTCATTAACAATTGAATTGAGGGCCCCGCCAAGAAGTGTTTTTGGCTTATGAACTCCAGGGGTATCAACTACTACTAATTGAAAATCAGGACGGGTAACAATTCCTCGGATAGCGTTTCGAGTGGTATTTGGATGATGCGAGGTGATGACAATCTTTTCGCCTACTAGAGCATTAACAAGCGTTGATTTTCCAGTATTGGGCCTGCCAACAATTGCAACAAAGGCAGCTTTATGAGTCATCACCGCTAAGGGTACCCGTCTTTTGGCTACTAATTGGCAACATTAACTCGAGGGCATCTGGAACTGAAGTGACTATCTCCGCTAAGCGCTCGCCAATTAAGCGATGACAACCATCGCTAGTAGGTGAGGTAATTGGTCCGGGAACTGCCATTACAGGGCGCATTATCTCGGCAGCATCACGGGCAGTTCTAAGAGAGCCACTTCTAAATGCAGCTTCGATAACGATAGTTCCCTTTGAAAGCGCGGCGATTAATCTATTTCTAGTCAAGAATCTCTCAGATCTTGCCCCAACTCTTGGCATTACCTCAGAGATAAGTGCTCCACTTTCTTGTAATTCAGAGAAGATTTTATTATTTCCAGCTGGATAGTTAACAGATACTCCAGATGCAAGAACAGCAAATGTTGAACCTTCTGCAGCTAAGCAACCACGATGAGCATGGGTATCTATTCCATATGCTCCCCCACTAACTACCGCCCAATTACGATCTGCAAAACCGCTTGCAAATTCGCTAGCAACTCTTGCCCCATAGAGCGTTGGCTTTCTTGTCCCAACGATGGAGATAGATTGTGCCGGCAGATTAGCTCCTTTAATGATTAAGCCAATAGGTGGATTGCTCAAGTCATTTAGAGATGTTGGCCAATACATTGAACTTGGGGTAATAAATCTTGCTTCAGCAGATTCAATCTCTTCCCAAAGCTCTTGTGCAGGGGTATCAATAAGTACCTGGCGAATCCCTGCAGATACCTTGTTTATCTTCTCATATGCCCCATGAATAATCCGCTCCATCAACTCCACTGCGCCATAGCGCTTTAACTCAATCGACCAAGTGATGCTTCCTGGCTCAATGGCGCTAAAGAGCATTAACCGAGCTTGAGTTTCTAAGTCATCTATTATTTGATTTTCTATATCAATCATTGCTAGAGAATAAGAGTGATACCCATTAAAGACTTAAAAATTCTTAGTTAGATGTGAATAACCCTACTTGTTAATTAGAGCCTGAATATTTGCATATGACTTTCTATGAATAGTCGTAACACCTAATTCAATTAACGATCTCTCATGGGCCCTGGTGACATATCCTTTATGCTCAGCAAAGTTATAGCCAGGGTGGTCCTCATCTAGTTTGACCATTATTCGATCTCGATAAACCTTAGCAAGTATCGATGCTGCCGATATTGAAATAGCAACTTGATCTCCTTTCCAGATGGCAAGGGATTCACAGCGAAGTCCAGAAATCTGATAGCCATCAGTTAGGACATACTCTGGCTCAATTTCTAAAGCGTTAATGGCCCTACGCATTCCCTCAAGATTTGCTTTATGTAAACCAATGGCATCTATCTCTGATGCTGGAATTTCAATAATTGAGTAATCCAGAGCTTGCTCAACTATTACTTCAAATAACGCTTCTCGCACACTTGTCTTTAGCTCCTTTGAATCTCGCACTTGAGCTAGCTTCACAGCAGTTATATCTTTTAACATCACTGCTGCCACAACTAATGGTCCAGCACATGCCCCACGTCCAGCCTCATCAACTCCTGCAATTTTACTTAATCCTGATTGAAGCAGTCTTGATTCAATCATAAATTACTTGGAGCTTTTAACAGGAATCTTTGAGAGATCTTCGCCCTTTTCAAGAATTGCCAGATTGGAAAATGGCCAGATAATAAATGTCGCCCGCCCTGTGACTTTATTTAGGGGAACCATTCCCTTATTAGGATCATCAGTATGGAAGCGAGAATCTGCGCTAGCTCCGCGGTGATCTCCCATAACCCAGATAAATCCTTGCGGAACTTCTACTTCGAATTCTGAATCACTGGGCTTATCGCCTTCATATATATAGGGCTCATTAATACTCACGCCATTGACTTCAATTTTTCCATCTTTACCGCAGCAACGAACTTTATCGCCGCCAACTCCGATAACTCTCTTGATTAAATATTGCTTAGAGGGATCTGGAAGAACTCCAACGAAAACTAGAGAGTCCTTTATTACTTTGCGAAAACCCGATGTGTCATCATAATTTGGCGATAGCCAATTAGCTGGATCTCTAAAAACTACAACTTCGCCTCGCTTGATATCACTAAAGAGGGCTCCAAGCTTGTTTACTCCCACACGATCATTAACCTGAAGAGTGTTCTCCATTGAGCCAGAGGGAATATAAAAGAATTGGATGAAGAAAGTTTTAACGATGATAGATAGAACTAGCGCTGAGATAATCAGGATAGGCAGCTCGCGAAGGCTACTGCCCCTCGCTTTAGGCGACATTACTCTGGGCTTTAAGACTTAGTTGGTTCAGTTTCAGTAGGAGTAGATTCCTCTGCTACTTGCGCACTCTCTGGAGCAAGGCTCTCTTCAACAACAGCCTCTGGAGCAGCTACCTCAACAACCTCTGCAACTGGAGCAATTTCTGCAACTGGATTAGTTGATGAAGTTGAATATAAAACCTCTAGGTCATCTGCGCCACGACGTTCACGAATCTTGGCAGCTTTGCCACGAAGATCACGGAGATAGAAGAGTTTGGCGCGACGAACTTCGCCTTTTCTTACTACTTCAATCTTTTCAATGACAGGAGCATGAACTGGGAAAATTCTCTCAACGCCAACGCCATAGGAGATTTTGCGAACTGTGAAAGTCTCGCGAACTCCAGAACCTTGTCGAGCAATTACAAGACCTTGGAAAATCTGAATACGGCTCTTGTTGCCTTCAATAACACGGACATGAACTTTTAACTCATCACCGGGACGGAAATTAGGAAGGTCCTTACGGAGAGAGGCGGCATCTAGCGCATCGAGCACGTTCATTATTTTGTCCTCACAATTAGTCTTTATTTATCCTTCAGGCCTTTTCCAAAGGATTGGCCTAACAACTCGACGTATCTTGCCATACCTTGAGGCTAAGTGCTAAATCGATAAAAATAAGGGCAGAAAGTGCGCTATTGCCCCTGAATTTGGGCGCTAAGGGCGGCATGAAGAAATGGGCCAGCGACAATTACCGAACTCCTTGAAGATCCGTCTCTTGCCTTAGTAACTGAAAATGTGGCCCCCGCTTCTTGGGCAATTAGTGATGCCGCAGCATAATCCCATTCATTAACTCCCTCTTCGAAGTAAGCATCAAGTGAACCACTTCCTACATGGCAGATATCAACAGCGCATGCACCAAGTCTTCTTAAATCTCTCACCTTAGGAAGAAGGTTTTCAATTAATTTTGCTTGCACTTTTCGATTGTTGATGTCATATGCAAAGCCAGTGCCTACTAAAGCTCTATCAAGATTTACTGGATCATTGCACTTAATTGGTGAATTATTAAGAAAAGCTCCATTTGATTTTGATGCTTTCCAGAGTGAGTTTGTTGTAGGCGAGTAGACCACACCTGCTATGTATTCTTCTCTATTCTTTGCTGCGATACTGATGCACCAACCAGGTAAGTCATATAGATAATTTACAGTTCCATCAATAGGGTCAATTACCCAAGTAACTCCAGATTCACTCTCTTTATTTGCTCCTTCTTCTCCAATCAATCCATCTAAAGGTCTTTGAGCAAGAATTTGGCTCACAATCAAAGTTTCGCTCTCATGATCTTTCTGAGTCGCAAAATCTAGAGCTCCACTTTTTTCATCTAATTCAAACTTACTTGGTCTATCCAAGAGCAAATCCCCAGCGCTTAGCGCAATTTTCTCAGCAAGGGCTACTAACTCAAGGTTTAACGACATATTCCAATCTAATCATAATTTCTTCGATGCCAAGTAGACTTGCCTTCATGCTCACCTCCTACAAAAGATTATTTGCCGTGCCTGGAGGTTGGAACTTCTCTTTTGCAGGCTTCATTTTGCGCATGCCAATTTCAATGCTCTACATCGCAATTGTTCTCTTCGTTGTTGCCGAGACTGGCTCATATGCCCTAGCTGGCGCGTTATCAATGGTGGCATCGCTGGTCTTATCGGTGGCCACACCGCTTTGGTCTAGGGTTGCAGACCAAATTGGTCAAAATAAAGTTTTATCCATAACAGCTCCAGTTCATCTAATTTTCCTTGGCCTTTTTGTATATCTCGTTAAGAGCGATGCACCTACCTGGAGTTGGTTTACAGCAGCGATAATCTTTGAAGGTTTTGTTATTGGCTCAGGGCAGATGGTTAGAAGGCGCTGGATTCATGTTATTGGTGATGATCGGAAGCTGATTGACACCGCATATTCTTTTGAAGCACTTGTTGATGAAGTGATCTTTACTAGCGGCCCTGTTCTTGCTGCAATTACCGCGTCTTACTTCTTTCCAGAGGCCGCAATATTTACTGCAATGGGATTTATCAGTGTGGGAACGCTGCTCTTTCTCTCGCAGCGAAGAACTCAGCCGCCAGCCCATCCCCGCGAAGTCGGTGATGATCATTCATTGCTTATAAAAGATAGATTCATTCAAGCTCTATTTATTCCTATGATGGCAGTTGGAGCATTCTTTGGATCAACTGGCTTGGTACTTGTCGGCTATCTTGATGAATTTGGTATTCGTGAATATAGCGGTTTCTATATAGCTATCTGGTCCTTTAGCTCTGGAATCTCAGCCTTTGTAAGTGGGTCTTTGCATTGGAAGATTAATGAGGCAAGGAGATTTATTCTTTCAGTTTTTGCTCTAGCCCTTCTAACCCTTCCAATTTATTTTGCTGCACAGATATTTACTGGAAACTTAACAATTTTGGCTATTGCACTATTTATTAATGGCCTAGCAATAGCGCCCCTGCTAACAGCTGGCTTTGCTGTTGCTGAGCGCTCGGTTAGTCCTAAGCGAACCACTGAAGTTTTGGCATGGTCGATCTCTGCACTTAATCTTGGTGGGGCTATTCCTGCTGCAATTACTGGATACATCATTGACACATATGGCTCAACTGTCGCATTTATGGTGCCAGTTGCCTGCATGTTAATTGCTCTACTTTCACTTCTACCATTTCTTAGCCTTTGGAGGGCAAAAGTAATTCAACTCTAAGCCTAATTTCCCGAAGATTTCACTACTCTTATGGCAATCTTTACCCATGACTGACTTGCGCTTTATTGCACGCTCTCAAGATGGAGAGCATCTAGAGCTAAGTGATAGCGATGGAAATAACTTCTCACTAAGAGTTAGTGACACTTTGCGCGCTGCTGTTAATGAGCGCCGCTTAGCAACTGTAGTCGATAGTGCTCCACAATTTTCCATTAAAGAAATTCAAGCTCGCCTTAGGGCCGGAGAGAGCTTTGCTGAAGTTGCTCGCATTTCAGGACTTTCTATTGAAAAAGTTGAGCGTTATGCAAGTCCAATCTTGCAAGAGCGCGCTTGGATAATTGAATTGGCAGAGAAGGCCTCACCAAAAGGAACTTCTCTTCCCCTCTCAGAGTTAGTTATTCAACGTCTTGCACCTCGGGGCGTAAATATGAATCAGATCTCTTGGAATACCTGGAGGCTAGATGATGGAACCTGGCATCTAGTTCTCACCTATCCATCAAGAGATGGGCAATCAGAGGCAACTTGGAGTTTTGATGCAAATAAGCGAACACTCCACTCACGAGATGATGGCGCTAAATGGATTAATGGAGAAGAAGTTTCTCAAAAGAGCGCGCCGAAAAACGATCGACTTAGTGATCATGGAGTTCTCTTTCCCATGGAAGGAGAGGCTCCTCAGCCGCCTCGCTTAGTTGCAGTTAGAACCGATCCAAACCTTCTGGAGGAGACAAGTGGCGTAAAAGAGATTGCTCCTGATGCCAAAAAAGATGGAGTAACGAAGAGAATTTCAATTCCATCTTGGGATGACATTATGTTTGGGCGAGGCAAAAAGAAAGATGAACAAGAGGAAGAGTAAAACCTTAAATATCAGCGCTTAATAAAGGTATAGCAATCTCAGCTTGAGTAATTCCCCCATGATGTCCAACCATAGATAGTTGTAACTCTTGCCTTTCACTCTCAACCATAATGAATTCTCCGTTGGCAATAGCAATTAAATCGCCAATGCGCTCCATATTCTTTTCTAATACTTCAGGGCCGAATAAATTCAATGCAATCGCCTCTTGGCGAGTGTAGAGAGTTACCTTTTCTTTAAAGAATTCCTGCCACTGTGATTTTGTCTCTTCAGCGCTACCTGGCTTTAGATAGAGATAGCGCACCCTCGGCTCGCCCCCTAGTAACTCGACGTTTTTAAGCAGGTCATTTTCTTTTCCTAAAACTACAAAATCATCCCGATTAATCATCCCGTGATCTGAGGTGATCCATAGCCTGCTTCCTTTGGGTAGATTCTCAATAAGTTTCAAAATTAGATCTGCGCTCTTTGCCATGGCATAGTGAAACTTCTCAGAGCCTAGGCCCTCACGATGCGAGGCATCATCTACATCATTTAAATAAAGATAAGCAAAAGATCTAGTATTACTAAGAACACTCTTTGCTTGATCAACCATCTCATCTACTTGATTAACTCCATAGTAATCAGCGCCACGAAGTGCAGCTCTAGTGAAACCTGTTTCTTCATAACGCTTTGCTGCAATATGAGAGACCTTAACTCCTTGCTTTTTTGCTCGCTCAAACAAAGTTGCCTCTGATTGCCAGATGTAGGGATCTACTCGTTCATCCCACTTAAGCGCATTTAATAATCGCTCTGGGGTTCCGCTATTGGGAACTCTCATCGTGTAACCAACCATTCCATGCACTCCCACCGCACAACCGGTGCCAAGGGAGGTCAAACTGGCAGAAGTTGTGGAGGGAAAAGTAGCTTGCAATTGGTTATGGTTTTTAACTTGTGAAAATATTGGTAGCTCTTTACTAACTATTTCTAGAGCATTGATTCCCATACCGTCTACAAGAAGTAAACACTCTCTCTGACCTTCATTATTAATAAGCCCTAAAGAATTAATGCAGTTAGATACCCCAAGTGTTGCAAATATCGATTGAGATAAATCCGAGAGCAGGTAGGCCACTACCCCATCTTTCCAGTAACCTAGACCTCTCATGATCAAATACTCAGCGGCAGTAGCTAGAGCCCTTAAAGATAAGAGCCCAGTTGTCGCTCTTGAATCGACAATCATCACTCATGGACTGCCCCGGCCTAAGAATCTTGAGGTGGCCCTAGAAGTTGAGCAAATCGTCACTGATGCTGGCGCAACGCCAGCAACTATTGCAATTATCGATGGACAGATTCATATCGGACTAGAGCCAGATCAATTAACGCAAATTGCAAATGATGAAAACATCTTAAAAGCTTCGATAAGAGATTTGGCAATCATTTCAACTCAGAAAAAGAGCGCCGCTACTACAGTTGCTGCAACATCTCATATCGCCAATATGGCTGGTATCTCACTTTTTGCTACCGGAGGGTTAGGCGGAGTTCATCGTGAAGCTTGGCAGAGCTGGGATGAGTCGGCAGATCTTCTGGCTTTAGCAAATACTCCGATCTTAATCGTCTGCTCAGGAGCAAAATCCATTCTGGATGTCAGCGCTACTTTGGAAAGACTTGAAACCTTATCTGTTCCAATTCTTGGCTATAAGACAAATAAATTTCCTGGCTTTTATCTAACAGACTCTGGCTTTGACTTAGAACATAGAGCCGATACACCGCAAGACATTGCCCAAATTTGGAGGGCTCGAAGTGATGTAGCCACAAATAATTCAGCGCTAATTGTGGCAAATCCTGTTGGAAATCAAATGGATAAAGCCCTACATGATCAAATCCTTTTTGATGGTCTTGCTAAAGCTAAGACAGCTGGAATTATCGGAAAAGCTGTGACGCCATTTCTTTTGGAATATTTCCACTCCAATTCCAAAGGTGAATCCTTAAGAGTAAATGTTGAGATAATTAAGGCAAATGCTGCCCTAGCAGCTCAGATTGCAGTAGCCCTTAAATAGCTATGGCTCAAATTCTCTGCATTGGCGATGCCATGCTTGATGTAATTGTTAAGATGCAGGGGCAGATGTACCTAGGCAGTGACACAATCTCTCAAATTTCAACCCATGGCGGCGGAGCTGCAGCAAATACCGCTACCTGGCTCGCATCATCTGGCCATAAGGTCTTTTATGTCTGTCGTCTTGGAGATGATGCAGCTGGTCGAGTTATTGCAAATGAATTTGATGCCTGGAACATTGAATATAAACCTGAGTTTTTAAAAGAGCATCGAACTGGAATTGTTGTGGTGCTAGTTGATCTAAATGGTGAGAGATCAATGTTTCCGGATAGAGGAGCAAATTCAGGTCTTAGTGAGTTAGATCTACCCGATCTCACCAGATTTAGCGCTGTATTTCTCTCAGGCTATGCCCTCTTTAATCCTCTATCCCAAGCGGGAGTTCTTCGAATGATCAACAAAATGAGAGAAGCTAATTTAGAAATCTTCTTTAATCCCGGATCTGTTGGAGTGATGAGCAATCTTGGGGTAGATGCCTGTCGCCAGAGATGTAAATTAATGGATCTATTAATTATGAATCAGGCTGAGGCAGAATTTCTAACTGGAAATAGCGATATTGAAGGTGCCCTAAATGAACTGTCTAAAGATGTTGAGACCGTTGTGATAACTACAAGTAGCCAAGGGGCAATCGGTAAATCAAGAGGGCAAGAGATAATTAACTCTCCAATCCTGCCCATTACTGCAATTGATTCCACCGGAGCTGGAGATGCATTTGCTGCTGGATTCATTGGAAGATGGATTGAATCTAAAGATTTAGAATCATCTCTAAAGGCTGGAAATACATTAGCCAGTGGATGTGTCACAACTATCGGGGCTAGACCGAGCGTCAATCCCAAGTAATTCACACTTTACTTGGCAGAATCACGCCATGGCTAAATCAGATTCAGGCAAGAGCTCGGGCAAGAAAGTACTAGCTGCTAAGCCAGGAGAATTTCCCGGGAAAATTGTTGATATCGATGTCTCATCTGAGATGTCAGATTCATTTCTAGAGTATGCCTATTCTGTTATTTACTCCAGAGCGCTACCTGATGCCAGAGATGGATTAAAGCCAGTACACCGCAGAATTCTTCACCAGATGTCTGAGATGGGGCTACGTCCAGATAAAGGACATGTTAAGAGTGCGCGTGTTGTTGGCGAAGTGATGGGTAAATTGCATCCCCACGGTGATGGAGCAATTTATGACGCGCTAGTTCGCATGGCGCAGAACTTTTCAATGCGCCTGCCATTAGTAGATGGACATGGAAACTTTGGCTCCCTTGATGCGGGGCCTGCAGCTATGCGCTACACGGAAGCAAGACTTGCAAGTGCTGCGCTAATGATGGTGGAAGAAGCTGATGAAGATACCGTTGATTTCGGTGCAAATTATGATGGGCAGATTTTAGAACCCTTGGTGCTACCTGCTGCTTTTCCTAATCTCTTGGTTAATGGTGCAACAGGTATTGCTGTTGGAATGGCCACGAATATGGCTCCTCATAACTTAGGTGAAGTAATTCAAGCAACAAAGCATCTAATTGAGAATCCCAGCGCTACCTTAAAGCAATTAATGAAATTCATTCCAGCACCTGATTTTCCAACTGGAGGAAGCATTATCGGCAAGGAGGGCATCCTTGAGGCTTACCAGAGCGGAAAAGGTGCTTTCAAAGTTCGTGCCAAAGTTGAAATTGGCAAAGTGAGCGCTCGTAAATCTGGAATAACTATTACCGAACTTCCATTTAATATCGGACCTGAAAAGGTAGTCGAACGTATTAGCGAGCTAGTTAAATCAAAGAAGATCCAAGGCATTTCAGACATTATCGATCTAACCGATGGACAATCTGGAACAAAGGTTGTCGTTGAGGTGAAAAATGGATTTGAGCCAGAGGCGGTACTAGAAAACCTCTATAAGCTCACCCCACTTGAGGATGCCTTCTCCATCAATGCTGTTGCCCTAGTTCATGGCAAGCCAAAGACTTTGGGCTTGAAAGAACTGCTTCAGGTCTTTATTGATCATCGAATCCAGGTAGTAACAAGAAGATCCAACTTTAGAAAAGCTAAGGCCACTGCCCGTCTAAACCTAGTTGAAGGCCTTCTAAAGGCAATTATAGATATCGATAAAGTAGTGAAAATAATTAGAGGAAGTGATGATGCAAATGAAGCAAAAGAATCACTTATCAAGAGCTTTAAGTTAAGTGAGGAACAAGCTACCTACATCCTAGATATGCCTCTAAGAAGGCTAACCAAGATGTCAAAGATTGAGTTAGATACTGAAGCTAAGGAATTAAAGTCAACGATCTCCAAGTTGACTGCGCTATTAAAGAGTGAAGAGGCGCTTCGAAATCAAGTATCAGATGAGTTAAGCGAAGTTAGCGCCAAATACGCAACGGCGCGACGCACTCTAATTGCTTAAGCGTCAATTCTTTCGCGATCGATATCTGCAGTTGCAATAAACTCTTTTCGAGGCGCAACTTCATTACCCATCAATAGTTCGAAGATCTTTTCAGCAGCTGCAGCATCTTTAATGGTAATTCTTCTTAAGGTGCGCTTATCAGGATCCATAGTGGTTTCGCGGAGCTGATCAGCATCCATCTCACCAAGGCCTTTATAGCGCTGAAGTGGCTCTTTCCATCGCTTTCCTTGCTTCTTCAAGTCGGTCAATAGTTTTTTCATATCATCATCGGAGTAGGTGTAGTGCACCTCTCCCTTCTTGCCTCCCCCGCCAATAACTTCAATGCGATGAAGTGGTGGAATTGCGGCAAAGACTCGTCCATCATCAATTAGTGGCTTCATATAGCGATAGAGCAGGGTAAGCATCAAGCAGCGAATATGTGCGCCATCGACATCGGCATCTGACATCAGAATGACTCTTCCATACCTAGCATCATCTAGCGTAAAAGATTTTCCAGATCCAGCTCCAATTACTTGGATAATTGCTGCACACTCTGCGTTATCAAGCATCTGAGAAAGCGACGCCTTTTGAACATTTAGAATCTTTCCTTTGAGTGGCAATATTGCTTGGAACTCCGAATTTCTTGCAGCCTTAGTAGTTCCAAGAGCTGACTCACCTTCAACAATAAATAACTCAGTTCGCGAAACATCTTCAGAACGACAATCAGAGAGCTTGGCAGGAAGTGAGGAGCTCTCAAGGGCGTTCTTTCTGCGTTGCAATTCCTTATGGGCTCTTGATGAAATACGAGTTCTCGAGGCGTTAGCAACTTTCTCAAGTACTACAAGTCCATTGGCCTTATCGATTCGTTTAGTGGTTGTAAAGAACTTCTTAAGTTCATCTGAGACTACTTGAGTAACAATCTTTGTTACTGCAGGAGTTCCTAAAACCTCTTTAGTCTGACCTTCAAATTGTGGTTCTTGCATTCGAACTGTCACAACTGCAGTTAATCCCTCGAGGATATCTTCTTTAATCACATCGAGTTCATTCTTCTTTAGAACGCCTTTAGCGCGAAGGAACTCATTAAACGTTTTTACTAGAGCCTTTTCAAAGCCTTGCACATGGGTTCCGCCCTTTGGGGTTGCGATGATGTTTACAAAGGAGCGAACTGTGCTCTCATAACCATTACCCCACTTAATAGCGATATCAACGCCCATATCTCGCTCAACTTCTTGAGGCTCAAGATGGCCTTTTTCATCAAGAACGGGAACTGTCTCTTGATAATGGCCTTGGCCAGTTAAGCGAATTACATCTCCTACCGCCTCATCCGGCTGAATAAAGTGGCAGTATTCCGAAATTCCACCTTTATGAAAGAAAATCTCCGAGCTCTTATCTTTACTGCGATTGTCATTAACTACCAGAGTTAGACCTGGAACTAGATAAGAAGTTTGTCGAGCCCTGGTGTAGATCTCCTCTAAATCATGCTGTGCATCTTTAAGAAATATCTGTTTATCTGACCACCACTTAATTCTTGTTCCAGTGATCTTTGCCGAGACTTTTCCAATTATGCGAAGTCCTGATTTAGGTTCAAATGGAGCATTGGGGCCATCGCCATCAAATATTCCAGCAACGCCGCGCTTAAATGACATCCAATAAATTTTTCCATCTCGATCTACTTCTACATCAAGGCGAGATGCCAGAGCATTTACAACAGATGCTCCTACGCCATGAAGGCCCCCAGTTGCAGCATATGATCCCCCACCAAACTTTCCACCAGCATGAAGGCGGGTCATTACAACTTCTACTCCAGTAAGGCCTGTTTTAGGTTCCTTATCAACTGGGATACCTCGTCCATCATCATGGACTTCAATAGATCCATCTTTTTCTAAATTAATTTCTATCTTCTTGCAATATCCTGCAAGTGATTCATCCACAGCGTTATCAATAATTTCCCAGAGACAATGCATAAGGCCGCGGCCATCGGTTGAACCGATATACATTCCGGGGCGCTTTCGAACCGCATCAAGACCTTCTAATACTGAGAGATCTTTCGCTGAGTAGGACTTTTCTACACTGCGCACTTGGTCTGCGCTTGAAGTCTCTGCCACGATGGGCAAGGGTATCTATGGGATCAAAGGAGCCTGGCAATACGCGCCGAAAAGGGTGAGGATTTCGATTTTAAGTGAAGAAAGTCATCAATTATGAGAAAAAACTTTGAATTCGACCTGCGGGGAATAAGCCATAGGTGGTTTGATGTTCCACTAGAACCTAACAAGCACAGGAAAGGTTGGCCAGAAATGACCGAAAATCTATTGCTTACCTCATCTCCACTTAGCGCTCTTGATCGTTGCGATCGCTGTGGGGCTCAGGCTTATGTTCGTGCGGTAATGGCCAATGGATTTGAATTACTTTTCTGTGCTCACCACGCTAAAAAATACCAAGATGGGCTAGCAAGCACAGCCGCTCGCATAGATGATGAGACTGAGCGCCTTAGCGCAGAATCAACGGCGAAATAAGCCTTGAGACCAAACTGGGCCTCCCAGTTCTAGCTTCCTCTTTATCTGCAATCCCACTTAATTTCACTAACGAGTTAACTGCTAGATATCTAAGTGGTTCTATCTCCCATTTTCTAATTTCGCGATTTACAAAGTGCAGATTTGTGACATTACTTTCTCTGCCAACGATTAAATCAGCCAATATTTTGCTTGCTAAATAACTCATAGTCACGCCATCTCCTGCATAGCCACCAAGGCGAGCAAATCCCGTTGATTTATCAAATTGAACATATGGCTCCCAATTACGGGTAATTGCCACTGCCCCGCCCCAGGCATGAGTAAATTTCACATTTTTCAAAACTGGAAACCAACGCTTAGCCATTCTCTCTAAGCTTTGATGAACAGAGCTAGTCATTTCCTTTTCTTGAATAAGTTTTGAGCCAAATGGATAGCTAGCCCCGCGTCCACCTATTGCAAGGCGATTATCTGCAGTGCGTTGTGCGTAATTCACCAAGTGCGTCCCTTCAGCAAAGGTGAAGCGATCCTTAACTCCTATTTGATCCCAGATATCTTCAGACAGAGCTTCACTAGCAATCATGAGAGAGTAGAGCGGGATAAATTCTCGCCCAGGATTAGAGAAAGCCTCACTCGCTCTAATCACTACCGGAGCCTTCACTAGTGAGCTATTTGCTAAGACTCCGCCATTTGTTTGGGTAGCAAATACCCCCTCGGCTATTACTACTCCTTTACTCTCTAAGTAGTTAGCTAGCCCCAAAACAAGTTGGAATGGATTAATCGTTGCGCATTGCGGATTAAATAATCCGCCCCTTAAATTAGTTGCTTGAATTAACTGACCAAGCTCACCTGCAGACTTCCAGAAATGTTCTGAATCAGCGCTCTCTTTTAATCGTCTCTCTTGCGCCTTATTTCTAGCAAATGTGACCGTTCCTGACTTAACAAAACTTGCCTTGGGTGCAATCTGTCCAGATATCTGGCCAATCTCATCAATGGCATTTGCAAGCTCTTTGAAAAGATTGTCAGTGGCATCCAAACCATGGCGCTTTTCAAGTGTCTTTCGATAGACCGGATAATCTGATGAAACCCAGCCACCATTTCTTCCACTTGCTCCGTAGCCAATTGATTTTGCCTCAAAGATAACGATTGAGAGTTTAGGCTCTAACTTCAGAAGATGATAGGCCGACCAGAGCCCTGAGAATCCACCACCGATAATTGCGACATCGTAAGAATTATTAAATTCATTTCTCTTACCGCTCTGCTTAAAACCATCTGCCCAGAGCGAGTTATTCGGCGGTAAATCCTGCATCTCGATGGGAGCCATCACAGAATGGTTTCTCTTTAGAGTGGCCGCAACGGCAAAGCGAGAAGTTCTCTTTTGTCTCGAGAACATTGCCCTCTGCATCAACAAAATCAGCGGCACCGCTTACGCGAATCGAGCCGTTGGGCTTTACATAAATCTTTGGACGATCTGACATAAACTATCTCCTAATCTAGGTAATCGCGTAGTACTTGCGATCTTGATGGATGGCGAAGTTTTGACATAGTTTTAGATTCAATCTGGCGAATACGCTCACGGGTCACACCGTAGACCTTGCCAATTTCATCAAGGGTCTTAGGCTGGCCATCGGTTAAACCAAAGCGCATTGCAACAACGCCCGCCTCCCGCTCTGAGAGAGTATCTAGCACAGAGTGAAGCTGCTCTTGAAGGAGAGTAAATGAAACTGCATCTGCAGGAACAATCGCCTCGGAGTCTTCAATCAAATCACCAAACTCTGAATCTCCCTCTTCACCAAGTGGAGTGTGAAGTGAGATCGGTTCGCGACCATATTTTTGAACTTCAACAACCTTCTCAGGGGTCATATCAAGCTCTTTAGCGAGCTCTTCTGGGGTTGGTTCGCGGCCGAGATCTTGAAGCATCTGGCGCTGAACTCGGGCTAATTTATTAATAACTTCAACCATATGTACTGGAATACGAATGGTTCTTGCCTGATCGGCCATAGCACGCGTGATTGCCTGGCGAATCCACCAGGTTGCATAGGTTGAGAACTTATATCCCTTTGTGTAATCAAACTTCTCTACTGCGCGAATTAAACCTAGGTTTCCCTCTTGAATTAGATCAAGAAATAGCATTCCTCGACCGGTATAGCGCTTAGCAAGAGAAACAACGAGGCGAAGGTTTGCTTCAAGAAGATGATTCTTAGCACGCTTGCCATCCTCTGCAATCCACTCCAGCTCTCGCTTAAATGAACGTTCCATCTTCTCGCCTGAATTCAACTTTGCTTCAGCAAATAATCCAGCTTCAATTCTCATAGCAAGTTCAACTTCAAGTTCAGCATTTAGTAGAGCTACTCGACCAATCTGCTTGAGATAGTCTTTTACTGGATCTGCAGTAGCGCCTGCTGTTAAGACAGTCTGAGGCGGCGCGTCATCTTCTTCAGAATCCTTAAGGGTGAACTCACCTTCTTCTTTCTTGGCTTCTTCAGTTAGATTAACAACTCGGACATCACTTGCGCCTTCAACAACGTCTTCCCCAGTTTCAGCAACTAACTTTTCTAGGTCTTCTAATTCAACTTCTTCTAGCTCAACCTCTTCGCCATCAACTTTTTCAATTATCTTCTTGCCAGCAGGCTTGCTTACTCCAGCAGCTAAAGCTTTTGCTGCTTCAAGTTCTGCCTTTGTTGGAAAGCGTCGCGGACCACTTTTTTCAGCCGGCTTAGCTTTAGCTTCCCTTGCAAGTTTCATAGCTTCAAGTTCTGCCTTGGTAGGAAATAGTCTTGGGCCTTTGGACTTAGCGCCCTTCTTATCTTTCTTTATTGAACTTTTAGCAACGCTCTTCGTGCTCTTTTTTGCAACGCTCTTCTTCTTGCCTGCGTTTTTGGGCGCACGAGATACAGCCACGAATTAGTCCTTTGCTTTAAATTGACGAACTGTCAAAACTTCTTTTTAACCTTTAGCCTTTTGGGGAATTGGCTATGGCTATATTATAAATTGTCCACAGGGGTAAATGCACATCCAAACCGCTTTATTCCTGGCCTAGCCTCTGCTGACGGCCTGAATCCAGTATTAAGCCCAGCTATAAAGCGCCTAGAGCCTGCCTGCTTGGTGGAGTCGGCGGAGGAACTCCTTTGTTTCACTCTTTTTAGGGTTTTCCAATATCTTTTTCGGACTTCCCCACTCAAGAATTCTTCCCTGGTGTAGATAACAGAGCTCATCGGCCACCTGCTTGGCAAAACCCATCTCATGGGTGGCGAGCACCATCGTCATTCCCTCGCTCTTTAGATCTCTAACCGTGCTCAAAACTTCATTAACCAAGACTGGATCAAGGGCGCTGGTTATCTCATCAAGTAATAGCAGTCGAGGGTGCCTGGCAAGGGAGCGGATAATGGCAACCCTTTGCTGTTGACCCCCACTTAGCCGATCTGGATATTGATCAGCCTTCTCTCTTAAGCCAAACTTATTTAATAGCTCTAGAGCTTCATCTATTGCCTTCTCTTTTGCCACTTTCTGCACCTTGGTTGGAGCCAAAATAACATTTTCAAGAACTGTCATATGGGGAAAGAGATTAAATGATTGAAAAACCATTCCTAACTTCTTTCTCACCTCATCAGGATTTACATCTGCTGCAGAGATATCTTGCCCATCAAGGAGTATCTGCCCATCATCAATCTGGTCAAGTAAATTAATGCAGCGAAGTAGCGTCGACTTGCCACTACCAGATGCGCCAATAAAGACCGTGGCTTTATGCTCTAAGACTTTAAAGGAAATATCTTCAAGAACAACTTCACTTCCAAAGCTCTTTCGAACTTTCTCGAGCTGCAACACCGCCTGACTCATGCTTGCCCCACAGCATTTTCTCGCTCATAAGAGTTTCTAAGCATCCGATCAGTCCAGCGCGTCAAGGGAATTGTCACTAGGAGAAAGATGATTGCCGCCATAACATATGGGGTGTAATTGAAAGTCTTTGCAGTTTGAATCTGCGCAGCTCTTACTGCATCGGTTACTCCCAAAATTGAAACTAGACCAGTATCTTTAATTAGCGCTACTAAATCATTTAGAAGTGGTGGAGTGACTCTCTTAAGTGCTTGAGGCAGAACAACGTGGCGAAGAGTCTGAAAATTACTCAAACCCAGTGATCTAGCAGCAGCTCTCTGGCTTGGGTGAACGGTAAGAATTCCGGAGCGAATAACTTCAGCAACATATGCCGAATAGGTGATGATTACTGCAAGAGTTCCTAAAACCAAAACATTATTGGTTAAGCCCTTTATCTGTAGCGCCGGAATTCCAAATCCCACAAGAAGAATTACTAGAAGCATTGGAATGCCGCGGAATACATCAACATAAACTGTGGCAAGAATCCTAAATGGGGTTAATGCCGGCGATCTAGAAGTCCTAAGCAGTGCTATTCCTAAACCAATGAGCGCTACAGATGTTCCTGCAATAACAGTTAGTGTGGCATTGGTGGTAAAGCCGAGAAGTATTTTGGGCAGAATTTCAAAGCCATAGGCCCACTTAAAGAATGTATTTCTAAGAGTCTCCCAGCCCGGTGAGGTAACTAGAACTAACCCAAGGGTTCCAAGGACTAAGAAGCTTGAGAGTGCTGCAATTAGCGCACTTTTCTTATTTCGTGCTCGCCGCGCCTGACGTCTTGCAAGTTCTATTTCACTTGGGCTCCAGCTGCCACCAAAGTTATAAGAAGAAGAGGGCGCAGCTCTATTAGAACTGCGCCCCGATTTCTTAGCCATTAGCCATGCTTAGTAGTTTGCCTGATCTGGCAACTATCCAAGTACTGGCGCTCCTGCAGAAGATGTTAACCATTGATCAATAATGGCCTGAAGTGTTCCATTATTGTTAATTGCATCGACCGCTCCTGAAACACATGATGTGATCGGATTGTCTTTAGATAGCAAGAGACCAAATCCTTGATCTCCTGAATCACTGCCATCAATTTGTCCAACGATTATTCCATTTGGAACTTCAACAGCTGAGAGATAGAAAGCAGTTGGAAGGTCTACAACTAGACCATCAATCTGCTTATTCTTAAGGGCAGTAACAGCAGCAGCATTATCGTTAAATACCGCAGCCTTTAGCCCTAGTTGGCCTTCAATTACATCAAGTGAGGTAGTTGAAACAGCGGCTCCTAATTTAGCGCCAGCATCTGCAAGACCCTGCAAGGTAGTGACGCCATCAATCTTGCTTCCCTTGAAGGAGACAATTGCTTGATTTGATTTGTAGTAAGCAGATGAGAAATCAACAACCTGCTTGCGCTCATCAGTTATGGAATATTGCTGGAGGTTGAAATCAAATGTCTTTGGTCCTGGCGCAATTGCAGCATCAAAGCTGGTGCGAACCCACTTAACAGCTGACTGGTCATAACCAAGCTCACTTGCAACTGCATAGGCAACAGCGGCTTCAAAACCTTCACCTGACTCTGGAGCATCATCGATGACCCATGGATAGTAGGCAGGTTCACCTGTTGCAATTGTTAGAACTCCTGCTTCAACTGTTGCAAGAGATTCTGGAGAGCATGTTGTTGAATCACCTGTTGCGCCCTCATCACTTGATGAGGAGCATGCTGTGATTACTAGAGCAGTTAGAAGTAATGGTATGAATTTAAAGATTTTTTTCACTTTTTCCTTGCCTTTCGCAAATTAGGAGCTTAAGGCCTGCCAATAATTGTCAGACCCGCGCTTGTCGATGCACTTTGCAATCGACCAGGTCCTCACCCGGAGCACCCCACCGCGGTGGAGGGTTGCCGTCCAGTTAGCCGGGGCTTAATGCTGGAACTCTTGACCTAAGGCGGACTTTAGAAAATTTAGAGTGAAAAGTCCATCTCAACACTTGCCATGCCATGAGCCTGAGCTACTGCTTTATAAGTTATCTGGCCATTATGGACATTTAGCCCCTTAGCAAGGCCAGAGTTTTCAGATAGCGCCTTCTTCCAGCCCTTATTGGCAAGTGCTAGCGCGTAAGGCAGGGTGGCATTTGAGAGAGCGTAGGTGGAGGTCAGCGGCAGGGCTCCTGGCATATTGGCCACGCAGTAAAAGATGCTCTCATGAACTTTATATGTTGGATCTGCATGGGTTGTGGCCTTTGAATCCTCAAAACAGCCACCTTGATCAATTGCAATATCAACCAAGACTGAACCCTTCTTTAACTGCGCAACTAACTCATTACTAATCAACTTCGGAGCTTTTGCGCCGTGTACTAAAACAGCTCCAATAATTAAATCTGAAAGAAGTGCTTCTTGCTCAATCTCATGGGTATTAGAGACCAAAGTCTTTACTGCTCCATTAAATATCTGATCTATATAGGCAAGTCTGCTCTGATTTAAATCAACTACCGTTACATCAGCTCTCATACCAAGGGCAATAGTTGCTGCAGCAAGACCTGCAGTTCCTCCGCCAAGAATTAAAACCTTTCCAGGTCTTACTCCCGGAACTCCGCCAAGCAATACACCGCGCCCTCCTGAACTTGCCTGCAGCGCTGCTGCGCCAACTTGTGGAGCCATACGCCCAGCAACCTCGCTCATTGGAGCAAGAAGTGGAAGATTGGAATTTAACTCAACAGTTTCATAGGCAATTGCCGTGATACCACTTTTCATTAGCGCATCAGTGCAATCCTTTGAAGCAGCAAGATGAAGATAGGTAAATAGAACTTGGCCAGCTCTCATTCGGTGATATTCAGCAGAAACCGGCTCTTTTACTTTTAAGACTAATTCGGCCTCAGCCCAGAGCTGATCTGCTGAGGCAATAATTGTTGCCCCAACGCTTCTATAGTCATCATCTGAGATTGCGCAGCCAAGACCAGCCGAACTTTCCACTAAAACTTTATGCCCCTGGCGGATAAATTCTCTAACTCCTGCCGGGGTTAGCGAGACTCGATACTCATGGTTCTTTATCTCTTTGGGAACGCCGATGTTCACCTCTAGATAGTACCCGAGAAAAGCTCACTACAAATTTTGGGGTGTAGCTCACTTCTCATTTGGGCAAATGAGTTAGGGGCCCAACCGGAGTTAAAGACTTGTCTCAGTAATTTACTCATTGCATAACTTGGATCATCACTATCTGCCCTATCTAGCGCTCTCTGTGCAAGAGCTCCATCGCCTCGCTCATAAGCCACTGCTGCAAACAAATTAGCAACTGGGGCGATATGGCCCTCTGGGGCAATTCGAAGCAACCATCTCCAGGCAGTGAAGTAGAGATCAAGGCTCTCAGCCTTAACACTTCCAAGTGCGTAATCTCTAACCTGCAAATCCGATAGGCGAACTAAAAGCAGTGCAATTAGAGCCTTATCTTTGACTAGACCATGAGATTTAAACTCATCCATAAATTGGTTAACTGCACTAGCGCCTTGTCTTTGAAAAGATATTGGATCTTTCTCATAATCAATAAGCTCAATGCTGCGAATTAAATCAATTAATTCATCATCGCTATCAAGTTGCGAAATTGAATCTATTAGCAGTTCAAGAGTTGCGAAAGGAATTGGCCTGCCTTGTGCAACTTGCTCTGCAGCTATTCGTGAATCAATTAGTTCTGGAAGTGGGTTCCCCTGACTTGGACAACAGCTCAAATCTTCACAAATTAATGAGCGATATCGATTCCCCTCAACTGTTATAACTTCTCGAAGACTAAGCCCGTAATCAGTTATAGCAGCGAGAATCTCTGAAATGATTTCATTTTGACTCTGCCCAATTTCTAGGCAATAAAAGATTGCGATAATAGATTCAGCGCTATCTCTAGATAAATGGGAGGTTAAACGTTTTAGTTCATCTGCGCCGATTTGATCGGGAAAATCGATGCGAATTGCCATGGCTATTGCATCATTTTTTAGGCTCAAAAGAACTATTGAATTCTCTGGATTGAACCCAATTAGAAACGGAACGGCGGCAAGAAGGTCTTTAGGTGTTGTAAGTGTCGTCATGGGCAAAGCATCTTGGGATAGAGAAAATGAAGTTTTTTCAAGCCGCAGAAATGTTGATAACTAACCCCTGTAGATACCTCTGGCTGGCCTAACATCTATTTGCCGACTGACCCTCTGCACAATTGCTCCATCAATTGGCGCACCTATAGACCCCGCTCGCCAGAAACCGCTCCAAGTTGTTGTTAACTCAACTCTCTTCTGGCCTGAGCTCTTGTAAGTATTTTCAATAAGCATCAGTGGGTATGGGGCTCCGGCAAGCCTGGTGCTCTGGCTATTGCCATCTCCAAACTCCCATAAAAACTCCGGAGTCAAGTGAATCGTTATAGGCGTGCCAAGAACTACAAGGACGGTTGTGAAGTGCATGGGAGTATTAGTTAAGAAGTTAACGCTCTGATTTACCAAGATGTTATCTAGCGGTTGTGTGATTATCGCTCCCCTTGGAATCAAACTCTTAACTTGATCGCTAATTTGAGAGCCGGAGATTCTCTTCACTCTTGGTTTTGGTGATGGCTTTGGACCTAGCGCAACTGGCTTACTTGCAGCAGGTGGCTTTGGAAGCCAGGGAATCCAAGTCCGCTTTGTAGTTGAGGTTGGTCTTGGCTTTGGCGTGGTTGATACCTGACTGCCCGCCTTACCCTTCTTAACTGTGATTACAACTTCATTGCTTTCTTGATTAGCTTTTACATCAATACATGTTTCACCTTCACAAGCTCCATAGGCAGCATTCATAGATGAAAAGATAATTAACATTGCAACAAGAGTGATCCGCATCCAGCAGATGATGCCTTCTTGATTTCAAATGTAAATTGGAAAAACTAAGACTTTGGGGATATCACTGCCCTGTGGAGTTGTATTGGCTAGAAAGTCTTTTGAGAGATTCTTTGATAACAGCCCCATCGCTACTTCTCCAGAGCGGCGGCATAGAGTTTAGAAGCACTGACCCATAGCGTTTATTAACAATTCTTGAATCAAGAATTGCCACTACCCCGCGATCATCAATGGATCGAATTAACCTTCCTGTTCCCTGCGCAAGAAGTAGGGCAGCCCTTGGCAGTGAGACTTGCATAAAACCAGAACCACCAGATGCATCTATCTGGGCAGCCCTTGCCGACATCACTGGATCATCTGGTCTTGGAAAAGGTATTCGATCAATTGCTACCAAAATACAAGATGGCCCCGGCACATCAACTCCCTGCCAAAGGCTCATTGTTCCAAGCAAAATTGAAGTGGGATCACTTGCAAATTTTTCAACTAAGACTCCAACGCTATCGCCCCGTCTTTGAGTAATAATCTTTATTGGAAGCTCTGCTAAAACTCGCCTTAGATGTTCATCAGCCATCTCAACGCCGCGCCATGATGAAAATAGTGCAAGAGTTCTTCCCCCGGCAGCATCAATTAACTCACCTAGCTCAACCAGAGCTTGGGCGCTTGGCCCATCTCTTGTTGGCTCAGGTAGATCTCTTGGAAGATAGAGCGCTCCTTGGCTGGCAAAATCAAAAGGTGAACCAACATCGAGTGATACTAAATTCTCTGGATCAATATCTCCCGCACTATCACTACTTTCATCTTGGCTAGCCTCTAGTGGATCAATGCCAAAGCTCTTAGCAATTGCAGCAAAACTATTTCCAACGCTCAAGGTTGCACTTGTTGCAATAACGGGAGTTTTAGTAAATAAGTTCTCGCGCAATAGATGTGAAACTTCTAGTGGAGCAAGATAGAGAGTGGAAAATGTTGGTTCAAACCAGAGCACTTGATTACTGCCAATCTTAAGCATCTTTGCTGCAGTGACTTTGATTTCATTGACCGCTCCCTTTACTCGAGCCCGCTCAGCTAAAGCATCTGGATCTACAATTAGTGAATCGGCATTAATTAGCGCAATAGCGCTCTCTGCTGCCTCTTTAATCTTTCTCACCCAAGGGGCTAGAAGCAGTGGTAGTTCTTGAAGTTTTCGCTCATCGCCACTTTTAATTCTAAACTCCTGGCCATACTCATCAAGTGCTTTAGTAAACCCATCGCAAGCTTTGCCCAGCGCTTCAGCAGCTTTTCCTGGAAGATGTTTTCGCAGCATATTTGCTGCTCTACTAGCCCTTGCTGCAGTTAGCTCCTCTGTTACTGCCTGAGTAGTGCGATCCATAAACTCATGAGCCTCATCTAAAATCACTGCATCTCGCTCTGGCAATATCGGATGAGAATCAACGATCTCAATTGCAAGTAAGGTGTGATTAGTAACTACGATATCTGCGCTCTGAGCTTTAGTTTTTGCCTTCACTGCAAAACATTGCGCTCCAAAGCGACACTCATCGGCTCCCACACACTCTCTTCCAGAAGTTGAATTAGCTAGCCAGACTCGTCTATCAACCTCAGGGGCATCATCGCGGTCGCCCGAGATGCCATCTCTACTCGCCCACTGGCGGAGGCGACGAGCATCTGATTCAAGTGATGAAATCTCAACTAATACCTGGCTATCAACGCCAGAGTCATCAGCATTCATCTTCTGCAGGCAGAGATAATTCCCAACCCCTTTATAAACAGCAAAGGAGATACTTCTTCCCAATTCCTTCTCTAAAGCCTTTTGAACCTTAGGAAGATCTCGCTCAATTAATTGTCGCTGCAGCGCAAGAGTTGCTGTTGCAACAAGGACTCGCTTGCCATGAACTAGAGCTGGCACTAAATAAGCTAGTGACTTTCCTGTCCCAGTTCCTGCTTGAACTAGGAGGTGATGGCGATCTTCAAGGGCGTTTGCCACCGCCTCTGCCATTGCAATCTGGCCAGCTCTCTGGCTTCCCCCAATTGCCTCAACTGCTGCTGCTAGCGCCTTTCTAACCGACTCTGCGCTCATAGTGGCAACCTTATTCTGAATTCACATTCATTGATTAGAAATTACTTACTTTTACTCTAAATAAATAGCGTTAAATGATTTAACCCCCCGAAATTTCTTCGAGGGGTTAAGGATTAAAGGAGAGGCAAGCTCTCCTATAATTAATTTTCTAGCTACATCCTGAAGTGTTGCCACAACCTTCACAGACATAGCAAGCACCTGATGCTCTCATCTTGACTCCACAGGTAACACAAAGTGGTGCATCTGATTTAACGCCAGCGATCTTCTCCAGAAGCTCTGTTGAAGAACCAATTTGGTGGAGCGAAGTATCCGCCTTTGCAGGCTTTGCAGCTGGCGCGCTGGCCTTCTTCTCTTCAACTACCGTTGCCTTCTCCTCAACAATTTGAGCATACTCACCGGTTTCAAGGGCTGCTGCTCGCTCTGCTGCGGTATAGATTCCAAATGCTGCGCGCTCTTCATATGGCAAGTAATCAAGAGCAAGGCGACGGAAGATGTAATCCATCATTGATTGGGCCATACGAATATCTGGATCGTCAGTTATTCCTGCTGGCTCAAAACGTGAGTTTGTGAACTTAGAAACATAGGTCTCTAGCGGCACTCCATATTGCAGACCGATTGAAACTGCAATTGAGAATGCATCCATAACACCTGCAAGAGTAGAACCTTGCTTACCAAGTTTTAAGAAGATCTCACCTAGCTGGCCATCTTCATATGTTCCAGCATTCATATAGCCCTCTGCCCCGCCAACTGAGAACGAAGTTGTTCTTGAAGGACGTGACTTTGGAAGGCGCTTACGAGTTGCAGGAGCAGGAGCTGCGCTTACCTGATCATCTTTGCCATTGTTCTTTGACTTTGCATCAGAGAGTGGCTGACCAACTTTGCAACTATCGCGGTAAACAGCAAGAGCCTTAAGCCCTAGCTTCCATCCTTCGTAATAAACCTCTTCGACATCTTCAACGCTTGCATCTGCAGGAAGATTTACCGTCTTTGAGATAGCCCCTGAAAGAAATGGTTGGCAGGCAGCCATCATTCTGACATGGCCCATAGGAGCGATAGATCTTGTTCCAAGCGCGCAATCAAAGACATCGTAATGTTCGACCTTTAGCCCTGGGGCATCAACTACATGGCCATTAGCGGCGATATATTCCACAATCGCTTCAATGGTCTCATCGGTATAGCCCAGCTTCTTTAGAGCCTGTGGGACAGTTTGGTTAACGATCTGGAGGGATCCGCCACCAACCATCTTCTTAAACTTAACGAGTGAGAAATCTGGCTCAATACCAGTGGTATCGCAATCCATCATCAAGCCGATAGTTCCGGTAGGTGCAAGAACGGATGCTTGAGCATTTCTCCAGCCATTCTTCTCGCCAAGTGCAATACAGCTATCCCATTGCTTATTAGCCTCAGCTAAAACATCTCTATCAAGAGTTGAAACTGATTTAGCAGAAAGTGATGCCGCCTGGTGTTTCTTCATTACCCGAGTGTGAGGAGCTGCATTTCTGGCATAGCCCTCATATGGGCCAACAATTCCAGCCATCTCAGCTGATCTGCGATATGAAGTTCCAGTCATAAGTGAGGTAATTGCCCCAGCTAGGGCTCTTCCGCCCTCTGAATCATATGCAAGTCCTGATGCCATAAGAAGGGCGCCAAGGTTTGCATAACCAATTCCTAGTTGGCGATAAGCCCTTGTTGTTACACCAATTGCCTCGGTTGGGAAATCTGCAAAACAAATTGAAATATCCATTGCAGTAATTATCATCTCAACTGCCTTAACAAAGTTCTTGGCATCAAATGATCCATCGCTCTTTAAAAACTTCATAAGATTTAAAGAAGCTAGGTTGCAGGAAGAGTTATCAAGTGACATATATTCCGAGCAAGGATTGGAGGCATTGATGCGTCCGGTCTCAGGGCTGGTGTGCCAATCATTGATTGTGGTGTCATATTGAATTCCAGGATCTGCGCAAGCCCAGGCAGCCTCTGCCATCTTGCGGAATAGTTGACGAGAATCAACCTCTTCCATTACCTCACCAGTTGCGCGAGCTGTTAGACCAAACTTGGCGCCGTTTTCATAAGCGCGCATAAATTCATCTGTTACGCGAACTGAGTTGTTGGCATTCTGGTATTGCACAGAGATGATGTCTTTGCCACCAAGATCCATATCAAAGCCAGCATCGCGAAGGGCGCGAATCTTGTCTTCTTCTCTTACCTTAGTTTCGATAAATTCTTCAATATCTGGATGATCGATATCTAGAACAACCATCTTGGCAGCTCTTCTAGTTGCGCCACCTGATTTGATTGTTCCAGCAGAGGAATCAGCCCCGCGCATAAATGAAACTGGACCAGAGGCAGTGCCACCTGATTTCAATAGCTCTTTAGAGGAGCGAATCCGAGAGAGATTTAAACCAGCTCCCGATCCACCTTTGAAGATCATGCCCTCTTCGCGATACCAGTTAAGGATCGATTCCATCGTGTCATCAACTGAGAGGATGAAACAGGCAGATACTTGCTGTGGAGCTGATGTTCCTACGTTAAACCAGACTGGAGAGTTAAAGGAAAATACCTGGTGCAGGAGCATATAAGTTAATTCATGTTCAAAAATTTCAGCATCTTCTGGAGTTGCAAAATAACCATGTTCTTTTCCAGCTTTGGTGTAGGTAAGAACAACGCGATCGATAACTTGCTTTAGTGAGTGCTCTCTATTTTCAGCTCCCACTGCGCCGCGGAAATACTTTGTTGTAACGATGGTTGAGGCATTAACTGACCAGAAATCTGGATACTCAACGCCGCGTTGCTCAAAGACAACTTCGCCGCTCTTCCAGTTGGTCTGCACCACATCGCGTCTCTCCCAATTAACACCTTCATATGGGTGCTGACCAGCTGTGGTGTAAATCCGCTCCATACTTAAGCCTTTTTCTGACTTGGCTTTCCCCGATGGGCGATTGATTACTGTGTCCGACATTTCTTATTTCTCCAGTTTCTTCTTGAATTTTTAATTTTGTTTTTAAAACTTTTCTATCTTTTTTTATTTAATTTTTTCTCTGCTATCTACTTATCGGACTTTTCATTTAAGTTGCGGGGAGGCAACTTGAGATTCGCTCTCTAGTTCTGACTTTTCGATCGGCAGGGCCCGGAGAAGAGCGATCTCGCCTTCGAAATCTTCAAGGGAGGAGAAGTTACGGTATACCGAGGCATATCGCAGGTAGGCGACCTCATCTAATTCGCGAAGTGGCGGCAAGATAGCCATGCCAACCTCTTGAGCTTCGATCTCTGCCTGTCCTGTGGAGCGAAGCGCCTCTTCAACCCTCATTGCAAGAAGCGCTAGATCATCATCATCAACTGGCCGGTTCTGGCAGGCCTTACGAACACCGTTAATAACTTTCTCACGGCTAAAGGGCTCTGTTGCTCCACTACGTTTGATAATCGAGAGAACTGCTGTTTCAGAAGTTGAGAAACGTGAACCGCATTGGGTGCACTCTCTCCTGCGACGAATTGAGCTGCCTTCATCACTTGGACGCGAGTCAATGACTCGAGAATCCTCAAAACGACAGAAGGGGCAGATCACGGCGTGTCGTCCTCTCAATCCTGGGTATTTCCTGAAATCGGGTGTATTGGAGCCTTAGGTGCTAACCACTACTTATGGAAGCATATCCTAAAACAACCCCAATATCTAGGGGTAAGAGTAAAGCAACGGTTGAGAGTTCCGCAACTTATAAAGAGTATGAGCCTCTACGGGCGTGTCGGGATATAGATCTTCTGGCCAGCCTGGAGATTTGGTGATTTCAAGTTATTGACTTCAACAATATCGGCAACCAAGGCTCGTCTATCGGCCTGCGGTGCGATCCCCTCAGCAATTGACCAGAGCGTATCTCCTGGCTTAACGCTGATCTTCACATAAGGACTTGAGATTGACTCGCTATTAGATCCTGCCGTTGCGCCATTAAAGGCGGCAAAGCCAGAGAGAAGCAGTATGGAGAGTGAAGAGATGACTGCCAACCTTGCTAGCCCTCGACCACGGGGGGTTAGTCGCAGAGCTGCTGGGCCTTGATTTATAGGGGTTTTCACGCGCCTGGCATCTTTAGCAAGGAACGGATTGATGGCGATCGTCGTCATCTTCTCTCTCCAGATACTTCTAGAACCGAGCTAATCAGAGAGTGGGGATACTCTTCGAACGTCTGTTCTAAGAGCAAAGGTACACCTACCCACCGACATCGGCAAGTTTTTTTAGAACATTTGTTTGATTTCTTCGCAACTTTGTTCTAAACTTAACCCATGAGCAAAAACCCTTCAAAGCTGACTGAAATGCCTGATGGCCCCGTTGATGAAAATGGCCTCACCCCAAGGCAGACCAAGATCCTGCTAGCAATAAAGGAGGCGATGGAGACTAATGGCTATCCCCCTTCAATGCGTGAGATCGGTGAAGCCGCAGGGCTCTCCTCCCCATCAAGTGTTAAATATCAATTAGAGGCACTTGAATCAAAAGGTTGGATCCGTCGCGACCCATCTCGCGGAAGAGCTCTAGAAGTTCTCACCCCAGGTGATGAGAGATTTGAAGATATTAAGCCAGAGCGAACTCATAACGTCCCATTAGTTGGTCGAATTGCAGCTGGTGGCCCAATTCTTGCAGAGCAAAATGTTGAAGAGCTCTTTCCTCTTCCTGCATCACTTGTTGGCGAGGGCGAACTATTCATGCTTAAAGTTGTTGGTGATTCAATGATTGATGCTGCAATATGCGATGGAGATTATGTAGTTATTCGCTCTCAGAAAGATGCTAATAAAGGTGAAATTGTTGCAGCAATGATAGATGGCGAGGCAACGGTTAAGACTTTAAGTAAAAAGAACGGTCAAATCTGGTTACTGCCAGCTAATGATAGCTACCAACCTATTGATGGAAATCAGGCAGAGATTCTTGGTGTGGTAACAGCTGTTCTTCGCTCGCTCTAAATATTAATTAACGGAGTACTTCTCAAGGGCGTGCGCTAAAGATCCATCAACCATGGCATGAAGCGATGTTCCTTCAGGTAAATACTCTTGACTTAAAATCTCGCCATGTTCATGGATCTGACTAACTAAATCCCCTCTGTCATATGGAAGCACAGTTCTGATCTCAATCCTTGGCCTTGGAAGAGATGACTCAATAGCGCGGATGAGTTTTTCAATACCAACTCCGCTATGAACTGAGATTAGATAAGCATCAGGTTCTTGAATCAATACCTGAGCAATCACTTCTGGATCTGCGATATCTGCCTTATTTAAAGCGATAATTTCTGGAATTTTTGCTCCCCCAATATCAGCTATTACCCCTCTAACTGCCTTTATCTGACCTAGAGGATCTGGATGTGAGCCATCAACTACATGAACGATTACATCAGCTCCTGAGACCTCCTCCAGCGTTGATTTGAAGGCATCAATTAAGTCATGGGGCAGGTGTTTAACAAATCCCACAGTGTCAGTTAGCGTGTAGGTGCGACCATCACTTGTCTCTGAGCGTCGAACCGTTGGATCAAGAGTTGCAAAGAGAGCGTTCTGCACTAAAACTCCAGCATTGGTTAAACGATTTAATAGCGATGATTTACCAGCGTTTGTATATCCCGCAATTGCAACAGAGGGAATTGAATTTCTCTTTCGCTCTTGTCTCTTGGTATCCCGGGCGACTTTCATATCGCCAATCTCCCTGCGAAGCTTTGACATCTTGTCGCGGATTCTGCGGCGATCAACCTCTATCTTAGTTTCACCAGGTCCGCGCCCACCAATTCCACCTGCCTGGCGAGATAGTGAATCACCCCAACCGCGAAGTCGGGGCAACATATAACTCATCTGAGCTAACTCAACTTGGGCCTTACCCTCTTTGCTCTTGGCATGTTGAGCGAAAATATCCAATATCAGCGCAGTTCGATCAACTACTTTGACTTTCACCTTATCTTCTAAATTTCTTAATTGAGAGGGACTTAACTCACCATCGCAGACAACAGTATCGGCGCCTGTTGATTTAACAATTGCCTTTAACTCGCTAACTTTTCCAGAGCCAATAAAGGTTGCTGGATCAGGTTTATCACGGCGTTGAATAAGGGCGTCCAATACTGTTGATCCGGCCGTTTCAGCTAGCGCAGCAAGCTCTTCCATAGAATTCTCTGCATCTTTAACACTTCCCTCGGTCCAGACTCCAACCAGTATTACTCGCTCAAGTCTTAACTGGCGATATTCGGCCTCAGAGATATCACTTAACTCAGTTGAGAGGCCAATAACTCTTCTAAGCGCCTGTCTATCGCTTAGATCTTGCTGCGTTGATTGAAATGAATCAGGGATAAATATCTCAGAGTCAAACTCTGCTGCCACCTGCTGGCTTTCAGAGATTAAATCCTCGATCTCTGGCAGCTCTTTTTTCTTAGCCAAGATAGGGCTCCAGATCAAAGTCTTTTATTAATACCGCAGGGCCAGTTAGCGTGGCATTGGAGTGTGGATCAATTTCTACAACCAACCTTCCACCTGGTGGGTTAATCACCCATTTAGCTGGCAATTTCATCCCCTTCTTTAAAGTTGCAGCTAGAGCAACAGCGCAGGTTCCAGTTCCGCAAGATCTAGTCTCACCACTTCCCCGCTCGTGAACTCTCATTGCAAGTTCGCCATTTTCAAGAAATTGAACAAATTCAACGTTAACACCCTCTGGATACTCCTCTTTCGGGCGAACCACTGGTGGGTCTTTTAAATCACCGACATCATCAAGGGAATCAACAAAGACCACGGCATGGGGATTTCCGATATTTAAGTTATAACCGCTCCAGACTTTGCCATTATTGGCAGCTGTAATTGGGCCATCGATTACTTCAACCTGTCCCATATTTACACTGATATCTCCTGCCACATCAGCGCTTAAATACTTAGCTCCATCGCGAGTTAATATTGAAAAAATCCCTGCACCTTGATGGCCTCTATCTACTAGATACCGAGCCATAACTCTGATTCCATTGCCACACATTTCAGCAAGGGAGCCATCTGCATTCCGATAATCCATAAACCATTTACCATCGCGCTTTATTATTCGAATTAGCCCATCTGCGCCAATGCCACTTGCCCTATTGCAGATCGCTGCAGTCTGTTTTGAAGAGAGATTATTCTTATCATCTGGATCAAAGAGGATTACAAAGTCATTCTCAGTGCCATGGCCATAGGTGGCGGTAAGTGAAGCTTTCATCTGGGGCTAATAGTAGAGGAGATGATTTCCTCGAGCATTTGCTGCCTTGAACCACCTTTAATCCAAGTAATTCGCTCATCTCTTGAAAACCAGGTCTCCTGTCTTCTGGCATATTGCCTAGTTGCCCGTTTTGTTTCCTCTTTAGCTTCACTCTCACTTAACTCGCCTTTGGCAAACTTAATTACCTGGGCATAACCAAGGGCTGCTTGAGCTGTTCTTGCCTCCAATAACCCTTGAGAAATAAGGCCTTTTACTTCATCGACTAGCCCTTCATTCCACATCTTTTCAACTCGAGCATCAATGCGAGATGCAAGAGTTGAGCGCTCCATAACAAGGCCAAATTGTTTCGCGCCTGGATATTTACTACTTCCAACTCTCGGCAGATTTGCGGTGTAGGGCTTGCCAGTTAATTCAATTACTTCAAGTGCTCGAACAACTCTTCTTAAGTTCTCCTTAGGAATAGCTGCCGCTGCAGCTGGATCTAACTTAGCAAGCCTTTGATGCATAACATCCTGACCCAATTCCTGTCCTTGTTTAGTTATCTTTTCTCGCAGCGCTGGATCAGTATCTGGAAAATTAAGATCATCTAATATTGCTTTGATGTAGAGCCCAGTTCCGCCTACGACAATTGCTGGTTTATTTAGCTCTAAGAGCTGATCAATTATATTTCTAGCATCTATTTGATACTGAGCAACAGATGACTCTTGATTAACCCTTAAAACATCAAGTAGGTGATGTGGGATTCCTCGCCGCTGACTAAGTGGCAACTTGGCAGTTCCAATATCCATGCCCTTATAGAGCTGCATTGAGTCGGCATTAACTATCTCGCCGCCAACAGCCTCAGCAAGTGATAAAGCTAAATCACTTTTTCCAGTGGCAGTTGCTCCGCAGATAACAATGACGCTCATTTAGAGTGAACGCTCTTTAGAGTCGGCATCCCCAGCGCAACTCCCTTTGATTCTGCCTCAGCTTTTCTAGAACTAAAAGCATCTCCGCCTCTAGTGGGGATAATGCTTACACTCTGGCTATCTCCAAGGATGAAGTGAGCCTTGCTCTCTTCAACCGTTAACTCAGCAATATCTCCTGGCCTTGCATTTGCTGGGGCTTCAAAGTGAACGAGACGAAAATCTCTACTCTTTCCAGTTGCGCTAGAGCCATCAATATCAGTGATTAATACTTCAACTTTTTTGCCAAGTACTTCATTATTGACTCGAGCTGCAATTTGATTTATCTGCTGGTGGAGACGGTCATAACGCTCAGCAACGATCTGCTCTGGAATCTGATTCTCCATAACAGCAGCTGGGGTGCCTGGGCGCTTTGAATACTTAAAGCTATATGCAGCAAGAAAACCAACCTCGCTACATAAATCAAGTGTTGCTTGAAAATCTGTTTCGCTCTCACCAGGAAATCCCACAATGACATCGGTAGTAATGGTTGCGCTAGGAAGAGCGCTTCGAACTTTGCTAATGATTGAGCGATAGCGATCGACTCGATAGGAGCGGCGCATCGCTGCCAAGATTGCATCAGATCCAGATTGCAGTGGCATATGAAGGTGGGGCATCACATTTTTTGTCTCAGCCATTGCTTGGATTACATCATCGGTGAAATCTCTTGGATGAGGAGACATAAAGCGAACTCGCTCAAGGCCCTCAATTTCGCCGCATGCTCTAAGTAATTTGGCAAAGGCTCCCCGATCGCCAAAGTCCACCCCATAGGCATTTACATTCTGACCTAGAAGAGTTATCTCAATGACTCCATCTGCAACAAGAGCTCTAATTTCACTTAATATCTCAGCGCTACTTCGATCTTTCTCTCTGCCTCGAAGCGCTGGAACGATGCAGAAGGTGCAGGTGTTATTACAACCAACCGATATGGAGACCCAAGCCGAAAATGGAGAGTGTCGACGAGCGGGAAGAGTCGAAGGAAAGTGCTCTAGCGATTCCTTTATTTCAATCTGTGCTCTTTTTTCAACTCTTGCTCTTTCAAGTAGAGCGGGAAGTGAGCCCATATTGTGGGTTCCAAAAACCACATCAACGTAGGGGGCTCTCTCCAAAATCACTGATTTATCTTTTTGGGCAAGACAGCCACCAATTGCTATCTGCAGCTCTGGTCTTAACTTCTTTTCTGGCGCGAGGAAACTTAGGTGGCCATATAACTTATTGTCAGCATTTTCTCTTACTGCGCAGGTATTAAAGACGATTAGATCAGGATCAGATCCAGCTGCTGCAGGGACATATCCGGCAGCATCGAGTGAGCCTGCAATACGTTCTGAGTCATGAACGTTCATCTGGCAGCCCAGAGTTTGAATTACATAGGTACGGCTCACCAGCGAATCGTACCTATCTATCTCTAGGACTAATTTATGAGCGCGATATTCCCAGCTCTGCCAATACTCGAGAGACAACATGGCCAGAAAATCCTCGCCTTGATAAGGCGCCATGTAATCTGCGGTATGCCACCTCAGGTGCAAGGCTAGTAACTGCTCTTGCCTTACGTTCGGCAAAAGTCATCGCATTGGCAAACTCTTCATCATCGCTGATATCACTTGTGATCCACTCAATTATCTCTGGCGAGATTCCCTTAGAACGCAGCTCTCCGCTAATTATTCGCTTTGAGACCTTCTTAGTTCTCTGCCGTGATTCACTCCAATAGCGAGCAAACTCATGATCATTGATAAAGCCTTGCTCGGCGAGGCGAAAGAGAACAGCGTTTGCAACCTCTTCTTCAATGCCGCGAGATTTGAGAAGCTTAAAGAGCTCCCCCCTACTTTTTGCCCTTCGACCAAGTGCCATAAGGGCAATGGTCTGAGCTACTTGGTAGGGGTCGCTCTCAACTTCTACTGAATTAGAACTCGACATCAGCTGCGGCTTCATCGATTGCAGCAACTAGAGCTGGATCGATATCGCTCGCGACAAAGTGAGCCCGGATCTTGCCTTCGATTTCATTAGCAAGGGCTGGATTGTCAAGCAGGAATTGGCGAGAGTTCTCTTTACCCTGGCCGAGTTGATCTCCTTCATAGGTAAACCAAGCTCCTGATTTCTTCACAATTCCAAGATCTACGCCCATATCTAGAAGGCTTCCCTCTCTAGAAATTCCAATACCGTAGATGATGTCAAACTCTGCCTGCTTAAATGGCGGAGCCATCTTATTTTTTACAACTTTGACGCGGGTACGATTTCCAACCGCTTCTTGTCCATCTTTTAGAGTTTCAATACGGCGAATATCCATACGAACTGAGGCATAAAACTTAAGTGCTTTTCCACCAGTTGTGGTTTCAGGAGAGCCGAAGAAAACACCGATCTTGTCGCGGAGCTGATTAATAAAGATAGCTGTTGTCTTGGTCTGACTTAGCGCGCCAGTTATCTTTCTTAAGGCCTGTGACATCAAGCGAGCCTGAAGTCCCATATGGGAATCTCCCATCTCGCCCTCAATTTCAGCGCGAGGAACAAGTGCTGCAACGGAGTCAACCACAATTAAATCAAGTGCTCCCGAGCGAACTAACATGTCCATAATTTCAAGTGCTTGCTCGCCAGTATCTGGCTGAGAAACTAGGAGCGCATCGATATCAACTCCAAGTTTCTTTGCATATTCAGAATCAAAGGCATGCTCAGCATCGATAAAAGCTGCAATACCGCCATTTTTCTGTGCATTAGCAATTGCATGCAGGGTTAGCGTTGTCTTACCTGATGATTCTGGTCCAAAGATTTCTACAACGCGGCCACGTGGAATGCCGCCAATTCCTAAGGCCATATCAAGAGCGATGGATCCAGTTGGAATTACCTCAATTGGAGTTGCGGTTCGATCGCTCATCTTCATTACTGAGCCCTTGCCAAACTGACGTTCGATTTGAGCAAGCGCGGTATCTAGGGCTTTCTGCCGTTCGGCAGAGGGTTTTGCTTTTTCATTTGGATCTTTGGCTTCTTTAGCCACGGTCTTGCCTCTCTTCTCTCGTAGTTGGCTCCAGAAGGTACGGAATGCCACTGACGGCCTGACTTTGCAGTCGGCGGAAATGTGGAACCGCTCTGGTTGGGTATAACAGCTCGCCGCTGTTATGGGGATAAGTCTAGCCGAACATCTGTTCTAATGACTTTTAAGACACGCGAGCCCTACCTTGGAGCCATGGTTGATCTCGCTCCCTTTCAAAGCCCAAGGCCAGCTGAGTACGCCCCGATGCCAAAGCCTCTAAAGCGGCGAGATTTGAAGGGTCTAAATATTCCTGATGGGCCAAGATCGCCCCTACTAACCCTTAGATTTCAAAAAGATACCCCAGCCTTTCTACTAAATGCCAAGGCCGAATATGGCGATTGCAGTTCATTCTTTTTAGCAGGCCAGCTCTTTATCACCGCCTTCTCACCAGAGATGGTCAATGAGGTAACGGTAAGCAAGCAGGGAAGCTTTATAAAGGGCGTGGGTTTTGATCGGATGAGAAAAGTATTAGGAAGCGGCCTTTTAACTAATGAAGAACCTATCCATCTTCGCCATAGAAGGTTGATGCAATCACCATTTCACATCAGCAAGATCTCAACTTATGCCCAGACGATGCTTAGCCTTACTCGCAAGCACATCTCAAATTGGAGCGATGGCCAGGTCGTAGCTATTGGACCTGAGATGATGTCGCTAACTTTTGACATCGTTGCAGATATTTTATTTGGCACAGATATCTCTGCAGATACCAAGAGAGTTCAAGACTCAATGCATATTGCAATTGATCGTATTGAGCGCACCATGCTGCCAGGTCTTGATCGCCTTGATAATCTTCCTATTCCATATTTTAGAAAGTTTGAAAAAGCTGCTAATGAGCTCCATAACGTTGCAACTAGGATTGTTACGGAGCGAATTGCAAGCGGAGTCAAACGCGATGACTTAATGGGAGTCTTACTTGAGGCAGAAACAATCGATGGCGAGAAGTTGAGCGCCCGAGAGATTTCAGATGAAACTCTAACTTTAATTTTAAGTGGCCATGAAACTACTGCAAATGTTTTAACTTGGACCTTTGCATATTTAAGCCAGAACCCTAAGTACTGGGATGGACTTGCCGAAGAGGCAGATAAAGTCTTTGCTAGGCAAGGCGATGAAGATTTTGCCAGGGTTATTCTCGCTGCTCCCCTATCTGGAGCTATTTTTAGTGAGGTTTTAAGGCTTGCTCCCCCAGTCTGGATCTCACCAAGAAGAGCTTTAGAAGATGTCACTCTTGGGGGAAGAGAGGTTCCAAAAGGGGCCCATGTTTTAGTTAGTCAATATGTCACTCAAAGGGATGAAAAGTATTTTTCATCTCCAAATGAATTTATTCCAGAGCGATGGAGTAATGACTTTGAAAAGAGCTTGCCACGTGGGGCTTATTTCCCATTCTTAGCTGGTAGTAGAAAGTGCCTAGGAGATCAATTTGCCCTGCTTGAGGGACGAATAATTATTTTAGAAATTGCAAGGAGAGCCAGACTTTCACTTACCGGCGCTTTTCCAAAGGCCCAACCTCGAGCAACTTATCGCCCTAAGGGAGCTGTTGCTATGAGATATGAGCTTATTTAAGTTCGTTTGAAATATCTGGGTTATTTTTCACAACCGCCCGCCAGATATCAGCTGGATCAAATCCCATTTCAAGGGCCTGATCCACGCTCTGGCCGCCAAGTTCTGCCATTACAAAATCTTTGGAATAGGAAGGGGCCCAATCAGGGCCGAAGTGAGCAGTTAACCTTCTGCGAAGTTCGGTGATTCTCATAAAGCCATTACTTACTTTAAAGAATGGATGCTAAACGCTCTGCCTGCTCTTTAGAGTGCTCATCAGAGAGCGGAGCGGTTACCTGCCCCATCAGCCAGCGAAGAATTAATCCAACTCCAACTACATCTGTTGCAAATATTTTTGAGAGCTGGGCATAGATCTCAACCCAGATTTTATGTTCTCTTGCAGTTAGCGCATTTGCCATAATCTCGCCATCACTGGCAAGCGCGCTCTTAAGCCCTGGATGATTTGAAATCTCGCAGGAGATTAAATAGAGCGCCTCTGATCGTGATTGGGCAATCATTGCAAGAGTTGAGATTCGCTCCAGCTCACTTTCAACTAAAGCTAAAAAGACTTCATGTTTATCTCTAAAGTGGTTATATAGCGAGGCTCTTGAAACTTGAGCTCTATCCGCAATTTCAATCATGTTAGTTCCAGAGATACCGCTTTGGGCCAAGAGCTCTTTAGCCGCTGCCATAATCGCACCTCTTGTGCGACGATGAATTATTGATTGGTGTTGATAGGTCGAGCGCGCGCTCTGATCTCTCACAGCCTTATTCTTCCCCTCTAGTTAAGCAGCGTTGGTATCAACGACGCTAAGTACTGGGGTCTCGTTGAGTTTAACTTGAGCAGTTACCTCAACTAGTACTTTTGATAGCGACAAATCAAGTGCACTACAAATGGCATTAAGTAGCTCTGATGAAGCTTCTTTCTGTCCGCGCTCTACCTCAGAGAGATATCCGAGAGAGACTCGAGCAGCCTTAGCAACATCTCTTAGAGTTCTATTCTGTGAGATGCGCTGGGTGCGAAGGCATTGACCAATGTGGCTACGAAGTAACTCCATTGCGATGCCTCCTAATTGAAAGAATGATTCAACGATTTCCTAGGACCTAAGGATACGCTCCAGCAGGGTTATTGCGCTCTCTACCGCGCCGCTTATGACCTCCTGGCGAGCGCCGTTTAAGGAAAATTTCACACTTTCTTGCCTATCAGGGCCCAGAATTGCAATCCAAATCTCACCAGGAGAGCTGCCATCTAGAGCTGTTGGCCCAGCAGAGCCGGTTGAGGAGATCGCCCAACTACTTCCAAGTCTTTGTCTTGCCCCCTTGGCCATCGCAATAGCAACCTCTTTAGAAACAAGTCCCTTATCATCAATTAACTCTGCACTTAAACCTAGCTGACTTATCTTGATCTCTTTTGAATAAGCAACGATTGAACCAAGCAGAACATCTGAGGCTCCAGCAACCGAGACAAGTTTCGATGTGATTGCCCCGCCAGTAATTGATTCTGCGCAGGAAATAGTCTGCCTACGCTCTCTAAGGAGATCAATTACCTTTGCTGCAAGATCGATCATGGCTTTGATTTAACTACATCTTTTAGATATTGGTAGCCAGTTATGAAGGTAAGGGCGATAGCAATTGCAAGCAAGATATCTCTAGGAGTATGTAGCGCCTCTGGTAGAGGAAGTATGTAGAAACCTACTGAGAAGTTCTGTAGGAGGGTCTTAATCTTTCCACCTTTACTTGCGCTAATTACTTTTCTCTTAATTACTAAAAGGCGCAGAACAGTAATTCCAACTTCTCGGGTAAGAATTAATACCGTAACCCACCAAGGCATCTTGCCTAGAATCGAAAGTCCAATTAATGCAGTAGCTATAAAAGCTTTATCAGCAATCGGATCTAAAATAATTCCAAAGGATGAAACTTGATTCCAACGTCTTGCAATAATCCCATCTAGAACATCGGTCATGCCAACTATAAAGAAGGAGAACCAAGCAATTATCTGCCAGTTTGGATCATCTCCCCCATTCTTAAATAGCGCCCAAGCGCAAAATGGAAGAGCTGCGATCCGGGCAATTGTTAAGGCGTTAGGAAGGTTCATAGGCTCTGGGCAATTAAATCCGCCCCTGAAGTATCGGTAATGATGGCATCGACATACTGACCGACTTTATAACCAGCACTTGGCCTTCCTGCAATGGTTACAAAGGTACTGGAATCAACCTCCGGCCCCTGGTGCTCAGCTCTTCCCTCTTGGAGTTCTTCATCTTCAATTAGAACTCTAACTCTCTGTCCAATTCGATCTGTTGCTCGCTGCATTACTAACTCTTCAGCAATCATCGTTAGCTCACTGGTTCGCTCATTAATAACTTGCGGATCCAACTTTCCATCTAGTGTCAGCGCTTCCGTTTTATCTTCATCAGAGTAGGCAAAGATTCCAATTGCATCAAGATTTGATGAATTAACAAAGTCCACTAGCTCTTGATACTCGCCCTGGCTCTCACCGGGAAATCCCACAATAAAGTTGGAGCGAATTCCTGCCTCTGGATTAAGGGCTCGTATCTGAGTTAACAAGTGTAGGAACTTCTCGCCATCTCCAAAGCGGCGCATCCTTCTAAGAAGAGTGCCCGAGGCGTGTTGAAATGAGATGTCAAAGTAGGGAACAACTTTCTCGGTAGCAATCAAGGCTTGCAATAGCGTCGGCCTAATCTCGGCTGGCTGCAGATATGAAGCTCTGATGCGCTCGATCCCATCTATTTTGGAAAGGGCTGGCAGTAATTTCTCCATGGCCTTTAAATCACCAAGATCTTTTCCATAAGAGGTGGTGTTTTCGCTAACTAAGAAGAGTTCGCTGACACCATTTTCTGCTAGCCATCTAGCTTCGGTGATAATCTCATCAGGAGTTCTTGAGATAAAAGATCCTCTAAATTGCGGGATAGCGCAGAAGGAACATCTGCGATCGCAACCCGAAGCAATTTTTAGCGGAGCCATTGGTGAGTTTGCAAGTCTCTTTCTTGCAAAGGTGCCGCCTTGCCCCATTTTTGTATTTAATTCAACCTTCATCTCCTGTCTTGCAACAGGTGAGATTGGAATTAAACTTCTACGATCCTTTGGGGTGTGAGCTGGCTTTGAATTTCCAGCAAGAATATTCTGTAATCTACTTGAGATATCTGCATAATCATCAAAACTTAATATTGCATCAGCCTCGGGCATCGCCTCTGCGAGCTCTTTGCCATATCGCTCAGCCATACAGCCCACAGCAACTACGGCCCGAAGGCTTCCATCTGCCTTCATGGAGTGGGCCTCAATCAGTGCATCTACTGAGTCTTTCTTAGCTGATTCGATAAACCCGCAGGTATTTACCAGCGCCACATCAGCAGTTGCTACATCATCGACTAATTGCCAGCCATCGGCTGCAAGACGTCCTGCTAGCTCTTCAGAGTCAACATCATTTCGCGCACAACCCAGGGTTACTAAGGCAACGCTTTTAGGCTTGGACACCTAGTTATTCTACAGAGAAGAGGTGAGAGTTAACCTTGATTAGATGCTTGCGGGCCGAATTCCAGACGTAAAACTTCTCCAACTGCGCCAGCAACTCCAATATCTTCGCCATTTACCGTCAGGTTAATCGCGCCTGCATTTCCAATGACTAGATAGAGCAGTTGATTATCGCTAAATACTCTCTCCTCGCCCTGGCGAATTCGTCCACTAAATTGTGTGGTGCCAGTGCTATCACTGACCGCAACCCATGAAAGTCCATTCACTGCCTTAAGTCTTACTTCAACGCCATCTCTAATTGCAGCGCTAGGTTGGCTCTCATCTTTACTATTACTTGGAGCTGTAATACCGCTTTGCTCTGGTGAATCCTCAATGGAAATAATTGCGGTTCCAACAAGTGCAAAGATAAATAAGCCAGCTGCTGCACCTGTTAGTGATTTCCAGGATATTGGCTTTCTCTCCTTCTTCTGCTTTGTAACGCTATTTTCATTCAATAGATCTCTAATGGATTTACTTAAAGGAATTGTTTGAGATTCAAATTTAATAAGCACATCACTATCGCCAACGCCACAGATTCGTGCAATGGTTTTGATATGGCCTCGAGCATAAGTTGGGCCACCTGCAGTCAGAAAATTATCTTTCTCTAAATCTTCAATTACCGATGCCGGGATACGCGAGCGCTTGGCAAGTTGCTCGACAGTAAAACCTGCCGACTTGCGCATCTCTTTTAGCGTTGAACCGACCGACATGAAAGCCTCTAAATCACTTGGGGGGAGGATGAATTGTAGAAGCAGAAGCCAATCAAGGACAACTGAAATCTTGAGGCAAAGATCTATTGAGCAGGGGCGCAACAATATCGCCCCTGAAAATTCACCCCTGAATTACCTCTAGGACAGATGCCAGGTCCTCTTGCTTAACTAAAACTACTCGAGCCTTAGAACCTTCAGATGGTCCCACAATTCCTCGGCTCTCCATCAAATCCATCAGACGTCCAGCTTTAGCAAAACCAATTCTTAACTTTCGCTGCAACATAGAAGTTGATCCAAATTGCGTGCTAACAACTAACTCGATTGCTTGGATAAGTAACTCTTTGTCATCACCAATTTCTTCATCAGAGCCTCTGGTTGCAACTACTGGTTTTAAAATATCTTCTCGATACACCGGCTTTAGCTGGGACTTAACGTGACTTACAACCGCCTCAATTTCACGCTCTGAGACATAGGCGCCTTGAATTCGCATTGGCTTACTTGCTCCCATTGGCAAAAATAGGGCATCGCCTTGTCCGACAAGTTTTTCAGCACCTGGGGTATCAAGAATAACCCTGGAGTCAGCAAGTGATGAAGTGGCGAAAGAAAGACGTGAAGGAACATTAGCTTTAATTAAACCTGTGACAATATCAACGCTAGGCCTTTGTGTTGCGATAACAAGATGAATGCCGGCTGCTCTTGCAAGCTGAGTAATTCTTACGATGCAATCTTCAACATCTCGTGCAGCAACCATCATTAGATCTGCCAACTCATCAATTACTACTAATAAATATGGATATGGCTCAAGGGCAGCATCTGCCCCTTCCTTTGCAATAACTTTTCCAGCTCTAACTGCTTTATTGAAGTCATCGATATGTCTGAAGCCATATGTTGAAAGATCGTCATATCGCATATCCATTTCACGCACTACCCAAGCAAGTGCCTCTGCTGCTCTTTTAGGGTTGGTGATAATTGGCGCAATTAGATGTGGGATGCCTTCATAAGAGTTAAGTTCAACTCGTTTGGGATCTATGAGAATTAAGCGAACGTCATTCGGGGTTGCTCTCATTAAAACTGAGGTAACCAATGAATTAATCATTGATGATTTACCAGCGCCGGTGGCGCCCGCCACAAGTAGATGTGGCATTTTGGCAAGATTTGCGCAGATAAAACTACCCTCTACATCTTTACCAAGAGCTATCACCATTGGGTGGTGGTCATTTCCTGCAACGCTAGATCGAAGCACATCGCCTAGAGAGACTATCTCTCTATCGCTATTTGGAATCTCGATACCAACTGCAGATTTTCCAGGAATTGGCGAGAGGATTCTTACATCGCTACTTGCAACCGCATAGGCGATGTTCTTACTTAAAGCTGTAATTGCCTCAACTTTAACCCCTGAGCCAAGCTCGACTTCATAGCGAGTTACAGTAGGCCCTCGCATAAAGCCAGTTACTTCACAGTCAATTTCAAATTGAGCAAAGACTTCAGTTAAAGATTGGACTATTTGATCATTTGCCTTGGTCTTTGTCTTACTAGATGGGGTAGTTCGAAGTAGATCCATAGCGGGAAGCTCATAGGAATCAGTTGAGGAGAGCAGTAATTGAACGGGTCTTGCAGGCTTTGCACTTACCTCAGGCTTTGGAATCTCAACTGTAAATTCTTCATCGAAGCTCTCTTCATCTATTTCTTCTTCGAGACCCTCTTCTTGGGCGTTACTAAAATCTTGAACTAAGGGAGTTTCAAATGGCGGCGTATCGGCGATTTCAAACTCTTCGCGCTCAAGTTTTCGCTCTCGTCTTTGATCAAGTGCCCCACTAACTTTATTGCTTGCGCCAGAGATAAGGCTCTTAAACAAATCAATTACCTTTGAAAACGGAGTTGCTGTAATAACAAGTGCGCCAAATATTAAGGTCAGAATAAGAATTGGAATTGCGAGCATATCGGTAAGTAGCGCAACAAGAGGCGTTGAGACCCCATAGCCAATCCATCCCCCGCCCTCGCGCATTGCAGTAGCACCAGTATTAATCGATGAAGGATTTAATATGTGGATTAGGCCAGTTGAACTTAGAACAAGTAGGAGTGAGCCAATTGTTATTCGACCAGTTGCTCCCTTATCTTGTGGGGTGCGAAATAGGCGAAAGGCGAAGTAGCCAAAGAGAATAGGCGTAAGTATTGCAACCCTGCCAAATCCTCCATAGAAGAAGGCATATGCAGCTCTGCCAAAAGCATTATCTAATTTCATCCAAGAAGTTGCTGCAGCAATTAGGGCAACAATTAAAAGAATTAAACCAATACCATCGCGTCTATGCTCAGGTTCTAAATCTTTAGCCCCACGAGTAATAAACCTGATGCTTGCGCCAAGCGCTTTGGCAATAGCGCTCCAGAGAAATCCCAAGCCAGTAGCGATAGCCGAGAGTAGGCCACTTACTTTCCTAGCGGATTTTTTCTTTGCCACAACGAAAAATCGTATTCGAAATTAATTTTCTTAAAGGTCAGGCGCGCCGCTAAACCTCAATTACAACAGGCACAATCATCGGGCGACGGCGATGTTCTTCCCCTACCCAACTTCCCACTGTCTTTCTAACTACTTGCGAGAGTTGATGAGTTCCATTAATTCCGCCAGCTACTGCTCCGGTCAGGGCTCGCTCAATACGACCTTTTACTTCATTGAATAGCTCAAGATCTTCCGCAAAACCGCGTGCATGGATATCAGGACCAGCAACTATTTTTCCACTCTGTGAATCGATAACGACTATGACCGAAATGAAACCTTCTTCTCCTAGAATCAAACGATCCTTTATCGATGCCTCGGTGATATCTCCAATGCTCTGGCCATCAACATAAACATAGCCAACTGGAACTGCGCCAACTACCTTTGCTCTTCCTTCACTTAAATCGACAATGACTCCATTATCAACTACCACAACATTGCTTGGCTTAACTCCTGTTGAGATTGCAAGCTCAGCATTGGCCGTCATATGTCGCCACTCACCATGAACCGGCATAACGTTTTTTGGCTTGACCACGTTATAGCAATAGAGCAACTCCCCTGCAGCTGCGTGACCTGAAACATGCACTAGCGCATTGCCTTTATGTACAACGCGAGCGCCAAATCTAGTTAATTCATTTATTACTCGATAGACCGAATTCTCATTTCCTGGAATCAGCGATGATGCAAGAATTACAGTGTCATCTCTTCCTACTCTAATTTGATGATCACCATTTGCCATTCTTGATAAAGCTGCCAGTGGCTCACCTTGTGAACCTGTGCAAATCAATACAACTTTATCTCCAGCGCTTTCAATTTCATCGGCCTCTAGCAAAGTATTCGGCGGGATATGTAGATATCCCATCTCTGCAGCGAGCGTCATATTTCTAACCATCGAGCGTCCAACAAAGGCAACTTTTCGCCCCTTGCTATAAGCAATATCTATCACCTGTTGGATGCGATGAACATGTGATGCAAAGGAGGCAACAATTACTCTTGCCTTTGTGCCATCAATAACTCGCTCTAATACCGGCATAATTTCCCGCTCAGATGTGGTAAATCCTGGAATATCAGCATTAGTTGAATCAACCATAAATAAATCAACGCCAGATTGGCCAAGGGATGCAAAGCGAGCTAAATCAGTAACTCTTCCATCTAGAGGAAGTTGATCCATTTTAAAATCGCCAGTATGAAGCACTACCCCGGCAGGAGTCTTTATCGCAACTGCTAACGCATCAGGAATTGAGTGGTTTACTGCAATAAATTCCAAATCAAAAGGTCCAACTTTTCTGCTCTGACCTTCTTTAACTTCAACCATAATTGGTGAGATTCGATGATCTCTTAACTTTCCCTTTAAGAAGGCAAGAGTTAAAGCGCTACCAATAACTTGAATGTCTTCTCGCTCGCGAAGTAGGTAGCCAAGTGCGGTTATATGATCCTCATGGCCGTGAGTTAGAAAAACGGCCGCGATATCACCCATTCGCTCTTTTAGATAAGAAAAATCTGGCAGGATTAAATCAACACCTGGCTGAGTTTCACTTGGAAATAAAACGCCACAGTCAACGATTAATAACTGGCCTTCATATTCAAAAACGGTCATATTGCGACCAATTTCTCCAAGGCCACCTAAGGCAACAATCCTTAGAGTTTTGGCGGCAAGTTTTGGCGGCAACCCTAGATCGGGATGCGGATGATTCATTACTTAACTTTCACGCCGCCAGCGCGAAGATCTTCTCGTAGTTGGTCTATCTGAGCCTTGGTTGCATCAACTAGCGGCAGGCGAACTCGTCCACCACTTAAGCCCATTAAATCAAGAGCGGCTTTAGTAAGAATTGCTCCTTGGGTTCTAAATGTTCCGGTATAGACCGGTAATAATCTTTGATGAATTTCAAGAGCTTTTGCGACATCACCTGAAAAGAATGCATTTAGCATCTGCTTTAACTCTGATCCGACGCTATGGCCGCAGACAGAGACAAAGCCCACCGCTCCAACTGAAAGTAGTGGAAGATTTAAAATGTCATCACCTGAGTAAACCGGTATAGCGCATCTCTTAATTACCCATGAAGTTGAAGCGATATCTCCCTTTGCATCCTTAAGAGCTGCAATTTTGGGATTTGCTGCTAACTTAACAATCGTATCTGGCTCAATTGCAACACCAGTTCTATGTGGGATGTCATAGAGCATGATTGGCAAATCAGTAGCGCCTGCCATTGCTTCAAAGTGAGCTGCGATTCCAGCCTGCGGTGGTTTGTTGTAATAAGGAGTCACTACTAAAAGTCCATCAGCTCCAGCCTTAGCTGCCTGTCTTGCCTGCTCGAGCGAATGAGAAGTTTCGTTATTTCCAGCCCCTGCAACAATCTTTATATTTGATCCGACTACTTTGCGCACTACTTTGATTATTTCAACTTTTTCTTCATCGCTAGTAGTTGGCGCTTCCCCTGTTGTGCCATTTAGAACAATTCCATCATGACCCGTTGAAACTAAATGTGCGGCTACTTTTTCAACGCTTGCCCAATCAATTGAAAGATCATCTTTAAAAGGGGTGACCATTGCGGTCAACAATCTGCCAAATGGCGCCTGAATCGACATGCGCCAAGGCTACTACTTACCGGCTATGGCGCGACGCGCCCCGACTTTTCAAAGGCAGCATAGGTAATCGGCATCAGGCGGGCAAAGTGCTCCTCCATCTTCTCTGCCACCATCTCAATTTCCCGCTGCGGATAGCTAGGAAAGTGAGATCCTTCTCGGGCTGTTCTTAACGAGAGAAAATTCATAAGAGCTCTAGCATTCATCGTGACATACATAGATGAATAGAGCGCAACCGGAAGCACGGCTCTGGCAACTTCCTTTGCCACCCCCGCATCTAGCATCTTCTTATAATTCAAATAACAAAGTTCATAACTCTCTTTCATGGCAGCAACTGATATCTCATACTGCTCATCACTTCCATCAACAAATACATAGTGACCAGTCTTTCCAGTTTGAACTAATTTTCTAGCTTTATTTGGAACATAAAAAACTGGAAGTAGCTCACGATAGCGACCACTCTCCTCGTTGTATGAGGCGATGCGATGGCGCATAAACTCTCTAAACACAAATATCGGAGCGCTAATAAAAAAGGTCATTGAGGTATGTTCAAAAGGAGAGCCATGGCGCTCTCTAGCCAAATAATTAATCAATCCAGTTGAGCGAGCAGGATCTGCGTTTACTTCCTCTAAAGAATTCTCGCCTGCCGTTGAAACTCGCGCCGCCCAAATGACATCAGCATCACTAGCGCTAGATTTCACTAGCTCTACTGTCACATCATCTCTAAAGACAATATCTGGATGGCTTGGCTGGCTCACGTGCGCGACCCTATCCACTCTCTGGCACAAGGCTGGGATTTTCTACGGCAGAATGAGCGCGTGTCATTAAATCCTCCGAGCTTTAATAGGCGCCGCGTCCTATCCGACTCGCTGGCTGTGGCAATTCCAGTGGGCACATATGGCGCAGCCTTTGGAGCAGCCTCAATCGCTGCTGGATTTTCGATTCTTCAAACCTGTCTCTTTTCACTTCTCTTATTTTCCGGCGCATCTCAATTTGCAGTTGTTGGAGTTATGGGTTCAGGTGGATCTGCAATTAGTGCAATTGCTACTGGATCTCTTCTCGGTTTTCGAAATGGTCTCTATGGATTAAAGATGGCTCCACTATTAAAGCTAAAAGGTTTTAAGCGTCTGATTGGGGCGCAGTTAACGATTGATGAATCAACAGGCGTTGCAATTAGCCAAGAGGGGCGAGGTGATGAGGCTGCGCGTTATGGCTTCTGGGCAACTGGTATTGGAGTTTATTTCTTCTGGAATCTCTTTACTCTTATTGGAGCCATCGGCGCTGGAGCAATTGGAGATCCTGCAGCGTGGGGTCTTGATGCAGTAGTTCCGGCAGCATTTCTTGGACTCCTCTGGCCAAGACTTACTGATAATAAAACTCGAGTACTTGCCATATCTGCTGCGCTTTTGGCGCTTTTATTAGTTCCATTTGTTCCAGCTGGAGTTCCAATAATTGCAACAGCGCTATTGGCAGTAATTTTTGGAAGTAGGGCAGCCCGATGAGTCAATTATGGATTGCAACCTTAGTTTCGTCTCTGATCTGCTTTCTGTTGAAGTATCTTGGCTATCGCATCCCAGAATCTCTTCTTAATAGACCAGTAATTCAAAGGATTAATGCACTTATACCCATCGCTCTACTGAGCTCATTAGTAGCTGTACAGGCGCTAACAATTGAGCAGCAGGTTGTAATTGATCATAGGCTTGTAGGACTACTGGTTGCTGCTATTGCATTAAGTTTTAAAGCAAAATTTCCAATAATGATGTTGCTTGCTGCGGCAAGCTCTGCCCTAGTTTATAACCTCTAGATAATCTTTAAAGCTTCGAGCTTTGCTTTTAGATCAATATCGGAGGGTTCCGTTAGATGGGTCCCATCAGGAAAGAGAATTACTGGGATAGAACGCTTTCCGCCGTTTATTTCTATAACTTTCTCTGATGCTCCAGGCACTGATTCGACATCAATGATTTCATAACTAACTTGAAGTGAATCAAGCAATCTCTTAGATCTGACGCAATCTCCACACCAATCTGCGCTATACATTGTTATTGAAGTACTCACATTTTCCTCCTAGATATCCATCAGATTCTCAAGGCCAAAGGTTAAACCAGGTCTTGTCGATACGCTTCTTATAGCAAGTAGTACCCCAGGCATAAATCCACTTCTATCTATTGAGTCATGTCTAATCGAGAGAGTCTCGCCTTGATCTCCAAGTAGGACCTCTTGATGAGCAACTAAACCTCTGAGGCGTACCGAATGAATTGGAACATCTCCAACCTTGGCTCCTCTTGCTCCAGCAAGTGCGCTACTGGTCTTATCAGGCATTGCGCTCTTCTTGGCTTTCGCTCTGGCATCAGAGATTAACTCTGCAGTTCTAGTTGCAGTTCCAGAAGGGGCATCTGCCTTTTCAGGATGATGTAGTTCAATAATCTCAACTGATTCAAAATAGGTGGCAGCCTTTGCTGCAAACTGCATCATTAATACTGCCCCCAGGCCAAAGTTTGGCGCAATTATTGCCCCAACTTGAGGATTTTTAGCTAGCAGAGCTTTAACTTCCTCTATTTTCTTGCTATCAAAACCAGTTGTTCCTACTACTACATTAATTCCACTATTGATTGCATAATCTAAATTCTTCATCACAGAATCAGGATGAGTAAAATCTAGAACAACCTTTGCGCCAGAGCTCTTCAATAAATCTAATGAATCACCTAGATCAAGAGATGCGACTAATTCCAGATCATCTGCAGCAGAGATAGCTTTAACACTCTCGGTGCCCATACGGCCCTTGGCGCCAAGAACGGCGACTTTAATTTTCATCGCTTCTCCACCTTCTACTTCATAGCCTTTTCAAAGATTGAACGCTTGGCAAATGGTCCCACAATCGCAAGGCTCGGCGCAGAACCCAAGACCTCAGATGCTAGGTTTGCAATGGCTGGGCTATCAACGGCTGAAATCTCTCGAAGGATCTCATCAAAGCTTAAGACCTGTCCATAGATCAGCTCGCTCTTTCCAATCCGGCTCATTCGAGAACCCGTATCTTCCTGGCCTAAAACTAGTGAGCCACTAACTGCTCCTTGAGCCTTAATTAATTCCTCATTTGTCAGTCCATTACTTGCAACATCTTCTAAAACTCCGCGCATAATCTTTATGACTTCAACAGCCTTTGATGGAGTAGATCCGGCATAGAGGGCAAGAAAGCCACTTCCGGCAAACTGTTGAGCATATGAATAGACGGAGTAAGCAAGTCCGCGCTTTTCTCTAATTTCTTGAAATAGCCTAGAGGACATTCCCCCGCCAAGTGCGGCAGATAAAACTCCCATGGCAAAGCGTCTTTTATCGTCCCGATTTACTCCTGGCATTCCAAGAACGATGTGGGCCTGCTCTGTCTTTCTATTTATCAGCCCAACATTTCTCTTTGGCTTTCTACTAAATTCCTGGCTTGGTCTTAGATTAAATTTCTTCTCAGTTCGATCGAGAAACTCATCCCTTGAAAGCGCTGCAATGATCTGATCTACGACCTGCTGATGCCTAATATTTCCAGCAACTGCAACCACGATATCTTCTGGTAGATAGCGCTTTTTATAGTAGTTAAAGACTGCGGTTCTAGAAAGTGACTTTATTGATTTAGTAGTGCCAAGTATTGAGCGCCCAAGTGTGGTGTCGCCATAGAAAGTCTCAGCAAATAACTCATGAACTAAATCTGCCGGATCATCATCGCGCATAGAGATTTCCTCTAGTACGACTTTTCTCTCTGCCTCCACATCACTTGATTTACCAAGAGATGAGGTAATTAGATCTGAAATTACATCAATAGCTAATGGAAGATCTTTATCAATTACCCTGGCATAAAAGCAGGTGTATTCCTTTGATGTGAAGGCATTCATTTCGCCGCCGACGGCTTCAATTGAAGATGAAATTTCAAGCGCGCTACGACGTTTTGTCCCTTTAAACAACAGGTGTTCTAGAAAGTGTGATGCTCCAGCAACTTTTAAGCTCTCATCGCGGGATCCAACATTGACCCAGATTCCAAAGGCGGCTGAGCGGACTGTAGGAATTTCTTCAGTGACGATGCGTAGGCCGCTAGCAAGAACGGTCCTACGCACAGTCATTTAATTCCACTTACTCTGAAGCAGTATCTGACTTCTGGCTCTCATCTAAAACTGGAATTAGCGAGAGCTTGCCCTTTGGGTCAATCTCACCAATTTCAACTTCCACCTTATCGCCAACATTCATAACATCTTCAAGGTTTTCAATGCGCTTTCCGCCATGCATCTTTCGAATCTGAGAGATGTGTAGCAAGCCATCTTTTCCTGGAAGGAGATTTACGAAAGCTCCGAAGGTTGCAAGCTTGACGATTGTTCCGTTATATCGCTCTCCAATTTCAGGAAGCTTTGGATCAGCAATTGAGAGAATCGCAGCTTTAGCAGCATCTGCTGCTGTGCCATTTGTGGCGCCAATAAAGATTGTTCCATCATCTTCAATAGAGATTTCAGCTCCGGTCTCCTCTTGAATCTGATTGATTACTTTGCCCTTAGGTCCAATAACAGCGCCAATCTGATCCACTGGGATCTTGATTGAAATGATTCTTGGAGCAAGAGGGTTCATATCATCTGGGCGATCAATAGCTTCATTCATCACCTTTAAGATTGCAAGACGAGCTTCTTTTGCTTGCAATAGAGCAGCTGATAAAACGCTAGCTGGAATTCCATCTAACTTAGTATCTAGCTGAAGAGCGGTTACAAAGTCTTTGGTTCCAGCAACTTTAAAGTCCATATCGCCGAAAGCATCTTCTGCTCCCAAAATATCTGTCAGGGCAACATATTCCACTTTGCCATCAACATCATCGGAAATTAAGCCCATTGCAATTCCAGCAACTGGAGCCTTTAGCGGAACTCCGGCATTTAATAGCGAGAGAGTTGATGCACATACTGAACCCATGGAAGTTGATCCATTTGAACCAAGTGCTTCCGATACTTGTCTAATCGCATATGGAAACTCCTGGCGCCCAGGAAGAACTGGAAGCAGGGCTCGCTCAGCAAGTGCTCCATGACCAATTTCTCGTCTCTTTGGCGATCCCACTCGACCAGTCTCACCAGTTGAGTAAGGCGGGAAGTTGTAGTTATGCATATAACGCTTGTGGTCTTCAGGATTGAGCGTATCTAGCTGTTGCTCCATCTTAAGCATATTTAAAGTTGTGATTCCCAGAATCTGGGTTTCGCCTCTTTCAAATATTGCAGAGCCATGAACTCTTGGAACTACTTCAACTTCAGCAATCAGCGGTCTGATATCGCGAAGTCCTCGTCCATCGATGCGAATCTTTTCGCGAAGCACGCGCTGGCGAACCAACTTCTTAGTTAGTGAGCGAAATGCTGCAGGAATTTCTTTCTCCCGACCAACAAAGCTCTCAGCAAGTGATTGCTTAACTTCAGTAGATAGTCTCTCAATCTCAGTTTCACGCTCTTGCTTGCCTGAAATTTTTAGCGCAGCATCAAGCTCTTTCTTTGCTGCTTTCTCAACAGCTGCAAATGCATCATCTTGATAATCAAGAAATACTGGGAACTCAGCGGTTGGCTTTGCAGCAACTTTTGCTAGTTCGATCTGTGCTTGGCAGAGCTGACGAATAAATGGCTTTGAAGCCTCAAGACCCTGACCAACGATTTCCTCAGTTGGAGCGCTAGCGCCAGAGCCAATCAAATCAATGGTCTTAACTGTTGCTTCTGCTTCAACCATCATGATGGCAACATCATCGCCAGCAATTCTTCCGGCAACGACCATATCAAAAACGGCATTTTCTAGATCGCTATGGTTTGGAAAAGCCACCCATTGTCCATCGATAAGTGCGATACGCACGCCACCAATTGGACCTGAGAATGGCAGTCCTGCTAATTGCGTTGACATAGATGCCGCATTAATAGCAATCACGTCATACATATGATTCTGATCAAGGGCCATAACAGTCACTACGATCTGAACTTCATTACGCAGCCCCTTAATAAATGAAGGGCGTAGCGGACGATCAATTAAGCGGCAGGTAAGAATTGCATCCTCGGAAGGACGGCCCTCTCTGCGGAAAAATGATCCTGGAATCTTTCCAACTGCATACATACGCTCTTCCACATCAACTGTTAATGGGAAGAAGTCGAATTGATCTTTAGGTGACTTTGAAGCAGTAGTTGCTGATAGCAACATTGTTTCATCATCTAGATAAACAACTGCAGTTCCTGCAGCTTGGCGCGCTAGGCGACCAGTTTCGAAACGAATTTCTCGTTTTCCAAATTTTCCGTTGTCGATTGTGACAGCGGCAGACTTAACGTCTTGACCCTCCATGGGTCTCTCCTATTCTCTAACACCCGAACGCATATTTATAGAGAATGGATCTTCGATCGAAGCCAACGGCATTCTTGTTTAAATCCGTAAGCCACCACCGAGGACCAAACCTCTAGCGATGCGCTGGGTGATTATTTAATTGTTCAGCAAACTAACGGCGGATGCCGAGTTTGTCGATGATCGCGCGGTATCGCGCAATATCTGTCTTTGCAAGGTATTGCAAAATTCTTCTACGGCGACCTACTAGAAGCAGTAGACCACGACGGTTGTGGTGGTCATGCTGATTTGTCTGTAGGTGCTCAGTTACTTCTTCAATTCTCCGTGATAAAAGCGCAACCTGTGATTCAGGACTTCCTGTGTCAGATGCAGAGGCGCCATACTTGGTGATAATTTCTTTCTTCTCGGCAGGTTTTAATGCCATTTTTTTTCTTCCTTTACATCTTTCACGAGGGCTCTCGGTCTAATACACGAGCGCACACTTTCTCGCTTGAGGGGCGTAAATCTACCAGCGCTGCTTAAAGATCTAAAATCGAGGCAAAAATACGCCTAAAGGGAAGTCAGTTTCCTAGCTTCATCGCAATCTATTTTCATCTGAACCAAGAGCTCATCTAGTGAGCCAAATTTGATGGTATCTCTAAGTCTCCAACCGAATTCAACTTTTGCCTCTTGGTCATAGAGATCTAGATCATCACGATCAAGTGCGTAGGCTTCTACTTGTCTTCCGCGTACGCCATCAAATGTGGGATTAGTTCCAATAGAAATTGCTGCGCTCCAGCGATGAGAACCAACTGACAACCATCCGGCATAAACCCCATCAGATGGAATTGTGGCATAAGAATCTAGACCAATATTTGCAGTTGGATATCCAATAGTTCTGCCACGTTTTTCGCCGTGAATAACTGGTCCGACTAATTGATGGGGTCTTGTAAGCAATTGATTTGCAATCTCAATATTTCCTGCCTTGATTGCTTCTCGAATTCGTGTAGAGGAGACTTTAATATTTCCATGGCTATAAAGTGGAATTGCCTTTACCTTAAAAGGTGAATTAGCTTTTAAATACTCAACATTTCCAGCAGCTTTTGCTCCAAATGTGAAGTTCTCCCCCACTAAAACTAATGCTGGATCAAATATGGGCTTTAAAATTTCGTTAATGAATTGATCTGGAGTTAATTGTGAAAATTGAGAGCTAAACTTAATTACAGCCACACTACTTGCCCCATGTATCGATAACTGAGCAATGCGATTATTTAAAGTCAGCAGCCGAGTTGGAACTCGATCTGGAGCAAATACTGATGTTGGATGAGGATCAAAGGTGAGTGCAACAACTGGCAGATTTTCTCTAACTCCCTCTTGAAGAATGACTTGATGGCCAATGTGTACGCCGTCAAAAATTCCGATAGCAAGGGCAGAGCCTAGAAGCGGGGCACCTTGCCAAGTTACTTCAGCGCTACTCATAGCTTTAATTCTTTCATGAAATAAAGACCGCCACAGGTTGTGCGCCATGTTCCCGATTTTCCAATATTGCAGCAACCTTTCCATCAGGAGCAAGGGCCACAACTGGGCCATCACTAATTGATGCGCTCAGCGAACGACCAAAACTCAACTCTTTAACCTCAAGCAGATCTACATTTCTTACACTCATAACTTTAGATATCTCGCTAGCAAGAGGCCTTATCTCTGGTGATTCAAGGCTGCTGCAATCACTTAGCGAAAATGGAGCAACTAGGCTCCTTCGAAGTGAGATGAGATGTCCTCCGACCCCAAGTGAGCTTCCTAAATCTCTTGCAATTGATCGAATATAAGTTCCTGCTGAACATTCAACATAAACTTCAATATCTAGAAAATCTCCGCGCTTGATTTCAATTACATCTAACTTATAGATCTCTATCTGGCGAGCAGGAATATCGACTGCTTTACCCTCCCTGACTAAATCGTAGGCTCTTTGGCCATTAATTTTTATTGCCGAGACTTTTGTTGGAACCTGCATGATGCTTCCAACTTGGGAAGCGAGGAAATCTCTAATTTCTCGATCGCTAACTTTTGAAACATCAGAAGTTGAAGTAATTTCACCTTGCGCATCATCGCTAGAAGTTGCCTGGCCTAATCGAATCTGAGCGTGATAGGCCTTTTTTCCTTGAGTTATATATTGCAGAAACTTTGTTGCTTTATTTACCCCAAGAACAAGAACTCCTGTTGCCATCGGATCTAAGGTCCCGGCATGGCCGACCTGCTTTGTTCCTAGAGTTTTTCTTAACTTTGCCACTACATCATGGCTGGTCATACCAGCTGGCTTATCAAGGATGACAAAGCCATCTTGCAAACTCATCTATTCACCAGAGAGATAGTTTTTTGGGCGGCTCTGGCGATAAGGATCATCTCCGCTTATCGGCTCTGCGCCAGATCGAAGATTTGCAATCTCTTCATCACTTTTTCTGACCTGATCAAGCAAATCTTCAAAGTTCTTTGCGTTTTCACCTAAGGCATCTGCAAAGAAGGTAAGGGAAGGAGTAATTCTGGTGCCAAGTTCTCTACCAACTTCAGTTCTTAATAGCCCCTTGGCACTTTCTAATACCTTGGCAGTGTTTAGGCGAGCTTCATCATCGCCTAAAACGGTATAGAAGATAGAGGCTTGCTGTAGGTCGCCAGTTACTCGAACATCGGTAATTGTTACAAAACCAAGGCGCGGGTCCCGTACCTTGCTCTCAAGTGCTGAGGCAACTACAACCTTGATCCGGTCAGCAACTTTTGCAGCCCGATGAGACTTTCCCATGTCTTATGCTCGCTTTTTCTCGCGCATCTCAAATGCTTCAAATACATCTCCGATTTGAATATCTTTGAAATTGCCCACACCAATTCCGCACTCAAAGCCCTCACGAACTTCAGTTGCATCATCTTTAAATCGCTTTAGAGATTCGATAGTTAGGTTATCGCCGATTACCACGTTATCGCGCAGCACTCTTGCCTTCGCATTTCTTCTAATCAGGCCACTTGAAACCAGAGATCCAGCGATAGTTCCAAACTTGCTGGACTTAAAGACCTCACGCACTTCAGCGCGACCCAAAACTGCTTCTTCATATTCAGGCTTGAGTAGTCCCTTAAGCGCAGCTTCGATCTCCTCAATTGCTTTATAGATCACGCTATAGAATCGAACTTCAACGCCCTCTTCATCGGCAAAGATTGCAGTATGGGCCTCTGGTTTAACATTGAAGCCAACAATTACTGCGCCCGAAGCTGAAGCAAGAGTGACATCGCTCTTAGTGATAGCGCCAACACCTCTATGAATAACTCTCAAATCAACTTCACTGCCGACATCTAATTGAACCAAGGCATCTTCAAGTGCTTCAACAGATCCGCTTACATCGCCCTTAAGAATCAAATTAAGAGTGGTGACCTTAGATTGCTCAAGGAAGTCTTCTAATGAAACTTTCTTTCTCGCCTTAGCAAGTGCGGCATGGCGCTCTCCGGCCTGACGTTTTTCTGCAATTTGTCTTGCAGTTCGATCATCAGGTGCAACGATAAAACTATCGCCAGCACTTGGCACCGAGGTAAATCCAAGAACTTGAACTGGTCTTGATGGACCTGCTACTTCAACTTCTTGTCCAAACTCATCCATCATCGCTCTGACTCGACCAAAAGCGCTACCGGCAACAATTGCATCTCCAACACTTAGCGTTCCGCGCTGGACTAGAACTGTTGCAACAGGGCCGCGACCACGATCTAGATGAGCCTCAATTGCCACACCTCTAGCATCATCTTCATGGATTGCTCTTAGATCAATTGCGGCATCTGCAGTTAACAAAATTGCTTCAACTAATTGATCAATACCAGTTACTTTAGCTGCGGAGACATCAACAAATAGCGTATCTCCACCATACTCTTCAGCAACCAAGTTATATTCAGTTAACTGCTGACGAATTCGCCCGGGATTTGCTCCCTCTTTATCAACCTTATTGACCGCAACAACAATTGGAACATTTGCTGCTTGAGCGTGATTTAAAGCCTCGATTGTCTGAGGCATAACTCCATCATCTGCAGCAACAACAAGAACAGCAATATCTGTCACCTTTGCTCCACGAGCACGCATAGCGGTGAAGGCTTCATGGCCTGGGGTATCAATAAATGTAATCGCGCGATTAACTCCAGCATGCTCATGATGAATCTGATAAGCGCCGATGTGTTGAGTAATGCCACCTGCCTCACCTTTTACTACTTCAGTTTGGCGAATAGCATCAAGAAGTCTTGTCTTTCCATGATCGACATGGCCCATAACTGTTACAACTGGCGGCCTGATACTTAAATCATCAGGATCGACATCAGAGAGCTCTTGATCAAGGTCGATATCAAATTGTTCTAATATCTCTTTATCTTCATCCTCTGGAGAGACAACTGTAATTTTGTAACCAAATTCGCTACCTAATACATGCAAAGTCTCTTCATCAACTGATTGAGTTGCAGTAACCATCTCACCTAGATGAAATAGCACTGAGACTAAACCGGCTGGATCTGCACCAATTTTTTCGGCAAAGTCAGCTAAAGATGCTCCTCTTCGCAATCTAACTGGAGTATTTCCATCGCCACGAGGAACAATTGCGCCACCAAGTGTTGGGGCTTGCATATTGTCTATCTCTTCGCGACGAGTCTTCTTTGATTTGTAATTCTTTTTCTTTCCAGCATTTTTTCCAAATGCTCCACCAGCACTTCCGCGTTGTCCTGGTCTTCCTGGCGCAAATCCGCCACCTGGTTTTCCAGCTCCTGGTCTTGCTGGCGCGCCAGTTGCTCCACCTGGTCTTTGTCCTTGGCCACCTTGGCTGCGATATGGAGATGAAGCATTGCGATCTTGCGGACGAGATGAACCATCAGGTCGTTGTTGTGGTCGCGCTGCAAATCCTGGACGAACAGAACCTGGACGAGGTCCTGCCATATTTCCACCTCTTGCTGGCGCACCCGGAGGTCTACTTCCTCCCGGACGTTGCCCGCCGCCTTGACCTTGTGGTCTTGGTGGACGAGGAGGAGCTGAAGGATTTCCAAAAGGATTATTACCAGGTCTTGCACCGCCTTGACCTTGTGGTCTTGGTGGACGAGGAGGGGCTGATGGTGTTGCAAAAGGATTATTTCCAACTCTGGCAGCAGGAGCAGCTGGTGGTTTAGCAGGTAGTGGAGCTGGCTTATCTTCTACGCTCTCTTTAATTACTGGAGTAATTGGTGGAGTAATTTCATCAATCTGCTCAACGCTCTCAACTGGCGCTGATTTCTTAGCTGCGGCTTTTTTGGCAGGGGCTTTCTTGGCAGGAGCTTTCTTAGGTGTGGCTGCAACTGCAGGAAATTTTTCTAGAAACTTTCGCACCACCGGTGCTTCAACAGTTGAAGATGCGGAGCGAACAAACTCGCCCATCTCTTGGAGTTTTGCAAGGACATCCTTGCTATCCATCCCTACATCTTTTGCTAATTCGTAAACGCGGACCTTTGCCACTTTTCTCCTTTTGTGGCTCCTCGTTTACTTTTTAAACGCGAAGCCTAAATTGACCTACTCATGACTGTGAAGTGCTCATTAGAGTGCCATTGCCTATTCGACCTAGCCTTCGCTTTGCAGATATGTGAGGGAGATCCTCACGGCGCAACCATACCGCCGCAGTACTACTTTTAGGAAACTTCGCTCGCCTCCGAGCCACTTGTCGCCCCATCGGAGTGAATATCAATGCGCCAGCCAGTTAGGCGAGCAGCCAAACGGGCGTTCTGCCCATCTTTTCCAATGGCAAGAGATAGTTGGTAATCAGGGACTACAACCTTGGCAGAGCGAGTATCAATATTTACTACCTCAACGCTAGAGACTCTTGCTGGAGCTAAAGCATTACCAACATATGTTGCTGGATCATCAGACCAATCAACAATATCTATCTTCTCGCCATGTAATTCATCCATAACAGCTCTTGCTCTTGCTCCCATTGGACCAATTAGCGCGCCCTTTGGACTAACACCTGCGCGGTGAGCTCTAACTGCAATCTTGCTTCGATGTCCTGCTTCGCGAGCAATTCCCATAATTTCAACTATGCGATCTCTAATCTCAGGAACTTCAAGTGCAAATAATTGTTTTACTAAAGCAGGATGGGTTCTAGAGAGAAGTACCTCAGGGCCCTTCTGGCCTTGTTTAACTTCAACTACAAAGCTTTTGATTCGATCGCCATGTTTATATTTCTCACCTGGCACTTGCTCATGTGGTGGGATTTTTCCTTCAACTCTTCCAAGATCGATATAAACCATCTTTTGATCTCGTCCTTGTTGAATTACTCCAGAGACAATGTCGCCAACAGTTGCGCTAAATTCACCAACGATTTCTAGATCCTTTGACTCCCGCATCTTCTCTTTAATTATCTTGCGCGCAGTAGATGATGCGATGCGACTGAAGCCTTCAGGCTCATCGCTAATCTCATCTATTTTCTCGCCATCTGGACCAAATACTGGGATAAGAATCTTTATCTCGCCTGTGACTAAATCTAATTTGGCGTGAGCAAAAGGCTTTGCTCCCTCCATTTCGTTATAAGCGCTCTTAACTGCAATCTCAATAGCAGTTATCAAGCGATCAAGTGGAATGTCACGTTCGATGGTTAGAGCTTCTAAAACTTTCATATCAACATTCATCGCTTATCACCATCTTTGCGATTGAATTCAATCTCAACAGTTGCTCGCTTGATTTCGCTAAATAAAACACTTACCTCTCCGCTTTTAACCTCAAGTAATGCTGAATCTAAATCAAGGTTTTTAAGGCGGCCAATTAGCTTTTCACCATCGACTTTGACTATGGAAATTAGCCGACCAAGATTTTTCTTCCATTGATGCACCTTTACCAGTGGGCGATCAACGCCAGGGGAGGTGACTTCAAGGGTAAATGGATTATCACCAAGCTGGCTATAGTTTTCTAGAATTTCAGATATCGCTCTTGAACTTGCAGCAACCTCGTCAAGATTAAGATTTCTCTCTTCGTGATCAACTATTACCGAGATGATCCGAGAGCGTCCAACTGGAATCACTTTAATCTCTTCAAGTAAGAGCCCAGATGCTTTTACTACTGGAGCGAGAAGCTCATTTAAGTTATCTACTAAAGCCATTTTAATTTCTTCCTACTTATTTAGTTGTTGTTAAGTTGTGGCGCTAAGTCTATCCCAGATCTCAGCCCCGCAGGAAGGTGTCATAGATCAGACGGATGATTAGCGCGGTAGTGACAGCTAGAAACGCCCGACGAATCAAAACTGAGCCGCCCCTTATGCCAACTTTAGCTCCAATAAAACCACCAAGGATATTTCCTGCCGCCATCGTTAATCCCAGCGCCCAGATGATTTGGGAGTTAAAGCCAAAAACTAAAATCGCTCCAAGATTTGTCGCAAGATTAACAAGCTTTGCTGTAACTGATGCTTCAAGAAATGCAAAGCCAAGAGCTGCAACTAGTGCGAGCATTAGAAATGATCCGGTCCCAGGACCAAAGATTCCATCATAAAACCCGATTACAGCGCCAACAGCTGCGCCGATTAATAGTCGATTTCTTCCAGCAAATTTTGCAGAAGATACCTGTCCTAAGTCTTTTCTTAGATAGGTATAGATTGCAACAGCAATTAGAAGAAATAAAATTATTGGCCTGAATGCATCTCTTGGAATCTTTGTTGCCACACTTGCGCCCATAGCTGAGCCAATAAATGCAGGAAGGCCCATCACCGCTGCTAACTTAAAATCTGGCTTAATCTTTCTTAAATATGAGGCAGTAGCACCTAAGGTGCCAAGAAAAGAGGGGACTTTATTAGTTCCAAGAATCACCGAAGGTGAGTTATCAGGAAGTGAAACTAGAAGAGCTGGTAGTTGAATTAGTCCCCCGCCTCCAGCTAGTGAATCAACAAGTCCTGCAAAGGTGGCTGCAAGGATGAGAAATAGAATTACTTCAACTGATATATCCACGAGAAACTAGTTAATCAACCTAGCAATTTAACTAAGTAAGATGTGATCTCGCCAAGTGCAATCTCTGACTTCTCACCACTTCGTCTAATACGGAATTCAACTTGACCCTGGGCCAGGCTCTTACCAAATATCAAGATATAAGGATTGCCAATTAGCTCTGCATCTTTAAATTTAACTCCAGGGCTTGCCTCTCGTCTATCATCAATCATCACGCTAATGCCTTTTGCCTCTAACTCTTTTCCAATTCTCTCTGCTTGAATAAATGGCTCATCATCCCTGCCAGTTGCCACGATATGAACTTTTGCTGGCGCAATTTCATCTGGCCAGATGATGCCGATCTCATCATGGCTCTGCTCGGCAATTGCAGCTAGAGCTCTAGTAACACCAATGCCATATGAGCCCATAGTGACAACTTGTGACTTTCCTTGGCTATCAAGGACAGTTAAATCAAGTGCTTGGGCATACTTTCGACCCAACTGGAAAATATGACCAATTTCAATTGCGCGATCAATAATTATTGGGCTATCACAGCTTGGACATGGATCGCCTTGGTTAATTTCAACTGCTTCAATAAATCCATCAACGTTAAAGTCACGACCATGGGTGACATAGCGCATATGTTTATTCTTAGTATTAGCACCTGTTATCCAGTGTGAGCCAACCACAACTGATGGATCTGCATAGAGCTTAATTCCTAATTTCTTTGCATCTTGCGGGCCAACATATCCCTTTACTAGACCAGGATTTTTTGCAAAGTCTGTATCCTCAAACAAGCGAAGCTCTTTAACTCCAGCAAGATTTGCTTCAACTCTCTTTAAATCAACCTGGCGATCTCCTGGAATTAGTATGGAAACTACCTGCCCATCTGCCACAAGCAAGATGTTCTTTAACGTATCCGATGCACTTATATTTGCCTGATACTTCTGATTCATAACCGCAACTAGGCTCTCAATAGTTGGAGTATCTGGAGTATCAAGAAGCTCCATCTCAGGTGCTTTTGCTATCTCTTTTTTACTCACCTTACTAACCATCGCTTCAACATTTGCTGCATATCCACATTTAGGACAGAGTACATAAGTGTCCTCACCTGTTGAGCATGGAGCTAAGAACTCTTCAGATTTTGACCCACCCATAGCGCCAGAGACAGCAGAGACGATATTGAATTTAAGTCCTAGGCGATTAAAGGTTTCAATGTAGGCAGCCCGATGCTTCTGATATGAAACTTCAAGTCCAGAATCATCTAGATCAAATGAATAAGAATCTTTCATAATAAATTCGCGCCCGCGAATAATTCCACTTCTAGGACGGGCTTCATCGCGATATTTGGTTTGGATTTGATAGATTGAAAGAGGAAGATCTTTATATGAGGAGTATTCGCTCTTCACCATTAAAGTAAACATCTCTTCATGGGTTGGCCCTAATAGATAGTCGCTACCTTTTCGATCCTGGAGCCTAAATAAGGCAGGTCCATACTCTTCCCAGCGATTACTTCTCTCATATGGATCTTTAGGAAGCAGAGCTGGAAAGTGAACTTCTTGAAATCCCGCCTTATCCATCTCATCTCTTATAACTCTTTCGACATTTCTAAGAGCAATTACTCCTAGTGGCAACCAAGAAAATATACCTGCAGCAATTGGGCGGATATATCCCGCTCTAACTAGGAGCTTATGGCTTGCAACTGAAGCATCTGATGGGTCATCTCGAAGCGTGCGCAGAAAGAGAGATGACATCTTTAACATAGCGCTAAGCCTAGCGAATTACTTTACGTTTACTGTTGGTTCTCCCGATGCGACACCAGCAGCTTCCATCTCCTCTGCAAGGCGCATCGCCTCTTCTATCAAAGTTTCAACAATCTGCGCCTCAGGAACTGTTTTTATTACTTCACCTTTAACAAATATCTGACCTTTGCCATTACCTGATGCAACGCCAAGATCTGCCTCTCGCGCCTCCCCTGGTCCATTAACAACACAGCCCATCACTGCAACGCGAAGTGGAACTGTCATTCCTTCAAGGCCTGCTTGTACTTTCTCTGCAAGTGAATAGACATCTACTTGAGCGCGGCCACATGATGGGCAAGAAACAATTTCTAATTTTCGCTGTCTTAAATTAAGAGATTCTAAAATAGAAATACCAACTTTGACTTCCTCGACTGGAGGGGCAGAGAGTGAAACTCTAATTGTGTCGCCGATTCCCTCTGCCAGTAATACGGCAAATGCTGTTGCAGACTTTATGGTTCCTTGGAATAGCGGACCAGCCTCTGTTACTCCTAAATGAAGTGGATAATCACACTTTGCTGCAAGGAGCCGGTATGCCTTAATCATCGTTACTGGATCATGATGTTTAACCGAGATTTTGATATCTCTAAAGCCATGCTCTTCAAATAAACCAGCTTCCCAGAGCGCTGATTCAACTAGCGCCTCAGGGGTTGCTTTGCCATACTTTGATAAAAGTCTCGGATCAAGTGAGCCAGCGTTAACTCCAATTCGAATTGGAATTCCAGCATCACCTGCAGCTTTAGCAACTTCCTTTACCTTGTCATCAAATTGTTTAATATTTCCAGGATTGACTCTAACCGCGGCGCATCCTGCATCAATTGCTGCAAAGATATATTTTGGTTGAAAGTGAATATCTGCGATAACAGGGATTTGGGATTTTCTGGCAATATCTTTTAGCGCATCAGCATCATCTTGGCTAGGAACAGCAACTCTAACTATCTGACATCCTGAAGCAGTTAACTCAGCAATCTGTTGCAAAGTTGAGTTCACATCAGCGGTAAGTGTGGTGCACATCGATTGAACTGATACTGGCGCATCTCCCCCAACTAGAACACTTCCTACTTTTAATTGACGAGATTTACGGCGCGGGGCAAGAACTGGCGGCGGTGCAGATGGAATTCCCAGATCAACCATGGCCCTATTCTCTCCTAAAGATTGAGATTAATTGGATTGAAAATATCAGCAATTAGCAAAATCACAGTCAGAACTAGAAGAACGGCAAAGACCACCAAGGTAATCGGGGTGAGCTTTTCCACATCAACCGGCCCAGGATCGGTCTTTCCTCTCATAGCTGCAATTCTTCGCCTGATTGCCTCATAGCTAGCAACTGCCATGTGACCACCATCGAGTGGAAGAATTGGTAGCAGATTAAAGATTCCAACAAAGATATTAAGTGAAGCCACAATAAGAATAAATGTGGCAATTTTTTCGCCAGTACTTAAGTTTCCACTAGAAACGGTCTCGCCGCTTGCTCTTGCAACTCCAACGATTCCAACTAAACCTTGCGAATTTCTCTCCTGCCCAAAAAATGTCTGGCCAATTAAAGAAGGTATTTGAGATGGAAGTGAAATTAGAGCCTTAATTGAGCCTTCAAAGATTGCTCCAGTTGCTCTTACACTTGAAGCAGCAGCCTTTATCGGATTTTGTCTTACTAAACCAAATTCATTAATGATTCCAAGAAAACCTCTTGAATCTCCTTCAACAACTCTGGTTGCTGGAGTGATGGCAATATTTATTACTTGCCCATCTCTTTTAATAAGTAATGTTATTTCTCGCTCTGCAGAGGCTCGAAGTATCTCTGATGATTCTTTCCAGGCAAGCTCCTTACCATTTACGCCAAGGATTTCATCTCCTGGCATTAAACCTGAGCGCTTAGCTGGAGAAATTGGATCGCCGGCCTGACAGGTACTCTCTTTAGGAACGCAAGGAAGTACTTGAGAAATAGTTGGAAGAACTTGTGAAGTCCCAATTCCTGCAAAGAGAGTAAAGAGAAGAAAAAGCGCTAGGACAAAATGTAGAAAAGATCCTGCTCCAAGAACTACTAACTTCTTAGGAGCCGAGGCTAGATAGAAAGCTCTTGGTTTAAATTCATCAGCTAACTCCTCATTTGGCGACATTCCAGAGATCTTGCAATAACCACCAGCAGGTATCGCCTTTATTCCAAACTCTGTCTCGCCGCGCTGGGTTGACCATAGACGCTTTCCAAAACCTACAAAGAATTCAGTGACTCTCATGCCATAACGTTTAGCAGTTATGTAATGGCCATATTCATGGATCATCACTGAAATAAGCAGAGCCAGAATAAAGGCAATTACTCCAAGAAATCCCATAACCCCTCTTCTCCTAGCCTTTCTTCAATACTTCATTTGCATACATCCGCGCATCCTTCTCAATAGCGCTGACATCTGAGATATCTCTAATTCTAGAAGGAGCACTTACTGATAACTTATCCACAACCTTTTCAATCGTATCCACTATTGCTGTGAAAGCGATCTCCTCCTTCATAAATGCAGCCACTGCCACCTCATTTGCTGCGTTATAAATTGCAGCAACAGAAGATCCTAGAGCGCCAGCTCTTCTTGCAAGTTGCACTGCCGGAAATCTCTTCTCATCTATTGGCTCAAAATCCCAACTTTGCTTGGCGCTCCAATTAATTGGCGCCATAGCCCCAGCGACCCTATTTGGATAAGCAAGCGCATATGCAATCGGCCCCTTCATGTCAGGAGGTGATGCTTGAGCAAGAGTTGAGCCATCTTTAAACTCCACAAGTGAGTGAACGATTGATTGTGGATGGATCACTGCTTCGATTTTTGAGTAGGCAATATCAAAGAGATAGTGCGCTTCAATAATCTCAAGACCTTTATTGACTAGCGTTGCAGAGTTGATAGTAACGACTGGCCCCATAGACCAGGTGGGATGGGCAAGTGCATCTGCTAATTTCACTTGAGATAAATCTTGTCGATCTCTAAAAGGGCCACCACTTGCGGTAAGAATTAATTTAGAAACATCACTTGCCCGTCCTGCGCTCATCGCTTGAAAGAGAGCAGAGTGCTCGGAATCAACTGGAATTATCTTCTCGCTTCCATATGCCATCACTAAATCTCCACCAGCAACTAGAGATTCTTTATTAGCAAGGGCTAATTTATTTCCAGAAGCTAGAGCTGCAAGAGTTGGACCAAGGCCAATAGATCCGGTAATTGCATTTAGAACTAAGTCGCAAGTAAGAGATGCAATCTGCTCTGAAGCTTGGGTTCCATCAATTACTTTTACCCCGCTTAACGAGCTCTTGAGTTCTTGCGCTCCGCTACTAACTCCAACTATTGGGACGTTAAAATCTCTAACCTGCTTGGCCAATAACGTTAAGTTATTTCCCCCCGCGCTAAGGCCAACTACTCTAAAAAGTTCAGGGTTTGCAGCGATAACCTCCAAGGCTTGAACCCCTATAGAGCCAGTGGAGCCTAAAATCACAATATCGCGCACGGGTCCATCTTCTCAGAAATAGGTTAAATAGATGGAAAAGATAGAATAAGCAGATGAGTTCAGGGCCGCATCTCGAGCAGGTTAGAAAACTACTCACCTCAATTCCAGGACCAAAATCGCAAGAACTAATTAAGCGTAGAGCAGATGCTGTCTCAGCCTCACTTGGCATGGCAATTCCTGTAGTAGTTGAAAAAGCTGGCGGCGGGGTAATTGTTGATGTTGATGGCAACTCCATTATCGATATGGGAGCAGGAATTGCAGTTGTAAATGTTGGAAACTCAGCTGATCGAGTTGTTAAAAATGTGAAGGAGCAGGTAGAGGCATTTACCCACACCTGTTTCATGATCGCCCCATATATGGGATATATCCAGGTCTGTGAAGCGCTCAATCGTTTGACTCCAGGAGATCATAAGAAAAAATCAGCTCTCTTTAATTCAGGCGCCGAAGCGGTTGAAAACGCGGTCAAGATTGCTCGCAATTTCACTAAACGCCAAGCAGTTGTTGTATTTGAACATGGCTATCACGGCAGAACGAATCTAACTATGGCAATGACTGCCAAGAACATGCCATATAAAGATGGTTTTGGACCATTTACCCCTGAGGTTTATCGCATGCCAATGTCTTATCCCTATCGCTGCGATTCCTGTTCTGGATCCTGCAATGAATCAGTTTTAGATACTGTGCTTCATAAGATTGAAAAAGAAATTGGTGCAAAAAATGTTGCCTGCATCGTTATCGAACCAATCCTTGGCGAAGGCGGCTTTATCGTTCCTTGTAAGGGATTTCTTCCAGGCCTTGTTAAGTTCACAGAAGAAAACGGAATTCTCTTTATTGCAGATGAGGTGCAGACTGGCTTTGCAAGAACTGGTCAGATGTTTGCCTGCGAGGATGAATCAATCGTTCCAGATCTAATCACTACAGCTAAAGGAATTGCAGGTGGTCTTCCACTTGCAGCAGTTACAGGAAGAGCTGATGTAATGGACTCTATCCATCCAAGCGGCCTTGGTGGAACATTTGGTGGATCACCTATCGCCTGCGCAGCAGCCCTTGGCGCTATTGCGACAATTGAGGAAGAAAACTTAGTCAAGCGGGCAAATGAGCTTGGATTAATAATGCGCCAGAGCCTTGAGGCAATGAAGAAGAAGTATCCAATTATTGGAGATGTTAGAGGGCGCGGAGCAATGCAGGCACTTGAGTTAGTGATCCCTGGATCTAAAGATCCAAATCCTGCTGCTCTGACATCAGTAATTAAATACTGCCAGCAAAATGGTGTTCTAATTCTTTCTGCTGGCACTTATGGCAATGTAATTAGGCTCTTGCCACCACTTGTTATGCCAGAGCACCTTCTCAAAGAAGCCCTGGAAGTTCTTGAAGCAGGTCTTGCTCAGGCTTAACGATCAAGCAAGTTCTGAGTTGGCAAGTAAGTATCGCCTCTTTTGCGCTTTGCAATAGCGCTAACCGCCTCAAGAACTACTCGGTTTGCAAGAATTGCTGTGATATCGGATGTGTCAAATGGCGGTGATACTTCAACAACATCAATGCCAACTACTGGAAGTTCTAGACAGATTCTTCTTACCGCCTCAAGTAGCTCTCTTGAAGTCATTCCACCTGGTTCCGGAGTGCCAGTTCCTGGCGCCATTCCTGGATCTACAACATCAATATCAACAGATAAAAATACGCCATCACAATCTTTTGTAAGAGTTGCAAATGATTCATCAAGAACTTTAGTTAGCCCGCGATGATGAATCTCTGTCATCTCATAGGAGCGCATTCCCTTATCTTTCATCCAATTTAGAGTTGCATCATCAGGCCAATATCCACGAAGGCCAAGTTGTAAGAATCTATCGCCGCGAACATATCCAGAATCAATAAGTCTTCGCATTGGCGTTCCATGGCCAACTAAGGCCCCGAATTGAAGATCTCCAGTATCTGCGTGGGCATCAAAATGAATCATTGATACTTTGCCCTTGCCTAAATGCTCTGCAATTCCTGCAACATCGGCAGATGCAATTGAGTGATCTCCCCCAAGAACTACTGGGATTGCTCCGGCCCTTGAGATCTTCTCTGTTGCTTTCTTTAGAACTAATAGCGCCTCTTCAAGATTTCCTGGAGGCATTAAAAGATCTCCAGCATCAAAAATCTTTAACTCTTTTAACCCATCAATTCTTAAAGCAAGATGTGGACGCTCTCCATCATGAGGAAGATAATCACCCATACGAATTGCTTGTGGGCCAAACTTCGCTCCAGATCTATGGGAGGTTCCACTATCAATAGGTGCTCCAACGATGATTACATCAGCGCCCTTATAACTCTCAGGCTTGTCTAGATCACAGGCAGGAATTCCAAGAAAGGTAAAATTCGGGCCATACATATTTCCAATGTTGGTCATGACTTCTTTCTCTGTCGGCTTACAACTTGTCCAACAATAACAATGATTAGAGCGATGAAGAACATCGCACTACCAATCACATTTGCTTGTGCTGGGATTCCTCTAGCTGCTGAGACATAGACAAACTTAGGAAATGTGGACTCGATACCTGAGTTGAAATTGGTGATGATGAAGTCATCAAATGAGAGTGAAAACGCTAGAAGCGCAGCACCTGCTATTCCTGGCATAACTAGCGGAAGAGTGACATACCTAAATGTCTCACGCTCATTGGCGTAGAGATCCATCGCAGCCTGCTCAAGTCTTGGATCAAGGGAGGCAACCCTTGCTTTAACAGTTACCACCACAAAGGAGATGCAGAACATCACATGGGCAATCACTATGGTCCAAAATCCAGGATTAATTCTCAAATTAAGAAACATGGCAAGAAGGGAGGCTCCAAGAACTACCTCTGGAGTTGCCATTGGAAGAAAGATAAGAAGATTAGTTGTTTTACGTCCTTTAAAGCTATGTCTGCTAATCGCAAAGGCAATCATCGTTCCTAGGATGGTGGCTAATACTGTTGAAATAACTCCGATTTGAAGTGAGTTTGCCACGCTTTTACATACTTGAGGAGCTCCGCAAGGATTCTTCCAATTATCTAGCGTAAATCCTTTCCAAACTAGATTACTTTTACCTGAGTCATTAAAGGAAAATGCAAAGGTATAGGCCACTGGAATGAAGAGATATATAAAAGCTAAGACAGCATAAATCCTGATTAGATTACGAGAAAACCACCTTGAGCTGCGATGCGAAAAAGAAGGCCTTGGAATCACTTGAGTACTCATACCAGCTCATCCGTTCCAGATTTGCGGATATAAAGAGTAACGAGAATCAAAATTGTTGCCATTAAAGTAAATGAGAGAGCGGCCGCAGTTGGATAATCAACGACAGCAAAGAACCTTGATTCAATTACATTTCCAATCATTTTGGTGCTGGGATTTCCAAGAAGAGCAGCATTTACATAATCCCCTGCTGCTGGAATAAAGGTTAGAAGAGTTCCTGCTACAACTCCAGGCATAGAAAGTGGAACTGTTACCTTCCTAAAGGTGGTAAAACCACTTGCATAAAGATCACCTGATGCTTCCAAAGTTCTAGGATCAATTCGCTCCAGGCTTGCATATAGTGGGAGAGTCATAAAGGGCAAGAAGTTATAAGTAAGCCCTGAGACCACAGCAAAGGGCGTTGCCGTTAAGCGAATTGAATCATCAAAAAATGGCAGAAGTTTTAGAGTTGTAACAACTGGCCCTTCATCTCCCAGAATCTGGCTCCAGGCCACAGTTCTTAAAAGAAATGATGTGAAGAAAGGTGCAACAACTAAAACCAGCAAGATGTTGCGATACTTACCAGCCTTAAAGGCAATCATGTAGGCAAGAGGATATGAGATTGCAAGAGCTAAAATCGTTGCAATTCCTGCATAGAGAAATGACCTTACATATTGCTCCTGATTGGCAAGGAATGCGTCAACGTAATTAGCAAAGCGCAGCTCTTGAACATAGGTGCCGATTTGAGCCCCTTGCGGGCGAACCATCGTGGAAGTACTAGCAAGGGAAAATATTGGAATAACAAAGAAGGTAATTAGCCAGATCAAGCCTGGAGCAAGCAGCAGATATGGCGTAAGTGAACGCTTCTTTAGCGCGCTTCCTACACCGCTTTTGCTCTTAGTTGCCCCATGCAGAAACGCCATTACTTACTCGTCATCATCAAGATCGGCGCCAGCATTAACATCTTGTGCGCCATCTAAACCAAAGGTGTGTTCACTATCCCATTCAAGTGAGACTTTATCTCCAACTCTTAAATCATGAAGTCCCTCATCGTTTTGTTCAAAGACCACAAGCTCTAGATCCCAAGGGGTTCTAACTAAATACTGCGTTGAAGTTCCTACAAAGGAGCGGTCGGTAACAACACACTCTTTAATGGAGTTAACGCCTTTATCATCAAGGCGAAGTTTTTCAGGACGGACTCCAAGAAGAAGAGCATCGTTGCTACTTGAGACTCTTGACTCTGGGATTTCAAAGGTATGGCCCTTAGCGCTGACTACTACCTTTCCGCCCGAGCGGGATTGAACTTTAACTTTAATTAGATTGCACTGACCTAAGAAGTTTGCCACAAATGCTGTCTTTGGAGCTTCATAAAGTTCTGTGGCAGAGCCCATCTGTTCAATCTTGCCTTGATTCATAACCGCAATCGTGTCAGCCATTGTCATTGCTTCTTCTTGATCATGTGTGACATGGATAAACGTAATTCCAACTTCCAATTGAATTCGCTTCAATTCAATCTGCATCTGACGCCTTAATTTTAGATCAAGTGCACCTAGGGGTTCATCAAGAAGTAATACCTCTGGTCGATTAACAATCGCTCTTGCCACAGCAATTCTTTGTTGCTGCCCGCCTGAGAGTTGCGCAGGTTTGCGCTCAGATAAGTGGCCTAGCTCAACAAGATTGAGCGCCTTTTCAACTTCATCTTTAACCTCTTTAATACCACGTCTTCTAAGACCAAAGGCGATATTTTCAAAGATGCTTAAGTGAGGAAAGAGAGCATAGTTTTGAAAAACGGTATTTACATTGCGACGATAGGACTTCTGCGTGGTGATATCAGTCTCACCAATAGAGATAGTGCCGGCAGTTGGCTCTTCAAGCCCTGCAATCATTCGAAGCGTTGTGGTTTTGCCACAACCTGATGGTCCAAGGAGTGCAAAGAATGAACCATCAGGAATGGTCAATGAGAGATCATCGACTGCGCAAAAATCTCCATAATATTTGGAGATGCGATTTAGTACTAAGTCGCCAGTGTCCTGTGAGACTTTGGTCTTCGCCATCACCGGCTAGCTACCAAGCCCCTAGTTGCCGACAGCTTCGTCAAAGGCTGCTTGGAAATTCGTGCTCTCATCAGCATCGAGAGAACGGAAAACCTTGACCTTTGCCAAAGTGGCTTCATCAGGAAAAATAAATGGGCTAGCTGCTAGATCTGGATCAATTTTTTCCAGTTCGCTCTGAGCAGCTTCAACTGGGCAGATGTAATTTACATATGCAGCCACCTCAGCAGCGATTGCTGGATCATAATAATGATTCATTAAAAGCTCAGCATTTTTCTTATGGGTTGAAGTTGAAGGAACCAGCATGTTATCGCTCCAGAGAGTTCCACCTGATTCAGGGATTGCAAAGTCAAACTTGCCATCATTTTCTGACTTGAGGATAAACATATCTCCAGACCAACCAATGACTGCTACTGCATCGCCATTTACTAGATCTTCAGAGTAAGAATTACCACGAACTTTTCTAATATATCCGTCAGCAACTTTACCCTTTAGGAAATCAATTGCATTCATATATTGATCTTCAGTGAAATCACTTGAAGGATCTACGCCTTGATATTGCAGAATAATTCCAATTGTGTCGCGTAGCTCTGATAGAACAACAATTCGACCCTTATTGGCAGGGGCAAATAGATCTTCAATGGTTCTAACGCCTTTAGGAAGCTTCTCTGTATTCCAGCCAAATCCAGCAAAACCCGATTGCCAGGTTAGTGAGTAATTTCTGCCTGGATCAAAGCCCACATTGGAAAGAACTTCGCGAATATTTGATTTATTTGGAATATTTGCAGCATCTAGCTCCTGGGCATATCCCAATTCAATCCAGCGAGCTGCCATCCAATCTGTTGGAGTAACAACGTCATAACCAATATCTGAACCAATTCCTAATTGACCTTGAACTTTTCCATAGAAGGTGTTGTTATCGTCAATATCTTCGGTGTAGGTAGCGCTAATTCCGGTGGCTGCTTCAAATGCTTTAAGCGTTGGATACTCCTGAGTATCCTCGTTGTAATCAAGGTAAAGTGGCCAGTTAGCCCAACGAACAATCTTTTCGCTATCACTAACATCAACAACGCCTTCTGCTCCACTATCAGTTGATCCTGTGCCGCATGCAGCAAGGGTGCTGGCTCCTGCAATTGCTCCGGCTCCAACTAAGAGTGAGCGGCGAGTGACTTGGGCGCGGATGATAGAGCGCGCCTCTGGTGATAATTTATCGATATCTTTTCTCATCTCTTCACTTTCTCTAGTTGGGTTTACTTCTAATTCAGGGGAAATCTATCAGGCGTTGAGATTTGTCATCACGTGTTTGATGCGCGTGTATTCCTCAAATCCATAGCCTGAGAGGTCTTTGCCATGTCCTGAGTGCTTAAAGCCGCCATGAGGCATCTCAGCAACCATTGGGATATGGGTATTAATCCAGACGCAACCAAAGTCAAAGGCCTTAGCCATTCTCATCGCACGGCCATGATCTTTGGTCCAAACACTTGAAGCAAGTCCATATTTCACGCCATTGGCATAACGAACTGCCTCTGCTTCATCAGTGAATTTTTGCACTGTGATAACTGGTGCAAAGATTTCACTCTGAATCATTTCATCATCTTGCCTTAAGTCAGCAACCACAGTTGGGTTCCAGAAATATCCTGGGCGATCTATAGCGCTTCCACCTGCTGTGATTCTGGCATGTGCTGGTGCGCGGTCAATAAAGCCCTTAACTCTTGCTAGCTGGTTAGCGTTATTAACTGGTCCTACCAATACATCCTCATCTGGCATACCTACTTTAATTACGTTCTTAGCCTGCTCACTTAATAGCGCAACTACATCTTCATAGGCACTTGCTTCAACTAGAACTCTCGTTGCTGCAGTGCAATCTTGTCCAGCATTGAAATATCCAGCAACAGCAATCCACTCACAGGCTGCCTCGATATTTGCATCATCAAAGATAACAACTGGAGCCTTACCGCCAAGTTCTAGATGGATTCGCTTTAGATCTTTAGCTGCGCTTGTTGCAACTTCCATACCTGCCTTAACTGAGCCGGTAATAGAGACAAATTGCGGAATCTCATGTTCTACTAAATGTCTTCCAGTCTCTCGATCTCCAACTACAACATTTATTACACCCTCTGGCAAGAACTCTTGCATCAGCTCTGCCATCCAAAGTGTTGAAACTGGTGTGGTATCACTTGGCTTTAGAACAACAGTATTTCCAGCAGCAATTGCTGGGGCCCACTTCCATACCGCCATCATCATTGGATAATTCCATGGCGTTACTTGAGCGCAGACGCCAATTGGCTCGCGGCGAATAAAAGATGTGTGTCCTTTGGAATATTCAGCAGCAGATCTTCCCTCAAGGTGACGCGCGGCTCCGGCAAAGAATCTAATTTGATCAAGCATCGGACCAATTTCTTCGGCGCGAGTAACTGCTATCGGCTTTCCGGTGTTCTCACTTTCAATTCCTATTAGCTCCTCTGAGCGAGCTTCAATTGCATCAGCAATCTTATTGATCGCTTTCTGGCGCTCACCTGGTGTGCTCTCTTTCCAAACCTCAAATGCGCTCGCTGCAGACTTCATCGCCTTATCAATATCGGAAGCGTTTGAAACTGGAGCTTTAGCAAAGACTTGCCCAGTCGATGGATTGATTAAATCTTGAGTCTTCTCAGAGGAAGATGGAACTGATTTACCGTTGATAAAGTTTTGTAGCGTCTTCAAGGAAAAACCTTTCATAGTTGGTCAGGCGTGAGAGTTTAGTTAATTACTGCCCCCGCTATCAAGAGAGGGAAAAGTAGCGTCAATTAAGGCTTACTAGCCGCTGCCAATTGGCCACAGGCTCCATCAATCTCGCGCCCTCTAGTATCACGAACTGTTACCGGAACCCCATACTTCTCTAAGGTTTTAACGAAGGCTATTTCATCTTCCTTTCTAGATGCCGTCCACTTAGATCCTGGGGTGGGATTTAGTGGAATTAGATTGACGTGGGCATGGCGATTTTTTAATAGCCTGCCTAGAAGATCTGCCCGCCACTTCTGGTCATTGATATCTCTAATTAGCGCATATTCAATTGAATATCTCCGACCCGTCATAGCTACATATTTATCTGCCGCGCTTAATACCTCTTTAACTTTCCATCTGGAATTAACTGGAACTAAAGTGTCACGAAGTTCATCATCTGGGGTGTGCAGTGAAACAGCGAGGGTGATCTGTAGATCTTCGCTTGTTAATTTCTCAATTCCTGGAACTAACCCAACTGTTGAAACAGTTACTGATCTTGCTCCAATTCCTAAACCATCTGGCTGCGGAGTAATAATGTTTCTGACGCTCTTCATCACTGAGTTGTAATTAGCAAGCGGCTCCCCCATTCCCATAAAGACCACATTTGATAAGCGGGTTGGACCACCTGGCAGCTCTCCACTAGCACAAGCTCTGGCTGCAGCAACAACTTGAGATGTAATCTCGCCTGCCGTTAGATTTCTAGTTAAGCCAGCTTGTCCAGTTGCACAGAAAGGACAGTTCATCCCGCAACCTGCTTGCGATGAGATACATACTGTAGTTCTATCTTTATAACGCATCAAAACAGTTTCAACTAATACTCCATCGTGTAAGCGCCAGAGATCTTTTCTTGTCTTTCCTTTATCGCACTCAACTTGGCGAACGGGAGTTAGAAGTTTTGGTAGAAAATGCTCAGCAACTAGTGGGCGCATTGCAGCTGGAATATCGCTCCAAGAATCTGGCTCTTCGTTATAGTGAGTGAAATAGTGGGTGGCTATCTGATTAGCCCTAAAGGCTGGAAGTCCTAAAGACTCTGCCTTTGCGCGCCGCTCAGCAATAGTTAAATCAGCTAGATGTTCAGGAGCCTTCTTCTTTGGCTTTATCTCATCAAATACTAATTTTATTTCGCTCATGAAAAGCGCTTCAAGATCTCAAGGACACACCAGAGCAGAGGCGCAGTAATTAACACCGCATCTAGGCGATCTAGCATCCCACCATGTCCTGGAAGAATTGTTCCCATATCTTTAATTGATAAATCTCGCTTTATGCCGCTCTCTAATAGATCCCCAACAGTTGCAGTAAGTGCTCCGGCGCATCCTGCCAGAGCTCCAAGTACTGGGTGATAATCAAGGAGATAGTAAAAAGCAAGTGAGCTTCCAATTGCGCTAAATATCAACCCACCAAAGAATCCTTCCCAGGTCTTCTTTGGTGAAATTTTTGGAGCAAGAGGGTGTTTTCCAAGTAATACTCCAAAGGCCCAAGCAAATGTGTCGTTACAACCAACCATGATCACTAGCGTTGCAATATAGGAAAATCCCTCACCAGATCTGGCAAGCAGGAGAATAAATCCTGCAACAAAGCCCGGATATAAAAGTGCAAAGGCTGATGCGGTAGCTCTACTAACAAAGCCCTCTACTCCCCCGCGAAGCACTAGTAGCAAGTTAAAAATTAAAGAAACTACCATCGAAACAGTTAAGCCTGGAAGTCCACCTATCCAAGTACTACCAAGAATTAATGCAGTAGAGAGAGCAAGCCCAAGATAATTTGAGGTAATGCCCCGAGCTTTAAATGCTGCAGTTAACTCCTTTAAAGCAATCAAAACCGCAACAGTCACAAATGCTGCAAAAGCAATTGGGGCAAATGACATCGTTGAAAAGACTATTGCTAGAAGTAATAGACCTACCAAAATGGAAGGGAAGAGCTTTCGCCCCGCCTTCTTATTTATCGCCTCATTAATTGAGTGAAGGTCGCTCATAGTTTTACCTCAAAGTTAGACTTCGAGAAGTTCGGCTTCCTTATGCTTTAACATCTCATCGATTTTTGCCACATGATCAGAGGTGACTTTTTCAAGCTCTTTCTCGCCTCGAGAGAGATCATCTTTACCAATTTGGCCGTCTTTCTCTAGCTTCTCCATGGCCTCTTTAGCAGCTCTTCTAATGCTTCGAATCGAGATTTTAGAATCCTCAGCCTTGGTTTTTGCCACCTTAATAAACTCTTTACGTCTCTCCTCAGTTAGCTGTGGGAAATTAACACGAATTACTGTGCCATCTCCCCCAGGATTTACCCCAAGATCTGATTCTCTAATCGACTTCTCTATTGAGGTGATTGCTCCCTTATCAAATGGAGTAATCATCGCTGTTCTTGCCTCTGGAACTTGAATTGTTGCTAATTGCGAAAGCGGGGTGAGAGTTCCGTAATACTCAACCATAATCTTGGCAAACATTGATGGATGAGCTCTTCCAGTTCTAATCGCTGCCATATCTTCCTTAGCAACGTCAACAGCCTTATTCATCTTAGTATTGGTATCGGCAATTACTGTTTGAATACTCATCTATTCCCCTTAATTGACTAACGTTCCGATTGCCTCGCCACGAACAGCGCGAGCAATATTGCCATTTTCAAGAAGGTTAAATACCACGATAGGCAATTTATTCTCGCGGCAGAGGCTAAATGCTGCAGCATCGGCTACAGCAAGTGATTTCGATAAAACTTCATCATAGGTAATTACGTCATAGCGCTTTGCATCTTTATCTTTTCTAGGATCTGCTGAATAGACCCCGTCAACTCCGCTCTTAGCAAGGAGAAGAGCATCTACTCCTATTTCAAGTGCTCTCTGAGCTGCAACGGTATCAGTTGTGAAAAATGGCATACCCGCGCCTGCGCCAAAGATAACTACTCGACCTTTTTCTAGATGGCGAATTGATCTACGTGGAATATATGGCTCAGCAACTTGACCCATAGCAATAGCGGTTTGAACTCTGGTTTCAATTCCCTCTTTTTCTAGAAAATCTTGTAGCGCTAGGCAGTTCATTACTGTTCCCAGCATTCCCATATAGTCAGCTCTAGCTCGATCCATACCGCGCTCTTGAAGTTCTGCGCCTCTAAAGTAATTTCCGCCGCCAACAACAATAGCTACTTGAGTTCCGGAGCGAACTACCTCTGCAATCTGCTCGGCAACGCCATGGACTACATCTGGATCTACTCCAACGCCCTTGCTTCCGCCAAAGACTTCACCAGATAATTTAAGGAGTACTCGCTTATAGGCCTTTCGCTTATCTGCCATATCGCCACTCCTTAAATATCTAGAGATCTACGGAAATAACTTTACTGTCCTACTCGGAATCGATAGAAGGCTGACACGGAATTCTGCGCCTCGGTAAGGATCGCTGCAACGCTCTTCTTCTGATCTTTAGCAAAGGCCTGCTCAAGCAGGGCAACCTCTTTGATAAAGCCAGTCACGCGCCCCTCAGTAATCTTGGCGATAGCTGCCTCAGGCTTACCCTCATTCTTAGCGGTCTCCTCAGCAACTTTGCGCTCATGCTCTAAGACATCAGATGGCACTGAAGCCCGATCCAAGTACTGCGGGGCAAATGCTGCAATGTGCTGCGCAATATCTTTTCCAACTACTGCATCATCTTTAGCAAGTGCTACCAATACTCCAACTTGTGGTGGCAAATCTGGGCTAGTGCGATGTAGATATTGAGCATTGGGCGAACCTTGAATTACTGCAAGACGCCTTAGCTCAACTTTCTCACCCATTGTCGCATTTGCCTCATCAATTACCTCTTGCACAGCTTTTCCTGTTGCAAGCTTTGAAGATAGAAATGCCGCAAGATCACTTTGCTTTGAGGTAAATAAGTGCTCAAGTAGTTCATTCGCCACTGCCTGAAACCTCTCTCCTTTAGCAACGAAATCTGTTTCGCAATTAAGTTCAAGCATTACCGAGGTAGCGCCTTGAGATTTGGCAGCGATAAGTCCATTTGAAGTGGCTCTGCCTTCACGCTTGGTAACACCTTTAAGGCCTTTAACTCGGATAATTTCTACTGCTTTATCAAAGTCGCCCTCTGCTTCATCTAAAGCTTTTTTGCAATCGACCATGCCGGCTGCAGTTGCTTCGCGAAGTCTCTTTACATCAGCTGCTGAATATGACACTTATGCTCCTTGGTTCTCAGTTGGTGCTTCAGGAGTTCCTGCAAGTAGCTCCTTCTCCCAATCTGCAAGAGGCTCACCGGCAGCAACGCTTTCATCAGCGCTCTTTGCTGCATCCATTGCTTCTTTAGCTACATTTGCTGAGCGCGCTTGAAGTCCTGCTGCAACAGCATCTGCAATAACGCGAGTTAGAAGCGCTACTGAGCGAATTGCATCATCGTTTCCAGGAATCTTGAAATCAACTTCATCTGGATCGCAATTGGTATCAAGGATTGCAATAACTGGAATACCAAGCTTATGAGCCTCAGCAACTGCTAGATGCTCTTTCTTGGTATCAACCACCCAAACTGCTGATGGCAACTTAGTCATATTACGAATTCCATCAAGGTTCTTATGTAGCTTCTCACGTTCACGACGGAGCAAGAGAAGTTCTTTCTTAGTTAGAACTTGATCATTAGATGCCTCAAGCGCCTCTAGCTCTTTTAGCCGTTGAATACGCTTATATACAGTTGGGAAGTTGGTAAGCATTCCACCGAGCCAACGCTCAGTGACATAAGGCATTCCAACTCGAGCTGCTTGAGACTTAATTGGCTCTTGAGCCTGCTTCTTTGTTCCTACGAACAATAGGTGTCCACCTTTTGCAACTGTGTCTTTGACAAAGTCATAGGTCTTATCGATTAGTGCAAGTGATTGCTGAATATCGATGATGTAGATCCCATTGCGCTCTGTGAAAATAAAGCGCTTCATCTTTGGATTCCATCGACGAGTCTGATGTCCAAAGTGAACACCGCTATCGAGGAGTTCTCGCATTGTTACAACCGCCATGGCGGCACGCTCCTTAAGTGCGAACTTTTTAGTTCGCATCGGTTAATGAACCAACTATTTGTTAGTTCTCTAGCGTCTAGGCACCGACTAACTCATTTAGAGTCAGACCGAAATGGTTTCCTCAATTAACTACAGCGTGTGTAATTAAATGAAGTAGACGCGTGAAGTCACAGAGTTTTACCTCTGTGCGGGCCAAATCCTACCTGACCCACAACCCCGCTTTTTCCACGGTGATTACGCACATCTGCCTGACTAAACCTGCAGTGGAGGCAGATTTATACCTATGAAAATCGCCTCACTGGTAACTGCTTTCCTTATTGGCCTAGTTACAGGAGTAGCTCTTGCCCCATCTGGTGAGCGGGATGTAAAAATTTTAGAAACAATTGAGAGTATTCGCCGAGGGATAGATTAAATCTATTCTTACAGTAGGAAATTAAGCCCTGGGATGGGCCTGCTCATATGCTTTCTTAATTCTCTCCTGCGAGACATGGGTATAAATCTGAGTAGTAGCAAGAGATGAGTGGCCGAGAATTTCTTGAACCGTTCTTAAGTCGGCGCCACCTTCTAAGAGATGAGTTGCTGCGCTATGTCTAAGAGTGTGTGGACCTAATTTCTTATCGCTACCAATTGCCTCCATCGCTTGATAGACCACACTTCGCGCAACTCTCTGATCAATTCTCTTTCCGCGAGAGCCAATAAATACTGCACTGCCACTTGACTGACTTGCTAGCTCAGATCTTGCGTTATTGATCCAATTATCAAGAGCAGCAATTGCTGGTTGGCCAAGTGGAACGATTCTCTCCTTACTCCCCTTACCCATTACTTTGATAGTTGATCTCTGCCTATCAATATCGCCAAGATCTAAACCAACTAACTCTGAGATGCGAATACCTGAGCCATATAAAACTTCAACTAACGCAAGATCTCGAAGTGAGCTGGCACTTGCCTCTTCCTGCGCTCTTACTTCAAGTGCTTTGATTGTTAGCGCTGCGGTCTCGATATCTAAAACATCAGGCAAATTTCTCTCAGGCTTTGGAGCGATTAAGTCTTTTCCGATATCACTTGATAACCAACCACTTCTCGCCCCCCAATAAGTAAAGGCACGAATTGAAACTACTCGGCGGGTAATAGAAGATCTAGCTGCTCCCTTAGTTGAGAGGTTTGCAAGCCAGGAGCGGATGTGATTGAGCTCTAGCTGAGCAAATTCTGTGACTCCTAATTGATTTATATGAAGTAGAAGCGACTCTAAATCTGCAAGGTATGCCCGAATTGAGTTCTCTGAGAGATTTCGCTCAGAGATTAGATGGCTTCGATAAGCCTTTGCCAACTCACTATCTAGCGCCATAAACCCTAGGTTATCTAGGAATCACCTCTAAGAACGATAGACACAGCGTTGCTTCTAAGCAACACTTAATCCACGCTGTTTCAGATGCGCAAGGTGTGGATCTTCTTCGGTGGTTTGTCAGTGGCAAATGGATCACTTAGCGGCTAAATAGCGAAGGAGCAGTAATTGAAAATTCTCTTAATAGTAAGTGATACTGCTCTTGAGCCAAGCCTTACAAATACTGCAACTGAAATAAGGGTCACTATTGGAATCAATGATGATTTTGATCAGATTTTAGATGTTACATCCGGGATATTAGATTCTGAGCAGATAGCTCACCTGCATCGCCTCTGGGCAGATGATGCTTTTCCTAGAGACTTTAATCGAACTGGAGATGAGCTAATCATCACTGCAAGAGAGTGATTAGCTGCGCTTCTTATCTATTGCGCCAAGTGCGATAAGCAGAGTCTCTGGCGAGACTTCAAGTGCTTGAGCAAGAGGGGCAATGACATCAATTTTTGGGGTGCGCTCTTGGCGAAAATAGCGTGAGATTGAGCCCTTATCAATTCCTGTTTTTTGATGTAGTTCTTCAAGCCCTGAGATATTTAGAGCTTCCATTCTTACTCGGAGCCACTCTGATGATTCGCTAGGAGTTAACTTCACTCCTCTTTTTAAAACCGTGCGCATAGCTAAATTCTTTTCTCTCCTTACTTAAATCCCTTACTCAGGTTTCTTTCCTGCTCTTATTAGCCCATAAGTTAGCGCATCTTCAAGCGCCATGGCAGAGGCGGCAATAACATTTTCATGAACTCCAATTGTGCTCCACTCGCCATGACCATCGCTGCTCTCAACTAATACTCTTGTAATAGCCCCAGTTCCTAGGCGACCTTCCAAGATACGAACTTTGTAATCAGTTAGCTCTAACTCAGCCAGCTCTGGATATAACTTCTCAAGACCATTTCGAAGCGCTCTATCGATAGCGTTAACTGGGCCATTTCCACTACCGGAGGCTGAAATTAACTCTCCCTTTGCCCTAATACTTACCTCAGCTCTTGAAGTTACTGAACCATCTCCGCCTTGATCAACGCTAGTTTTCCAACTCTCAATAGTGAAAAATGAGGGTTTCTTTCCGGCAAGCTCCTCTCGCAACAACAGCTCAAAGCTGGCATCTGCTGCCTCAAAGGTATAGCCACCAGCCTCTAACTCTTTTACTCGCTCAACAAGACGAGCAACAACCTCTTTCTCCTTACTTAAATCAAAACCTAGTTGTGAGGATTTAATTTCAATTGAAGCTCTTCCTGCCATTTCAGAAACGAGCATTCTCATATCGTTGCCAACGCTCTCAGGATTCTCATGTTGATATAGCGCTGGATCAACTTTAATTGCCGATGCATGAAGGCCGGCTTTATGTGCAAAGGCAGAAATACCAACATATGGCTGTCTGGCACTTGGCGAGACATTGGTAACTTCAGCAACAGCGTGAGCGATTCTAAATGCCTCCTCTAGCGCACCTTTTGGAAGTACTTCTTGCTTCTTCTTTAATTGCAGATTAGCAATGATTGAAATTAGATCCGCATTTCCAGTTCTCTCGCCATAACCATTTAGAGTTCCTTGGACATGGCTTGCTCCAGCGGCAACTGCAGCAAGTGAGTTAGCGATAGCGCATCCTGTGTCATTATGGCAATGGATTCCAATGCGAGCAGAGCTATCTGAAATTACCTTTGCAACTACATCTGATAGTTCATCAGGCAGCATCCCGCCATTGGTATCACAGAGAGCAATAACATCTGCTCCAGCCTCTGCTGCAGCTCTTACTACCTCAAGTGCGTATGCTGGATTAGCTCGATATCCATCAAAGAAATGTTCTGCATCAAGAAATACTCTCTGGCCACCTTGCCGTAAAAACTTAATTGAATCTTTAATCATTGCTAAGTTTTCTTGTAAATCTGTTTTTAAGGCGAGCTCGACATGGCGATCATGAGACTTTGCAACAAGAGTTACAACTGGCGCTCCAGATTCGGCAAGCGCTCTAAGAAGAGCATCATCTGCTGCTTTACTATTGGCCCGCCTAGTGGCGCCAAATGCGACAAAAGTGGCATTCTTTAACTTCAACTCTTTAGCAGCTAATTTGAAGAATTCAGTATCTTTTGGATTGGCTCCAGGCCATCCGCCTTCAATAAAGCCCACACCTAGATCATCAAGATGTCTGGCGATAGTTAATTTGTCATGGACTGAGAGATTAAGACCCTCTTGCTGCGCGCCATCTCTTAGTGTGGTGTCATAGATATGAAATGAATCAGAGATTGCCACTAGATAACTCGCTTCATCCAGCCATGTTTATCAGGGATAGTGCCATGTTGAATGCCGAGTAAGTGATTACGAATTTCCATAGTTATCGGCCCAGGGTTGCCATCACCTGTTACCCAGGTTCCATACTTGCTCTTTGCAGAACCAACTGGGGCAATAACTGCTGCTGTTCCGCAGGCAAAGATCTCTGAAATCTCCCCACTTGCAACTCCATCGCGCCATTGATCAATTGAGATCATTCCCTCTTCGACTTTATATCCTAAGTCTTTTGCAACGGCGAGAATTGAATCTCTGGTTATGCCATGAAGCAGTGTTCCAGTTAATTTTGGAGTGAAGATAGTTGCATCTTTTCCTCTGCCCTTAACAAAGTAGAGATTCATCCCTCCCATTTCCTCAACCCAGAATCGCTCTTTGGCATCAAGCCAGACCACTTGATCACAACCTTCTTTTGCTGCCTCCTGCTGAGCAAGCAGAGAAGCCGCATAATTTCCACCGCATTTTGCCTCGCCAGTTCCACCAAGAACTGCTCTGACATACTCTAAAGAGATCCAGACTGTTACAGCTTTGGCAGAATTAAAGTAAGCAGCAGCAGGGGTGGCAATTACGGCAAATAAAGCTTTATTAGATGGCCTTACGCCAAGACCAACTTCAGTTGCAATCATAAATGGCCTTAAATAAAGAGACTCTCCAACTTTCTTAGGAACCCAACCAGCATCTTGCTTTACTAAAGCCTCAACGGCGCTAACAAAGTCTTCAACTGGAAGCTCTGGAAGAGTGATTCGCGCTGCGCTCTTTGCAAAACGTAGAGCATTAGCATTAGGGCGAAAGAGAGCAATAGATCCATCTGGTTGGTAGTAAGCCTTCATTCCTTCAAAGATTTCTTGTCCATAATGAAAAACCATTGCTGCAGGATCAAGATTTAGTGGCCCATAGGCAGAAATTGTTAAATCAGACCAGCCGCTAGCTTGATTCCATTCAGCAACTGCCATGTGATCAGTGAAGTATTTTCCAAATCCAGGAGCCTCTAGATACTGATCTCTCTGAGTTGGCGATACCGGATTTGATGAAGGGCTGATTGTAATTTTCATTAGCTAAGCGCCTTTGCTAGGTCATCGCCTATTTCACTAGTGCTTCTCTTCTTATCAGCTCTGGTAAGCAAATCAGCCTCCACTGCTTTCTCAACATCTCTTGCAGCATCTGTGAGCCCTAGGTGATTAAGTAGCATCGCAACAGACATAATTGTTGCAGTTGGATCCGCAATTCCTTTTCCTGCAATATCAGGGGCTGAGCCATGTACTGGTTCAAACATTGACGGAAAATCGCCACTTGGATTGATATTGCCAGAGGCAGCAAGGCCAATACCGCCACAGATAGCAGCAGCGATATCAGTCAAAATATCGCCAAAGAGATTATCGGTTACTACTACATCAAAGCGCTCAGGATTTGTTACAAAGAACATTGAAGCTGCATCAACGTGTAGATAATCAGTACTTACTTGAGGAAAATCCTTTGCAACTTCTTCAAACGTTCTTGTCCAAAGACTTCCCGCTTTTGTTAAAACATTATTCTTATGAACTAAAGTTAATTTCTTTCTAGGTCTTGCCATAGCTCTATTAAATGCATCTCTTATGACTCGCTCTGCGCCTCGTCTGGTATTGAGGCTCTCCTCAGTTGCAATTTCACTTGAAGTACCAAGCCCGAGAACTCCGCCAGCTCCAACATAAGGTCCTTCGGTTCCCTCTCTAACTACAATGAAATCAATCGGGGCACTTGTCTTTAGTGGACCAACTACTCCTGGATATAGGCGCGCAGGACGCAGGTTTATGTAATGATCAAAGGCAAAACGAAGCTTTAGAAGTAGCCCCCGCTCAAGAACTCCACTTGGAACACTTGGATCTCCTACTGCGCCAAGAAGTATGACATCAAAGCTTTTTAGTTCTTCCAGAGTTTTATCTGGCAGAACTTCACCGGTTCTATGCCAGAAGGCAGCCCCTAATTCAAATGCTTTCTTACTATAAGTAAAGCCATGCTTCTTGCCCGCTGCATCAAGAATTTTCAAACCCTCATTTACAACCTCAGGGCCGATTCCATCGCCTGCAATTACAGCAAGATTAAAGTTTTTACTCATACTAGTAGCGATACCGACCTAGATACCCGAGCGCCAATCTCTTTAGCAATCTTTTCTGTGAACTCAATTGGAATAGCAGAGTCAACTGTTAAGGCCATTAGAGCCTCGCCGCCTGCCTTATCTCTAGCAACTTGCATATTGGCGATATTAATTTTTGCAGCGCCAAGAATATTTCCAACAGCTCCGACAACTCCTGGCTTATCTTCATAGATGAGAAATAGAAGATGATCACTTGGTGGTAGCTCAATATCAAACTTATTGATGCGAATTATCTTCTCTACTTTTCGAATTCCCATAAGAGTGGCATCTACTTCAACTCTTGAGCCATTTGAGAATGCAGCGCGAAGACAGATCATGCTTCGATAATCCTCGCACTCAGCCTCACTACTTACCGTTGCGCTCATGCCCTTTTCTTGAGCAAGATTTGGAGAATTAACATAAGTTGCATCTTCGGTTCCAATTGCAATTAGCGCTCCCTTTAGCGCAGAAGTTGCCAAAATAGATGAGTCATAAATAGAGACTTCACCTTTAACAGTAATTTCAATACTTACGGGAAGCTCTGCCTCAAGGCCGGTTGCAATCTGGGCCATCTTTTCAACTAGTGGAAGGGTTGGACGGATCTCTTCATGAATCTCGCCGCCTTTAACATTTACTGCATCTGGCACAAGCTCTCCTGAGAGCGCCTTTCGAACTGATACTGCTACGGCAATTCCTGCTCTTTCTTGGGCTTCATCTGTTGATGCGCCAAGATGAGGAGTTGCAACAACTTGATCTAGAGTAAATAACGGAGAATCAGTGCAAGGCTCAGTTGCAAATACATCAAGTCCAGCACCCGCTACTCGCCCCTCACTAATTGCTTTATAGAGCGCAGCTTCATCTAATACTCCACCGCGAGCAGCATTGATGATTCGAACAGTTGGCTTAACTTTGCTCAGCGCTGCATCGCCAATTAAGTTAGCAGTCTCTTTTGTTTTTGGAAGATGGATCGTTATGAAATCAGAGTTTGCTAGCAAATCATCAAGTGAGACTAGATCTACCCCAAGTGCTGCCGCCTTTGCCGGCTGAAGATATGGGTCATATGCAATTACTTTCATGCCAAATGCCTGCATGCGATGAGCAACTAGCTGACCAATTCTTCCAAAACCAACAACGCCTAGAGTCTTTTCAAATAACTCAGCGCCGGTGTATTTAGAGCGAGCCCACTTCCCGCCCTTAAGCGCGGCGTGAGCAGGTGATAGATGGCGAGCAGATGCAAGAATAAGTGCGATAGCAAGTTCTGCTGCGCTCACAATATTTGATGTAGGAGCATTAACCACCATTACTCCAGCAGCAGTTGCAGCAGGAATATCAACGTTATCTAGCCCTACACCGGCTCTTGCGATGACCTTTAAACCTTTAGCTGCAGAGATTGCTTCACTATCCATCTTTGTGGCAGAGCGAATTAAAACTGCATCAACTCCTGAAGAGAGACAAGCCAGCAACTCAGATCTATTCGCCCCATCACAGTTGATAATTTCAAACTCTGGTCCTAGGGCATCTAGGGTTGCTGGACTTAACTCCTCAGCAATTAGAACTTTGGGTTTAGCCACGCGAGGCAGATCCTTCCTTGTAATCATCCTTATTGGCAGCTTTAACCCAAGACATCATCTTGCGTAGATTTCTGCCAACTTCCTCAATCGGATGAGACTCACCTTTAGCGCGAAGTGATTTAAATTCTGGAGCCCCAGCATCTTGATCTTCGATAAAGCGCTTAGCAAATGCTCCGCTCTGGATATCTCCTAGAACTGCCTTCATATTCTCTTTTACTCTTGGATCAATAACTCTTGGCCCAGAGATGTAATCGCCATATTCTGCTGTATCGGAAACTGACCAACGCTGTTTAGCAATTCCGCCTTCATACATAAGATCAACGATGAGTTTTAACTCATGGAGACACTCAAAGTAGGCAACCTCTGGCTGATATCCAGCTTCAATTAGAACTTCAAAACCATATTGCACTAATTGTGATGCTCCGCCGCAGAGTACTGATTGCTCTCCAAATAGATCTGTCTCGGTCTCCTCGGTGAAGGTTGTAAGAATTCCACCCGCTCTTAAACCTCCCATAGCCTTTGCGTAAGAGAGAGTAAGTGGCCAAGCAGATCCAGTTGCATCTTGCTCAACAGCTACGATATCTGGAACTCCGCGCCCTGCAGCAAACTCACGTCTTACTAGATGTCCTGGGCCCTTTGGGGCGACCATACAAACATCAATATTTGCAGGTGGCTTGATATATCCAAAGCGAATATTAAATCCATGGCCAAAGAAGAGCGCGTCTCCAGCCTTTAGATTAGGTTCGATAGATTCTTTATAAATGTGGCGCTGCTTATGATCAGGTGCAAGGAGCATAATTACTGTCGCCTCTTTAACAGCTTCTGCAACCGAGAGAACTCTTAAGCCCTCCTCTTCTGCCTTGGCACGAGATTTGGAACCCTCTGCTAATCCAACTCTTACATCAACGCCGCTATCGCGCAGGTTTAGGGCATGGGCATGTCCTTGTGAACCGTATCCAATGACCGCAACTTTTCGAGCCTGTATTACCGAAAGGTCTGCATCTTCGTCATGATAAATAGTTGCCACGTTCTCCTGCTTTCTAGTTTAGTTTTGGTAGTCCTCGGTCTGGCTATGCGTCGATGAAGAAGCTAGTCCAGTTTCTTGCAAAGTTCTTTCAGCCAAAGTCGCATCGCCATTTTCTAGTGCGATAAGACCTGATTGAACTAACTCTTTGATGCCAAAGCTTGATAGCTCGCCTAGTAGCGCTGCAATCTCAGCGCTATTTCCTATCGCCTCAATGGTAAGGCTGGAGGAAGCCTGGCTAACAATTGAGGCTCGATATTTGCCCACTACAGCTTCAATCTTTGAACGATTATCGCCAGCGCTGTTTACTTTAACCATTAATAGCTCTCTTTGATGGGAGTTCTTATCTTCCATCTCTTGAATGCCGATAACGTTAACTAGTTTAAATAGCTGTGCGCTCACTTGATCTAGTGCGTGGCCCTCAAGATTTAAAACAATAGTAATTCGCGAAATCTCAGGACTCTCTGTTGGTCCCACAGCAAGTGAATCAATGTTGTATCCCCGGCGAGAAAATAGCGATGCAACCCTAGCTAGAACACCTGGGCTATTTTCAACAAGAACAGAGAGAGTGTGTTGGGCCATGGCTATAACTCCTGTGAATCCCAGTCAGGTGCCATCTCTTTGGCAATCAAAATATCATCATTAGAAGTTCCGGCAGCCACCATTGGCCAAACCATCGCATCTCTATGAACGCTAAAGTCCACTATAACTGGCGCATCATTGATTGCATTTGCCTCTTTAATGATTTTATCAACATCGCCTTTTGACTCACAGCGAAGCCCAACACAGCCCATCGCCTCTGCAAGTTTTGCAAAGTCAGGAATTCTCTTGGAGTGCAGATCAGTATTTGAATAACGCTCTTTATAAAAGAGAGTCTGCCACTGACGAACCATTCCTAAACTCTCATTATTAATTACAGCTACTTTGATTGGAATATTGTTTAAGGCACATGTTACTAGTTCCTGGTTTGTCATCTGGAAGCAACCATCACCATCAATTGCCCAAACTGGAGTATCAGGCGCGCCAACTTTTGCACCCATTGCAGCTGGAACTGCATATCCCATAGTTCCAAGGCCACCAGAGTTAAGCCAAGTTCTTGGTTTTTCATACTTAACAAATTGTGATGCCCACATCTGATGTTGCCCAACACCTGCAACATAGATTCCATCAGGGCCGGTAATTGCACCGATTCGCTCAATTACATATTGTGGCGATAGCGATCCATCACTTGGTTCGTTATATCCAAGTGGATACTTCTGGCGTAGCGAATTCATCTGCTTCCACCACTGAGTGATATCAGCTTTATTCTTAGCAAACTCAGACTTAACTGCAGGAATCAGCGCTCTTATGATTGGGCCAAGATCACCAATGATTGGTACATCTGCGTAGCGATTCTTACCAATTTCTGCCGGGTCAATATCGGCATGAATTATCTTGGCATTTGGGGCAAAAGTAGAGAGTTTTCCAGTCACTCGATCATCAAATCGAGCGCCTAAAGTAATAAGTAAATCTGCTTTCTGTAGGCCAGTGACAGCAGCCACCGTTCCATGCATTCCTGGCATACCAAGATGCTGGCTATGGCTATCAGGAAATGCTCCTCTTGCCATCAAAGTTGTAACAACGGGAGCTCCAACTAACTCTGCTAGCACAAGAAGCTCTTTTGCAGCATTAGCTTTTATTACACCGCCACCAATATAGAAAATAGGTTTACTTGACTGGGCAATAAGTGATGCAGCATCTCTAATCGCTTCTGAGTTTGGTTCAATCTGCGGGTTGTAGCCTAGAAGGTTTAACTTCTTTGGATAGTTATAGCTAGTCATCTTCTGTAGCGCATCTTTAGCGATATCAACTAGAACTGGTCCTGGCCTTCCAGATGATGCAATATAGAAAGCTTCAGCAATTGCCCGAGGAATTTGAGCAGGATCAGTTATCAAGTAATTATGTTTAGTTACCGGCATTGTGATTCCGCGGATATCAGCTTCTTGGAAGGCATCGGTCCCAATAGCAGCTGATGGAACTTGCCCAGTGATAGCAACAATTGGAACTGAATCCATCTGCGCATCAGCAATTGGTGTAACTAAATTTGTTGCTCCTGGCCCTGAAGTTGCAATGCATACCCCAACGCGGCCGGTAACTTGGGCATATCCAGTTGCAGCATGACCTGCTCCCTGTTCATGGCGAACCAAGATGTGGCGAATCTTTGAATCAAAGATTGGATCATAGGCAGGAAGGATTGCGCCACCAGGAATACCAAACATGACATCAACGCCAGAATCTTCTAGAGCGTTAACGAGGGCTTGAGCCCCTGTTATCTCACTTGCCATCTTGGTCCACTCCTTTCTTCCAATTCTTTTTAGGCCTACTAATGCAAAAACCCTCAGTTTCCTGAGGGTGCGCGTGAACTTTTATTTAGTTCACGCGCAGCGAATCACCACTGAAACAAGTGCTATTACAGAAGTTGATTTCGCTGACATGTGGATAAGTATCCCCTGATAAAAAGTATGAGTCAACCCTCAAGACGGCTATCTCACAATATGAACGGGGATTAATCCCCTCTTAGTCGCAGACCGCGCCCTTTGATGCTGATCCCACAAGCTTTACATACTTACCCAATACCCCAGAGGTATACCTACTAGGTAGCGGTTTAAAACTTTCCCTTCTCTTTGCTAACTCACTTTCATCAACTAATAAATCTAGCGTTCTTGCATTGATATCAATCCGAATTCGATCGCCATCTTTAACAAGTGCAATTGCTCCACCATCACTTGCCTCTGGTGCAACATGGCCGACACATAGCCCGGTTGTGCCACCGGAGAATCTGCCATCGGTAATTAAGAGAACAGATTTTCCAAGACCTGCGCCTTTAATTGCGCCAGTAATCATTAACATCTCGCGCATTCCAGGCCCGCCCTTTGGCCCTTCATAGCGAATTACTACAACATCACCTGCTGTAATAGTTCCATCCTCTAAAGCTTGCATTGCAGCTTGCTCTCTATCAAATACTCTGGCAGGTCCTTCGAAGGAGTCAACTCCAACTCCAGCAACCTTTGTCACTGCGCCATCTTTAGCAAGTGAGCCACTTAAAATTGTTATTCCGCCACTCACGCCCATCGGACTTTTTACCGCTCTTAATATTTCGCCATCAGGATCTGGTGGATTGATATCAGCTAAATTCTCAGCCATAGTTTTTCCAGTGACTGTTAAACAATCTCCATGAAGCAAGCCGGCATCTAGTAGTGCCTTTAATATCACCGGAATTCCTCCGACTTTGTCGACATCGCTCATAACAAATCTGCCAAATGGTTTTAAGTCGCCAAGTAGTGGGACCTTTGAGCCAATGCGATGGAAATCATTTAAGGTCAAATCAACCTTTGCTTCATGTGCAATTGCTAGCAAGTGAAGAACAGCATTAGTTGATCCACCTAGCGCCATCAGTGCTGTAATGGCATTTTCAAATGCTTGCTTACTCAAAATATCTCTTGTGGTTATTCCCGCTCTTATGAGTTCAACAACAGCTGCCCCTGACTTAACAGCATAACTATCACGCCTGCGATCAACTGCTGGCGGAGCAGCAGAGCCAGGAAGTGATAGACCGATGGCTTCACCAACAGTTGCCATGGTGTTTGCGGTATACATCCCGCCGCACGCACCTTCACCTGGACAGATTGCGCGCTCAATTTTATCGACCTGCTCTTGAGAAATTAATCCTCTGGCGCATGCTCCCACTGCTTCGAAGGCGTCAATGATGGTGACATCTTTTCCATCAACTTGTCCTGGAAGAGTAGAGCCGGCATAAACAAAAACACTAGCGACATCAAGGCGCGCTGCTGCCATCATCATTCCTGGAAGGGATTTGTCACAACCAGCAAATGTGACCATGCCATCAAATCTCTCTGCTTGCATAACTGTCTCAACAGAGTCTGCTATAACTTCTCTTGAAACTAGTGAGAAGTGCATTCCCTCATGGCCCATTGATATGCCATCAGAGACTGAGATGGTGCCAAACTGCATTGGAAATCCACCTGCATCAAGGACTCCTTGCTTTGATGCTTTTGCTAAACGATCTAACGAGAGATTACATGGCGTGATTTCATTCCAAGAAGATGCAATTCCTATTTGTGGCTTAACCCAATCTTCATCTTTCATTCCTACTGCTCTAAGCATTCCGCGAGCAGGAGCGCGCTCAAGACCATCAGTTACAAGTCCAGAACGCGGCTTCATTGGATTTGTCATGAGTTAATCCTACTTATCCCTGTCCTAAATGCTTGAGAAGAAGATCGCGCACCTTTGCTGCATCAGCTTGACCCTTTGATTCCTTCATTACTGCGCCAATTAAAGCTCCTGCGGCTGGAATATTTCCCCCTCTAACCTTTTCAGCAACATCTGGAGCAGCTGCGATTGCTCGCTCAATTGCTGCCATTAATGATGAATCATCGGAGACAACTTTGATGCCACGAGTTTCAATTATTTTTGCCACGCTACCCTCGCCATTAATTAGCGCCTCAACAACCTGGCGAGCTAATTTATCGGTTAACTCTCCCTTAACAATTAAGGTGATAACTTCAGCAACATCTGCAGCGCTGATAGCTAAATCTGCGGCAGCAACCGCCTTCTCATTTGCAATTCTGGCAATTTCACCGAGCCACCAAGAGCGAGCTCGAGTTGGATCTGCTCCCAATTTCACTGTCGCCTCAACCGAATCTAGAACATCAGCATTGATCATTGCTGCCATCTCTTTATCTGGCACCTGCCAAGCCTCTTGTAATTTCTTTCTTCTAACTGAGGGTTTTTCTGGAAGGGTCGCAGCAATCTTTGCAATTAATTCCTTACTTGGAGCAATGGGGACTAAATCTGGCTCTGGAAAATATCGGTAATCCTCGGCTTGCTCCTTTGAGCGTCCGGAAGTTGTTAGACCAGTATCTTCATGGAAATGTCTAGTCTCCTGTATTACTCGCTGGTTGGAATTTAGAAGTTCAGCATGGCGAATCATCTCGGACCTAATTGCTCGCTCTACTGACTTAAGTGAGTTGACATTCTTAGTCTCACTTCTTGTTCCAAGTTTCTCAGAGCCAATTGGTCGAAGTGAGACGTTAGCATCGCAGCGCAGTGATCCCTGCTCCATCTTCACATCACTTACTCCAAGGCCGCGAAGAATATCTCGAAGTTCTGAGACATATGCTCTGGCAACCTCTGGTGCGTATTTGCCGCAGCCATTAACAACTTTTGTAACTATCTCAACTAAAGGAATTCCAGCTCGGTTGTAATCTAGAAGTGAGTAATCAGCGCCATGAATTCGCCCAGTCGATCCTCCCATGTGAAGTGACTTTCCAGTGTCTTCCTCCATATGGACGCGTTCAATTTCAATTCTAAAGTCCTTGCTACCTTCATCTGTATCAATTGTGATATCTAGATATCCATTGGTGCAGATTGGCTCGTCATATTGTGAGGTTTGAAAATTCTTTGGCATATCAGGATAGAAGTAATTCTTTCTAGCAAAGCGACTATATGGCGCAATAGAGCAATTAAGAGCTAGTCCTATTGCAATTGTGTATTCAATGGCTTTGCCATTAACAACAGGAAGCGCGCCTGGAAGGCCTAAACAGACCGGGCAGGTTTGAGTATTGGCAGCTGCTCCAAAGACTGTATTGCAGCCACAGAACATCTTTGATGCTGTGCCTAGTTCAACGTGAACCTCAAGACCAAGTGCTGGTTCATATTTTGCGATTACATCTTCATACTTAAGAGCCATTATCTAGCTCCTAGCTTTGGAGCAGAACTTAGAATTGGTCCCTGCCACTTAGTATTTAGCTCGGCTTCAAGGGCAGCGCCGACTTTATACATCAAATCATCTTTCATGGCTGGGGCCATTATTTGAAAACCAGCTGGCAGCCCATCTTCAGCAGCTAGACCTGATGGCAGAGACATACCACCAATGCCGGCAAGGTTAGTTGGAATTGTTGCAATGTCATTTAAATACATCGCAATTGGATCATTGGACTTCTCGCCAATCTTAAATGCAGTCGTTGGCGCTGTCGGTGAAACTAAGACATCAGCTAACTTAAAAGCGCTTTCAAAATCACGTGAGATTAGAGTTCTAACCTTCTGCGCGCTTCCATAGTAGGCATCGTAATAACCACTTGAGAGTGCATATGTTCCAAGGATAATTCTGCGCTTAACTTCCCTGCCAAAACCAATCTGTCTTGTGGCATTCATAACCTCTTCAGCAGAGCCCTGACCATTTCTAATTCCATAACGCATCGCATCAAAGCGAGCTAGATTTGATGAGCACTCACTTGGTGCAATTAAGTAATAAGCAGCTAGAGCATAATCAAAGTATTTACACGAGACTTCTACAATCTCAGCGCCAAGTGATGCCAGAATTTCTAGAGATTCATTAAATAGTTTTAAGACTCCAGCTTGATATCCATCTCCTTGAAGTTCTTTAATAACTCCAATCTTCATCCCTTTAATATTTCCATCCTTAGCAGCGGCAACAACTGCTGGAACTGGGGCGTTAATAGAAGTGGAATCAAGAGGGTCATGACCGGCAATTGCTTCATGTAGATATGCCGCATCAAGAACAGTTCTAGCGCACGGTCCTGCTTGATCAAGAGATGATGAGAAGGCAACTAAGCCATATCTTGAAACTCCGCCATAAGTTGGCTTAACTCCAACAGTTCCTGTTACTGCAGCTGGCTGGCGAATTGATCCTCCAGTATCAGTTCCAATTGCAAGAGGTGCTTGAAATGATGCTAGAGAAGCAGATGAGCCGCCGCCTGATCCACCGGGGATGCGAGTTAAGTCCCAAGGATTTCGGCTTGGACCATAAGCTGAATTTTCAGTTGATGAGCCCATAGCAAACTCATCCATATTAGTTTTACCTAGAATAACTATGCCGTTTTCTTTTAACTTTCTAACTACCGTTGAATCATAAGGAGGGCGCCATCCCTCTAACATCTTTGAGCCACATGTGGTGGGAATTCCTTTTTGAACTAGAACATCTTTAAGAGCCAGTGGAACTCCAGCTAAGGCGGGAAGTTTTTCGCCAGCACTTCTCTTTGCATCTACTTGGCTGGCCTGTTCTAAAGCTCCTTGGGTATCAACATGAAGAAAAGCATGAACCTGTCCATCAACTTCACCAATCTGCTTTAGATGCGCCTTAGTTAGTTCAACGCTTGTGATTTCGCCCTTGTTTAGCGCCTCTGCCATCTCAACTGCGCTCTTATTAATCATCACTCTTCACCCAAAATCTGCGGAACTTTAAATCTCTGCTCCTCTTGCTCTGGAGCACCAGAGAGAGCTTCCTGTGGAGTAAGACTTGGACGGACTACATCTTCACGAAAGACATTTACTAATGGAAGTGGATGAGAAGTTGGAGGAACATCCTCGCCTGCAACTTCTTGAACTCGAGCAACGGCGTCAAGGATTACGGAGAGTTCTTTAGCAAGACCAGCCAATTCATCTTCTGATAAATCAATGCGAGCTAGTTTGGCTAGATTTGCCACATCATCGCGCGAGATATTGGACATATAGGTCACCTTACCGAAGAGCTATCGCTGCCAGCGAATTACTTTCGGATCTGGCCATCTCCTCTCACAATCCATGTGGTGGTAGTCATCTGCTCAAGGCCCATCGGACCGCGAGCATGAAGCTTCTGATTTGAAATTCCAATCTCTGCTCCAAATCCCATCTCTTGGCCATCAGTGAATCTAGTAGAGGCATTGACCATAACTGCGGCGCAATCAGCAAGAGCAATAAATCTCTCTGCGCTCTCATTGGACTCAGTGACAATTGCCTCAGTGTGATTGGTTCCATATTTCAAAATATGAGCAGCAGCGCTTTCCAAATCAGATACAACTGCAACATTCATCTCTAATACACCGTATTCCGTGGACCAATTCTCTTCAGTGGCAAGGGATGCTGGAATTGAAAGTGAGTTAGCAACCTCAAGGCTTACTTGATCGCAATGCAGAATTACCCCCGCCTGATGCAGTCCTTTAAGAGCTAGCGGTAGGAAGTCTTTGGCTATCTCTTTATGAACTAGAAGAGTCTCTGCAGCATTACAAACACTAGGTCTATGAGTCTTTGAGTTAATTACTATTGGAAGAGCTTTGGAAAAGTCAGCGCTCTTGTCAATATAAACATGACAGACTCCAGCTCCAGTTTCAATAGTCGGCACAGTTGAATCATCAACAACCATACGTATTAAATCAGCGCTTCCTCTAGGAATAACTAAATCAACTTTGCCTCGGGCATGAAGAAGAGCTCTGGTGGTATCGCGATCACTTGAAGGAATCAACTGAATTACCTCACTTGAAATATCTCCCGCCTCAAGTGCGCCCCTCATTACTTTAACCAAAACCTCATTACTTGCCTGAGCAGATGATGAGCCGCGAAGTAGCGCTGCATTCCCTGACATCAGAAGAATCACTGCAGCATCAACAGTTACATTTGGACGAGCCTCATAAACCATTCCAATAACCCCAAATGGCACCGTTACTTGAGTGAGTTTCAATCCATTACTTAGAGTTCGCTGCCTTAAAACAATTCCAAGTGGGTCATCAAGTGCTGCTACTTGGCGCGCCCCTGTGGCAATATCTGTGATTCGCTCTGGGTTTAAAGCTAGGCGATCTAGAAGGGATGAATTAAGGCCATTAGCTTTCCCGCGTTCCATATCTAACTTATTGGCTTCAAGAATCTCACCCATATTGGCCTCAAGTGCATCTGCAATTGCAAGCAGTGCACCTTGTCTCTTGCTATAGCCAGCAGTGATTAAAGTCCTTGAAGCTTTTCTTGCCTTGTCTGCTAGATCTGCAACTAATTGATCATTGCTCATAACAGCACCATGTCATCGCGGTGGACCAACTCTCGCTCATATTCAGGCCCTAATTCTTTCGCAAGATCTTTAGTGGAGCGTCCAAGCATTGCTGGAATTTCTGAAGAATCAAAGGCAACTAATCCGCGGGCAACGATGCTGCCATCTTCGGCCGCTATTTCAACGGTATCTCCTGAGCTAAATTCCCCTTCAACAGCTTTTACTCCAGCAGGAAGAAGTGAGGTGCCACGCTCACGCAGCGCGCTAACAGCGCCTGCATCGATAATTAATCTTCCACTGCTACTTGCCGCGTGCGCTAACCAGAGCAGACGAGAAGACTTCTTATCTGTTGATGCAACAAAGTATGTTCCAAGTTCGGCTCCAGCCAATACTTTGGAAACATCAGCAAGGCAAGTTAATAACATTGGAATTCCAGCTTGGGTTGAAATTCGTGCAGCTTCAATCTTTGTAACCATACCGCCACTGCCAACTTTAGATCCAGCTCCCCCAATTTGGGCATCTGCTAACTCGGCAAGGGAATCAACTTGAGAGATTTTCTTAGCTCCGGCCTCTCTTGGATTAGCATCATAGAGCGCATCAACATCGCTAACAAGCACCAATAAATCTGCTCCAATTAGGTGGGAAACTAAAGCAGCGATTCGATCGTTATCACCAAATCTAATCTCTTGTGTTCCAACTGAATCATTCTCATTAATAATTGGAACAACGCCGAGCGCAAGTAATTTAAAGAGGGTGCGCTGCGCATTTTGATAATGAGATCTACGGACAATGTCTTCAATAGTTAAAAGCACTTGCGAGGCAATGATTTTATGTTTTCTTAACGCTTCGGTATAGCTATGAATCAATAGCCCCTGGCCAACAGATGCTGCTGCTTGTTGAGTTGCAAGATCTATAGGCCTGCTGCCTAGCCCAAGAGGGGCAAGACCTGCAGCAATCGCTCCTGATGAAACAACTACAACTTCTCTACCCTGCTCTTTTAATTCAGCAACTGCTGCTGCTAATTTAGTGACGGCAGCGCTATCAAGGCCAGCGCCATCTGCTCCAGTAAGTGTTGAGGAGCCAATCTTGATAACTATTCGCTTTGCTTTAATTACTGCATCGCGATTCATCTCTGCTCCTCCATTTCTACTCCTGGATCTGTTGGATCTTCCACCTTGTACTCCCATTGCTGGGCTAATTCTTCATCATCTAATTGATCAATTGCCTCTTCATCAAACTTCTCCCATCCGCGCGGGATACGCATGTCATCGCCGCGAGGTCCTGATAGAAGTTCTGCGCCTGCCTCAATAGTTGGCTCCCAATCAAAGATCACTGCATCATCACCCAGGCCAATACGTACTTCATCGCCTTGTTTGGCCCCTAATTTAAAGAGCTCTTTTTCTACACCCAAACTTGCAAGGCGATCTGCAAGATATCCGACAGCTTCAGCATTACTAAAGTTTGTTTGATGAACCCATCTCTCAGGGCGTGAACCAATAACGGTAAATGAGCCATCATCATTAGCCATAGTCTTAAATCCAACATCATCGATTGGAGTTGGGCGAAGCACAATCTTTACCTTCTCTTGTGCGCTCTCCTGCTTTCTATGTTCTGCAACTAACTTAGCCATGGCATAGAGAAGTTGTTCAAGTCCAATTCTTGATGCAGCTGAGATCTGGAAAACCTCATATCCCATCTTTTTTAACGTGGGCTCGACCATATCTGCCATTGCTTTAGCATCAGGAAGATCAACTTTATTAAGAGCAATGATGCGGGGTCTAGTGCTTAAATCCTCTGCATACTTCTTTAACTCATCTTCAATTACTTCAAAATCTCTCACCGGATCGCGCTCAGTCTCTAGCGTTCCACAATCGAGAACATGCACTAAAGCTGCGCAGCGCTCAACATGGCGAAGAAACTGCAGTCCAAGACCTTTTCCTTGCGAAGCCCCTGGTATCAAACCTGGAACATCTGCAACAGTAAATCTCGCCTCTCCTGCCTGAACAACTCCAAGATTTGGGGCAAGTGTTGTAAATGGATAATCAGCAATCTTTGGTCTTGCAGCAGAAATAGCTGCAACTAAAGATGATTTACCAGCGCTTGGATAACCAATTAGACCAACATCTGCAACAGATTTAAGTTCTAAAATTAAAGTTCTTTTTTCGCCAGGTTCACCAAGGAGCGCAAAACCTGGAGCTCTGCGTCGGTTTGAGGCAAGTGCGTTATTGCCAAGGCCACCTAAACCACCTTTGGCAGCAATAAATCTTGTTCCATTACCTACTAAATCTGCCAAGATACGACCTTCTTTATTCATCACAACTGTTCCATTAGGAACACCAAGAATTAAATCTTCGCCATCAGGGCCATTTTTTAGCGCGCCATATCCTTGTCGTCCCGAGCTAGCGCTGCGATGTGGTGAGTGATGAAAATCAAGCAAGGTAGTAACGCTTGGATCGACAACCAAAATAATGTCGCCGCCCCTACCACCGCTTCCGCCATCAGGGCCGCCAAGTGGAACAAATTTTTCACGGTGAACAGAGACACAACCATCTCCACCTTTTCCTGCTGCGGCATGAAGAGTCACGCGATCAACGAAGGTTGTCATCTGACTCTTGCCTTTCTATAAATTAAGTGGATAAGTAAAAAGCGGGCCCGTATGCACGGACCCGCAATTTTTTAAAGTCCGTTGCTTAGGAAACCGGGACGATATTTACAACGCGACGACCACGGGCACTGCCAAACTCCACTGAACCTGAAGCAAGTGCAAATAGCGTGTCATCTTTTCCGATTCCTACATTCTTACCTGGGTGGAACTTGGTGCCACGCTGGCGAACGAGAATCTCGCCGCTGTTAACTACCTGACCACCAAATCTTTTGATTCCAAGAAATTGTGCATTGGAATCGCGACCATTTCGGGTTGAGGAGACGCCTTTTTTCGATGCCATTTATGCCAACCCCTTTACTTCACACCATTAATCGCAGTGATTTTCACGCGAGTGTTCTTAGAACGAAAACCCTGACGACGGCGATAGCCAGTCTTATTCTTAAAGCGCAAGATATGAATCTTTGGCCCCTTAACCTCTGAAATAACTTCTCCAGTTACTTTAACTCCAGAGAGCAGCTTTGGATCACTTGTTACTGCTGATCCATCGACAACTAATACGGCAGGAAATGAGACGGTGGAACCGGCAGCTGCATCAATACGATCAACAAAGAGAGTATCGCCTACAGCGACCTTCTCCTGGCGACCGCCAGCTTTAACTATTGCGTACACAATGGTCCTTCCATTTCTTTTTCTACTCTTGCCAAAGACCCTTATCGGGGCAGGGGCATAGGTTACGGATTGAGCCCATCTAGGGTCAAACTGAGTTAGGCCGTTACAACTCCAGAGCTGGCAGCCCTGCGTTTACGCCTACCAAAGCCTTTCTTTTGGCCAGAATCTCCATCTTTCTTGGCCGGAGTCACATTTTCATCCAGGCTTTCTTTCTCATCACTTTCTGATTCATCAGATGAGAGGTTCTCCTCTTTATTGACCTTTGCTGGAACAAATTCACGATCAAGGCTCTTCTTATTTACTGGCTCCATGTGAACATGAATGCCTCGACCACCACAACTATCACACGTTGTAGAGAAGGCTTCAATTAGCCCTTGACCAACTCTCTTTCGAGTCATTTGAACTAAACCAAGTGACGTTACTTCAGCTACTTGATGCTTAGTTCTATCTCTTCCTAAACACTCAACTAATCTGCGTAGTACCTGCTCGCGATTTGATTCTAAAATCATATCGATAAAGTCGATAACGATAATTCCACCCAAATCTCGAAGCCTTAATTGACGAGCAATTTCCTCTGCTGCTTCAAGGTTATTTTTAGTGACAGTCTCTTCTAGATTTCCACCTTTACCGATGAACTTTCCAGTGTTGACATCAATAACCACCATAGCCTCGGTGCGATCAATAACTAGTGAGCCTCCAGATGGTAGATAGACCTTGCGGTCTAGTGCTTTAGCCAGCTGCTCATCGATTCTGTTTTCAACAAAGAGATCATTGCCTTGGCTATATTTTTCTATCTTTGTTAAAAGCTCAGGGGCGATATGTCCAAGATAATTATTAATATCATCCCAAGCATCGCTTCCTTGTACTGTGAGCTTGCGGAAATCTTCATTGAAGATATCTCTAATTACTCGAACTGTTAGATCAGGCTCACCATAAAGAAGTGATGGGGCTGAAGTGCTGGTGTTTTCAGACTTTGCCTTAATGTCATCCCATTGCGCCTTTAGGCGAATTACATCGCGAGTAAGCTCTTCATCGCTTGCTCCCTCTGCAGCAGTTCTAACAATTACGCCCTCTTCATCGGTGATTAGACCTTTGAGAATTTCTTTTAAGCGCGAGCGCTCAGTATCTGCAAGTCGTCTTGAGATTCCGCTCATTCCCCCACCTGGCACATAAACCAAATAACGACCAGGAAGTGAGATCTGACTGGTTAAGCGAGCGCCCTTTTGACCAATTGGATCCTTAGTTACTTGAACTAATACTGATTGACCAGTTTTTAGAACTTTCTCAATCTTTCGCTCTTGATTATCAGCAAGGCCTGCTGCGTCCCAATTAACTTCGCCAGCATATAAAACTGCATTTCGTCCCTTGCCGATATCAACGAAGGCAGCTTCCATTGAAGGTAAAACGTTCTGGACTTTTCCAAGATAGACGTTTCCAACATAGGAGATATTGCTATTGCGATTGACGTAATGCTCAACTAAAACTTTATCTTCCAAAATAGCAATCTGAGTTCTATCGCCTTGCTGGCGAACTAACATTTCACGATCTACAGATTCACGTCGTGCAAGAAATTCTGCATCGGTAAGAATTGTTCCGCGGCGACGATTTTCACGATAATCGTTGTAGCGAGGTTTCTCTCGACCTCTATCTCTATCGCGATCTTTAAAACGACGAGGTGGGCGATCAAAGCTCTTCTTCTCTCTAACCGGTTTTTCTTGAACCGGACGAGGCTCGCGCACCTTAACTACAGTTAAGACGCCATCTTCTTCAATTTTTTCACCTGGCGCTACACCATCAGCACCTGAGCGACGACGGCGACGGCGTTTCTTAAATCCGACGCTAACTTCAGAATCACTACTTGGGCCTTGGCTTAGCTCTGAACTGGTTGTAGGACTTTCATCTTTTTCTAGCCTGCGACGAGAACGGCCTCCTCTGCGGCGACGGCGACGGCGATTTTCTCTCTCCGCCTCACTCTCGCCAGAGACTTCAGCTGAGCTCTTTGCAGCAGGTTTTGTTGTTGCTGGCTTTGCCTTTGGGGCGGCAGCAACGGGAGCTGCTTGAAATATTGGAGCTGGGATTACCCCGGCTTTTGATTTCTTCTCTTTAACAGCAGGAGCGCTCTCGCTCTGCTCTACTGCTTTACTCGCGCTTTTCTTTACAGCGCGCTTACGCACTTTTTTTGGCTCTTCGGCCATACGATCAAATCCTTCTTATAAGTTTTCATAAACGCTTTTGTTAAAAGCATTTGCTAAAAAATCTGTGGTGGCGCCTTTTTTTCCGGATCTGCCGACCGCACCTAAAGAGCGGTCTTGGCGACCTCAAGAACGTGAGGCGACTTCGAACTGGGTAAGTATGGCAGATAGTTAAAGCCTTCGCCTAATTAGGCGCAAAAGCAGCTCTTATCGCGTCCTTTGATAGACATTTTGCAATAGGCCAATAGCGATCAAATTAGCAAACATTGCAGAGCCCCCATAGGAGAGAAATAGGAGTGGAACCCCGGTCATTGGCATAAGCCCCATTGTCATTCCAATATTTTCAAAGATTTGAAATGAGAACCAAGCAACCACACCGATACAGACCATTTTGCCAAAGAGATCTGTGGTAGCTCTTGCAATTGCAAAGGCTCGCATCAAGACTATGAAATAAAGTAGCAAAATAAATGAAGAGCCAAGAAAACCTAACTCCTCGCCCGCGACTGTAAAAATAAAGTCTGTCTGTTGCTCTGGAACAAATCGTCCATTGGTCTGTGGCCCATCAAATAAACCTTTACCAAGTAAGCCGCCTGAACCAATAGTGATGCGAGCCTGTCTTAATTGATAGCCACTTGCCTGCGGATCTGCTGAAGGATCAACAAAAGATTTTAGGCGATTTAATTGATACTCACTCACTTCGCCGCTAGCAATTGCAATATAGACGCCAACAACTCCAGCAATTAGAAGTCCAATCACCCAATAAAGAGATGCGCCGGAGAGTGCAATCATTGTTATCACCGCTGCAGAGATTATTAGCACAGTTCCTAAATCTGGCTGAGCAACAATCAAAATAATTGGAAGCGCTGCAACTCCTAGCGCTTGCAAGACTTGCCGATCACTTGGTCGATCCTCTCCTGCCATGCGCTCTGAGAGAATGAGAGCCATTCCAACAATAATTGAAATCTTTGCTAGCTCTGCTGGCTGAAATTGCAAGCCCCCTGGAAATGAAATCCAAGAGCGAGCGCCATTAACTGTTGAACCAAGTCCAGGAATCAATACTGCAATAAGACCCAATACGCCAAAGCCCCAGAGAAATGGTGTGTAGGCCCGAAGAAGGCGGTAATCAACAAGAGTTGTGCCATAGGCCAGAGCAATACCAATAATGACATTAACAATCTGGCGCTTTAGGTAGTACTCAGGATCTAGTCCATTAGCAGCAAACCAATCTCTAGTCGCTGCATAAACCAAGACAATGCCAATCAAGAGAAGCATGAAGACTGCCAAGTTCAAAACTTGATCAGTTCCTGCAAAGAATCCTTTTTTACTCTGACCTTTTAGGGAAACTTTCATGGCAGCGCTACCTTCGCAGAATCAATTCTTGGAAGTTTTTTCGGTGTTCCATTAGGAAATATTGCTATGCGGCCATTGGTGCCAAAGATATGTTCGTAGATTTTTCTCACTCCAACGCCACTAGTGCTGGCACCAAAACCACCCTGACTTACCATCATCACAACGGCATATTCTGGTTTCTTACTTGGAGCATAAGAGGCAAACCAAGAAGTGTCATCTTTACTTGAGCCATCAAGATTTCTACCAAACACCTGACCGGTTCCAGTTTTTCCACTTACCTCAACTCCAACTCCAGAGAATGCCCCAGTTGCAGTGCCTGAGGTAACCACTGCTCGAAGTGAATTTTGCAGAAATTTTAAAGTTGATTTCTTAATGGGAAGGCGACCACTGATCTCTGGTTTAAATTCCTTTACTACTCTGCCGCTTGGCTCAACAATTGCCTTGGCAACCTTTGGCACCATTAACTTGCCACCATTAGCAAGAGCTGAATAGGCAACAGCTAATTGCAAAGGCGTCATCAAAGTATCTCCCTGGCCGATTGAGAAGTTGACCATATCTCCCGCTCTGACTTTGTCGCCATCAAGGCAATTCTCTCGGGCAATCTCAATAAGATATGGAGTGAGCTGAGATTTCTTAGCCTTTTCAGTGTAATTACAGTAGAAATCCTTATTCTTTTCATACCAGTTTAACTTCCACTGCCTATCTGGAAGACGTCCTGATAACTCGGAAGGAAGATCAACTCCGGTCTTTTTCCCTACCCCAAATCCCTTTGCCGAATCGAAGAAGTAATCATTTGGGCTTGGTTTTGGCTTTAACCCGCCATCTCGAACCCATTCGTCATAGGCAATCTGATACCAGATTGAGTCGCAAGAAATTGCCATAGCAGTTGTCATACTGATTCGCCCGGCAGCCTTGCTATCAAAATTCTTAAAAGTTCTATCACCGATTTGAACTTCAGCTGGACACTCATAAGTCGTTTTAAGGCTATATCCAGCATCAACTGCTGCAGAGAGTGAGATGACTTTAAATGTTGAGGCTGGAGCAAATTCACCTTGGATCGCCCGTGATAGCGCTGGTACTCCACTCTTTTCGCTATAGAGATCTTTTGCCTGACTAACAGTGATTCCATTTTCCCAAATATTTAAATCATAATCAGGATATGAGGCCATCGCTAGAACATCGCCAGTCTTCACATCCATAACAATGGCAGCCCCAGAATCTCCGCGATATCCATTAGCCCTTGCGCGAAAGACTGCATCTTTGAGTTCTACTTCAACTGCAGCTTGTAATTTAGCATTGAGGTTTAGAACTAGATGATTACCTGGCACTGGCGCCCTATTGAGTGATTCTTGTCTAACTATTTCTTTACGATCAACAATTACAGTCCTAATTCCAGGAACTCCGCGCAGTTGTTCATCGTAGAGCAATTCGATTCCAGCTTTACCAATTAATTCATTTCGATAATATCGTTTTCCTTCTTCATTATTTAGATTCTTTTCGGTAATGGGCCCCAAATAGCCCAGCACATGGGTAGCTTTCTGCCCGGCAAGTGATGGATAGGAGCGGATTGAAACTGGTTTAGCGTCGATTCCAGGAAAGAGGTCCGATTTTTCTAGAATTGTAAATACTTGATTCTCACTTGCATCTTTGGTTATTGGAATTGGTTGATAGCGATTTCCATTCCAGCATCCATTTCGCTCACCACTTGCTAGCTCGCCGCAGAGCCTAGTTCTGGTGTAGATATCGTTGTATTCCAGTTTTAAAACCTCTGCCACTCTAGTTAATACTGAAACTCCTTTATCTTCTAACTTATCTAGAACTGATCGATCAGCTGTGACCATTAGCCCTGCTTTATTGGTTGCAAGAGCATTTCCTTCATGATCGACAATCAACCCACGAAGAGCTGGAGTGACGATATCTCTGCTTTGAATATCAAGTGCCGCTTCTTGATAGCGCGGACCGTCTGCAATCTGAAGATAAAAAAGTCGGCCAAATAAAGATAGCATCAGCGAGATAACCAATACTTGAGCAACAAGAAGTGTTAGCGCTGAACGATCTCTCATTTATCGCTGCCTTGCGGTTAGTGTGACTTTATATAGCTTCATTGCAAGCGGGATATAAAGAGGTGAAAGTAGGGCGCTCCAAAGAGCATTTCCAGAAATACTTCTAATTAAATATGAGGCAGAGCCAACTTCTTGACCCAAGATTGCGCCAAATAATAAGAAGAGGATTAAAGCAAATGAGCTTGCTATGACTGCAACACTTAGCATTACTAGCGGGCTTAACTCAGCATCTAGGGCCGCTCTAACATTACTTGCTAGCAGATAACTCATCGAGGTAAGCACTAGTGTCCATAGCCCAAAAGGTGCTTCAAGAGTTGGAGATAGATCCAGAATCAAACCAGCTATAAATCCAGTAACTACAGCGCTATTTCTCTGATCTTGAATTATCCAGGCCATAAAAAATGCAAGATATAGTGAAAATCCTGCAACTAAAAAATTAATCTGATTAATTACAGCCTCTTGCAAAAGGAAGAGAGAAAGAAAAATTAGCAGGACTTTTGGCAGGCGATTAATCTCCATAGCCTTATTCCTTTGGCGTTGGGCTAGGTGTTACAAATACCGTAACTGTTGGAGCAGGCCTTGGGGCTTGAGGCACTAAGGCATCGCCAGGATCTCCGGCAACTGCTGATAAGACTACGCTCACCACTGAGAGAGAATTTAGGTCAACAAATCCATTAACCCTTCCCTCTTTTGTTAATTGGCCAACGGTATTTTCAACATAACTAATTCTTCCAACCGGCACTCCTGGAACAAAGGGCTTATCTCCAGAACTTCCACGTGCGAGCAAAACATCACCAACGCTAATTGCTGCGGTTGCACTTAGCATCTGAAGTGAGTAGCTCTTATCTCCCTGTCCAAGCAGGATTCCCATATCTTGCTTTCCAGCAACCCTTACGCCAATTCGAAAAGATGGATCATTCATTAAAAGCACAATTGATGATGAAGCAGTAGTTGATTTAACTACTCCGACAAGTCCGCCCGCTGCAATGACTGTCATATCTCGTCTTACTCCAGAATCACTGCCAATATCTAAAACTATAGTTTCACTAAATGTTCCCGTTCCGCCTTTGCTAATCACTCTTGCAGACACTGTCTTATAGCGAGCTTTGCCAGCCAGATCCAAAACGCCTTTTAGCGACTCTAGTTGCGCTAGGGTATTTTCATTGAAAATAACTTGACTCTTTAACTCTTGATTCTCTTCTTCTAACTTCTCTATTTTTGCTTTACTTCTGCCTAAATTACTGACCTCGGAGAAAAAATTACCAACTGGTGAGAAGAAATTATTTGCTAGCCGCTCGACAGGAGCTAAAACACTTTGAGTACCACTTCTAAGCGATGAGAGAAGACTTACTCCCCTTAAATCAAGAGTGATAATGAAAAGCGAGGTCACCAATAGTGAGATCCAAAGGAGCCTACTTCTATTAGATCCTCGAGTTGCCATGTGCTAACTAACGGCGAGGCTCGGAGATCAGAACTTTCTCTAGCGCCTCAAACTCTTCAACGCACTTTCCAGATCCTTCAACCACAGCATTTAGTGGTCGATCTGCAATGTGAATCGGCATATTTGTTTCATGGCGCAATCTTTCATCTAAGCCTTTAAGTAGGGCTCCTCCGCCAGTTAACACGATTCCGCGATCCATTAAATCTGCCGCTAACTCTGGTGGAGTCTTATCAAGGGTTCCCTTAACAGCATTAACAATTGCATTTACTGGTTCTTCAATTGCTTTACGGATATCTTCAGATGAAACAACGATTGTTTTTGGTAGCCCTGTTGCTAAATCTCTTCCTCTAATTTCAGCATCTGGTTCATCACGAAGAGGATATGCGGATCCAATTGCCATCTTTATCTCTTCAGCCGTGCGCTCACCAAGTAATAGCGAGAACTCCTTCTTAACCCAATTAATAATGGCATGATCAATCTCATCTCCACCAACACGAATTGATAAAGCAGAGACAATCCCGCCAAGTGAAATCACGGCAACTTCTGTAGTTCCACCGCCAATATCAACCACCATGTTTCCAGTTGGTTCATGGATTGGAAGACCAGCGCCAATTGCTGCTGCCATTGGCTCCTCAATTATGTAGACCTTTCTTGCTCCCGCTTCATATCCGGCATCTTTGACCGCGCGCTGCTCAACTCCAGTAATTCCTGAAGGAACACAGATAACAATTCTTGGCTTGGCAAGATAGGTGCGCTTATGAACTTGGCGAATAAAATACTTAATCATTAGAGCAGTGGTATCAAAGTCAGCAATAACGCCATCTTTAAGAGGGCGAATGGCAACAATATTTCCTGGCGTTCTTCCAATCATTTTCTTGGCTTCAGTTCCAACTGCAAGAACTGCGCCAGTATCTTGATTAACGGCAACCACGCTTGGCTCATTAAGAACGATACCTCTGCCACGAACATAAACCAAGGTATTTGCTGTTCCTAAATCTATAGCCATGTCTCGTCCTAGGAAGGACCAGTCAGATTTGAACTTTGCCATTTAATCGCTCCTTACAAGTTAGGGAAGAAAATCTTTATCTCACGCTGCGCTGATTCAACTGAATCAGAGCCATGCACGATATTTTGCACAACTTTTGTTCCTTGATCACGGGCTAAATCTCCTCGAATTGAACCAGGTGAGGCAACCGTGGGATCAGTTGCTCCTGCTAGAGATCTAAAGCCCTCAATAACTCTCTGGCCTTCAGCAATCAGAGCAACGATTGGACCTGAGGACATAAACTCTAGAAGCGGTTCATAGAACGGTTTGCCTTGATGTTCTGCATAATGAGTAGCTAGAAGATCTTTATCTGCAGTTAGCATTCTAAGTGCAGCGATTTTATATCCCTTGCTCTCAATGCGTCTGATTACTTCGCCAACTAAACCACGACGCACTCCATCTGGTTTAACCAAGATCAGGGTGCGCTCTACTGGCGTTGATGAGTTACTCACGGGATAAGTCTATGGGCATTTCTAACTGCCCGAATCTGGCCCTTCTGCCTTGGCTATATGGGCCGCTTTGGCCGCCTCACCCTTTCGACCCAAGATAATTGCCGCCACCCAGAGTCCAAGAAATAGGGATCCCAGAATAAACATCGTGGGGATAAAGAAACCATATGCAATAAGCAGAATCTGGGTTAGCCAACCCAAAGCCCAGCCAACTTTAAATTTCAAAAGCCCCGATGAGAAAAAAGCCAAGAGCGCAATTAGGGCGCCAAAGTAAAGACTATTCTTCGTTGAAAGATCTTTAGCAACAAGAAGAGCAAAGCCAATAATTAAAAACTCCATAATCAAAACACTTCTGGCTAGCATCTTCATGGCCTTTAAATTCCCTTTCTTCGAATTATTGCTCTGGCCTCACCAGCGCTAACAACTGATCCAGCAATTAAGACTGCGGTGTTTGAATCATTAAGGGCATTGCTAGTTCTTGCCATATCTACTGCTTGAGTGATTCCTTGCTCTAAATCATCGGAGGCACTGACTCGATCACTTCCAAAAATCTCCATAGCTAGTGATTTTAGTTCATCTACATCTGCAGCGCGATGCGAGCTATTTCTAGTTACTATCACTCGATCTAAAACTGGCTCAAGTGCTTCAAGAATGCCAGTAACATCTTTATCTCCCATGGGAGCAATGACTCCAATTAGCGCTGAGAAATCAAATTCCTCGCTGATAGTCTTTTTCAAAGACTCTGCGCCATGAGGATTATGGGCCGCATCAATAATGATGGTGGGGTTTCTCCCAACAATCTCACATCTTCCAGGTGATGTGGCGTTAGCAAATGCCTGGCGCACAATTTCTTCATCAAGCTTTGTCTCGCCTGCAAAGACTTCAACTGCAGCAAGAGCTGTAGCGGCATTACTTGCTTGATGCTGACCATAGAGCGGAAGATATAAATCTTCATACTGTCCATAAACTCCAGAGATAGTCAGCATCTGTCCACCTAAAGCCAGAGCCCTTGATTTGAGGCTAAATTCAATACCTGACCTAATTGGAGTGGCATCAGCCTTAGCGCAAGCTCGCATCAAAACAGCTGCTACATCACTTTCTTGCTCAGCTAGAACAACAAATGAGTTTTGCTTAATAATTCCTGATTTAGTTTGAGCAATCTTTTCAAGCGTATCGCCTAGATACTCCATATGATCAAAACCTATTGGAGTAATGACATTGACTGAGCCATTTATAACATTAGTCGAATCCCACTCTCCCCCCATTCCGCATTCAAAGATTCCAACATCAACTGGAAATTCAGCAAAAGCAACAAAGGCAAGTGCGCACATTGATTCAAAGAATGAGAGCTTGTTAGCCATCTTAGAATCAACTAGCTCTAAATATGGCGCAATATCGTTATAGGTTGCAATCATAAATTCTGGAGTTATTGATTGGCCGTTGATAGTGATTCGCTCTAAGAAACTCTCTAGATGAGGGCTGGTAAATCTTCCGGTGCGCATCCCCAATTCAAAACAGAGTGAATCAATTAAGCGCGTAGTTGTGGTTTTGCCATTGGTTCCAGCGATGTGAATTGTTGGATAAGAGAGCTGAGGTGAACCTAGGTAATCTACTAAAGTTGAGATTCGCTCAAGCGTTGGAGCAATTCTAGTTTCTGGCCATCTATTAAGTAGCGCTTTTTCAATGGCATCAAGGCGTGAGAGATCTTCAGCAGAACTCATCTTCATTCTTTTGGAAGCGCAGCAAGAAGAGTGTTGATTCGAGTAATTTCACTCTCGCAAAATTCCATACGCTCTCTAATTTCTTTAACAACTTCCATCGGCGCCTTTGCCATAAAGTTCTCGTTTTCTAACTTAACAACTGCGCTCTGCAAATCCTTCTTTATATTTTCAAGATCTTTACTTAGCCTCGCTCGCTCCGCCTTAACATCAATTGCCCCTCTAAGGTCAAAGGCGATACTAAATTGGCCAATTTCAATCCTTGCGCTCTCTTTAAAATCACTTCCCGCCTTATCGAGGCGAACTAAGAATCTAATTGCATCTTCATAGTTAAGTAGATCTCCCGATAAACCAGATATTTGAGCGTTAATTTTCGCTGAAGTTTTTATCCCCTGCTCGCTTCTAAATCTTCTAATCTCAGTGATAAGAACCTGCATATCCCTAACTACTTTATCGGCTGCAATATCTGGCGCAGCTTTACTTACTGCGGGCCAATTGGCAATAACAAGTGATTCTCCCCCGGTTAACTCACACCAGATGGTTTCAGTAATAAATGGCATAGATGGATGCATGAGACGAAGTAGTTGGTCTAACACATGGCCTAAGACTCTGCGGCTCTTATCAGCCTGCTCTCCCCCTTTGGCAAAACTTTCCTTAACTAGCTCCAAATACCAATCACAAAGATCATCCCAAGCAAAGTGATAGATCTCCTCACTAGCCTTAGCAAATTCAAAAGCTTCATAGCCCTTATCAGCGCTAGCAATGGTGCTATCGAGACGATTTAAAATCCAGCGATCAATATGGTTTAGCTCAGATTTATCTGGCAGCTCGCCATTTACATGCGCGCCATTAATCATGGCAAAGCGCGCAGCATTCCAAACTTTAGTAGCAAAGTTTCTAGATCCTGCTATCCACTCCTCAGCAAGTGCTTGATCTGTTCCAGGGTTAGCACCGCGTACCAAGGTAAAGCGCAGCGCATCAGAGCCATACTTATCCATAAACTCCAATGGATCTACTGTATTTCCCCGAGATTTACTCATCTTCTTGCCATGTTTATCTCGAACTAGACCATGAAGAGCAATAACTTTAAATGGAACAACTCCATCCATAGCAAATAAGCCAAATAACATCATTCTAACTACCCAGAAAAATAGAATGTCATAGCCAGTAACTAAAACGCTGGTGGGATAAAACTTCTTTAAATCATCAGTTTTATTTGGCCAACCAAGAGTTGAAAATGGCCAGAGCGCAGATGAAAACCAAGTATCTAAAACATCAGGATCTTGTTCATATCCCTTAGGAGCGCTCTGATTTGGACCTACAACAATCACATCTCCATCTGGGCCATACCAAACCGGGATGCGATGTCCCCACCAGAGTTGGCGCGAGATGCACCAATCATGCATGTTATCGACCCAATCAAAATATCTTGGCTCCATAGATTCTGGATCAATTTTTACTCTCCCATCACGAACTGCATCTGCTGCAGCTTTAGCAAGAGGAGCAACTTTGACAAACCATTGTTTAGATAAACGAGGCTCAACTGTTGTTTCGCAGCGCGAGCAATGGCCAACTGCGTGAATATATGGACGCTTCTCAGAGACAACTCTTCCCATCTGGCGAAGTTTTTCAACTACAGCAACTCTTGCATCAAAGCGATCCATCCCATCAAATTCAGTACCAGTTCCCTCCATTACTCCAGCTTCATTCATAATCACAATAAGCGGAACGTTATGGCGCATTCCCATCTCAAAGTCATTTGGGTCATGGGCGGCTGTGACTTTAACTGCCCCAGTTCCAAAGTCAGGTTCAACTAACTCATCGGCGATGATTGGAATCATGCGATTAACAAGGGGAAGAAGAACTGATTTACCAATGAGGTGCTTATAGCGCTCATCTTTTGGATTAACTGCAACTGCGCCATCGCCAAGCATTGTCTCTGGGCGAGTTGTGGCAACCGTGATACTTACCTCATCATCGCCATATCTCACCTGCACAAACTCACCAGCATCATCGCTATGTTCAACTTCAATATCAGAGAGCGCAGTTAAGCAACGCGGGCACCAATTAATAATCTTCTCTGCGCGATAAATCAATCCTGCATCAAAGAGTTGTTTAAAGATTGTTAATACTGCATCAGAGAGGCCCTGATCCATAGTGAATCTCTCGCGAGACCAATCAACGCTATCTCCTAGGCGTTTCATCTGACCCAATATCGCCCCGCCAGATTCCTCTTTCCACTTCCAGACTCTTTTTACAAACTCTTCTCTTCCTAAATCATGTCTACTAACTCCAGATGCTGCTAATTGTTTCTCAACAACATTTTGGGTTGCAATTCCCGCATGATCCATGCCTGGTAGCCATAAAACTTCAAAGCCTTTCATCCGCTTCATTCGACTCAATAAATCTTGTATTGAGTGATCTAGCGCATGGCCAATATGGAGACTTCCTGTGACATTTGGCGGCGGGATAACTATTGAGAAAGGTTCTTTACCCGAATCTGCATTGGCTGTGAAATATCCAGCGCTAAGCCACTTTTCATATAGCTCAGATTCAATCTGGCTTGGATTAAATTGCGCAGGTAGCTCAGACATAAGATGTAGATACTACCGATTATTACGCGGTCTTCTCTTCGCCTCGTTTAGTCGAACGCTTTGGGTTATTTGGACCGCGCTCGAGATATTTTGGCGCCGCTTTATGACTAATTACCTCAGGGGTGATTAGAACTTTGCCAACTTCTTTTTTGCTTGGCACCTCATACATCACAGGAAGTAGAACCTCTTCCATGATTGCCCTAAGTCCTCTTGCTCCAGTTCCCCTGGCAATTGCCTGATCTGCCACAACTTCAAGTGCCGCTTCAGTAATTTCAAACTCCACATCATCCATCTCAAAGAGATGCTGATACTGCTTAACCAGAGCATTCTTTGGCTCGGTAAGGATCTTAAGAAGAGCGGCCCGATCTAAGGCTTCAACAGAGGTCACAATTGGAAGGCGGCCGATGAACTCTGGAATCATGCCAAATTTAAGGAGATCCTCTGGCATTACATCTGCAAATAAATCTTGGGCTTTCTTATCTTTTTCGCTCTGCAGCGTGGCATTAAAGCCAACTCCAGCTTTTCCTTTGCGGTTTTCAATAATTTTTTCAAGCCCTGCAAAAGCGCCACCAACAATAAAGAGCACATTGCTTGTGTCAATCTGAATAAATTCTTGATGAGGATGCTTTCTTCCTCCCTGTGGTGGAACAGAGGCGGTAGTTCCTTCAAGAATTTTCAGAAGTGCTTGCTGAACTCCCTCGCCTGAAACATCTCTTGTAATTGATGGATTCTCGCTCTTTCTTGCCACTTTATCGATCTCATCAATATAAATAATTCCCGTCTCTGCCTTTTTAACATCAAAGTCGGCTGCTTGAATTAACTTTAGAAGAATATTCTCAACATCTTCGCCAACATAACCTGCTTCAGTTAGTGCTGTGGCATCTGCAATTGCAAAAGGAACATTTAGCATGCGAGCAAGGGTTTGAGCTAGAAGAGTCTTGCCACATCCGGTTGGACCAAGAAGCAAGATATTGCTCTTTGATAATTCCACGCCATCTTCTATACGGCGATCTGGTCCTTTGATTCTCTTATAGTGGTTATAGACCGCAACTGAGAGCGACTTCTTTGCTCTATCTTGGCCAATTACATACTGATCTAAAAACTCATATATCTCTTGTGGCTTTGGAAGCTCCTGAATCCCTGCAGTACTTGCTTCGCTTAACTCATCCTCGATAATCTCATTACAGAGATCGATACATTCATCGCAGATATAGACGCCCGGACCAGCAATTAACTTCTTAACTTGCTTCTGAGTCTTGCCACAGAATGAACACTTAAGCAGATCGCCGCTTTCACCGATGCGAGTCAAGATGAGCCTACTTTCTAGAGGGGAAGAAGATAAGAATAAATCCTCAAGCCCAGCAAGAGATGGCTAAACGCGTTCGCCCTGAGAGTAATTACCCCTACTTAGTAACAGAGGCTTTTCTTGAGGCAAGAATTTGATCAACAAGACCATACTCAACAGCTTCTGCTGCGGTAAGAATCTTGTCGCGCTCAATATCTTTTCCAATATCTTCTTTACTCTTCTTAGAGTGCTTAGCCAGAATCTCCTCAAGTAATTCGCGCATCCGCAAGACTTCTCTTGCTTGAATTTCAATATCAGAGCCTTGACCACCGCCCTCGCTATATGGCTGGTGAATCAAAATCCTTGAATGCTCAAGGGCATAACGTTTTCCGGCCGTTCCGCCAGCAAGTAAAACTGCAGCAGCTGAGGCAGCTTGTCCGAGACAAATTGTCATGACATCTGGTCTAACAAATTGCATCGTGTCATAGATTGCAGTTAGGGCGGTAAATGAGCCACCAGGAGAATTGATATACATCATGATGTCTCTATCAGGATCCATTGATTCAAGAGTCAATAACTGAGCCATAACATCATTGGCCACAGTGTCATCAATTCCCTGGCCTAGAAAAATAATTCTCTCTTCAAATAACTTGGTGTAAGGATCAAGACGCTTATAACCATAAGCAGTTCTCTCCTCAATTGTTGGAAGAACATAACGGCCTTGAATATCGTTTATTTTCATCGCGCTGTACCACCGCTTCCTGATACTTGGCCTGCAGATTTAACAACATGATCAACAAAGCCATATTCCTTGGCCTCTTCGGCGTTAAACCAACGATCACGATCTGAATCTGCTGTGATTGTCTCCATCTTCTGGCCGGTGTGAAAAGCAATTAACTCTGCCATCTTCTTCTTAGTAAATGACATCTGCTCTGCTTGAATCTTGATATCAGATGCTGTTCCACCAATACCGCCTGATGGTTGGTGCATCATGATGCGAGCATGTGGCAGCGCGTAGCGCTTTCCAGGTGCTCCAGCACAGAGAAGGAATTGGCCCATAGATGCTGCAAGGCCCATACCAACTGTTGCTACATCGTTTTTGATGTATTGCATAGTGTCATAGATCGCCATACCGGCAGAGATAGAACCGCCTGGTGAATTAATATAAAGGTAGATATCTTTATCAGGATCTTCTGCTGCAAGTAATAACATTTGGGCAGCAATTGCATTGGCCATACTGTCTTCAACCACAGAACCAAGAAAGATAATTCTTTCTTTTAGCAATCGGTTATAGACCTGATCATCTAATCCGCCGCCTTGACTACTGGCCATACGGGGGGTTATGAGCTCCACTAATTCCTCCTGATATACATTTCTATGTCCGTTAGGCTAACGCCAAGAATAGAAAAATGCTTCCTGCAATATCGAAAAAGGTGGTTTGTTCGCTTAGAGCAGAGAAATTACTGCTCAGATCCACTCTCTTGCTTTGGAGCAAGGGCAGCTAAGTCAACTTTTCGACCTGAGGCATCTTTAACCCCAACTCGCTCCAGGACTACAGCTAGGGCTTTACTTCTTGCAACCTCAGCCATCAGAGCATGGATCTGACCTGCTTGAGAAATCTGTTGAGCAAACTGATCAGGGCTCATCTGATATCTAGCAGCGCTTCTAATTAAATATTCGGTGAGCTCTGCTTCAGAGACTTGAACGGCCTCGCTCTTAACTATTGTGTCCAGCAAGAAGTCGGCCTTTAAAGAATTTGTAATCTCAAGGCTTACTTCGCTTCGATGCTCGCTATCTTCTAAGCGATTTTCTTTTTCCAGATGAGCATCTACTTCTTCTTTTACTAGATTTTCAGGAACTGCAATTTCAACTGTTTCTAGTAGCAATTTCAAGAGATTATCTCTTGCTTGAGCGCCCTGCTCCATCGCCTTTAGGCGAGTTAGGCGCTGCCTTACATCGGCATCTAATTCGGCAAGTGTTTCAAATTCACTTGCTAGCTTTGCAAACTCATCGTTTAGCTCAGGAAGCTCACGTTTTTTAACAGCCTTTAGCGTAACTTCAACCTCGCCGCTTTGACCTTCTTCCATTCCAACTAATTGAGTATTAAATCTCTTTACCTGCTCGAGCTTCATTCCAATTAAAGCTTCATCAAGGCCATCAACCATTCGATTTGAGCCAACTTCATAGGAGATGCCATTAGCACTTCCGCCTTCAATCTCTGCGCCATCAACTTTCGCGCTTAAATCAATGGTCACAAAGTCGCCCTTCTCAACATCTTTTTCAACAGTTGTGAGCGTTCCAAAGCGAATTCTCAAAGCTTCAATTTGCTCTTTTACATCATCATCACTAACGGCTACATCATCAACGCTAATTTCGATCTTTGAAAAATCAGGCAGGCTAACTTCAGGTCTAATATCTACTTCAACTTCAAATTTAACCGCCTCATTATCTTTAAGCTCTTTGATATCAACACTTGGCCGGCCAAGAACTAGAAGATCATTTTCTCTGGCAGCCTGACTATAAAACTCTGGCAGGCCGTTATTGATAGCTTCATCAAGGACTGCTCCGCGGCCAACTCTTTGATCAATCATCGCTCTTGGAACTTTTCCTTTGCGAAAGCCTGGGATAACAATGCGCTCTGAAATGCTTTGATATGCCGTCTTAATATGTGGCTCAAGATCTGTGAAATCAACATCAATTAAAATACGAACTCGAGTCTTTGAAATTGTCTCAACAGCGCTTTTCACATGGCTCCTGACTTAAGATGAAGAGGTATATCTGGTCGGGGCGGAGGGATTCGAACCCACGGTCTCCTGCTCCCAAAGCAGGCGCGCTAGCCACTACGCTACGCCCCGCGGCGCAGGAAGCAGAGTCTAGATGAAAAATTCACAAGTAATTACCCCAAGCGCTACCCTTGCGCCCCTAAGGAGGAGCATTAGCACCCCCTTAGAAAGATAAAAAGTGCGGGCGTAGCTCAATGGTAGAGCCCTAGCCTTCCAAGCTAGCCACGCGGTTTCGATTACCGTCGCCCGCTCCAATCTTTTCTAAATCATCCAGTGACGCTTCCAACTAGTTGACCTGAAAAACCTCCACCTAGCGTCACTTGATCAAACGAAACTATCGTGCTCCCACTGCTCACGGTGACGGCTAATTGATAATTAGTAATGGTTGAACTTCCGTTAATAATTACTCTTCCAAAAAAAGAAAGTTCCCTTTGGCCAGTGTTTCCTCGATAGTTTCGCGAATTTGTTGAAATCCAATGAGTTGTAATTGTTGGCGCTTGACCCATCGCAGAGACAGCGAGTGCGAGATCTAGAGATGAGCTACTTGTTTTACCCCAAACTAATACATCAAACAAATAACTCTTGCCTGCTTCAAGAGTTGCAAAGTTGGTTGAAGCAAGTGAAACGCCAGCATTTCCCACAAGAGCAGATGTGTAAGAAATTTCTCCCACTTGAACATTTGAAGGCCCAGTAGCTCCAGTTGCGCCCGTGGCACCTGCTGCTCCCGTTG